>CAVTJY010000030.1:0-235418 GCA_963735125.1 uncultured Alphaproteobacteria bacterium | reverse complement strand
TCGTTCAGGCTGCCGAGCCGGAGCCCTGGAGATCGAGCGTGACGAACTGATAGCCGATCTCCTTGAACCCACGCACGATCGTGTCGCGCACGTCGGGCTCGAGCGCGCGCGCCATTTCGCTCGCGCCGATCTCTATCCGCGCGACTTTGTCGTGGTGACGGACGCGGCATACGCGGAAGCCGAGCGTATGAAGGATCTCCTCCGCCTGCTCGATCTGGCGCAGCTTCTCGTCCGTGACTTCGTTGTGATACGGAATCCGCGACGACAGGCACGCGGACGCGGGCTCGTCCCACGTCGACATGCCGGCGCGGCGGGACAGCGCGCGAATTTCAGCCTTGGTCAGCCCCACTTCGTCGAGCGGACTGCGCACGCCGAATTCCTTCGCCGCCTGACGCCCCGGGCGGAGTCCCGCGATTGTCCGCGTTGTTGCCATCGAACACGACCGCGACCCGCGATCGCGCGCGAGGGTGGTGAGATGGTGTAGAGCTCGTGCTTGCAGTAGTAGCAGCGATTGACCGGATTCGCGCGGTACTCGGGCCGCTCCAACTCGCCCGTCTGGATGACGAGGTGCGGCAGCGCGAACTGCCCCGCCACGCGTGTTCGCCAGCGCGCGATGACGCTCCGGATAGCTGGCGCTGTCGGCCGTCACGGCCAGCGCCTTCTCGCCCAGCACCTGGTGGGTGACCCACGCCAGATAGGCGCTGTCCACTCCGCCGCTGAACGCCACGATGGCCGAATCGAACGTCGACACCAGCGTCCGCAGCGCTTCTTCGCGCGCGCCGGCAGACTCCGTCACTTCGGCCGCGCGGGCTCGCCCTCGGTAGATTTGACCGGAGGTCGTGCTCAGCGGCGGCAGGTTGTGTCACTCGTTCCAGTCCTCTTTCTCCCCGGCGTCGTCGTCATCCAGCTCGCCGAGGCCGTCTTCCTCGTCCTCGTCGTCTTCATCTTCTTCCTCATCATCGTCTGTCATCGTCATCGTCTTCCGAGACGACGTCGAATTCGACGGGTGAGAGGCCAGTGACTTCAAGACTGGTGCCGCACTCCGGGCAGGTAATGATTTCGCCCTCTTCCAACTCGTATTCGTCGACTTCGAGGTCGGGGGCCTCGCAGCTCGGGCAGGTCGTCGCCATACGCACGCTCCATCACACGGTTTTGCGCCGCTGCTTACGTCTTTGCGCCGCCACTCGCGTCGAACGTGCGTCCTCCAACGCGGACCGCTCGATTTCGCAAGCGATTTTGGATTATAGCGAGAAGCCCGCCGCCCCGGCAACGCGCCGGTGGAACGCCAGATGCATGGGAACCCCCCGGTGAAATCGCCACAGATGTGTCAGAATGAAGACCGTTCCCGGTGGTTCCCCGGTCCTCTACCCGTGGTCGCCAAGACAGTCCTTATCGCAGACGACACAGCTTTGGTCAGGAGCGCTTCGGCGCCGTCCTGACGGACGCTGGCCATCAGCCGGTGCTGCTCTCGTCGGCCGGCGAGTTGCTGACCTGCGTCCGCGAAGCGGGGACTTCCGTCGACCTGCTGGTGATGGACCTTCGCCTGCCTCAATCGCGGGGCGTCGACCTGGTCCGCGCCATCCGGCAATACGGCGGCATTTTCCCGATTCTGGTGTTCAGCGGAACGATCGCCAACGCCGAGGAAGTCCGCGAGCTGATGACATTGGGCGTGGCGGGCTTCATCAACGAATACAGCGCGCCGCCTCACATCCTGCCGGCGATCGCGCCGCACCTCTTCCCGACAGCTTCAACCGCCGCAGCAGCCCGCGCGTCGCGCTGTCGGTCAGCATCTCCTATCGCTACGAGCACACCATCGCGTCGGCGACCTGCGCCAACATCAGCAAGGGCGGCATGGCGCTGCGCACCATGAACCCGCTGGCCAGCGGCACGAAGATGCGACTGCGTTTTCGGTTGCCAGGGTCGAAAAAGGAAATCGACGCGGAAGCGTCGGTCGCATGGAGCGATCAACGCACCGGCATGGGCCTGCAGTTCATGGCGCTCGACGCCGAGGCGCAGTCGGAGCTCGACGAATACGTCGATCGCCACTTCTTCAGCAATCGCAAGGCATAAGGGAACCGCTTCCCCTTCCGCCCGGCGCAGGAGGCGAGGCCATTGGCGACGACGATGAGTGATGCGCCCATGTCGGCGACGACGGCCATCCAGAGGGTGGCGATGCCGGCGACGGCGAGGGTCATGAACGCGAGCTTGAGGCCGAGGGCGATGGCGACGTTCACCTGCACGGTGCGCAGCGCGGCGCGGCCCAGGCGCACGACGTAGGAGAGCGACCGCAGATCGTCCGCCATCAACGCCACATCGGCCGTCTCGATCGCGGCGTGCGTGCCCGCCACGCCCATCGCCACGCCGACATCGGCAGCCGCGAGCGCGGGCGCGTCGTTGATGCCGTCGCCGACCATCAGCACCGAGCCGTAACGCTCGCGAAGGCGCTGAATCGCGCTCACCTTGTCGGCCGGAAGCAACTCCGCCTCGATCGCATCGACGCGGCCGGCGCCGCCGATCGCGTGCGCCGTCTGCGCGTGATCGCCCGTCAGCAGCACGATGTGATCGATCCCCTCCGCGCGCAGCATCTCCACCGCCTCGCGGCTGTGCGCGCGCAATTCGTCGCGCAGGCCGATCGCGCCGATGGTCCGTCCGCCGCGCGCGACCATCACGAGCGTCATGCCCTGCGCGGCCATCGCCGCGAGGCGATCGTCGAAGTGTCGACCCCTCACCCCCGCCCTCTCCCCTTCAGGGGCGAGGGAGTCAGAATGCATCTCCCTCGCCCCGCTTGCGGGGAGAGGGACGCCACCCCGGTCGGGGTGAGGGGTCTCCCTCGTGATGCCGCGTTCCTCGAACAGGCGGCGGCTGCCGATCACCACGTCCTCGCCACCGACGCGGCCTTCGGCGCCCTGGCCCGGCAGCGCGCGCAGCGCGTCGACCGCGCCCGGCGCGATGTGATGCGTCGCCGCATAGCCCGCGATCGCGCGCGCGAGCGGATGCTCCGAGCGCGCGCCCAGCGCCGCGGCGGCAGCCACGACTTCCGCCGGCGTCGACACCATCGGCGGCGCTCACATCGGCGACCGACAGCGCGCCGCGCGTCAGCGTGCCGGTCTTGTCGAGCGCGACCGCTTTCACCGTGGCGAGCTTTTCGAGGAACATCGCCGCCTTTGATCAACACGCCGCGCCGCGCCGCCGCGGCGAGCGCGGAGACGATCGAGACGGGCGTCGAGATGACCAGCGCGCACGGACACGCGATCACCAGCAGCACGAGCGCGCGATAGATCCACGGCGCGAACGGCTCGCTCAACGCGAGCGGCGGCACGATCGCCACCAGTGACGCGAGCATCAGCACGATCGGCGTGTAGCGATGCGCGAAGCGATCGACCCACGCCTGCGACGGCGCGCGCTGCGCCTGCGCGCGTTCCACGAGGTGAATGATGCGGGCCAGCGTCGTGTCGTCGCCGACCGCCGTCACCTGCACGTCGAGCGCGCCGTGACCGTTGATCGTGCCGGCGAACACGCGATCGCCCGGCTCTTTCGTCACCGGAAGCGATTCACCCGTCACCGGCGCCTGATTGACGTCGCTCGTGCCCGACACCACCTGTCCGTCGAGCGCGATGCGTTCGCCTGGCGCGACGATCAGGGTGTCGCCGACGCGCGCGTCGTCGAGCGGGATGCGTGGTTGTGCGCCCCGCCGTGCAGCAGGCGTCGCCGCCGCGCCGCGACGATCGTGATTTCGGTGGCGTCGACGTTGAGCAGCGTGCTGATCGCGCGGCGGGCGCGATCCATGCTGCGGCGTTCGAGCGCCTGCGCGAGGCTGAAGAGCACGACCACGGTGGCCGCTTCGAACCATTCGCCGATCAGGGCGGCGCCGATGACGGCGACGACCATCAGCACGTACATGTCGAGCGTGCGATGTTTCACCGACAGCACGGCGCGGCGGACGGTGGTCAAGCCGCCGGCGACGACCGCGAGCGCCATGCAGGCGATCGTCCAGCCCTCGGGCACGGCCGCGAACTCGAGCAGGAAGCCGAGCACCAGCGCCGCGGCGGCGATGCCGAGCAGCGCAGCCTCCCGCCGCGCCGATCCATCACGCGCGGCTGCAGCCGCCGCGGCGGCGTGGCCGTCGCGATCGACCCAGGCGCGCATGCCGACTTCGGCGACCGCTTCGGCGATCGCCCCGGTCGTGGTGACCGCGGCGTCGTAGGCCACGCGCATCCGCTGGCCGACGACGTCGGTGCGTGAGGCGCTCGACGCCGCGCAGGCGCGCGAGGTGCTTTTCGAGCGTCGCCGCTTCCTCGTGACAGCAGAGGCCTTCGATGCGGAACGTCGACTCGGCGTGTTCGGCGCACGACGTGCAGGCTGCGCCCCACGCCGAGGCCGGCGAGGAGGACGACGCGGAGGCGGCGCGCATCATCACGCGACCTCCGCCGGCGTCGCCGCGGCGCCGCGCGGCCATCGGCCTGCACGCCCGTCTCTTCCTCGATATGACGCCGCCCCTGATCGAGCAGCCGGCGGATATGCTCGTCGTCCAGCCGGTAGAACACGAGGCGGCCGCTGCGGCGCGACCGCACCAGCCGCAGGCTGCGGAGCAGGCGCAGTTGATGCGAGACGGCGGACTCGCTCGAATCGACGAGCTCGGCCAGCTCGCAGACGCACATTTCCTGCTGGGCCAGCGCATCCAGCAGGCGGACGCGGGTCGGATCGCCGAGCACGGAGAAGGTCGCGGCCAGCGCCTCGGCGGCGCGCTCGCTCACCAGCGTCCGGCGGATGGGCTCGACGACCTCGGCCGACGTGTGACGCACGTCGCAGAGATCCGCGCGTCGGCCTGACCCGTAGCGAGGGTGTCCGGACGCGCCGAAGCGCCCGGGCGTCCGGCGTCGTATCAGGAGGCGCGGGAGGCTTGATCATAGCGGCTCATCTGAATATATGAGCAGACGCTCATATGTTATCAGATTCGACCAGCCATTGACAGCGTTTTTTGCGTCCTATTAGTATCCGTGGGCCCCTGCCTCGTGAACGTCCGGAGGCTGGGGCACAGTAGAGTCCAGGTCCTCTCCGATCCGCGGAATGACCATCCGGCTTCCCAACGCCATCTCGAATGCCCGCGCACCGCGGCGCCCGGTGCGGGCGACAGGAGTGCAACCCGTGATTGAGGTGCAGAACCTCACCAAGCGCTACGGCCGTTTCACCGCGGTCGATGGCGTCTCGTTTCGCGTGGAAAAAGGTGAAATCCTGGGCTTTCTCGGCCCGAACGGCGCCGGCAAGACCACGACCATGCGCATCCTGACGGGCTACATGCCGGCCACCACCGGCAAGGCGCTCGTCGGCGGCTTCGACGTCTTCGATCAGCCGCTCGAAGCCAAGAAGCGCACCGGCTACCTGCCCGAGACGCCGCCGCTCTACCCCGAGATGACCGTGCGCGAATACCTGATGTTCGTCGCGCGCATCAAGGGCGTCGCCGCCAAGGCGCAGCGCGCCCAGGTCGACACGTCGATGGAGAAGACGCGCGTCGCCGACGTGGCCAGCCGCCACTGCGGCAAGCTCTCGAAGGGCTACCGCCAGCGCGTCGGCCTGGCCCAGGCGATCCTCCACAACCCGGACGTGCTGATCCTCGACGAGCCGACCGCCGGCCTCGACCCGAAGCAGATCATGGAGACCCGCGACCTGATCAAGAGCCTCGCGGGCGACCACACGATCGTGCTCAGCACGCACATCCTGCCCGAGGTCGCGCAGGTCTGCCAGCGGGTCGTGATCATCAACAAGGGCAAGGTCGTCGCCGATCGACACGCCCGACAACCTGACCAGCCGCCTCGCAGGCGCGCAGAGCCTCTACGTCCAGGTCGACGCCGCCAGCAACGCCGACGTCGGCGCGGCGCTGGATGGCGTGCCGGGCGTCACCGCCGTGCGCGTCGCCGATCAGCAGGCGACGATCACCGGCTTCGAGATCGAGTGCCAGCGCGACCGCGACATCCGCCGCGATCTCGCCAAGGCGATCGTCGTCGCAGGGCTGGGGCCTGCTCGAACTGCGGCCGCTTCGCATGAGCCTCGAGGAGATCTTCCTTCAGCTCACCACCCAGGAAGGCACCGGCGCGCCCGCCGCCGGACGCGGCGGCGCTCGACTCCGCCGCTGGCCGGGACGCGGCGCCAACGGCGGCGGCGCTCCAAGGAGAACGGCTAATCATGCGAACGCGCTCGCCATCGCGGAGCGCGAGCTCCGCCCTACTCGCGTCTCCGATCGCCTACGCCGTGTCGGCCTGTTCGCGCTCTGTTCGGCTGATGTCTACGCGTTCCTGCGCTACTTCACGCGCCACTGCGCATGCGCCGCGGCAGGGCCAGCCGTCAACATCACGAAGCTTCGCCGCTGTCCTCAGCGCTCTCTCTCTCTCTCCGAGTACGAGGGACGTCGAGGAGAAGCGCTCCGGCTCCCTCCCGCGTCCCGCGTCTCCCCCCCTCCGCCGCTCGACTCCGCCGCACCGGGCGCGGACACGCAACGGCGGCGGCGCCTCCAAGGAGAACGGCTAATCATGCGCAACGTGCTCGCCATCGCGGAGCGCGAACTCCGCTCCTATTTCGCGTCACCGATCGCCTACGCCGTGATCGGCCTGTTCGCGCTCGTGTTCGGCTGGATGTTCTACGCGTTCCTGCGCTACTTCATCGGCGCCAGCATGCGCATGGGGCCGGGCGGCATGGGCCAGGGGCCGGTCAACATCAACGACATGCTGCTCCGCCCGCTGATCCTCCAGATCAGCGTCGTCGTGCTCTTCGTGCTGCCGATGGTGACGATGAGGACGTATTCGGAGGAGAAGCGGTCGGGCACGATCGAGCTGCTGCTGACGTCGCCGATCACCGACTGTGCAGATCATCCTGGGCAAGTTCCTCGGCGCGCTGGCGCTCTACGCGGCGATGCTGCTCATCACGGTGCCGTCGGTGGTGCTGCTGTTCTGGTACGGCGATCCCGACTGGAAGCCCGTGGTGACGTCGTACGTCGGCCTGCTGCTGATGGGCGGATCGTTCATCGCGTTCGGCCTGTTCATTTCGAGTCTGACGAAGAACCAGATCGTCGCCGGCGTGCTGACGTTCTGCACGCTGCTGATGCTGCTGCTGGTCGGCTGGCTGCGCGAGTTCGTCGGTCCGGTCGGACAGGCGATCGTCGGGGCGCTCTGCGTGTTCGAGCACTTCGAGGATTTCTCGAAGGGCGTGCTCGACACGAAGCACATCGTCTATTACCTGAGCGTGATCACGTTCGGTCTGTTCCTGACGGCCAAGTCGGTCGACAGCGAGCGGTGGCGCGGATAGCGGCGAGGCGCATTCGAGACTGACATGTTGTCGAAAATCACCAATCTGATTGGCTGGGTCGGCGTCGCGCTGGTCTTCGGAGCCTTCGCGCTGCGCTTCCTGCGGCCAGAAGAAATGTCGCTGTGGTGGAACCTCGCGGCCGCGGGCCTGGTCTGCGTGCTGATCTACGTGATCGGCCAGTGGCGCGAGTTCGTCGTGTTCTTCTCGCGGCGATCGTCGCGCTACGGCACGTTCTCGGTCGTCAGCGTGATCGTCGTGCTGGCGATCCTGATCGGCATCAACTACATCGCGGGCCGGCAGTTCAAGCGGTGGGACCTCACGTCCAACCAGCAGTTCACGCTGTCCGAGCAGACCACGAAGCTCCTCAAGGGCCTGAAAGAGCCGCTCACGATGATCGCGTTCGAGCGCACCGAGGCCATGGCGCCGTTCCGCGATCGCCTGCAGGACTACGCCGCCGCGTCGTCGCAGGTGAAGACCGACTTCATCGATCCCGACAAGGAGCCGCTGGTCGCGCGGAAGTACGAGATTCCGGCCTACGGCACCATCGCGATCGAGCACAAGGGCCGCATCGAGCGCGTCCAGGGTCAGGGCGAGCAGGAGCTGACCAACGCGATCATCAAGGTCACGTCCGACTCGCAGAAGAAGATCTACTTCGTCCAGGGCCACGGCGAACACGACACCGCGAGCGCCGACGAGCAGCGCGGCTACAGCATCATCAACGACGCGCTCGGCAAGGAGAACTTCTCCATCGCCAAACTCGTGCTCGTGCAGAATCCGACGGTGCCGGACGACGCGGCCGTGGTCATCGTCGCGGGGCCGCAGAGCGACTATCTCGCGCCCGAGATCGACGCGCTGCGGGCGTATCTGAACAAGGGCGGCAAGGTCCTGTTCATGCTGGATCCGCCGGACGTCGTCGACGCGCCGCCGCTCACCAACCTGATCGCGCTGATCAAGGAATGGGGCATCGACGTCGGCGACAACGTGGTGATCGATCGCAGCGGCATCGGCCAGATCGTGGGACGCGGCCCGGGCATGCCGATCGCCATCGACTATCCGGCGCACCCGATCACCGAGCGCTTCAACAGCATCATGACGGGCTTCCCGCTGGTCCGCTCGGTCACGCCGTCGGCGGCCGCGCCATCGGGACGGACCGCGCAGACGATCGTCGAGACGAGCAAGGCGAGCTGGGCGGAGAGCGACGTGAAGGCGCTGGCCGAACGGCGTCCGGTCGGCTTCGACGAAGCGGGCGGCGACAAGCAGGGACCGATTTCGCTCGCGGCGGTGATTGCCACCGACGCGCCCGATCAGCCGCCCGCGCCGGCGCCCGGCACGAACGGCGGCACGCCCGAACGGAAGCAGACGCGCGTGGTCGTGTACGGCGACTCCGACTTCCCCGCCAACGGCAATCTCGCGGTGCAGGGCAACGAGAACCTGTTCCTCAACACGGTGAACTGGCTCGCGCAGCAGGACAGCCTGATCTCGATCCGTCCGAAGCAGCCCGACGATCGGCGCGTCACGTTGACGCAGGAGCAGCTCTGGTGGGTGATGCTCTTCTCGGTCATCTTCCTGCCCGGTGTGGTCGTGGCGACGGGCGTCTACACGTGGTGGAGGCGACGCTAACATGCAGCGCGGACGCAATCTGCTGTTCCTCCTGGTCCTCGGACTCGGACTCGGCGCGTACGTCTACTTCGTCGAGATGAAGCGCGAGCCGACGTCCGCGACGGCGGACGGCGGCGGCGGCAGCGGCAGCGAATCACGCAAGAAGGTCTTCGGCGACGGACTCGAAGCCGCGAAGATCGAAGAGCTGCGCCTGACGTCGTCGTCTGGCGATCGGACGACGCTGAAGAAGGCTCGGCGCGGCGCGCGGCGAAGCGATGCGGTGGCGGCGCGGACGTGGCAGATTGTCGAGCCGATCCAGTCAGCCGTCGACGAAACGGAAGTCACGAGCGTCACCAGCAATCTCGCCACGCTCGAATCCACGCGCGTCGTCGAAGAGAACGCCAAGGACCTCGCGAAATACGGGCTCGCCGAACCCAAAGTGGAAGTGGCGTTCAAGACCGCGGGCGACAAGGACTACCGGCGCCTGTTCGTCGGCGGCAAGACGCCGACGGGCGGCGACCTGTACGCGAAGCTCGCCAACGACTCGAAAGTCCTGCTGATTCCCGCGTATCTCGAAAGCTCGCTCGATCGCTCGACGTTCCAGATGCGCGACAAGAGCATCCTGAAGTTCGAGCGCGATCAAGGTGAGCGCCGTCGAGGTCGCGTCCGGGCCGATGTCGATGACGTTCACGAAGCAGGGCGACACCTGGACGCTGACGCATCCGTATCGCGCGCGCACCGATTCGACGGCGATCGAAGGTCTGATCGGCCGGATCGGAAGTGGTCAGATGAAGAGCCTCGCCGCGCAGGAAGCCACGCCGGCGGATCTCCACAAGTACGGCCTGGTGAAGCCGACGGCGATCGTCACGCTGATCTCGCCGAGCGGACGCACGGGCCTGATGGTCGGCACGCCCTCGCCCACTTCCGGCGCGGGTGCGACGCCCGCGGCGCCTGGCATGCCGCCGGGCAGCAGCGAGCCGACGGGTGAAGGCGTGTATGCGAAAGACGTGTCGCGTCCGATCGTCTTCACCGTCGACAAGACGCTGGCCGACGATCTGAAGAAGAGCCCGGCGGACTATCGCCTGAAGGACATCTTCGACTTCCGCGAGTTCACCGGCACGAAGATGGAAGTCACGCGCGGCGGCGCGACGGTGACGTTCGAGAAGAAGAAGGAAACACCGGCGCCCGCGGCAGCGCAGCAGCGGCGAAGGACGCCGCGAAAGACGCGGGCAAAGCGGCGCCGGCGCCAGCCGCCCGAGCCGGTCGAAAAGTGGACGCAAACCGCGCCGCAGGCGCGCGAAGCCGGTCGAAGAGGCGAAGATCAACGACATCGCGGTCGAAGGTCGCCTCACTGCGCGCCGACACGTTCGTCGAGAGGCTCCCCGCAGGCTCCGCCGAGCTGATGACCATCGCGACGACGTTCGATCAGGGCAAGAAGTCGGAGAAGATCGTCCTCTACAAGGCCGGCACCGACTACTACGCGATCCGCCCCGACGACACCGGCGCGGCGAAACTGCCGATGATGGGCGTCGAAGACATCATCAAGGCGCTCGACGCCGCGCAAGACCCGTAGCCGTCTCCCAGCCCTCTCCCCGCAAGCGGGGCGAGGGAGCCGCGCGCATCCCTCGCCCCTGAGGGGAGAGGGCGGGTGAGGGTCATCTTGGCGCAGCGCGCTCAGCGGATCCAGCCGCATCGCGCGCCGCGCTGGGATGTAGCAGGCGAGCGCCGCCACGGTCAGCAGCATCAGCGCCGTCACGGCGTAGCTCGCCGGATCGACTCCGGTCACGCCGAACAACATCGTCTTCATCAGCCGCGACAGCGCCAGCGCGCCGGCGATGCCGGCGGCGACGCCGATGAGCGCTACGCGCATGCCGCCGGCGACGATCATCCGCAGCACGTCGCCGCGGCCGGCGCCGATGGCCATGCGGATGCCGATTTCCTGGGTGCGCAGGCTGACGCCGTAGCCACCACGCCATACAGTCCGACCGCCGCGAGCCCCAGCGCGATCGCGGCGAACAGTCCGAGCAACAGCATCGGGAAGCGGCGCGGCGCGATCGATTCGCTGATGACGTCTTCGAGCGTATTCATCGAGTAGGCGGGCAGCGCCGAATCCAGCGACCGCACCGTCTGACGCGCTTCCGCCATCAGGTCCGCCGGCTCTCCTGTCGTCCGCGCCACCACCCACATCGAGCCGAAGCCGTCCTGCGCGAGCGGCGCGTACATCACCGGCTTCGGCGTGGTGACGAGGCCATCGTAGCGAACGCTGCCGACCACGCCCACGATCTCGGCGAAGCCGTCGCTGCCGTTACCGATGTCGATGCCGCGGCCGATCGGATCTTCGCCCGGGAAGTATCGCCGCGCGAACGCCTCGTCGACGATGGCGACGAGCGGCGCGCCGTCCTTGTCGCGATCGGTGAAGATGCGGCCGCGCATCAGCGGAATGCCGAGCGTCTCGAGGTACCGGCCCGAAACGGCCCGGTAGTTGGCCGACGGCCTGTCCTCCCGTCTGACCGCCGGCTTCCCCTGCACTTCGAAGCCGAGCAGGTAATCACCCTTGAGCGGCAGCGTCTGCAGGCCGCCGCCCACATGCTGGGCAAGCTCCCCGCCACCCTGCCCGCGCCCATCCGCACCGGCCCGCAATAACACCCGTCATCCCGGAACGCGCTTCAGCGCGTGTCCGGGACCCGCACGCGGCCAGCACCTCCAGGGGCGCCGGTCCTAAACACCTAGGCGCGGCGCAGCCACTCGGACAGCGTGCTCGACCCCTGGCCGGCGACCGACATGTCGTTGCCGCGCCAGCTCAGTCCGTTGCCGAGCCAGGACTGCAGCCACAGCACCGGCAGCAGCAGGTCGCGCAGCAGCCACAGCAGTGGCGCGCGCCACGACAGCGGCCAGCCGGCCGTGGCGGTCAGGCCGTATTCGGAGCCGAGCCAGATGGCGACGAACAGCAGGCCGGTCAGCACCTCGGGCAGCTCCAGCCACCAGGCGGCCAGGACACAACAGGCCAGCGGCGCGAACAGGCCGGAGAAAATCTCCAGCGAATACACGAGCGGGAAGGTCGCCCGCCGCAGCCGCGCCCAGCGCAGCTGGCGCGACCAGACGCTCGGCAGCGCGCGCAAGCCGAGCGGCTGCGGGAACGCGCCATCGACCAGGCGCACGCGCAGGCCCTGCTCGCGCACGATCTTGGTCGAGGCCGCATCCTCGGCAAGCTCCGCACCCAGCGCATGGATGCCGCCGGCGCGCTCCAGGTCGATGCGCCGCCAGAACAGCGTCTTGCCCTGCGCGAAGCCGTAGCCGAGGCTGTCGGCGGTGAACTGCCAGCGCGCCTGGTAGCCGTTGAGGAAGGCGCACTCCAGCTCGGCCCACAGGTTGGCGGGGCGCGCGCCGATCGGCGGCGCCGAGACGAGCCCGGTGCCGGGCGTCCAGGCCGCAAACAGCCGGTCGATGTAGTCGCGCGGCAGCAGCACATTGCTGTCGGTGATGACGATCCAGGCGTGGCTGGCCGCCCGCCAGCCCTTGATGACGTTGTTGAGCTTGGGGTTCTCGGACACGCGGTCGTCGCCGATCAGCAGGCGCGCCTCGACGTGCGGATGCTCCGCGATCAGCCGCTGCACCAGCGGCACGACGGGGTCCTGCGCGGACCCGCAGCACAGCAGGATTTCCAGTTGCGGATAGTCGAGCTCGAAGGTCGAGCGCAGCGTCGCTTCCTCGTAGGCGTCGAGCCCGCACACCGGCCGGATGATGGTGACCGCCGGCCTTTGCTCGAGATCGAGCGCCGGCTGCGGCTCGGCGGAGCGGCGGCAGCGCCAGGCCGTCAGCAGCGATGTTCCCACATGGATCAGCAAGGCAGCAACGGCGAACGCTCCGGCCAGATGCGCCAACAACTCCATGCCCACCACCCCCAAGTCAACCAGCATTCCCAAGCCACGCTGACTGGCAAACTCGTATTTCGGCTGTGTGACAAGGGACACGGGCAGTGGCTCCGGGCTGCGCAGGGGCCGCGACGTGGCGCCGCGCAGTGTACTCCTCGCGGTCCTACGCGTCATCCGGCAGCTGAGCTATGGCGGGGCGAGCCGTATGTCTACGGTGCAGAGTCCGACAGATCGGCGCTGCAGCGCTTCGTGCGCCATCGCTTCACGATGTCCGCAGCGATGCCTGATAGATCGCCTCGACGTGCACATCCGCGCAATCGAGCACCGGGAAGCCGGCATCCCGTCCCTGGAACGCCAGAAACAGGTCGGTTCCGCCCAGCAGCACCACCTCGGCGCCCTGTTCCCGGCACAGGCGCTCGCCGGCGGCAAGGAACACGCGGCGCTGCGCATCGTTGACGCGGCCTGCTGTCGCCATCGCCGCATAGCTCTCGTGCACCTCGTCGAGCTCGGCGCCCGCCGGGACGACGACCGTCGCCGACGAGATCGCCCCGTACAGTTGCGTCTGCATCACCGTGCGTGTGCCGATGATGCCTATGGTCTTGAACTTCCCCCGCCTGACGGCCGCGTCGACTTCCGGGATGCCATTGAGCATCGGCAATGGCGAGATCGGCAGCAGCTCGCCGATGCAGAAGTGACCACCCATCGAGGTGACGGCAGCGGCTTGTGCGCCAGCCGCCTTGAGCCTCGCAATCAACGCCGCGAAAATCTCCGCCTGCTTGCGCGCATCCTTGTTGGCGAGGTTCTGGGTGAGGTCGCGCACCTCGGCGTTGGCGATGGTCAGGTCCAGACGTGTACCCGACTTGGCGTGCCGGTCCGTCAGGCCCCGGTAGTAGAACTCCGTCGCGGCCGGTCCGATGCCGCCGATCAGCCCGATGTGCATTTGGCCTCCACTACAGGCGGGTAATACTGCGGCGCCTCGGTGCGGTCGAACATTCCGTAATCGCGCATGACCTCGAAAATGCGGAAATACTCGGTGCTCGGATCGGCAAACAGTTGGGCGCCGAATTCCAGGCCGGATTGATAGTCCGGCAGATCGACGAGGTGCGCGAATTGCCCTGGGCGATAGACGCTCTCGAACGCGTCGCTCCGCCATTGGGTCTGCACCGGCAGTCGAGCGTTCTTTGATTCCGTGGCGATCACGTACGTCGGAGGACGCCTTGCGGGATCATTGTATGGCGTGCGCCGCTCGGGTTGCCATGTCGGCTTGCCTGGCCTTGCTTCATGGATCACCTGGGCAATCCGGATGCGGTAGTCGGAAAAGACCTTCTCCCGGCCGATCTCCTGGACCCGATGATGGTGGGCATCCACCCGCCACGCAACCATGGACCCTTCGTCCTGCCAGATCTGATACGACAGCAGCAGATTTGGGCGCGTCAGGCTCTTGAACCGATCGATGAACAGGCAGCCGCCCATGGCTACCAGCTCGGGCTTCAAAGCAGCCGCGAGGTCCAGGTAGCGATTCGTGTGTCCTTCCTTGATCTGAACTTCAAAGAACTGCGAGATCATCGCGGTCGCTCGATTCATTTCGTAGGCTGCCGTTAGCCAGCGGCCTCGCCGGCGCCGGCCTCCGCCTCGTCGTCGCCGCTTTCCTGCGGCCGAAAGGGTGTGCGGCCCATCCACGGCTGCGGCTGCAAGTGCTGCAGCCAGTCCTTGACGCTCGGGACCCAGCCCAGGTCGTCGACCACGTGCTGCTCGCCGATGGTGCGCACCGGTACACTCTTGCCATCCGAGTTCTCGATTACGGTGCCGAAGATCGACTGGCAGAGGAAGATCCCTTCGCTGTGATGGCGCAGCGCGCGATGGCGGAAGTCGCCGATATGGGCCTTGCTCTCGTCGAACCAGTTGTGGATCGCGAGATAATCCTCCGCTTTGCCGCCGAACAGGCGAGCGGAGCGGACCGCATGATGGTAGGGGTGCGCCATGGCCTCAGGCCCCTTTGGCGTCCTCGGGGAAGGCCCGGTTTGGGTCCTTTTCGTCGGTTATGGTGCAGCCCTCGCAATCGATCGTGATGGCGCCGAACATCTCGTAAGTGCCGGTACCGAAGCCGGGGCCTAGGAAGGCGACGGCGGCATCGTCGAGGATGTCGAGGTCGCCGTATTTCTCGAAGCCATCCGTGTCCACCTTGTCGCCCTTGGCCTTGATGGCGGCGCGAATGACGTCGCGGGCCGTGGGGTCCTGCCTGGTCAGGCGCCTTCCGTCGGCCATCTCGAGCGCCTCGAAATGGGTGAAGCCTTCATCGTTGCCGCCGTCGTAGCGCATCAAGACTTTGCGCACGCCCGCCGCACGGAACGCAGCAGCCCAGACCGCGACCCTCTCGAGCGCCTCTTCGGCCTTGCGCTTCTGCTCGGCTTGGAAGTTCTCCATCCACTCCGGCGATCCGATTTCGATCTCGGCGGCCTGCTTCGACTCTTGTGGTGCTTTCGAGGCTTGTGGTGCTTTGGAGCCAAATAGGCGGGTCATAATGCTGGGGCGACGCACGGGGCTTTCGTCGGTCGGCGCTTTACTCTCCGACGCGGTGCGGGGCGTGCGCGAGAACCGGAGGACGGACCCCTTGCCCTCCCACGGCTCCACGTAAGTGAAGCGGTCGAGCGGCCCGTGTGCGAGGTTCTCCGCCTCCAGGCGTTCCATGTACTCGTCCCAGCCGGGTTCGCCCTCGCCGAAGTAGTAAGGCATGATAGCTCCTCCGAGCTTCCGCAAGGCTCTTGCTGACCTCGTGTCACACTGCCGAGACCACCGCCTTTCAGCGGTGCTGTAGGTGCTTCTCCGTTATGATTCCCCAGCCTACCGCGCGCCCTGCTGCTGCTCGCAGGCGCGGGACGGCTCCAGGAAGGTGATCTCCTTGATCTCGCCCTGGATGGCAAACTCGCCGTAGTCGATGAACAGCTGGCGGCTGACGCCGTTCTCGAAGAACAGGAACATCAGCTCGTAGGCGGGCACCGCGTCCTTGCTGTCCGAGCCCGGCTCGAAATAGCCGATCGACACCGGCCAGGCCGGCATCAGGTTGAGGCGCTCGGCGTCCTTGACGACGGGCAGCTTGCGGTTGCCGCCGGCCGGCTGCACGCGGCCGATGAAAGAGACCGTATCGTAGACCTTCTCGCCCTTCTCGGACCCATCGAACAGGTTGGCCCGGAAGATCGCCTTGCCGGCACGCGCCGCCTCGAGCAGCGCGATCGAGTGCTGGATCGGGAAATACACACCCATGCGCAGCGACAAATCCTTCTTGGCCGGCTTGGTCAGGTCGACCTTGACGTCGTTGCCGGTCGGCGCGCGCGTTGCCTCGCCGGCAGTCGCCTCGGTCGGCTTGTCGTCGCGAAACTGGCTGGAGCTGAACCGAAAGCGCTTGGCGCTCGCATCCTCCCAGCTCGACGAGCGCAGGTCCGACACGGTGGTCGAGCCGCTCTGATTGGCCATGCTGGTGACGAAACGCATGTTCTGCGTGTAGCCCTCGCAGGCCGAGCCGGTCAGCTCGTAGACCATGCGGCCGGTCACCTGCGTCACGCCGGCTCCTCCCCGCGCCTCGGCCAGCGTCATCTCGTAGACGGCGCGATGCGGGGCAAGCACGACGCCCTGTCCCGCGGCAAGCGCCGAATACGTCGGCCACAGCGTCATGACAGCCATGGCGAGGAGTTGGACGCTGCGCTCGCGCGCGAAGATGGGGTGCTTCATGGTGCCTTATTTCTTGCAGAGAAGGGCGGTTCTAAGGCCTGCCGGACTGTACAGGGTAGTTCCTGAAGCGTCCCTTGCAAAGCGCCCGCCGCGCTGACATCGTTTTGCTCGATTAAGGATGGGGCAGGACACGCAGAAAGAAGACGCGCGATGACCGGCGTTGGCTCCGAGGCAGGTATGGCGATGCTCGACAAGGCAGTATTCCTGCGCCCCATGGCGCATCGTGGACTGCATGTCGCAGCCAAGGGCATCATAGAGAATACGGCGCCGGCCTTCCAGGCCGCCATTGCCAAGAACTACGGCATCGAGTGCGATCTGCAATCGGCCGCCGACGGCACGCCCTTCGTGTTCCACGATGCGACGCTCGATCGCCTGATGGACGCCACCGGACCGGTGGCGGCGCGTTCGCCAGCCAACCTGGCGACGCTGCACTACAAGGACCAGAAAACGCGCCTGCTGAGTTTTGCCGAGTTCCTGGGCCTGGTGGCCGGCAGGGTGCCGCTGCTGGTCGAGGTGAAGAACGCGGGCGGGCCGCCGCGCGCCGGCTTCCTCGAGAAGGTTGCCGAGCAGGCCGGCGCCTACGCCGGTCCCATCGCCCTCATGTCGTTCGATGCGGCGTTCGTTGCCACGCTCGGCAAACTCGCACCGAAAATTCCGCGTGGGCTGATCACCGGCGTCGAGAGCTTGCCATCGGACTGGAGAGCGATGCCGGCGGGGCCCGAAAGACAGGCCGCGGTCGACGCCCTGCTGGGCGCGGCGCCGGACGGCGTCGCCTTCCACGCCATCGACGTGAAGATGCTGCCCGAAGCCGCGGCCTGGATGGCCAGGCGGCCCGTGCGCCTGCCGCTGTTCTCGTGGACCATCCGCACGCCCGAGCAGCGCGAGGTGGCGGCCCGCTGGGCCGACGCACCCATCTTCGAAACCTACGAGCCCTAACCGAGGTGTCAGACCCTCCGGGTCTGATACCATCGCTCCCACCCGTCATCCCGGCCTCGATGATTTGAGCGCACAGCGCGAAATCATCGAGAGCCGGGACCTCGAGCGATTTAATGTGCGAGGTCCACGGATAGCCTCGGCGCAGGCGCCTCGACTTCCGGGTCATGCTGGAAGCATGCCTCCGGCATGACGGTCAGACCCTACTCCGCCGCCTGCTTGTGCTCGGCCAGCACGTTGTCGGCCAGGCGGCCGGTCAGCTCCGCCAGGTGGTGGAACTTGGCGGTGTAGGTGCCGACGCCCGCCGTCGCCGAGCGCAGCTCGACGATCAGGTCGGCCATCTCGGACTCCGGCATGTGCGCCTTCACCACGTCCCAGCCGGGCCAGCCCTCGCGCGCGTCGAAGCCCAGGATCTGGCCGCGCCGCTGCGGGATCATGCCGTTGACGCGCGCGGTCGCCTCGTTGGGGATGGCGATCTCCACCTCCATGATCGGCTCGAGCAGCACCGGATTGCACTTGGGCATGCCCTCGGCCATGCCGATGCGGCCGGCCTGCCGGAAGGCCATGTCGGAGGAATCGACCGAGTGGTAGGAGCCGTCGGTCAGCGTCACCGCCACGTCCACCACCGGGAAACCGCCGAGCGGCCCCTTGTGCAGATAGTCGGCAACGCCGATCTCCACCGAGGGGATGAACTGGCGCGGCACCACGCCGCCGGCGATGGTCTCCCCGAACTGGAAGCCCGAGCCGCGCGGCAGCGGCTTGATGTCGAGCACCACGTCGCCGAACTGGCCGTGGCCGCCCGACTGCTTCTTGTGACGGCCGCGCACCTCGACGGCCTTCTTGATGGTCTCCTTGTAGGGCACCTGCCGGCGGTGCGACTCGGCATCCACCCCATACTTGCGCTTCAGGCGTTCCAGCGACACGCGCAGATGCATCTCGCCCTGGCCCCACAGCACCATCTGATGGGTGTCCTTGTTGTGCTCCAGGCGCAGTGACGGGTCCTCCTCCATCAGCCTGCCGAGCGCACCCGTCAGCTTCACCTCGTCCTTGCGGTCCTTGATGCTGATGGCGATGCCGTACACGGCGTCCGGCGGCTGCGGCGGCTTGACCTGCGTGCCGCCGCCCTTGTCGACCGACAGCGTCTCGCCGGAGTGGATCTTCTCCAGCCTGCCCAGCGCCACCGTGTCGCCGGCCTTGGCCATGCCGCGCTTCTTGGCCTCCTGTCCAAGCATGGAGAACGCGGAAGCGGCCCGCTCCTCGGAGCGGGCGCCCTGCAGAACCGTGCCCTCGCCGAACTCGCCGGACAGCACGCGCACGATCGACAGCTTGCCGCCGTGCGACGAATACATCGTCTTCAGCACCTGCGCCGCCGACTTGGCATTCTCCAGCTTGAGACGCCGCGCCGTGCGTGTCCACGAACGGCGCCTCGTGGCGCACGCGCCTTCAGCAGCCGCAGGATGCCGTTGCCGTTCTCGGCCGAGCCCAGCAGCACCGGCACGATCAAGCCATCCTGCATCTCCTTGACGAGGTCGGCGAACACCTTGTCGCGCGTCGGCTGCACGTCCGACAGCAGCTGCTCCATCAGCTCGTCGTCATAGTCGGCGAGTTGCTCCAGCATGTGGAAGCGCGCCTGGTTCTCGCGCTCTTTGACGCTGGTCGGCATCTCCATGACTTCGGCGTTGGCCTGCGGGCGATAGACGAACGCCCGCTCCAGCGCGAGGTCGACGAAGCCGGAGGCGACGCCGTTCTCCCAGATCGGGATCTGCCGCAGCACCAGCGGCTTGCTGCTGGCCGGCTGCAGGATGGGGAGGATGTCGCGCACCTGCGTGTCGAACGAGTCGATCTTGTTGAGGAACAGGAAGCGCGGGATGCCGCGGTCCTCGAGCTGCTTGAGGATCAGCTGCAACGCCGGCACGCGCTTGGGATCGGGCTCGCACACGACGATCGCCGCATCGCAGCCTGTCAGCGCCAGCACGCCTTCATGCTGGAACTCGATCGAACCGGGGCAGTCGATGAAGGTGAAGTTGTCGCCGAGGAAAGTCACGTCGGCCACGTTCAGCTCGACGCTCATGCCGTGATCGCGGGCTTCGGGGGACGCGTCGCCGACGCTGTTCTTGTCGGCTACTTGGCCCTGGCGCGTCACCGCGCCGGTGCGGGCGAGAATTGCTTCGAGGAGTGTGGTCTTTCCGGAAAGATAAGGCCCGACCAGTGCGATGCAGCGGGAGCTGCGGGCGGCCGAGCCACCATTCTGCCCCATGTGTTCCTCCTGATCAGCTCAGGACAGACGGACGCGAAGCTCGCGCGCCCCGCGCCTGAGCTTCATGGGGCGCATCATGGAATGCTGAACCCCTCCCTGCACGAGTGCAAGGCCAAACGCTGTACTTCCGGTTGTTTGCACCGTCTGCCGAGCATCTGCCGGCGCGCCGTTTGCCCGACCCAGATCGCCGGCCGAATAAATCCCGCACTGCAGCAATGATTGCGCTGATGCGAAGCGGCGCGGTCTGATCACAAAGTGTTTCCCGATTTTTCTTGACCTGCCGCAAATCAGCCGCGCTAATAAGTCATTAGCAATGTAGTGCAACGCTCCAGCTGTCTGCGTCGAACGGAAAAAATTCCAACGCGGACCTTTCCAGGGAGAGCCTTGGAACGCTTGCCGGAGCCGCGAGTTGAAGCGCCATGGGAATGGAAACACTCAATAGTGCCGCGCGGGCCGCAGGGTTCGCAATGGCCGTCTCCGACGAAACCCAGCCTGACGAAACCCAGTCTGCGGTCGAGGCCGAAAACTGACACGCAGTCCTGGCGTTCAGGCGAGCCTGTCCTCAAGCACCCCGTGATCGTGCGCAGGGACGAGCCGGCCAGGATCGCTCAGCCCGTCTGGGTGAGGAGCCTGCTCAACCTCCTGCACGGCCGCGCGCCGGCCTGACGGTCCTCAAGCTGTTTTGCTGAACTGGTCCGGCATCTATGCCGATGTCGGCCTTGAGAGCACGCGCGTGCTCTGCCAAGATCGCGACCGGTCAATTCAACCGATCGGAGCGCCATGAGCGTCATCCCCTTCCGCCCCCGCGCAGCGGCTCTCCCCGCCACTCACGCCTCCTGCGGCGCTCGGCCATTTCGCCCGCCCGTCAGCGCAGGCCGATGCCGTCGACCCGGCCGAAGAGCGCCTGCGCATGCAGCAGAACGTCGGCGCCCTGATCGCCGTCCTGCTGATCGTGGTGCTCGGCGCCTGGCTGATCGATCGCCTGACCACCTATTCGCGCACGCTCGCCTGCATCGAAGCCGGCCACCGCAGCTGCGCGATCCTCGACGTCCAGCAGCCTCGGCCCTGGTAGCCGCCGGCTGAACTCCCCCGCTGTGGCAAGAGAAATACGGCGCATTTAGAATCAATAAAATGTGCGCGCCCGCGCCCTTGCCACCTCCAAGCCCCCCGTATGATCTTCGCCGCTCGTGGGATCGGCGACCGCCGATCCTTCGGAGGCCGGCGGGGAACCTTGTCGGGCATATTGGGAGAACCATCATGATACGCATTTTTGCCGCGCTGGCAGCCATCGCCATCGGCGCGACAGCCGTCTATGCGCAGAACGCCGACGCCATAGCCACGCGCAAGGCGACCATGAAGCAGTTCGGCGGCGCCATGAAGAACCCCGGCGGAATGATCAAGGGCGACGCGCCCTTCGACCTCCCTACCGTGCAGGCGTCACTCAAGACCATCGAAGAAGCCGCCACCAAGTCCAAGACGGTCTTCCCCGACAACTCCAAGACCGGCGAGACGAGCACGCTGCCCGTCGCCTTCGAGAAGAAGGCCGACCTGTTCGCCAAGTTCGACAAGATGGGCGCGGACGCCAAGGCCGCGCACGGCGCCATCAAGGATGAGGCCTCCTTCAAGGCCGAGTGGCCGAAGGTGGCCGCCAACTGCGGCGGCTGTCACAAGGAATACCGCAAGCCGAATTGATGAGCCGAGCCGTGGCCGGAGTTCTTGGAAAAGTGCGCGCGTGGGATCTTCCCACGCGCCTTTTCCATTGGCTGCTGGCTGCCCTCATCGCCGCGGCGTGGGCCTCCTGGCAGTACAGCGAGGCGCTGGGCGACCCTACGCTCAGCTATCACCGCTGGATCGGCCACGCCGTGCTGGTGCTGATCGTGTTCCGCGTGCTGTGGGGCTTTGCCGGCTCCAGCACCTCGCGGTTTTCCGCCTGGCTGTATTGGCCATGGACCGCCGCGGCCTACCTTTTCAGCGTCCTCTCCGGTCGCTCGCGGCCCTACCTCGGCCACACCCCGGTCGGCTCCTACATGATCCTGGCGCTGCTCGCCGTCACCACCGCGCAGGCCGTGCTCGGCCTGCTCACCGTCGAGCACAACGACCTGACCGCCGGACCGCTCTACCGGCTGATCTCGGAAGACCGCCAGCAGCAGATCACCAGCTGGCACCGCTGGATGTTCTACTGGGTGATCCTGCCGCTGGTCGCCATCCACATCCTCGCCAACCTGCTGTACGGCCTCGTCAAGAAAGACCCCCTGATCACGGGCATGATCACCGGCAGGAAGCCGGCCGCCGACTATGCCGATGCGCAAGAGGCATCCATCACCGGCCGCCCCATGCTGCGCGCGCTGGCCTGCCTCGCCGTCGCCACCGCCGCCGTGTTCGGCACCATCCTGGCACTCGGCGGCAAGTACCTCTGAAAGATTCTCTGCAAAAATTCTCAACTGCCCCTCTCCCCGTCATGTCGGAGACTGCCTCCGGCATGGCAGAGGCGCCGAGGCTATGACTTACGGGCGCGAGCGCCGTGCGTGAAACTTGCACAGCGCTGCTGGCGCGGCCGTAGTCATCTCGGCCGAGCTGGTGAGGCGGGACTATGTTCGCCCAAGTGAACACCCCCTCGATCCGGTCCTGGATGACCTTCTCCCCAAGGGGAGAAGAGCTACGGCGCTGGCCTTCGAGATCTCGCAAAGGTCTGGCGCTGAGCCCTGCCCGCCGGCTCCGGCGCCGCTGTCACATACCTGCAATCAGAATCCGCTTTGTAGTCCGGCTGCTGCTTCAGCCGTGACCGCTTCCGGCTGCCGACCACCCGAAAGGCTGCTCATGAACACCTTCGTCGATGCATCGCCCCGGGCGAGCGCCAAGCTGCTGGGCGAAGCCGTGCATCGCAGCAGCGCCTTCTCGCTGGCCGGCCTGCATGAGCGCGCCTTCACGTTCGCCTTCCGCGGCCTCGTCTACCCGCAGATCTGGGAAGACCCGCGCGTCGACCTGGAGGCCCTGGAGCTCACCCCGCAGTCGCGCATCGTCACCATCGCCTCGGGCGGCTGCAACGTGATGAGTTACCTCGCGGGCGATCCGGAGCGCATCGTCGCCGTCGACCTCAACGCCACCCACATCGCCCTCAACAAGCTCAAGCTCGCCGCGCTCAGACACCTGCCCGACCACGCGGCGTTCCTGCGCTTCTTCGGCGCCGCCGACACCCCCGCCAATGTCGAAGTCTACGACCGCCACCTGCGCGGCCATCTCGACGACGCCACGCTGGCCTACTGGGAGGGAACCGACCTGCTCGGGCGTCGTCGCATCACGCGCTTTGCCCGCGGCTTCCACCGCTTCGGCCTGCTCGGCCGCTTCATCGGCGCCGGACACCTGCTCGCGCGCCTGTACGGCAAGGACCCGAAGCGCATGCTGGCCGCCCGCAGCCGCGAGGAGCAGCGCGACATCTTCCGCACCGAGCTGGCGCCGCTGTTCGACAAGCGGTTCGTGCGCCGGCTGCTCGGCCACCGCATGTCGCTGTACGGCCTCGGCATCCCGCCGGCCCAATACGTCTCCCTGTCGGATGGTGCAGCGACGGCGCCGACGTCGTGCGTGCCCGCCTCGAGAAGCTCGCCTGCGACTTCGACCTCGCCGACAACTATTTCGCCTGGCAGGCCTTCAACCGCGCGTATGCGCCGGCCGGCGAGGGCCCGCTTCCCCCATATCTGCAGGCCGACACCTTCGCGGTCGTCCGCGATCGCGCCCAGCGGGTGCGCGTCGAGCTCATCTCGCTGACCGAATACCTGGCCGCGCAGCCGGCCGCGTCGCTCGACCGCTACGTCCTCCTCGACGCCCAGGACTGGATGTCCAACCAGGATCTCACCCGCCTCTGGCAGCAGATCACGCGCACCGCCCGGCCCGGCGCACGCGTGATCTTCCGCACCGCCGCGGAAGAGTCGCTGCTGCCCGGTCGCCTGCCCGACAAGTTGCTGGCGCACTGGACGCTACCAGGCCGATCGCTCCAAGGCGCTCGGCGCCCGCGACCGCTCCGCCATCTACGGCGGCTTCCATCTCTACGTGCTCGCCTAGGCTTGGCGACCCGTGACCGACCAGACCCACGCCCGGCACCTGGATGGCATCTATCGCCATCAGCGCTTCATCTACGACCTGACCAGGGAATATTACCTGCTCGGTCGGGATCGCCTGATTGCCGAGCTTGCGCCGCCGCCGGCCGGTTCCGTGCTGGAGATCGGCTGCGGCACCGCGCGCAACCTCATCGGCAGCCGCCCTCTACCCCAGCGCCAGGCTCTACGGGGTCGACCTGTCCTCCATGATGCTGCGCTCCGCCGCCGGCAGCGTCGCCCGGCGCGGCCTGGCACACCGGGTTCACCTGGGCTTCGGCGACGCCACCAGCTTCGATGCGCAGGAGCTGTTCGCCGTCGCCTCGTTCGACCGCATCTTCATGTCCTACACGCTGTCGATGATGCCGGACTGGCAGGGCGCGCTGCGCCACGCCTTGCGTCTCCTGGCGCCGCACGGCTCCCTGCACGTCGTCGACTTCGGCGCCTGCGAGCGCCTGCCGCCGGCCTTCAAGCGCGGCCTCGACGCCTGGCTGCGGCGCTTCTCGGTGACGCCGAGGACGGCGCTCGTGCCGGAGTTGCACGCCCTGGCGCGCGACCACGCCTGCCAGCTCAATACCGCATCCCCATTCCGCGGCTACGCGATCTACGCGGTCCTCCGCAAATCCGGAACGCTCCACGCATCCAGACGCACCGGCGCTGAGCGCCATCGCGGTCAGCGCGCTGCACGCACCATATCCTCTATCTGCTATCGCTCGTGGCGGATGCGTACCGCCAGCGCACCTCGCACCGGCGTCTGGGGATACAAGACTTGTTTCACTCCTGCCGTGAGCCGATGATTCAACTAGCGGTGTGATTCGCTAGAGAATTCGCGGGGAGGGGGCACATGGGTGCGTTGCGCGCGCAGGCGGTTGCAGGTGTTGCACTACTGGCATTGGCGGCCCAGTCCGGCCCGGCCAGCGCAGACGGTCCGGTCGGCAGGCCCGAAGATCCCTATCGCTACACGCCCTACGATCCCGCCCCGCCGGCCTTCCTGGTGTTCAACTGGAGCGGCTTCTACGTCGGCGGCAACGTCGGCTGGGGCTACACCAGCGCCGAGGCGACTCATCAGGCGGTGAGTCCGGTCACTGTGGACCTTGATATTATCGACTCCAGAACTACGAGCAAACCGCGTCGTACGTCACGGGCGGCGTGCAAGCCGGCTGGCAACGGCAATGGAACACCTGGGTGTTCGGCGTCGAGGCCGGCTACACGGGGGTTCGTTTCGACAACAACGAACTCGCGCCGGAGGTGGGCGGTACGTCGGCTGACCTGACGCGCTCGGTCCAGTTGCGCGACATCTTCACGCTGACGGGCCGTGTGGGATACGCCTACGAGCAGTGGCTGGCCTATGCCAAAGGCGGCTGGGCCAACGCCGACGTAAGCGGCACCTATAGCCAGGCGAGCACCGGAACGGTGCTGACCTCGGCGAGCGGCCGGCAGAACGGGTGGACGGCCGGCATCGGCATCGACTACGCCATCCATCCCAATCTGTTTGTCGGCGTCGAATACAACTACTTGTCCATCCGGACGGGCCTCATCGCTCCGAATGTCAAGTCGCCGACACGCTTTTTACCTTTCAAACCGGCGCAACCAACACGGACACCCAGAACGTCGTGCTGCGGCTCAACTACCGCTTTGGGGGACCGCGGCCCTAGCTTCGCTCAGCGGCGCCGGCCCGATCCGCCCGCACTCACTCCAGCTGCTTGATGTCGAGTTCCTTGATCAGGGCGGCGGTGTCGCGCAGCGTCTCGGCAATAACGGCCGACATCTCCTCGGGCGTCGAGGCTACCGGAATGGCGCCGGACCGCTCCATCACCGACGGTAGTCCGGCGAATTCACCGCCGCGACCACCTCCTTGTTCAGCCTGTCGAGCACGGCCTTCGGCAGGCCCTTGGCGCCGCATACACCCCACCAGCCGTAGTTGGTGATCGGCACGCCCTGCTCGGCCAGCGTCGGCAGGTTCGGCGCGGCGGCCACCGCTCGGGGCTCGTGAGCCCAGGATCTTCACCTGGCCGCCCTCATGCAGCGGCAGGCTCAGCGCCAGCGGCCCGACCATGAACTCCAGCCGGCCGCCCGCCACCTCCTGCAGCGCCGGGCCGGTGCCGCGGAACGGCACGCCCACCATGGATATGCCCGCCACCTTCTCCAGCTGCTTGGCGAGCAGTTCCGTCACCGAGCCGCTGCCGACGCGCCCGTAGTTGAGCTGGCCCGGCCGCGCCTTGGCGTGGGCGATGAACTCCTGCATGTTCTTGACCGGCAGCGCGGTCGGCACCGTGAACGCGTAGTAGGCCTTCGACACCAGGCTGATCGGCTGCACGTCCTCCAGCTTGTAGGCGACGTTTCTGTACAGCAGCGTGTTGGACGCATCGAGGTAGGAGCACAGCAGCAGCGTGTGCCCGTCGCGCGGCTGGCCCAGCATGTCGTTGAGCGCGATCATGCCGGCGGCCCCGGTCTTGTTCTCGACCACCACCGGCTGACCGAGCGCGGTCTGCAATTTCTCGGCGACGATGCGGGCCGGGATGTCGCTCGGCCCACCCGCCGGGAATCCGACCAGCAGCCGAACCGGCCGCTCCGGATAGCCCTGCGCCAAAGCAGAGCCACTCAGCGCAGCCATGCCAAGGCCAGCCACGAATGCACACACGCTCAGCGCATGACGGACCATTGTTGCCTCCCCTCGGATCGTTTTACATCGCCCGGATGATCTTTGCCCGCAGTATAGGGACGCGGAGCTGCATCGGGCGAGCCATGGGCATCGCCCCACAGCCCCGCAACCCGTCATCCCGGCAGACCGAGGAGAATTGCGATCAGCAGGCTATCCGGGACCCAGCGCAGTAAATTGCGTCGAAGGTCCCGGCATCGTCGGATGATTTCGCCCTGTCGACAGCTCAGGTCATCGGGGTCCTTGCTTCGATCTGACCGGAAGGTGAGCCTAGCGCTGCCGCGGGTCGGCGACGTCCTCGATGACCAGCTCGCGCTTGTCGCGGCCGCCCCAGGTGTCGCGGCGCAGGTGACCCGCCACATGCAGCGGCATGCCGCCGCTGGCGCCCAGCAAGGCGGTGCCGACCGCCTGGTCGGCCGCGCGGAACGCCACGGCGTCGAGCCGCGAGCCGTCGCCCGCTTCCAGCACGCAGCGCACGTGCACCTCGCCCACCACCTTGGCGAACTTGACGCGATGCGCCGGGAAACGCGAAGCGCGGCTGCGGATTGCCCTGGCCGTAGGGACCGGCGCGATCGATCAGCCCCATCAGCTCGTCGGTGACGCTGACCGGCGTCAGCGCCCCGTCGAGATCGAGCGCCGCTTGCGTGCGCGCGACACCCGTACTCGCCGCCAGGCGCTCGCGCATGAAGGCTTCCAGCGCCGCGTAGTTGGCGCGCGCCACGGTCAGGCCCGCCGCCATGGCATGGCCGCCGCCCTTCCTGAGATGGCCGGCTTCCACCGCCGCCCGCACCGCGCCGCCGATATCGACGCCATCGATCGAGCGCAGCGAGCCGGTGCCTTCATCCTTGCCGTCCCAGGCGATGGCGCAGGCCGGCCGGCGGAAGCGCTCGACCAGCCGGCTGGCGACCAGCCCCACCACGCCCTTGTGCCAGGTCTCGGAGCCCAGCAGCAGCAGCGGCAGGTCGGGGTCGGCCTCCACCAGCCCGTCGGCCAGCGCCACCGCCTCGTCCAGCATCTGCGCCTCGACCGCCTTGCGCTCGCGGTTCAGCTTGTCGAGCACGACGGCGATGCGCGCCGCCTCCATCTCGTCCTCGGTCGCCAGCAGGCGCGCGCCCAGCCCCGCGTCGCCGATGCGCCCGCCGGCATTGATGCGCGGCCCCAGCACGAACCCCAGATGATAGGGCGTCGGCGCAACCGCCAGGCCGGCGGCATCGGCCAGCGCCTTCAGCCCGATGTTGCGGCGCTGGTGCATGACCTGCAGGCCGCGCGTCACGAAGGCGCGGTTGAGGCCCTTCAGCGGCACCACATCGCAGACGGTCGCCAGCGCCACCAGGTCGAGCAGCGCCAGCAGATCGGGCGCCGGCCTTTCCGCGGTGTAGTGCCCCTTGAGGCGCAGATGCCGCGAGGTCGCCACCAGCACCATGAAGGTGACGCCCGCCGCGCACAGATGCCCCAGCCCCGACAGGTCGTCCTGCCGGTTGGGATTGATGACCGCCGCCACGTCCGGCAGCCGCTCGTCCGCCTGATGGTGATCGACCACCACCACGTCCGCGCCGAGCGGCCTCGCCACCGCCAGCGGCGCGATGCTGGTGGTGCCGCAATCGACCGTGACGATCAGCTTGGCGCCATCCCTGGCCAGCGTCTCGATGGCCGCCGGATTGGGGCCGTAGCCCTCGAACAGGCGATCGGGAATGTAGATGCGCGCCTCCAGGCCGTGCGCGGCCAGGAAGCGCTGCATGAGCGCCGACGAGCATGCGCCGTCGACGTCGTAGTCGCCGAACACGGCGATGCGCTCGCGACGCACGATGGCATCGGCCAGCCGCGCCGCCCCCTTGTCCATGTCGCGCAGCGTGCTGGGATCGGGCATCAGCGCCTTGATGCTGGGGTCGAGCACCACCGGCACCTCGTCGACCACGACCCCGCGCGAGGCCAGCACGCGCCCCAGCAATTCGGGCAGGCCGTGGCGCTGGCTGATGGCGGCGGCCGTCTTGGCGGCAGGGGGATCGAGCCGCTCGCGCCAGCGCAAGCCCGCGCGCGGAGGCCTCGACGCCCAGATAGGCGCCGGACGCCGCGGCATCGGCCTGAACGAGCTTGCGAACCGCCCCCATGTGCCCCTGCTATTGACCCCACGGCGACCCTACGCTGGGCCGCCCGGCAGGCACATCGATTCGCGCGGCTATTCCACAGGTAGATGCGCTCCAGGGACCCGACAGAGGGACCCACACAGGGCACAAGATCGGTTATTTCGTATGAGCTTCGATGAACCTGAAGACATCCGGTCCCCAGACATCCGCGCCGCGCACACAGAAGCTGTGACCCTCCCGGGCACCGACGCCATGGGGTGGATAGACTTTGCTCTCCACCGGCTTGCCTGCTGACCTGACCTGCTCGCTCAGGACGCGATTAGGTGTCAGATTGTAGTCATTTCGGGCTTGCAGAAAGAATACGGGCATCGCCGCACTGCGCGCCGCGGCGATCAATCGTCGCTGCAGATCCGGTGCGTTGCCCCAAGTCTGCGCTGCTCCCGAGCAATTCACGGCAACCCGGTATCCTTGCCCCCGCTCGGCGGCCAGCATGGTCTGGATGCCGCCAAAAGAAGATCCCATCACCGCCAGTCGTTGCGGATCCACGAACGAGAGGCCCTTCAGGTAGCCAAGCGCGGCCAATTGGTCCCGAAGCTGCACCTCGTGCAGCTTGACGAGCATGCGGCTGCGCTCCGCAGGCGATCCCGCCGCCTTCAATTGGTCCATGATGTAGGGGCCCGGCGACCGCCCTTGGCCACGCCGGTGGGGCACGAAGAAGACGTAGCCGCGCGCCACGAACAGCGGGGCAACAGGATCAACAGCTCCTGGTTTCTTTTCGCTTCCGTGATTCCAAAGGATCGCAGGAAAAGGACCAGCGCCCGCCGGCTTCCAAATGAAGCCCTTGAGTTCGAGTTCACCACTCGGGAACGCGACGAGTTCCGGTTTGGGCACCGGGTCCTGCGCCATGGCGGGCGCGGCAGCTGTGAGTGCCGCAAGCAATGGCCCTGCAAGGGCCGCGAGCCGCGCACAAGCCTCACACACTTTCCCATCTGGAGTTCTCCCACCAGAAAGCGCCGACCGGCCCGCGAGCAGGCGGTGCTTATGGCAGAGCGAACGGCGGCGGGCGATCACCCGATCGGGTGACGCAGCCGGCTTTCATTGCTGGTGGGGCGCAACGGCCGCAGCCTGCGCTTGATCGCGTCCCTCGGGCTCAAATGCCCGGGTTTGCCTTGGTGCCGATCATGCGGAAGCTGGTCTTGATGCGGCGCACGGTGCCGGTCTTGGAGCGCAGCACCACCGTCTCGGTCTCGGCGAAACCCTGCCGGAAATGCACGCCATCGAGCAGCGAGCCGTCGGTCACGCCCGGTCGCCGAGAAGATGACGTCGCTGGACGCCATCTCGCTGCATGGAGTATTTGCGCCGGATGTCCGTGATGCCCATCTTGGCGGCGCGCTCGATCAGCGCCGGCCGCTCCTTCTCCGAGTGCAGCTCAGGCGCCAGCCGGCCCTGCATCTGCCCGCCGATGCAGCGGAGCGCCGCCGCCGCCAGCACGCCCTCCGGCGCGCCGCCCGAGCCCAGGTAGATGTCGATGCCGGTCTCCTGCGGGATCGGTCGTCCAGATCACGCCGGCGATGTCGCCGTCCGGGATCAGCTGCACGCCGGCACCGGCGCCGCGCACGGCCTTGATCAGCTCCGCGTGGCGCGGCCGGTCGAGGATGCAGGCCGTGATCTCGGAGATCGGCACGCCCTTGGCCTTGGCCATGGCGGTCGAGCATCTCGGCCGGCGGCGCGTCCAGATCGATGATGCCCTCCGGATAGCCGGGACCGATGGCGATCTTGTTCATGTACATGTCGGGCGCATTGAGCAGCCCGCCGCGCTCGGCGATCGCCAGCACCGCCAGCGCATTCGGCATGGCCTTGGCGCAGATGGTGGTGCCTTCCAGCGGGATCGACGGCGATGTCGACCTCGGGGCCGTCGCCGATGCCGACCTCCTCGCCGATGTAGAGCATCGGGCTCTCGTCCATCTCGCCTTCGCCGATCACGACCCGGCCGCGGATGTGCACCTTGCCGAGCTCGCGTGCGCATGGCATCGACGGCCGCCTTGTCGGCCGCCTTCTCGTCGCCCCGCCCGCGCAGGCGCGCGGCCGCGATGGCGGCCGCTTCGGTCACGCGCGCGACCTCGCCGACCAGGACGCGCTCGAGCCCGCCTTTGCCGCTATCGTTGCTAGCCATGCGATGTGCCTCCGTCCCCGCGCAAGCCTTCACGGCCCTACATCGGCTCAATACGTATCATCTGCGGCGTCTCCGACACCACATTGCCAGTCCTTGTGGATGGCGTCGAGCGCACCGCGAATGGCCTCTTCCGTCGTCTCGTGCGTGATCAGCGTAACGGGCGTCGGCAGCCCGGGCTTGGGCCGCGCGTCGATGCCGGGCCGCGCCCCGCGCGGGCGCCGCTGCACGATGCTCTCCAGCGAAACCTCCCGATCGCCCATGCGCTTGGCGATGCTGGCCATGGCGCCCGGACGGTCGAACACCGACAGCCGCACGTAGTAGGCGCCCTGGTGCTGCCCGAGCTTGGCGCGCTTGTAGGGCTTGAGCTTGGCGGCCGGCACGCCGAACGGATAGGATCTGGCGCCGCGCGCGATGTCGACGATGTCGCTCGGCCACGGCCGACGCCGTGGCGCGCGCCCCGGCGCCCGGACCCGCCAGCAGCACGTTGCCGGCAAAATCGCCGTCGACGGCCACGCAGTTCGTGACGCCCGACACCTCGGCGATCGCCGAGTGCTTCGGCACCATGGCCGGATGCACGCGCTGCTCGATGCCGCTCTCGGTCTGCAGGGCCACGCCCAGCAGCTTGATGCGGAAGCCGAGTTCGTCGGCCGCCTCGATGTCGGCCTGCGTGATCGACTGGATGCCCTCGACGTCGATCTGATCGAAGGCGACGCGCGTGCCGAACGCCAGGCTGGTCAGCAGGGCGAGCTTGTGCGCGGTGTCGAAGCCGCCGATGTCGAAGGTCGGATCGGCCTCGGCGTAGCCCTTGGCCTGCGCTTCCGCGAGCACGTCGGCGAACGGCCGGCTGCTCCTCCTGCATCTTGGTCAGGATGTAGTTGCAGGTGCCGTTCAGGATGCCGTAGACGCGGCGCACCTGATTGCCGGCCAGCGACTCGCGCAGCGTCTTGATGATCGGGATGGCGCCGGCCACCGCCGCCTCGAAGTTGAGCGCGACGCCGCTGCTTCTCGGCGAGCTTGGCGAGCTCGGGGCCGTGATAGGCGAGCAGCGCCTTGTTGGCCGTGACGACGTGCTTGCCGGCCTTGAGCGCGGCTTCGACCGCCTGCCTGGCCACGCCCTCCTCGCCGCCGATCAGCTCGACGAACACGTCGATCGACGGGTCGACGGCCAGCCGCTCGGGCTCGTCGAACCACTTGGCGTCATCGAGCGAAACGCCGCGCTTCTTGGTGCGGCTGCGCGCCGACACGCCCTCGACCTCGATGCGGCGGCCGAGCATCTGCGCCAGCCGCTCGCCGTGCTCGTCGCAGCAGGTTCAGCAGTCCGGCGCCGACCGTGCCGAGCCCGGCGACGCCCAATCTCAGCGGCTGGCTCATGGCGACGCTAACGTGATGCCTTTTGTGGGATGGGGATCACGTTATGCATCGTTTCCGGCGGCCGCGCGAGGAACTTCTTGATGTTGCGCGCGGCCTGCCGGATGCGGTGCTCGTTCTCCACCAGGGCGATGCGCACATAGCCCTCGCCGTATTCGCCGAAGCCCAGGCCCGGCGACACCGCCACGTCGGCCTTCTCGACCAGCAGCTTGGAGAACTCCATGCAGCCGAGCTCGCGGTAGGGCTCCGGGATCGGCGCCCAGGCGAACATGGAGGCGGGCGGCGGCGGGTATCTTCCAGCCGGCGCGGCGCAAAGCTGTCGACCAGGCAGTCGCGGCGCGCCTTGTAGATCTTGCGGATCTCATCGACGCAGTCCTGCGGGCCGTTGAGCGCCGCGGCGGCCGCCACCTGCACCGGCGTGAAGGCGCCGTAGTCGAGATAGGACTTGACGCGCGCCAGCGCCGCGATCAGCCGCTCGTTGCCGACCGCAAAGCCCATGCGCCAGCCGGGCATGGCGTAGGTCTTCGACAGCGACGTGAACTCGACGGTGACGTCCATCGCGCCCGGCACCTGCAGCACCGAGGGCGGCGGATTGTCGTCGAAGTAGATTTCCGCATAGGCGATGTCGGACAGGATGATCAGGTCGAGCTTCTTGGCCAGCTGCACGGCCTCCATGTAGAAATCGAGGCTCACCGTCGTCGCCGTCGGATTGGACGGATAGCTCAGCACCATCGCCAGCGGCTTGGGGATCGAGTGCTTCACCGCCCGCTCGACGCCGCGCAGGAACGCCGTGCCGGGGTCGGAGGATTCCGGTCGCATCTCGCCGATGCCGGTCGGGATGTGGCGGATCGAGGCGCCGGAGATGATGAAGCCGAACTCGTGGATCGGATAGGTCGGGCTCGGCACCAGGATGACGTCGCCCGGCGCCGTGATGGCCTGCGCCATGTTGGCGAAGCCTTCCTTGGAGCCGAGCGTGGCGACCACCTGGGTCTCGGGATTGAGCTTCACGCCGAAGCGGCGCGCGTAGTAGGCGGCCTGGGCCTTGCGCAGGCCCGGAATGCCCTTGGAGGCCGAGTAGCGGTTGGTGCGCGGCTTGGCGACCGTCTCCACCAGCTTGTCGACGATGTGCTGCGGCGTCGGCATGTCGGGGTTGCCCATGCCGAGATCGATGATGTCGGCGCCCCGGGCGCGGGCCGCGGCCTTGAGGCGGTTGACCTCGGCGAACACATAGGGCGGCAGGCGCTTGACGCGGTGGAATTCTTCGATCACGTGACTAACCGTAGTGGCTTGGGTTGATGCGGAGGCCGGAGGCTGGAAGCGAACGCGCCGCTGGCGCCTACTTGCCTTCGATCTTCTTGGCGGCCTCGGCCTGGTGGCGTCTGGCCCTTCTCGACCATCTCGTTAACTTTGGTCTGCTGCTCGTCTTTGCTGAGCACCTTCTCGGGCAGCTTGTAGAAATCCGGCAGTTGGGCAAGCGGCATGGTCTCGGCAGCAGCCCCCAAGGGCAGCCAAGCCGATCAGCGCAACGGCGATTTTGCACCGCAGTCCCATCTGATCCCACGCCTTCCTCGACCGGACGGGGTTCTAGCACCAGGCGCCCCGGAATGTCATGCAGAGACTCAGCCAGTCGCTACCCGATTCTTCCGCGCGGCGGGCATCTATGCATAGGTATTTTTGGCGTAGTTGCGGCCTGATCACTAAATAGCCGCGTATGGTGACGCTGTCGCGTCGCGCGTGGTGCCTCTGATTCGAGCGGACCGATGCAGAAAAAAGCCCCCGACACGCCCAAAGCCGGTCGCCGACGGCCATCGACTTCTCCGCCTACCGGATCGCCAATCCGGAGGAGTTCGGCCGCAACATGCTGCGCCTGCTGGAGGAGGGCAGCAAGGCGCTGTCCGGCTTCCTCGAGCGGTCCAACGGCAAGACCGGCCCGCTCAGCACGGCCAGCGAGCTGACCGACGCGGCCAAGCTGTTCATCGAGATCGCGCAGTCCTGGGCCAGCGACCCGGCCAAGCTCGCCGAGACCCAGGGCGCACTCGTGCGCGACTACCTGCAGCTCGCCGGCGCCACCGTCGCAGCGCATGATGGGCGCCGAGGCGCCGCCCGTCGCCGAGCCGGAGCCCGGCGACAACCGCTTCAAGGACCCCGAGTGGGAGCAGCAACCCCTACTTCGACTTCTGGAAGCAGTCCTACCTCATCACCATGCGCTGGCTCGAGGACGTCCTCAACAAGACCGAAGGGCTCGACGAGCGCACGCGCCAGCGCGCCGAGTTCTACCTGAAGCAGCTGGCCAGCGCGCTGTCGCCGTCCAACTTCCCGATGACCAACCCCGAGGTGCTGCGCGAGACGTTCGCCACCAGCGGCAAGAACCTCGTGCAGGGCATGGCCAACCTGGTCCAGCGACATGGAGCGGTCGGGCGACGTGCTCAGCATCAGCCAGACCGATCTCGACGCCTTCGAGGTCGGCCGCAACGTCGCCACCGCGCCCGGCAAGGTCGTCTTCCAGAACGAGCTGCTGCAGCTCATCCAGTACGAGCCGACCACCGAGAAGGTGCACGAGGTGCCGCTGCTGATCGTGCCGCCCTGGATCAACAAGTTCTACATCCTCGATCTGTCGCCGCAGAAATCCTTCATCCGCTACATGGTCGGCGCAGGGCTTCACGGTGTTCGTCGTGTCGTGGGTCAACCCCGACGAGCGCCTCGCCCACAAGACCTTCGAGGACTACATGACCGAAGGCATCCTGGCCGCCACGGATGCCGTCAAGCGCGAGACCGGCTGCCGACCAGACCAACGTCATCGGCTACTGCGTCGGCGGCACGCTGCTCGGCACCACGCTGGCCTACCTCGCCGCGCGCGGCGAGGACCCGTTCGCGTCGGCGACGTTCTTTGCCGCGCAGGTCGACTTCACCAAGGCCGGCGACCTGCTGCTGTTCATCGACGACACGCAGCTCAAGGCGCTGGAAGAGATGATGGCCGAGCGCGGCTTCCTCGACGGCTCGCGCATGGCGACCGTCTTCAACATGCTGCGGCCGAAGGACCTGATCTGGCCCTACATCGTCAACAACTACATGCTGGGCAAGAAGCCGTTCCCGTTCGACCTGCTGTTCTGGAACCAGGATTCGACGCGCATGACGCCCGCCAACCACAACTTCTACCTGCGCGAGTTCTACCAGGAGAACCGGCTCGCCCGCGGGCAGATGTCGATCGGCGGCGTCAAGCTCGATCTCGGCAAGGTCAAGCTGCCGATCTACGAGCTGTGCGCCAAGGAGGACCACATCGCGCCGGCCAAGTCGGTGTTCATCGGCTCGCGGCTGTTCGGCGGGCCGGTCACCTACGTGCTGGCCGGCTCCGGCCACATCGCCGGCGTCATCAACCCGCCGAGCGACAAGGTCAAGTACCAGTACTGGACCAACGACAAGCGGGCCGCGACGCTGGAAGCCTGGTTCGAGGGCGCCAAGGAGCACCCGGGCTCCTGGTGGCCCCACTACGCGCAATGGCTGGCCGAGCACTCGCGCCAGCATGGTGCCGGCGCGCAAGCCGGGCGCCAGCCTCGGCGTCATCGAGAGCGCACCCGGCACCTACGTCAAAGATGAAGGGCTGACGGACTCAGATGACTCCGAGGCAACAAAGGCTGCCATGGGCATAGCCCGGGCAGCCAGCTTCTGACGTACTCAATTGGCGAGGATCGAAGCGGTCGGCGTTCATCACCTTGGTCCAGGCCGCCACGAAGTCCTTCACGAACTTCTCCTTGGAGTCCGCGCACGCATAGACCTCCGCGAAGGCGCGCAGCTGCGAGTGCGAACCGAAGATCAGGTCGACGCGGGTGCCGGTCCACTTGGCCGCCTTCGTCTTGCGGTCGCGGCCCTCGTACACGCCTCGTGCCGGCCGCGGCTGCCACTCCGTGCTCCATGTCGAGCAGGTTGACGAAGAAGTCGTTGCGTCAGCTTGCCCGGCTGCTTGGTGAAGACGCCGTGCTTGGCATCGCCGGCATTGGCGCCGAGCACGCGCAGGCCGCCGACCAGCGCCGTCATCTCCGGCCCGGTCAGCCTCAGCAGTTGCGCCCGGTCCACCAGCGCCTCTACAGGCGGCATGAACTGATGCTTCTTGCCGTTGATGTAGTTGCGGAAGCCGTCGGCACGCGGCTCCAGCGGCGCGAAGGACTGCAACGTCGGTCTGCTCCTGCGACGCGTCCATGCGGCCCGGCGTGAAGGGAACCTTCACATCGACGCCGGCGTCCTTGGCCGCCTTCTCGACGGCCGCGCAGCCGCCGAGCACGATCAGGTCGGCGAGCGAAACCTTCTTGGCCGAACCCCTTCTGGATCTCTTCGAGCTTCGCCAGCACGGTCTTGAGCTGGGCCGGCTGGTTGACCTCCCAGTCCTTCTGCGGGCTGAGGCGAATGCGAGCGCCGTTGGCGCCACCGCGCTTGTCGGAGCCGCGGAACGTCGACGCCGACGCCCAGGCGGTCGAGACGAGCTGCGGCACCGTCAGGCCCGACGCCAGGATCTTCGCCTTCAGCGCGGCGATGTCCGCGTCGCCGATCAGCGGATGATCCACGGCCGGGATCGGGTCCTGCCAGATCAGCGTCTCCTTCGGCACCAGCGGGCCGAGGTAGCGCACGCGCGGGCCCATGTCGCGATGGGTGAGCTTGAACCATGCGCGGGCGAACGCGTCCGCGAACTGGTCCGGATTCTCGAAGAAGCGCCGCGAGATCTTCTCGTACGCCGGGTCCATCCGCAGCGACAGGTCCGTCGTCAGCATGGTTCGGCGCATGCTTCTTCGACGGGTCGAAGGCGTCCGGAATGTCGGCCTGCGCACCTTTCGCCTGCCACTGCTTGGCGCCGGCCGGGCTCTTGGTCAGCTCCCATTCGTTCTCGAACAGGTTCTTGAAGAACAGGTTGCTCCACTTGGTCGGCGTCTGCGTCCAGGTGACTTCCGGGCCGCCGGTGATGGCGTCACAGCCGATGCCGGTCTTGAACTTGCTCTTCCAGCCGAGGCCCTGGTCCTCGAGCGCGCCGCTTTCCGGGTCCGGCCCGACCAGCGACGGATCGCCGGCGCCGTGCGTCTTGCCGAAGCTGTGGCCGCCGGCGATCAGCGCGACGGTCTCCTCGTCGTTCATGGCCATGCGGAAGAACGTCTCGCGGATGTCCCTGGCCGCCGCGATCGGGTCGGGATTGCCGTTCGGACCTTCCGGATTGACGTAGATCAGGCCCATCTGCACGGCGCCGAGCGGCTCGGAAAGCTGGCGTTCGCCGCTGTAGCGCTCGTCGCCGAGCCAGGTGCCCTCCGGACCCCAGAACAGCTCTTCAGGCTCCCACACGTCGGCGCGGCCGCCGGCGAACCCGAACGTCTTGAAGCCCATCGACTCGAGCGCGACGTTGCCGGCCAGGATCATCAGGTCGGCCCAGGAGATCTTGCGGCCGTACTTCTGCTTGATCGGCCACAGCAGCCGGCGCGCCTTGTCGAGGTTGGCGTTGTCCGGCCACGAGTTGAGCGGCGCGAAGCGCTGCTGGCCGGCGCCGGCGCCGCCGCGGCCGTCGGTGATGCGGTAGGTGCCCGGCGCTGTGCCAGGCCATGCGGATCATCAGACCGCCGTAGTGGCCGAAGTCGGCCGGCCACCAGTCCTGCGACTGCGTCATCAGGGCATGCAGGTCCTTGATCACGGCGTCGAGGTCGAGGGTCTTGAACTCCTTGGCGTAGTCGAAGGCCTCGCCCATCGGATCGGACAAATCCGAGTTGCGGTGCAGAACCGAAACGTCCAGCGCGTCCGGCCACCAGTCGCGGTTCCCGCGTCCGCGCGTGCCGCCCGCGACCGGGCACTTGCCCGCTTTCTCGTCAGTCTTTGCGTCCATGTCTCTCTCCGATCGCTTGTGTGATTTCTTCGAGATGTTTCGTTTCGAACTATGGCTTCCGGGGCCGGTTGCCCGATCGCCCGGCGTGGCCTGAGCGAAGCCGCGCCCTGCACGTTCTGCCTCAGCCGCTCCGCCTCGTTGCCACCGCCGCAATGCAGACGGCGCCCTCCTGCGGTCCGTTCGCCTTGATGTGGGTCAAGGTGGCGTCCGCCGCGGGCAGCGCAGCCCTGGATTTGAGTGTCGGTGCCTGCTCGGAGCTGTCCGCGGGTGCTGCTCCAGAAAGCGCAGGCTAGACCCGTTCCAAAATAAGGTCTAATAGCAAAATCATGGGCAGTCGATCAGATAATCTTATATCGACCGTCTCGCTGCGGCAGCTGCGCTATCTGGCGGCGCTCGCCCAGCACGAGCACTTCGGGCGGGCGGCGGCTGCCTGCTCGATCACGCAGCCGGCGCTGTCCATGCAGATCAAGGAGCTGGAGCGGGAGCTGAAGGTGGTGCTGATCGAGCGGCGCCGGCAAGGCATGCAGCTGACCGAGGAAGGCCGGGAAGTCGCGCGCCGGGCCGCCCGCATCGTCACCGACGTGCGCGATCTGGTCGACTACGCGCACCACCGCAACAGCACGCTGTCGGGTCCGTTGCATCTGGGCGTCATCCCCTCGGTGGCGCCCTATCTGCTGCCGCCGCTGCTGCCGCGTGCTGCGAGACCGCTATCCCGATCTCGAGCTGCACCTGCGCGAGACCCGCACCGACCAGCTCCTTGCCGAGCTGGCCGACGGCAAGCTCGACGTGCTGGTGCTGGCCCTGCCGGTGGAGGGTCACGACATCGAGACGCTGGCGCTGTTCGAGGACCCGTTCTTCCTCGCCGTACCGAATCGCACAAACTCTCGGGCAAGGTGCGCGCAACCCCGGAGCTGCTGGCCAACGATCGCCTGCTCCTGCTCGAGGAGGGGCACTGTCTGCGCGAGCAGGCGCTCGCCTACTGCCATCTGCGGCAGGTCGCGCAGCTGGATACGTTCGGTGCCTCCAGCCTGTCCACTATCGTGCAGATGGTGGCGCACGGCCTTGGCATCACCCTGCTGCCCAGGCTCAGCCTCGACGTGGAAGCGCGGCAACGCGGCATCAAGCTGGTGCGCTTTGCCGAGCCTGCGCCCGCGCGCACATTGGGGCTGGCATGGCGGGCGACATCGCCGCGCCGCCACGAGTTTCTCGAGCTGGCCGAGCTGATCCGCGCGCGAGCCAAGACCAGCGGCCGCGACCGCGCGCGCAAGCGCTGAGCGACCTCAGCCTGCCGACAACGCCTGATCGAGGTCGGCGATCAGGTCGGCGCTTTCCTCCAGCCCCACCGACAGGCGCACGACATCGTCGCCGGCGCCTGCCGCCTTGCGCTGCTCGGGCGTCAGCTGCCTGTGCGTCGTCGAGGCCGGATGGATGATCAGGCTGCGCGTGTCGCCGATGTTGGCCAGATGCGAGAACAGCTTGACGTTCGACACCAGCTTCACGCCCGCCTCATAGCCGCCCTTGAGACCGAAGGTGAAGACGGCGCCGGCGCCCTTGGGGCAGATCTTGCTGGCGAGCGCATTGAACTTGTTGTCCTTCAGGCCAGCGTAGTTCACCCACTCGATTTTCGCGTGTGCGCGGCGAGGTGCTCGGCCACCGCGAGCGTGTTCTCGCAATGCTTGGCCATGCGCAGCGGCAGCGTCTCGATGCCGGTCAGGATCAGGAACGAGTTGAAGGGCGCAATGGCCGGCCCGAGGTCGCGCAAGCCGAGCACCCGGCAGGCGATGGCGAAGGCGAAGTTGCCGAAGGTCTCGGCCAGACGCATGCCGTTGTAGCTGGGGTTGGGCTCGACGAGCGCCGCATACTTGTTCTTGGCCATCAGCCAATCGAAGGTGCCGCAATCGACGATCACGCCGCCGATCGAGTTGCCGTGCCCGCCCATGAACTTGGTCAGCGAGTGCACGATGATGTCGGCGCCATGCTCCTTCGGGCGGCACAGGTAGGGCGTGGCCAGCGTATTGTCGACGATGAAGGGCACGCCGGCCTTCTTGGCGATCTTGGCGATGGCCGGCAGGTCGATGACGACGCCGCCCGGATTGGCGATCGACTCGCAGAAGATGGCTTTGGTCTTGGGCGTGATCGCCTTCTCGAAGCTCGCGGGGTCGGTGGCATCGGCCCAGGCGACGTTCCAGTTGAACTTCTTGAAGGAGTGGTTGAACTGATTGACCGAGCCGCCGTACAGCTGCCGGCCGGCGACGAACTCGTCACCCGGCTCCAGCAGCGTGTGGAACACCAGCATCTGGGCGGCGTGTCCGGATGCGACGGCCAGCGCCGCCGTGCCGCCCTCGAGCGCGGCGATGCGCTGCTCGAGCACGGCCTGCGTCGGATTGCCGATGCGCGTGTAGATGTTGCCGAACGCCTCGAGATTGAACAGCGCGGCGGCATGCTCGACGTCGTTGAACACGTACGACGTGGTTTGATAGATCGGCGTCACGCGCGCGCCGGTGGAAGGATCGGGCGCGGCGCCGGCGTGGATGGCGAGCGTGGCGAATCCCGGCGCGGTGTTGGACGAATCCGTCATCTGCAGCTCCTTCGGGCTGATTGGCAGGGGACACGAGCCCCAGCGGGCTTCGGGTGTCAATTAGAATGCAAATATTACTTCGGCTGTGCCGCAGGACATTGACAGTTCAGCGCCGGCACGAGCCGTTGCCGGTCGGCGCGGACCCTACGCAAGCACCGTATCGTCACGATATCTTCGCATGGTCGATTTGGTATCGCCGGTATCGCGCGCCGGCGCGCATCGGCTCCGACGCAGGCGAAGATGCCGGACGATGTAGCAAATGGCCTTGCGACCGCGCTTGAAATACTCTTGAGAGCAGCTTGATATTTGTCGGTCAGCCGGCGAACGTGCCCTGCCAAACCGCCAGCGCCTGCCGCGTCGCGGCCACGTCGTGGACGCGCAGGATTTGCACGCCCTGGGATGCACCGATCAGCGCGGCCGCGATCGAACCCGGCAGGCGATCGTCGGCGGCGGCCCCGGTCAAACGGCCGATGAAGCTCTTGCGGGATGCCCCCAGCAGCACGGCGCAGCCGAGACCATGGAACACGCCGAGCGAGCCCAGCAGCGACAGGTTGTGCGCCAGCGTCTTGCCGAAGCCGATGCCGGGATCGACGATCAGCCGACTGCGGGCGATCCCTGCACGCTCGCAGGCCTGCACGCGCGCCTCCAGCCAATCGTAGATGTCGAGCACCACGTCGGCGTAGACGGGGCTGTCCTGCATGGTGCGCGGCTCGCCGCGCGTGTGCATCAGGACCACCGGCAGGCCGGTAGCCGCGGCGATCTGCATCGCCTCGGGATCGTGGCCGAGCGCCGCCACGTCGTTGATGAGGTGGACGCCCTCCAGCGCCGCGCGCCGCATCACCTCGGCCTTGCGCGTATCGATCGATAGGCGGGCGCGGCTGCGCTTGGCGAGCGCCTGTATGACCGGCAGGACGCGCCGGCATTCCTCGTCGATATCCACCGCATCGGAGCCGGGCCTGGTCGACTCGCCACCGATGTCGAGGATGTCGGCGCCTTCCGCCTCCAGCTGCAGCGCGTGGTCGATCGCTGCATCCGCGGCGAGGAAACGGCCGCCATCGGAAAAGCTGTCGGGCGTGACGTTGACGATGCCCATGATCGAGCGGCCCGTCGAGGGCGAGACCCGCCACCGGCTCGCGCGGCCGGCACAGGCGCTGCAGGAGCGACTGCACGCCGGCATCGGCCATCGCGGTCAGCTCGTTGGCCGGCACCAGGCGGCGGCCGATGGCTGCGCCATCGCGCTCGACGAGCTCGGCTGCAGCAAACTGCAGGTCGCCGCGGCCGGCAACGAGCAGGCGCTGCCGCTGGTCGCTGGCGGGCAAGCCGCTCGCAAGCAACCTTCCGTCGGGACGCATGTAGAGGCGCTTCGGCACCTGATCACCCAATCAGGGTTCGGCCGTGCGGATCGCGGCCGGCCCGCCCTTGATCTTGATCGAGCTGGTCTTCTGCAGCGATCGGCCGGTCAGCCCGGTGAAGCGGATGACGCTGATCTCCTGCTCCGCGGTGCATTGCACGAGCAGGGTACGGCTGTTGCGGGACCAGGCGACCCCCTCGCACCATTTGCCGATCGGGATCTCTGCGGCCTTGGTAAGCTGCGCGCCGTTGCGGGCCCAGACCTGCAGCAGGCCGTTGGCGTTGTAGAAGGGCGAGTTGACCGGCTTGTCCGTACCGTTCATGAGGACGACGGCAACGAACTTGCCGTCGGGCGAGATCTTCAAGCCCTGGGGCGATTGGCCGACCGTCACCGTGTTCACGACGCGCATCGGGTCGGCCTTCAGATCGATGACGCTGATGGTGTCGGCATCGCCCAGCCCGGCACCCATGTTGGCCACCACCGCCACGCTGCTCTTGGCTGCAACGTCGATGGCATACGGCCGCAGACCCGCCGCCATCTCGCGCTTGGTCAGCTCCACCTTGCTGCCGTCGACCGAGAGCACGGCGATGCGGTTGTCGCCATCGCGGGTCACGAAGGCATGCCGCCCGTCCAGCGAGAACACCACATGGCTCGGACCCGACTTCTCGCCGCCGACCGTCACCTTGCCGGCAGGCGTCACCGCGCTGCCCTTGATGGAGAACACCGAAACCGTCCCCTCGTCGCGATTGGCCACCAGCGCGAGCGTGCCCGCCCGGTTGATGGACACGCCGGACGCGCCCATGCCGGCCTGCAGGGTGGCGACCACCTTCGGCATCGGCGCCGGCCCCTTGGACACCCCGACCACGCTGCCGAGGCGCTTGAAGAGACCGGGTTTGAGGGGTGTCAGGTCGATGACCGTGACCCGATCGTCCGGGATCTGCTTGGTGGGATCGGACGGATCGATGCGCCGCGCCGACGTGACCAGGGCGATTTCCTCCCTGGGCGACACGGCAACGCTCAGTGGGGGACCGACCACGCTGCCCGGCACTTCGAGCTGGGCCACAATTCTGGGCGGGGTAGCCCGCAGATCGATGATGGCAGCGGTGTCCGGCTGCGGCGTCTTCTGGACCTCGACCTTGCCGTCGACCAACCTTACCTTGCCATCATTGACGGATACGGCCAGCTGCGCCGCGCGCAGTCGATGTACAGATGCACGCCGACAACGCAACGGCAAGGATCGCGGCCGATGTCCCCCTCATGCCAATCTCCCAGACAGCCGAGCTTTGACTTTGACAGGTTGTGCAGGCAGAAATCTAGCACCCTGGGCCGCCCTGCGACCATGCCGCCGTGCAGGTTGCGACGCCGTGCAACCAAAGCCAAATCACCCGCCTTGGCAAGTCCGCTGGCGGTGACCAGCATATCGATCCGTGCTAAATGAGGGTGGGCACACGGAAAGCAGGGGAGTTGCGCGTAGATGTTCACCAAGAAACCGGAGAAGGATGGCCCTGTGATAGACGCCGGCAAAGCCTGGACTGCCCCCGCACAGGCCGGCGGTCCCGCAGATGTCCAATGCACGGCCCGCCGGGCGTCCCAGCAGCGGCACCCCGTCGGTGATCGGCACCGACCTCTCGATTACCGGCAATCTGGAATCCAAAGGCGAGATCCAGATCGAAGGCGAAGTCCAGGGCGACATTCACGCAGCGCGCATCGTCGTGGGGGAGCGCGCTCGCGTCACCGGCAGCCTGCTGGCCGACGACATCATCATCCGCGGCAATGTGGCGGGCTCGATCCGCGGCAACACCGTGACGCTGCAGTCCAACAGCCGGGTCGAGGGCGACCTCTTCCACAGATCCCTGTCGATCGAGCAGGGCGCCTTCTTCGAAGGCAAGTCGCGGCGGTCGGATGACCCGACCAACGTCGCCCGGCTGAACGGCCTGCCGCCCGCCGGACTGAAGACAGATCGCGCGCGTACGGCCACGCCGCGGCAATCTATAGCTGCAGGCGCGGCCGGCGCACCTCGTACAGCACCAGGGCGGTAGCAACGGCCAGATTGAGCGAATCGAGACGCCCGGCCATCGGAATCTTGACCAGCCGGGAGCACGCCTCGGCGAGGTGTCGGTCAGCCCCGGGCCCTCGCTGCCCATCAGCATCAGCACAGGCTCCCGGTAGGGCGCGGCGCGGAAATCCTCGCGGCCCGACAGATGCGTGCCGACCACATCTCCCGGCCAGCGGGTCGCCCAGGCGCGGAACGCCTCGGCCTCGACCCGCACCAGCGGCACGTTGAAGATCGAGCCCATCGTGGCCCGCACCGACTCGCGCGAATAGGGGTCGCAGCAGGCGCCGACCAGCAGGATGCCGCTGGCGCCGACGGCGTCGACCGTGCGGATGATGGTGCCGAGGTTGCCCGGATCGCGAATGCCCTCCAGCGCCAGCCAGACGGCGTCCTCGGGCACGGACTTCGGGTCCGGCATCTCCTTCCACTGCTGCTCGAACACGCCGAGCATGGTCTGAGGGTTCTCCTTGGCCGCCAGCTTGCCGAGCACGGCCTCGGACACCTCCAGGCACTCCGCCCCGGCGCCTTCCGCCCATCTCAGCAGCTCGCGGTGGACCCCTCCGCCGGCGCTGCCCGCCAGAAACACCAGCATGCGCGGCTTCCAGCCGGCATCGCGGGCACTGACCAGGACCGAAGCGCCTTCGGCGACGAACAGCCCCGTCTCGCGACGCGTCTTGCGCATCTCCAGCGCGCGGATGAACTTCACGCGCTCGTTCTGCAGGCTGGTGACCGCGCGCGTGCCGCGCAGCGGCTCAGGAGGCGGCTTCATGGCTCGACCAGCGGGTGAACATGGAGGTCGGCAGCAGCCGTCCGCCGGACTGCTCGACGACGGCCAGCTCGCCGCTCTCGATGCGCCCCGGCCGCCCGGCCAGGCATTCGCGCACCAGGCCGTCCATCGCCAGCGCCGAGGCGCGGATGGCGTAGGTGGTGAGCACCAGCGCCGACTGCGGGCCCAGCAACGTGGCGCAGTCGCGCAGCAGGGGAGCCAGGTGCGCGAACACGTCCCACACCTCGCCTTCGGGGCCGCGGCCGAACTTGGGTGGATCGACCAGGATGAAATCGTAGGTGCTTGCCGCGCCTGACCTCGCGCGCCACGAACTTGCGCGCATCCTCGATGATCCAGCGGACGGCGGCCTCGTCGAGCCTGGAGACCGCCCGGTTCTGCTTGGCCCACGCGATCGCCTTCTTGGACGCATCGACGTGCGTCACTTCGGCCCCGGCGTGCGCAGCAATCAGGGATGCGGCCCCGGTGTAGGCAAACAGATTGAGAACGCGCGGCGTCTTTGCACCCGCGGCGGCCCAGCCAATCCAGCATCCATTGCCAATGCGGCAGCTGCTCGGGAAAGACGCCGAGATGGCGAAAGCTGGTCAGCCGGCACAGCAGCGTTACGCCCAGCACCTGCATCGGCCAGGTCTCGGGCAGCGCGCTGTTCTTGCGCCAGCGCCCTGCCTTCCGCGTCGTCCTCATCTGCGCTGCTGCTCTTGAAGACGGCATCGGCCCGCAGCCAGACGCTCGGCTCCAGCACCGGCTGCCACATGGCCTGCGGCTCCGGCCGGTCGACCGTGAACCGCCCGAACCGCTCCAGCTTGCGGCCGTTGCCGGAATCGAGGAGCGCGTAGTCCGGGAAGCCGGCCGTCGCGACCACCTCGAGATTCGTTGGTCGAGCGCTGCCGGCCATTGGCGTGTCCCGGGTGCTATTCCGCCGCGGCGAGACCGTCGCCGTGGCCTGCCAGCTCGTTGTCGATCTGCAGGGCCTCGGTGAGGCGATTGTAGGCGCCGCACAGGGCGATGCGCAGGGTCAGCTCGACGATCTGCGCGTCGGTGAAGTGCGCGCGCAGGCGCTGGAACACTGCTTCGGGGATGCGGCCCGGCTCGCGCGTGACGCGCGACGGAATACTCGATGACCAGCCGGTCGACCTCGTCGAACTCCGGGTGATCGAAGGCCGGCAGCGTAGCGACGGCCTCCGGCGACAGGCCCTCGACATGCAGCTTGGGCTCGTGGTGGCTGACGCAATAGGCGCAGGCGTTGAGCTTGGAGACGACCACGATGGCGAGCTCCACATAGCGCCACTTGATGCCCTGGCGCGCCTTCAGCTCCATCAGCAGCTTGGAGAGATGGTCGAGCGCGGGCGGCACGTGCGCCAGCACCGCCGCCTGGTTGCGGAACGGACCATAGCTGCGCGCGTAGGTCTCGTAGGTTTCGGCAAGGTCCGGCGGCAGGGCCGTGGAGGGCAAGAGCGGTACGCGGGTCATGTCGGTTCTCCTTCCGCCGGAGGCGCTACGCCAACCTACAACCTGTTGCGGCCAGGCGTCAAGCCGCGACGAACGGGCAGGCCTAATCGATATCCTCCACCTTGGCGGGGCCGGAGCCCGACATGCGCTGGGCCAGCGCCGCCTCGACGAACTGGTCGATGTCGCCGTCCAGCACGCGTCTGCGGATCGGTGCTCTGCGAGCCCGGTGCGCAGATCCTTCACCAGCTGATAGGGCTGCAGCACGTAGGAGCGGATCTGGTGGCCCCAGCCGATCTCCGTCTTGCTGGCAGCCTCGGCGTTGGCCTTCTCCTCGCGCTTCTTCAGCTCGAGCTCGTAGAGCCGCGACTTGAGCATGGCCCAGGCGATCGCCCGGTTCTTGATCTGCGAGCGCTCCTGCTGGCTGGCCACGACGATGTTGGTCGGGATGATGCGTGATGCGCACCGCCGAGTCGGTCGTGTTGACGTGCTGGCCGCCGGCGCCGGAGGCGCGGTAGGTGTCGATGCGGCAGTCGCTTTCCTTGATGTCGATCTCGATGTTGTCGTCGACCACCGGGAAGACCCAGACGCTGGCAAAGCTGGTGTGCCGGCGCGCGTTGCTGTCGTAGGGCGAGATGCGCACCAGCCGGTGCACGCCCGACTCGGTCTTGAGCCAGCCGTAGGCGTTCTCGCCCTTCAGATCTGCAGCGTGGCCGACTTGATGCCGGCCTCCTCGCCCGCGCTCTGCTCCACCATGGACACCTTGTAGCCGCGCTTCTCGCGCCCAGCGGATGTACATGCGGGTGAGCATCTCGGCCCAGTCCTGGCTCTCGGTGCCGCCGGCACCGGCGTGCACCTCGAGATAGGTGTCGTTGCCGTCGGCCTCACCGGACAGCAGGGCGACGCACTTCGCTGCGGCGTCCCTGCTCGGCCAGTCTCTTGAGCGCAGCCTCGCCCTCGTCGATGGCCGACTTGTCCTTCTCGGCTTCGCCGAGTTCGATCAGGACGATGGCGTCGTCGAGCCCCCGCTCGAGCTCGTTGATGCCGGCGAGCGCTTCCTGCAGCCGCTGCTGCTCGCGCATGAGGCTGCGCGCTTTCTGGGGATTGCTCCAGAAGTTGGGGTCTTCCGCGCGCCGGTTCAGGTCGGCGAGGCGAGCAGGCGCGGTGTCGGCGTCAAAGATGCCTCCGCAGCAGGGCCAGGGACTGGCGGACCGCATCCGCGTGCTTTTGTGCTTCGGCCCGCATGGCGGCCTCCTCGAATGTGCAAGTCGCTGATCGGACCGCAATGTGACGGCCTCGATATAGGGTGATGCACCGCGGCTGTAAACGCCGCAGCGGCGTTCAAGCGCGTCCGATCAATAGACGCTGCGGCCGGCGCTCAGGCCGCGCTGGCTGTCGAACTGATCCGGCGCCGAGAACGTGCCGGTATCGTTGGTGAAGCCGATCACCGAGTAGGCGTCGTCCGGCTCCTCGGTGGGCTTGAAGGCCTCCATCACCGAGTCCGGCTCCGCGCCCTTGCGCGCGCAGCCCGGTGCGCAGGCTGACCCGGGCCAGCTTGATGCCGGGAGGAATGCGGAATGGAGCCGCCTTCTTGTCGGCCAGTGCCAGCTTCAGGAAATTGGCGAAGATCGGCGCGGCGAGCTGGCCGCCGGTGGCACCCTTGCCGAGATGCCGCGGCGTGTCGTAGCCGAGGAAGACGCCGACCACCAGGTCCGGCGTGTAGCCGATGAACCAGGCGTCCTTCTCGTCGTTGGTGGTGCCCGTCTTGCCGGCGATCGGCACGTTGGGGATGATCTGCTTGACGACGGTGGCGGTGCCGCGCTGGACCACGCCCTCCATGATCGAGGTCATCTGGTAGGCCGTGTGCGGGTCGATGATCTGCCGGCGATCGTCGATCAGGGCCGGCTCGGCCTGCCCCTGCCACTTCTCGGCCTTGCAGCCCAGGCACTCGCGCTTGTCGTGCCGCCAGATGGTGTGCCCCCAGCGGTCCTGGATGCGATCGATCAGCGTGGCCGTCACCTGCTTGCCGCCGTTGGCCAGCTCCGCGTAGGCCGTCACCATCTTGACCAGCGTGGTCTCGCCGGCGCCGAGCGACATGGCGAGCACCGGCAGCAGGTCGTCGTAGACGCCGAAGCGCTTGGAGTATTCGACGATCAGCGGCATGCCCATGTCCTGGGCCAGCCGGACCGTCATCTGGTTGCGCGATTTCTCGATGCCCAGGCGCAGCGTGGACGGCCCGAACGACTTGGTGCCGTCGTAGTTCTTGGGCTGCCAGATCTCCTTGCCGGGACCCTGGTCGATCTCGATCGGCGCGTCGAGCACGATGCTGGTCGGCTTGTAGCCGTTGTCCAGCGCGGCCGCGTAGACCAGCGGCTTGAACGAAGAGCCCGGCTGGCGCTTGGCCTGCAGCGCCCGGTCGAACTGGCTGGTGGCAAACGAGAAGCCGCCGACCACCGCATGCACGCGGCCGGTATGCGGGTCCATGGCGACGAGGCCGCCGCCGACCTCCGGCACCTGCATCAGCGACCACACGCCGGTCGGCTGGGTCGGGATTCTTGGGGGCCACCCAGACCACGTCACCGACGTTCAGCACATCCGTCACGGCCTTGGGCGCGCCGCGAGTTGCTCTTGGCCCACTTCATCTCGTCGAAGGGGATCTCGACCGCCTCGCGCTCGGCCGCGAAGCTGCCGTCGGGCTGGCGCGGCGGGCGCAGGCCGACGACGGCCTTGGACCGCGCTGCGATTCGAGCACGACGCCGAGGCGCCAGGGTTGCAGATCGTTCGGGAACTTCGATGCCGCCCAGCAGTCACGCCCCAGTCGCCGGACGCGTCGATCTTCTGCAGCGCTCCGCGCCAGCCCTTGTCGCGATCGAACGCCACCAGCCCGTCGATCAAGGCCCTGCGCGCCATGCGCTGCAGATTGGGGTCGAGCGTGGTGCGCACCGACAGGCCGCCGTTGACCCGGCCGTCGCCGATGCTGGTGCGCTCGGCGCGGCCGTACAGGCCATCCTCGTGGTACATCTCGACCAGGCGGCGCCGGACCTCCTCGGCGAAGTAGTCGGCCGCGTAGATCTGCGTGCCGAACGGGCGGATGTTGACCTTGAGCGGCTTGGCCTTGGCCTCCTTGGCCTGGGCGGACGTGATGTAGCCGACCTCGGCCATCTGGTCGACGATCCAGTCGCGCCGGATGGTCGCCTCGCGCGCCCTGCGGAACGGGTGATAGTTGTTGGGCGCCTTGGGCAGCGCGGCGAGGTAGGCCGCCTCCTCGATGCTGAGCTCGCTCAGCTCCTTGCTGAAGTAGTTGAGCGCGGCGGCGGCGACGCCGTAGGAGCCGATGCCAAGATAGATCTCGTTCAGGTACAGCTCGAGAATCTTGTCCTTGGAGTAGGCGCGCTCGATGCGGATGGCGAGGATCGCCTCCTTCAGCTTGCGCTCGAATTTCTGCTCGCTGGTCAGCAGGAAGTTCTTGGCCACCTGCTGGGTGATGGTGGAGGCACCCTCGGGCCGCTTCCTGCCCATGTTGTGCAGATTGTTGTACACGGCGCGGCCGATGCCGGTGAAATCCAAGCCGCCATGCTCGAAGAAGCGCTTGTCCTCGGCCGACAGGAAGGCGGCGATCACCAGCTTCGGGATGACGTTGATGGGCACGAAGATGCGCCGCTCGCGGGCGTACTCGGCCATCAGGCTGCCGTCGTGGGCATGGATGCGCGTCATGACCGGCGGCTCGTAGCGCGCCAGGCTTTCGTAATCCGGCAGATCGCGGGAGGCCTGCCAGACGATGAAGCCGGCAACCGCCGCCGCCGCCAGGAACAGCACGACGCCGGATGCAAACGCAAAACCCAGCAGGTTGAGCAGCCAACTGCGCCGCCGCCTCGTCGGGGGCGGGGCCGGTGGCAGAATTGGTGCGGGTCTCATCGCGGGGAAATTCCGATCGTAGCGCGTGTCTAGTCGAGCCCGCCTGCCACAGCAAGCGCGATGCGGTTCACATGCACTTAGAACGGGCACATTAGCACGGAATGTGGCAGCACAAGGCCACTCAACGCAGGAGACTACCAGCTTTAAGTACGAGCTTTGTCTTAACCTTGAGCGGTCTCAGGGCGCGCGCTGGCCGCGCTTCTGGAAGAAGTCGTCGACAGCCGCGGCGATCGAGTTTGCCACCTGGCGCTGCCAGTCCGGCGAGGCCAGCAGGCGTGAATCTTCGGCATTGCTCATGTAGCCGAGCTCGATCAGCACCGAGGGTGCATGGGTCTGCTTCAGGACCCTGAATTCCGCCGACTTGGCGGGGTCGCGGGCCAGCGCGATCGACCGCTTCATGTGCGACAACAAGTGCCCCCTGAAGTCCGCCGAGAAATCCGCCGTCTCCCGGCGCATCAGGTCGAACAGGATCTGGTTAATCGCGCCCCCCTCCTCCTCGATCGCAGTATCGATGCCGGCCAGCTTGTCGACGGCGTTCTCCTTGTCTGCCAGCATCTTCGCCTGCTTGCTCGAAGCCTGCTCGGACAGCGTGTAGACGGTGGCGCCGCGCACGATCTGCGCACGTTCCTCCGCCGCGACCGTATCGGCGTGAATGGAGATGAACAGGCTCGCGCCCTTCTCTCTGGAAATCTGCAGGCGCCGGTCCAGCGCCACGAACACGTCCGTGCCACGTGTCATCTGCACGTCATAGCGACCCTTGACCGCCAGAAAGGTCCGCAGGTGGCGGGCCACCGCCAGCACGACGTCCTTTTCGATCACCTCGCCGCGGACCGCGCCGGGATCGACGCCACCATGGCCGGCATCGATGACAATGATCGGCTTGGCACCCGGCCGCGCCTTGTTGGCGGCCTCGGGCGCGTCGGGCGAGGCCGAGCGCGGTGCGGTCGGCGGGTTGCGGACGAAGCTCGCCGCATCCGTCGGGGCCAGATCGATATTGAGGATCACCGCCTTGGAGCCGGACCGCCTGGCGATGGTGGCCTGCTCGATGCGCACCGGACCGGTCGTGTCGATGACGATGCGCGATTTGCCGGTCGCGAACAGGCCGTAACGATACGCCTGCACCAGCCCCTGCTCGCGCTGTCCGGCCGCCTTGGGCAGGCGGAATTCGACGTCGGGCAAGTCGATGATCAGGCGGTAGGGCTCGGCGAGGGTGAATAGCTGATAGGCAATCGCCGCGGACAGGTGCAGGGAAAAGCGCGTGCGCCGCCCGTCGCCGGTGACCTGCGCATCGGTTGCGCTTACCCCCCGTTCTTCGACCTCGGCCGACCAAGTGGGCTTGGCCGGCGGCTCGACCGATTGCAGGGCCTGGCCGGGCAGGGTCTTCTTGACCTCCGGTCTGGGCGCTCCAGAAGTCTGGCCCCCGGAGGTCTGGGCCCCAGAGCGCTCGGGAAGGGTCTTGCGCACCTCGGTCTGCGCCCAGGCCGATGCCGCTGCCGCGCACGCCGACAGGCATACGACTACCTGCAGCAAGCGGATAGGTTGCAGCAAGCCGGCCAACCGCATGGATCCCCTCTTCCCCCGCCTCAATCGTCCACCCTTAATCCTTTTTTTGCCAAATCGAAGGCTAGATCAAGTCGGCATCACACCCGAGGTGGCCGGAGGTGGGAAACCAAAACTTTCTTGCCACTGAAAGGATGAAGCCTTACAAGAAACTATCGTAAACTGCCGCATCCGTTTTTCGGCGGCGCTAACCACAGCGTGCACCAGGCCCGGAGCGCAAGCTCGCCGCTTGGAGCGCATGCAACGGTAAGGGCTCGCCCAGCACCGGAGCGTTGGTTTATTTGATATGACCGAAGCGCGATTGTCTTACCCACCGGTCTCACCGAGCGAAGGCCGATTGCCGTTTCGATCATGCTACCCAGTCTCAGCTGCGGATTTTTTCCTTGCGGCTGGGCGCGGGGCTAACGGCGTGCGGATCGCCGGATATCGATTCGCAAGGTTTGCCCGAGACCCGGGCATCACTTAAGGGCCACGAGCGTCCACGCGCCCGTGCCCGAAGACACTTGGATCATGACGGCAATTCGGAAGCCTTGCATGGACATCGACAGCGCAGCGGAGGCGACAGTCCTGCCTCGCGGCATCGCGCTGCCGACGGCCTTGCATGAGCCCGACAGGCGCGCTTTCAGCCGCCGCGGTCCAGCAAACGCAACCATCATCGGCGCAATGCATCGGAGCGCGGCCCCACCGGGCTTCGCTCGTGGCCGGCCCCGTGCCGCCCATCCAGGCGCCAAGGACCCCATCACATGGACAATAAGAACAAGATGCTCATTGACGCCACGCACCCGGAGGAAACTCGGGTCGTGGTGCTTCGCAACGGCCGGGTAGAGGAGTTCGACTACGAGTCCGCCGCACGCAAACTGCTTCGCGGCAACATCTATCTGGCAAAGGTCACACGCGTCGAGCCGTCGCTGCAGGCCGCATTCGTCGACTACGGCGGCAACCGCCACGGCTTCCTGGCCTTCAGCGAAATTCATCCCGACTACTATCAGATCCCGGTAGCCGACCGGCAGGCGCTGCTGGCCGAGGAGGCGGAAGCCGAGGCCGAGGCGGAAGCCGAAGCCGACGCGCGTGCAGAGGCCGCCGCCACCGGTACGGACGAGGCGCCCGAGGACCTGCAACCGGACACCGAGCACGGCCGGGCACACGCAGCCGCGCACGGCGACTACGACGACGTGGTGCATCACCCGGCCACCAGCGAGGTCGTCGAATTGCCGGCCGCTGAGCCAGCCATGCACCACGCCGACACCTCGTCCGACGGCGAGACGCATGCCGACGGTGAGCCGGACGACCACGTCGAGGAGATCGCCAGCGAGCCAGCCGACGCGCCGGAGACGGTGAACTCGGGAGATATCGAGCAGGTCGGCTCCGAGGACGCCCTGGAGGAGGTGCCCGAGCGTCCGCGCCGGCGCATGCGCTCCTACAAGATCCAAGAGGTGATCAAGCGGCGGCAGATCATCCTGGTGCAGGTCGTCAAGGAGGAGCGCGGCAGCAAGGGCGCGGCGCTCACCACCTATCTGTCGCTCGCCGGCCGCTACACCGTGCTGATGCCGAACACCGGTCGCGGCGGCGGCATCTCGCGCAAGATCACCCAGCCGCAGGACCGCAAGCGCCTGAAGGCCATCGCGCAGGAGCTCGAGGTGCCGGATGGCATGGGGCTCATCATCCGCACCGCCGGCGCGGCGCGCACCAAGCAGGAGATCAAGCGCGACTTCGAGTACGAGATCCGGCTGTGGGAAAACGTGCGCGACATGACCCTGCAGTCGACGGCACCCTGCCTCGTGTACGAGGAGGGCAACCTGATCAAGCGGTCGATCCGCGATCTCTACTCCAAGGACATCGACGAGATCCTGGTCGCCGGCGATACGGCGCACAAGGAAGCGGCCGACTTCATGCGCATGCTGTCGCCCGGCCAGTCCAAGAGCGTCGTCAAGTACGAAGAGCCCGAGCCGCTGTTCAATCGCTTCCAGATCGAGCGGCAGCTGAACGCCATGTTCAGCCCCTACGTCAACCTGCGCTCCGGCGGCTATCTGGTGATCAACCAGACCGAGGCGCTGGTGTCGGTCGACGTCAACTCCGGCAAGTCGACGCGCGAGTTCTCCATCGAGGAGACCGCGCTCAACACCAACCTCGAGGCATCCGACGAGATCGCGCGCCAGCTCAAGCTCAGAGACCTGGCCGGCCTGATCGTCATCGACTTCATCGACATGGAGGAGCGGCGCAACAACCGCAAGGTTGAAAGCCGCCTCAAGGATGCGCTGCGGCACGACCGGGCGCGCATCCAGGTCGGGCGCATCAGTCATTTCGGCCTGATGGAGATGTCGCGCCAGCGGCTGCGGACGGGCGTGCTGGAAGGCTCGACCTCGCAGTGCCCGCACTGCCAGGGCACCGGCATCATTCGCTCGGTGGAGTCGGTGGCGCTGGCGGTGCTGCGCGCGCTGGAGGACCATCTGATCCGCGACGCGCGCAACTCCATTACGGTCGTCACCACGGCCGAAGTGGCACTTTACATCCTCAACAACAAGCGCCCCTTCGTAACGGATATGGAGAAGCGGCACGGCCTGACCATCACGGTGCAGGCCAGCGACCGCATGCAGGGTGCCAATTTCGCCATCGAGAAGTCGGCCGTCCAGGCCGCCGCCCCGCAGAAGAGCCAGGACCGCTCCGTGGTCAACATGGAGTGGGGGTTCGAGGGCGATGGCGAGGCGCGGAGGAAGTCGCCGAGGAGGCAAGACCGGCATCGACGAGCGAAGGCGAGGGCGAGAGCGAGGGCGAGGATGGGCGCCGCCCACGCCGCCGGCGACGCCGCGGCCGGCGCGAGGATCGGCCCGAGCAACGGCCAGAGCAACGGGGAGAGCATCGGCACGAGCGGCGTGCGCGTGCCGAGCACCACGGCGAGGGCAATGGGGTGGACGAGCCTCATGCGGAGGACGCGGCACAGCCGGCGGCCGACGACCTGGACGAGGCTACCGAGCTGCCGGCCGGACTGGGCGAGCAGCCTTCCCTGGCTCGAGGCAGCGAAGACGAGAACGCGGAACGGCGCGGACGCCGGCGTCGCCGCGGACGGCGCGGTGGCAGGCGAGGCCGTGACCGCGATGGCGCGCGCGAAGGCGGGGAGGAGACGGCGGCCCACGAGGGCAACGGTGCCGAAGCCCCCACCGGCGAGGCGCCGGCGGAGTTCGAACCGCACGCCGAGCCGGCCATGACCGAACGGCACGAGCGGCAGTACGAGACCGCCAGCGCGGAGCAAGGCAGGGAGCAGGCCTGGCAGGCGCCCGAGACCGAGCACCGTCCAGCTCCGGCCTCCAAACCCGCTGAGCGCGAGCCGGCACCATCGGCCGCGCGCGAGAAGGTCTCGGCGGTGGCGGAGGAAGAAGCGCCGGAGGATCCGACGCGGCCAGTCCGCAAGGGATGGTGGCAGCGCAAGCTGCTCGGCTAGCCGATAGCGGACCGAGATCGGAGCCGATCGGCCACAGACCAACTGTCACGTTGGCCCGCACTTGCGCTGCGCGCTTGTGGACCTGCCGTGGCAGGTCCACAGTGCGCCGCGTCGGCTGGGCGGCAAGACGGAGGGATGATCCATGAAGACACTCGTGCGCACGGCATTGGCTGCCGCAACGCTCACCGCCGCTCTGAGCGTCAGTCTGGGCACCAGTCCGGCCTATGCGGAAACCTGCCAGAAATTCGGCGGCTGGGGCACCGGCGCGCTGGAAAGCTTCGCATCGTTCATGGCCGAGGCCGCCATGAAGAATGCCGCCAAGGCCAAGTTCGGCGACAGCGTGAAGATCGGTGCGGTCACCAAGAAGTGCGAAGTGCCGACCTTGCTGGTCGAATGCCGCGCATTCGCCCGCGCCTGCAAATAGCACCGCGCGGCTTTACGCGCGCTTGCTGAGGCGGCTCCAGCCCTGCAGCCGGCGTGCCGCCTCCGCCATATCGGCGGTCGTGCCGGCATAGCAGAACCGCACGTAGCGGCCGCCCCGTTCGGCGTCGAAGTCGACGCCGGGCGTCGCGGCGATGCCCAGATCGGCCAGCATCTCGCGCGTGAAGGCCACGCTGTCGGTCGTGAACGCCCCGACATCGACGTACAGGTAGAAGGCGCCATCGGCCGGCACGATGCGATCGAGCCCCGCCTTCGGCAACTCTTCCAGCAGCAGGGCGCGGTTGGCAGCGTACACGCGCTTGTTGGCCTCCAGCTCGTCGGTGCCGTCGAAGGATGCGAGCGCCGCGACCTGCGACACGGCGGGCGGCGAGATGTAGAGGTTCTGCGCCAGCCGCTCGATCGGCCGCACCAGGGCCTCGGGCACGACCAGCCAACCGACGCGCCAGCCGGTCATCGAGAAATATTTCGAGAAGCTGTTGATGACGATCGCCTGGTCGGAATAGGCGAGCGCCGTCTCCTCCTTCGGCCCGTATGTGAGGCCATGGTAAATCTCGTCGGACACCAGCCAGATGCGATTGCGCGCGCAGGCGGCGGCGATCTCGGCGAGCCGGCCGGGCTCCAGCATGGTGCCTGTCGGGTTGGCCGGGCTGGCGATGACGAGACCGGCCAGCGGCTCGCGCCTGGCGCATTCGTCGATCTGGGCCGCGGTCGGCATCCAGCGCGAGGCGGCATCGGTCTCGAGGATGACGGGTGCCTGGCCAAGCGCCGTCAGGATATGGCGGTAGCAGGGATAGCCGGGCGACGGTAACCCTACCTTGGCGCCGACGTCGAACAAGGCGAGGAAACCCAGCACAAAGGCGGCCGAGGACCCGGCGGTGACGATCACGCGCTCCGGCGATACGGCGACGCCATGGCGATCGGAATAGTGCCGGGCAATGCGCGCCCGCAGCGCCGGCAGACCGAGCGCCATCGTGTAGCCCAGCGTCTCGCTGCCGAGTGCGCGCTGCACGGCCTGCAAGGCAACGCGCGGGGCCGGCGTGCCGGGCTGTCCCACTTCCATGTGGATGACGTGCTGCCCACTCGCCTCCTTGTCGGCGGCGGCCTGCATGACGTCCATGACGATGAAGGCCGGCACGGCGCTGCTGCGCCGCGATGAGCGCGAGGGCATGCCGGTTCGTGCGCCGCCTGTCGCCATGCTCCTGGATATCGGACTGTCGCTCACGCCTGTCATGTCGACCGCCCTGTCTCACTGTCGTCGATCCGCGATCCGCCCAGCCCTGAAACTGCCATGGTTCGGCCCTAACCGCGCTTAGGCTGGGCATGCGGCGCTCGGCCTGTGCAGTTCGGCCTGCTCTGCATTTGGCAGGCACGGGCTCGGGGCTTATAGTCGGCGCGTCTCAGATTGCCTAGGCTGACTGCGTCTGAACTCGATTGTTCAGCCCGTGACAACCCGCAGAGGATTGCGAGTCTCGCGCCGTGACAGCGACCAAAGGCTTCAATGACTTGATTGCCGGTCTCCGTTCCATGGTGGTTCCCTCCGGGAGCCTCCTGCGAAGGTTGCGGACCAGAGCCGTGGCCGTGCTTTGCGCCGCCTCCGTTGCCGTAACCTCGGTGCTGCCGGCCAGCGCCCAGCCGATCAGCCTGATCCGCGACACCGAGGTCGAGGAACTGCTGAAGGACTATTCGCGGCCGATCTTCCGGGCCGCCGGCCTGGAAGCGCAGAACATCGACATGCGCATCGTCCAGAGCGACTCGTTCAATGCGTTCGTGATGGATGGCCGCAACGTCTTCATGCACACCGAAGCGCTCATGCAGTCGGACACGCCGAACCAGATCATCGGCATCATCGCGCATGAGACCGGCCATATCGCCGGCGCGCATCCGGCCACCCTGCGCACTGACATGAAGACGGCGCAGAGCCAGCAGCTGCTGCTTCTGCTGCTCGGCATCGGCATGATGGTTGGCGGCGCAATGTCCGGCAGCGACGCCGGACGGGAGCTCGGTGGCGCCGGCCAGGGTGTCATGATGGGCGGCGAGAACATGGTGATCCGCTCGTTCCTGCTCAAGCGCCGCTCGCAGGAGGCCGCGGCCGACCAGGCCGGACTCGAATACCTGACGACCACCAAGCAGTCGGGCCGCGGCATGCTCGAGACCTTCGAGCGCCTGGGGCGCAACAACCTCGGCAGCTACGGCGATCCCTACATGCAGAGCCATCCGGCCGAGGCGACGCGTATCCGCCAACTGCGCGACCTGGTCGAGAGAAGCCCCTACGCCAACGTCCGCGACACGCCCGAGATGCAGCTGCGGCATGACCTGGTGCGGGCCAAGCTGTTCGGCTTCACACGCTCGAACCAGGACACCTATCGCCAATACCCGGCATCCGACAACAGCCTGCCCGCGCGCTATGCCCGCGCCATCGCCCGCAACTGCACGAGCCCCAGTTTCTGCAGCGGCAACGCGATGGGCGACATCGATGCGCTGCTGCGAGAGCGGCCGGATTCGGCCTATTTCTGGGAGCTGAAGGGCCAGGTGCTGCTGACGGCCGGCAAACGCCAGAGAAGCCGTGGCCCCGCTGCGCAGGTCCGTCGAACTCCTGAGGGGCAAGGGGCCGCAGGTGCAAATCCAGCTGGCCGATGCGATATTCAGGTCCAGCGAGGATCCCAGGTCCAACGACGAGGTGATCCAGCTGATCGAGCGGGCCATCATCACCGAGAAGGAGGACGGCAACGCCTATCGCGTCCTGGCCGAAGCCTACTATCGCAAGAAGATGGTGGCGGAGGCCGATCTGGCACGCGCGGAGCTGAGCCTCCTCGGCTCCAACACCAACGATGCATACAGGTTCGCCAAGCGCGCGCAGATGCAGCTTAAGGCCGGCTCTCCCAAATGGTTGAGGGCCGAGGATATTGCGAGCACCACCAAACAGAAGCAACAGAACTGAGCAGGTCCGCCACGCCGGCCGACCCAGGAGACCCAGCGAAATGACGCAGAGCCTCGTTGCAACGATCCTCGACGCAGTGACGTCCAAGAAGGGCGCACTGCTGCTCGTTCCAGCCATCCTGCTGGTCGGCGCGACGCTCGCCATCGGCAAGAACGGCGGCGACGCCGCCAAGCCGGCTGGAGACGCGATCGCCCTGCTGACCAGCACGGCCAAGGCGCAGGAGGCTCCGGCCGGCGTGCCGCGTTCAGCGACGGCCAGCGCAAGGCCATCGAGGCCATCATCAAGGACTACCTGCTGAACAATCCCGAGCTGATGCTCGAGGTCAACAATGTGCTCGAAGCCAAGATGGACAAGATCCAGTCCGAGCGCATGGCGGTCGCCGTGAAGGAGAACGCCGACGAGCTGTTCCGGCCGACCGGGTCGCCGATTGCCGGCAACGCCAAGGGCGACGTGACCATGATCGAGTTCTTCGATTACAACTGCGGCTACTGCAAGAAGGCCTTCGTCGACGTCGCGCAGGCGATCGACAAGGACAAGCAGGTCAAGCTGGTGCTGAAGGAATTCCCGATCCTGTCGAAGGGCTCGGAGGAAGCCGCGCGCGTGGCGCTGGCCGCCAAGATGCAGGGCAAATACTGGGAATTCCACCGCGCCATGCTCGAGACCCAGGGACAGGCCAACGAAGCCAGCGCGCTCAAGGTGGCCGAGAAGCTCGGCCTCGACATGACCAAGCTCAAGAAGGACATGGCCTCGCCCGAGGTCAAGCAAGAGATCGACGACACGCGCAAGCTGGCGACCAAGATGGGCATCCAGGGCACGCCGCACTTCATCGTCGGCGACCGCATCATTCCGGGCGCGCCGGAGAACCTCGCCGAGCTGCTGGGCAAGAACGTCGCCGATGTCCGCAAGGAAGGTTGCAAGGTCTGCTGAAAGGCCTGCATAATCCGTGCGTTAAGACCAACTCCGAGCGCCTCTGCAGAACTGCAGCGGCGCTCTTTCACTGACGCGGGAAAGCTGATACATGGGCCGTTGGTTGAAAGCTGGCGGCTTTCCCAGCGTTCCCGGTACACCAACTCGCAGACGGCAGCCCGATGTCCAAGCCGATCCACTTGCGCAATGGACCGAACTTGAGGCTGACGGGCGCTCACCAGCCTGCCAAGAGCTAAGCGCGAAAGGGGCGAAGAACGGCGCATGGCCAAAGATGTGAAGGGAAAAGGCAGCCCTGAGCAGACTCTCGTGCGGGAGTTGGCGGCCTTGCTGGACGAAACCGGCCTCGGCGAGATCGAAATCGAGCGCGAAGGCGTGCGCGTACGGGTGGCGCGGCGCATGGCGATCGAAGCCGCGATCGGCATGCCGGCGCAAGCAGGCATCCAGCAGAGCGCGGCCCAGCTGGCCGAAGGCGCGCCCAAGAAGGCAGCCGACGACCCGGCCAAGCATCCGGGCGCCGTGAAATCGCCGATGGTGGGAACGGCCTACCTGGCGCCGGAGCCGGGCTCGGCCCCGTTCATCGAGATCGGATCGCGCGTCGCCCAGGGCCAGACGATCCTGATCATCGAGGCCATGAAGACCATGAACCATATCCCGGCCAGCAAGGCCGGCACGGTCACCGCCATTCTCGTCACCAACGGCCAGCCCGTCGAGTTCGGCGAGCCGCTGGCGATCATCGAGTAGCGGACCAGATACCCGCCCAACCGCCGGAGCCGGCTCGACCTGATGTTCGACAAGGTGTTGATCGCCAATCGCGGCGAGATCGCGCTCAGGGTGCAACGCGCCTGCCGGGAGGTCGGCATCGCCACGGTGGCGGTGCATTCGACGGCCGACGCCGATGCCATGCATGTGCGGCTGGCCGACGAGAGCGTGTGCATCGGCCCGCCGCCGGCCGCCGAAAGCTACCTCAACATTCCGCGCCTGCTGGCGGCCTGCGAGATCACCGGCGCCGACGCCATCCATCCGGGCTACGGGTTCCTGTCGGAGAACGCGCGCTTCGCGGAGATCCTGGAGGAGCACGGCATCACCTTCATCGGGCCGACCTCCGAGCACATCCGCATCATGGGCGACAAGATCGAGGCCAAGGAGACCGCCAAGCGCCTCGGCATTCCGGTGGTGCCGGGCTCGGACGGCGCCGTCACCAACGAGGCGCAGGCGCTGAAGGTCGCCAAGGAGATGGGCTTTCCGGTGCTGATCAAGGCGGCGGCGGGCGGCGGCGGACGCGGCATGAAGGTGGCCCGCTCCGCGGACGAGATCGACATCGCCTTGAAGACGGCGCGCGCCGAGGCCAAGGCCGCCTTCGGCGACGACAGCGTCTACATCGAGAAGTATCTGTCCAAGCCGCGCCACATCGAGGTGCAGGTGTTCGGCGACGGCAAGGGCAACGCCATCCATCTGGGCGAGCGCGACTGCTCGCTGCAGCGCCGGCACCAGAAGGTGTGGGAGGAAGCGCCCTCGCCCGCGCTCAACGCCGAGCAGCGCAAGACGATCGGCATGACGTGCGCCAAGGCCATGCAGAAGCTCAAGTACCGCGGCGCCGGCACGGTCGAGTTCCTGTACGAGGACGGCGAGTTCTTCTTCATCGAGATGAATACGCGCCTGCAGGTCGAGCATCCGGTCACCGAGGCGATCACCGGCCTCGATCTCGTCATCGAGCAGATCCGCATCGCCTCGGGCGCGCCGCTGACGCTGACGCAGGACGAGGTGACCTTCTCGGGCCACGCCATCGAGTGCCGCATCAACGCCGAGAACCCGCGCACCTTCATGCCGTCGCCCGGCACCATCACCTACTGGCATCCGCCGGGTGGGCTGGGCGTGCGCGTCGACAGCGGCGCCTATCAGGGCTACCGCATCCCGCCCAACTACGACAGCCTGATCGGCAAGCTGATCGTGCACGGTAAGAACCGCAACGAATGCCTGATGCGGCTCAAGCGTTGCCTGTCGGAGTTCGTGATCGACGGCATCCAGACCACCATCCCGCTGTTTGCCGACCTCGTGCAGCAGCCCGATATTGCCAACGGTGTTTACGACATTCACTGGCTGGAAAAATTCCTGCAAAAACCATAATTGGTTGGAAGGTAGTGACGGCCTTTATGACTCGGCCGAGAATGCCGCAATGACTTCGCGCGACGACATCGTCATCGAGATCACGCCGCAGGTTCTGCTGAAGGCCTACACGTGCGGCATCTTTCCCATGGCGGAAAGCGCCGACGACCCCGCCCTCTACTGGATCGAGCCGCAGCAGCGCGGCATCCTGATGCTGGAGCAGGTGCATGTACCGCGCCGGCTGGCCAAGAGCATCCGCCAGGGCATATTCGAGGTGCGCATCAACAGCGACTTCGAGGGGGTGATCGACGGCTGCGCCGCCTCGCGGCCCGGCCGGCGCACCACCTGGATCAACCCGAAAATCCGCGCGCTGTATCGCGACCTGCACGCCAGCGGCTATTGCCACACGGTGGAGACCTGGCTGGACGGCAAGCTGGTCGGCGGCCTGTACGGTGTGGCCCTGCAGGGCGCGTTCTTCGGCGAGAGCATGTTCTCGACGGAACGCGACGCCAGCAAGATTGCGCTGGTGTATCTGTGCGCGCGCCTCATCCACGGCGGCTTCTCGCTGCTCGACACGCAGTTCGTGACCGAGCACCTGCGCCAGTTCGGAACCATCGAGATCGACCGCGCGGAATTCCACACGCTGCTCGAGACGGCGCTGTCGCACGATGCCGACTTCCTGCGGCTGCCCGCGACCGCGCATCCCGATCAGGTCCTGGACATCATGCACGGCGTGCCGGTTCGCTTCGGCCGCTGATCGGAGCTGTCAGCGCGGCGGACGGCGCCGGCGCGGCTCGGGCTCGGTCGGCAGCGGCGGCTCGGTGCCGCCCTGCTGGCCGGTGGCCGATGGGACGCTGGGGCCGCCTTTCGGTGCGGCGGCCCGAACCGGCGCCGTGCACTCGGTCAACCAGACGTCGAACACGGGATGCTCGACGGCGTTGAGGCCGGGGCTGTCGGCAAACATCCAGCCCGCGAAGATGCGCTTTTCCTTGTCGTCGAGCATCACCTCGTCGACCTCCACGAAGGTGGTGGTCTTGGGCGGCTCGGTGGGCGCGCGCGTGTAGCAGGCGCGCGGCGTGATCTTGAGGGCGCCGAACTTGGCGGTCTGGTTGAGCGGCACTTCCAGCTTGGAGATCTTGGCCGTCACCTTGTCGAGGGCGGCGAAGATGGCGACCGTGTTCTCGATGCGCTGCGCGGCGGCCGGCGCCGACCAGAAACCCAGCAGGGCGCAGCCCATGCCGAGCAGGGCCAGCAGGCGCGGGACCGCGGGAGCGAGGCATTGCCGGTCGGCTGAGTGCCGCATTGCGAGTCGTGCCGTGTGATTCGCCAATTGCTCTTGCACTGAAAGAGTTGCGGGCGAGCATGGCGCCAGCGTGACGCCCATGCCCCGCCGATCGGTCAGTTCGGGCGCCAGGGCTTGTAGTCGCCGGTGGCCTTGGGACGCCGGCCGCTGGCCAGGATGCTGCCGCGCGGACGATAAGCCTGGGCGGTGCCGGTCATGTTCGCCTGATGCGGCTTCTGCCAGGGACGCGGCTGGTAGTCCTCCTCGGTCGGCGGCGTATCGACCGTGTAGTGCATCCAGCCATGCCAGTCCGGGGTCACCTGCGAGGCTTCCGCGCCGTTGGCATAGATCACCCAGCGGCGCGGCACGCCGAGCGGGCCGATGCCCTTGCTCTGGATGTAGTAGCGGTTGCCGGCGGCGTCGGTGCCGACCAGCTTGCCCCGCAAGGCGGTATAGATCCGGTTGGACCAGGTGTTGCCACCCCACCAGCTGAAAATCTCGCTGAGAATGCTCATGCTCGGGTCTCGTTTGCGCGCGCCCGCGCGACCGTTCCTGCAGGGGCCATGGCGCTTATGGCACCCGCGAACGCCCCTGTCCATGCCACCAGCCGCCGCGGCAGAACTGCCACAGGGCGTGGCAATAGGAATCGGATTAGCCTTCCTCGGCGCGGCTGAGAGATGAATTTTTTGCACTTGCCGCACCCGCCCGACAGGGCCACGCAGCGCCAAACTCCAGCATTCCCACGGGCCCGCGCGCGATTCGCCCACAGGTTCCCCCCGGTTCCGGCCCAACACTAGATGTAGTGGCTCCGGTGCCATCTGCACCACAAGGCCTCGTGGACGACTGCCCACGAATCGTCATAGTTTGTTTCTTGCGGGCCCCGGTCGACCGGCTGGACAGCCCTCATCAAACAAGACCTGCACGGCCCTCAAGTCATCGAGGATCGCGGCGGGCGCCGCAGCGAGACGAGGAAGAAGAGCTTCGTCGCGCGGGCTGAGTTTGTGTGTCTTGTCGTGTGGCTTCCCCAGTAGCTCCGAAGCGTTCTCCCGCGCCCTTTGCGCGCGGCCGGGCTGCTGTCGCCTTGTCGCGTTCTGTTGCGTTGCGTCGATCAGGAGCAAACATCCGCGCCGCCTGGCCGCTGGCGCGACGAACGTCCAAACGGGGGCAAGAAATGCAAATCAAACGGCGGTTCACGGCAGCGGGCAAATCACCTTACGAGAAGATCCCGTTCCGCCGCGCCACGTCCGAGATCAAGAATCCGGATGGCTCGGTCGTGTTCCGCCTGGAGAACTTCGCGGTCCCCGAGCATTGGAGCCAGGTCGCCGCCGACATCCTGGCGCAGAAGTACTTCCGCAAGGCCGGCGTGCCGGCCCGCCTGAAGCGCCTGGAGGAAACCCAGGTTCCGTCCTGGCTGTGGCGCTCGGCCGCCGACGAGCGCTCGCTCGCCGAGCTGCCCGAGAAGACCCGCTTCACCGGCGAGACCGACGCCCGCCAGGTGTTCGACCGGCTGGCCGGCACCTGGACCTACTGGGGCTGGAAGGGCGGCTACTTCACCAGCGAGGACGATGCGCGCGCCTTCTTCGACGAGCACCGCTACATGCTGGCCATGCAGTTCGGCGCGCCGAACAGCCCGCAGTGGTTCAACACCGGCCTGCACTGGGCCTACGGCATCGACGGTCCGGGCCAGGGCCACTTCTACGTCGATCACGTCACCGGCGAGCTGACGCTCGTCGACCTCGGCCTACGAGCATCCCCAGCCGCACGCCTGCTTCATCCAGTCGATCGAGGACGACCTCGTCGGCGACAGCGGCATCATGGACCTGTGGGTGCGCGAGGCGCGCCTGTTCAAGTACGGCTCGGGCACCGGGTCGAACTTCTCCAAGCTGCGCTCGGAGAACGAGAAGCTGTCGGGCGGCGGCAAGTCGTCGGGCCTGATGAGCTTCCTCAAGATCGGCGACCGCGCGGCCGGCGCCATCAAGTCGGGCGGCACCACGCGGCGCGCCGCCAAGATGGTGGTGGTCGACATCGATCACCCCGACATCGAGGCCTACATCGACTGGAAGGTGAAGGAGGAGCAGAAGGTCGCGGCGCTCGTGACCGGCTCCAAGATCTGCCAGAAGCGGTTGAAGGCCATCATGAAGGCCTGCGTCAACTGCGAGGCCGATGGCGACGACTGCTACGACCCGCTGAAGAACCCGGCTCTCAAGCGCGCCATCAAGGACGCGCGGCGCGACCTGGTGCCGGACAACTACATCCGCCGCATCGTCCAGTTCGCGCGCCAGGGCTACACCGACCTGGATTTCCCGATCTACGACACCGACTGGGACAGCGAAGCCTACCTGACGGTGGCCGGCCAGAACTCCAACAACTCGGTGCGCGTGACGGACGAGTTCCTGAACGCGGTGGTCGAGGACAAGGACTGGTCGCTGACCGCGCGGCTCGGCGGCAAGACGCGTCAAGACGCTGAAGGCGCAGCGAGCTGTGGGAGAAGGTCGGCTATGCGGCCTGGGCGTCGGCCGATCCGGGCATCCAGTTCCACACCACCATCAACGACTGGCACACCTGCCCGAAGTCGGGGCCGATCCGCGCGTCGAACCCGTGCTCGGAGTACATGTTCCTCGACGACACGGCGTGCAACCTCGCCTCGCTGAACCTGATGATGTTCCGCGATGCCGACAAGCGCTTCGACGTCGAGGCGTTCGAGCATGCCTGCCGGCTGTGGACCATCGCGCTCGAAATCTCGGTGCTGATGGCGCAGTTCCCGTCGAAGAAGATCGCCGAGCTGTCGCTACCGCTACCGCACGCTGGGTCTGGGCTTTGCCAACATCGGCGGCTGCCTGATGGCGTCGGGCATCCCCTATGACAGCACCGAGGGCCGCGCCATCTGCGGCGCCATCTCGGCCATCATGACGGGCGTCGCCTATGCCACCTCGGCGGAGATGGCCAAGGAGCTGGGACCGTTCCCCGGCTACGAGCCCAACGCGCAGGACATGCTGCGCGTGATCCGCAATCACCGTCGCGCGGCCTACGGCCACAAGGACGGCTATGAGAAGCTGGCCACGCTGCCGGTGGCGCTGGATGCGGCCTCGTGCCCGGACGACCGCCTGATCGAAGCGGCCAAGCGCGCCTGGGACAACGCCATCGCGCTCGGCCAGGAGCACGGCTTCCGCAATGCGCAGTCGACCGTGATCGCGCCGACCGGCACGATCGGCCTGGTGATGGACTGCGACACCACCGGCATCGAGCCCGACTTCGCGCTGGTGAAGTTCAAGAAGCTGGCCGGCGGCGGCTACTTCAAGATCATCAACCAGGCGGTGCCGGAGGCGCTGCGGACGCTCGGCTACGGCGAGGCCGAGATCGCCGAGATGGAAGCCTATGCGGTGGGCCACGGCACGCTGGCGCAGGCACCGGCCATCAACCACTGCACGCTCAAGACCAGGGGCTTCACCGACAAGGCGCTGCAGAAGGTGGAGGCGTCGCTGAAGACGGCGTTCGACATCTCGTTCGTGTTCAACAAGTGGACGCTGGGCGAGGAGTTCCTGACCGAGACGCTGAAGATCCCGGCCGAGACGGTCAATGCGCCGGGCTTCGACCTGCTCGCCCACCTCGGCTTCTCCAAGAAGGACATCGAGGCGGCCAACGAGCACGTGTGCGGGGCGATGACGCTGGAAGGCGCGCCGCACATGGCCGACGAGCACCTGGCGGTGTTCGACTGCGCCAGCCCCTGCGGGCGCAAGGGCAAGCGCTCCCTGTCGGCGGCGAGCCACATCCACATGATGGCGGCGAGCCAGCCGTTCATCTCGGGCGCCATCTCCAAGACCATCAACATGCCGAACGAGGCGACGGTGGAGGACTGCAAGGAGTCCTACATGATGTCCTGGCGGCTCGCCCTGAAGGCCAACGCGCTGTATCGCGATGGCTCCAAGCTGTCGCAGCCGCTCAATTCGCAGCTGCTGCCCGATGACGAGGAGGAGGCCGAAGAGGTCGCCGAGCAGCTGATGGCCGACAAGCCGATGGCGGCGCGGGCGGCCGTGGCGGCGGAGCGGATCGTCGAGCGGATCGTCGAACGGGCGCGCGAGCGCGAGAAGCTGCCCAACCGGCGCAAGAGCTACACGCAGAAGGCCACCGTCGGCGGCCACAAGGTGTATCTCCACACGGGCGAGTACGAGGACGGGCGGCTCGGCGAGATCTTCATCGACATGCACAAGGAGGGCGCCGCCTTCCGCGTCGCTGATGAACAACTTCGCCATCGCCATCTCGCTCGGCCTGCAGTACGGCGTGCCGCTGGACGAGTACGTGGAGGCCTTCACCTTCACGCGCTTCGAGCCGGCCGGCCTGGTGCAGGGCAACGATACGATCAAGAACGCCACCTCGATCCTCGACTACATCTTCCGCGAGCTGGCGGTGTCGTATCTCGGCCGCAACGACCTGGCGCACGTCGACCTGAGCGAGGTCGCCAACACCGGGCTCGGCTCGTCGGAAGAGGAGCTGGAGGAGGCACGCGCCGCCGCCGGCTGCCAAGCTACCTCTCGCGCGGATTGCTGCGCGGGCAGGAGAGCCGGGTGTTTGCCCTGCGCTCGACCACCAGCGCGGTCGCGCTGGCGGCGTGCAGGTCGACCCGGAGAGCCCGGTCGCCTCGCTGCAGCAGGAGGTGTCGACCGCGTTCCAGCCCGCCAAGGTGCGCATGGAGTCGGCGATGGGCGCGCTCACGGCCCTGCAGGACGAGCAGGCGGTGGGGCTCGGCAAGCTGGAGGTCAAGGAGCTGGCCCGCCAGCTGCAGGACCAGCTCGATGCGCGGGCCAAGTCGCGGGTCGCCAAGGCCAACCTGGAGGCCGACCGCGCGCGCCGAGGCGAAGGTGAAGGGCTACGAGGGCGAGAGCTGCGGCGAGTGCGGCAACTTCACCCTGCTGCGCAACGGCACCTGCATGAAGTGCGACACGTGCGGCGGCACCAGCGGGTGCAGCTAATTCAGGAATGAATGTCTGTTCAGGTTACCGACACAAAAGTCCTGTTCTGCCGAGTTTGTGAGCAGTCGATCCCGGGCACTGTGCCCGGGATCGCAAATTAATACGAAAAGTGATGCCTGGAGGGCATTGACTCTCGGGGTACGTGACAAATATGTGAAGCCGCCTAGCGGGTACGGCGCTTGTCCCGCCCGCGGCAGCCGAGTGGCATCGTCTGGTGCGTCTCAATTCAGAGTGGTTCGGATCTCTTGCAGGGGGCGGTCTATGGAACTCTCGAATTACGAGCTCGTGCGGTATCCTTCCGGTCAATTCGTTCTGCTGCGCGCCGGCGTGAACGCCCAGGGCAAGCCGACGTCCGGGCCGCGCGATGTGGTCGCCGCCTTCACCAGCGAGACGGAAGCGCAGCAGCACGTGATGCGGCTGCCGGCTCGCCGAGCGGCAACGCCCACCAAGCTGGCCGGTTAGCGCGGACCGTCGCTGGCCGGCTGAATTGCGCCTGATCCGAGCGCAGCTGCGCGGTTGAAAATCGTCTTCCAACATAGGCACGCCATACGAATCAGCGTCTGGTCGTGGCCTTGCATTCGGGGGAAGACCGACATGACCGACACGAGCGCCCACCCGCCATCCGACGATCTTTCTGCTCAGCGACCATCTCGACGCCGCGCTGGCGATGGGCGAGGACCTGCTGACCGAACGGGTGGTGCTGGCCGAGGCCGAGCAGAAGCTCAACATGAGCCGCCTGCTGCGCCAGATCCGGCGAGGTTGCCGATTTCCTCGACAGCGTGCGCACGCTGGAGCTGAGCCTGATCTCGCGGCATGCTGCAGGCGCGCAAGCGGGCCGAGGAGATCAAGCGCAGCGAGACGCGGCTGAAGCCGCTGATCTCGCTGTTCGTGGGCGGCACGGCGGCGCTGGTGGATGCGGCCGAGGAGCTGGGCGACACGACCAATCAGGCATTCGATACGGGCGATACGGCGCAGGCCTTCCTGCGCAGCCGCGGCGTCCTCGCGCGCGACGCGGCGGGGCTGGAGCAGCTGTCGCAGCTCGCCGTGACCGAGGAGTTACCTGGTGGCGGGGCGCATCCGGCTCGGCACGCTGCTCGATCTGGTCGCTACCTTCCTCGATACGCTCGATATGATGTTCGACCTGTATCAGGACGAGCCGGCTGTCGAGGCGGCGAGTGCTGCGGTGCCCGACGGAGGCGCAGGAGGCGGCAGCGGTCGCGGAGACGGTGAGTTAGGCGCCGCTTGTGTCATGGTCGGGCTTGGCCCGACCATCCACTATCAACTTGCTCAGAAGCTTGACGGTGGGTCTCGGACACTCGGAACAAGTCCGAGCGCATGCAGGCCCGGGATGCAGCGTCAGCGTCGAACGCAGCTACTTACTCCGCGGGCGCGGCGAGAGGGCGGCGGGCGCGGCGCGGGGCGCCGACGCGCAGGCGGCGGTCGCTGAGCGAGAGGAGCGCCGCCGAACGCCATGACGAGGCAGCCGATCCAGATCAGGCGCACCAGCGGATTGAAGTAGGCGCGCACCACCCAGCCGCTGCCGTCCTGCAGCGCATCGCCCAGCACGACGTAGAGATCGCCGGTCCAGGCGGCATGAATGCCGGCCTCGGTGGTGGCCTGGCGTGGCGCGTCGTAGATGCGCTTGGACGGCTCCAGCTCCGTCACCGGGGAGCCACCCCGCGTCACCGCGAACAGGCCGACCTGCTCCTGGTAGTTGGGGCCCTGGTTCGGCGACGACGCCGCGGAAGGTCAGCTCGTAGCCGGCGATCTCGGTGCGCCCGCCGACCTTCATGGTGACGACGTGCTCGCTCTGCCAGGCCGTGGTGGCGACGATGCCGAGCACCATCAGGCCGATGCCGGCGTGCGCCAGCATGCCGCCGTACGCCGAGCGCGGCAGGCCGCGGGCGCGGCGCCAGACTTCATCGCGGCCGGCGGCGAACAGCTTCACGCGCGAGGTCCACTCGGAGAGCGCGCCGGCGACGATCCACACGCCGAGCGCAATGCCGAACGGCGCCAGCCAGGGGCCGCGCCAGAACAGGGCGAAGGCGGCGGTGAGGGCCGACCATGGCTATGATGCCGGCGACGAACAGGCGCTGCAGGGCAGCGGCGAGGTCGCCGCGCTTCCAGGCGAGGAAGGGGCCGACCGGCATCGCCAGCAGCAGCGGGATCATCAGCGGCACGAAGGTGAGATTGAAGTAGGGCGCGCCGACCGAGATCTTGGCGCCGGTGAGCAATTCGAGCGCCAGCGGGTAGAGCGTGCCGGTCAGCACGGTGGCGCAGGCGACCGTGAGGAGCACGTTGTTGAGGACCAGCGCGCCCTCGCGGCTGATGGGGGCGAACAGGCCGCCCTGCTGCAGGCGCGGCGCGCGCAAGGCATAGAGGGCAAGCGCGCCGCCGATCAGCACGACCAGGATGACGAGGATGAACAGGCCGCGCCGCGGGTCGACGGCGAAGGCGTGCACGGAGGTGAGCACGCCGGAGCGCACCAGGAAGGTGCCCATCAGCGACAGCGAGAAGGCGAGGATGGCAAGCAGGATGGTCCAGACCTTGAGCGCCTCGCGCTTCTCCATGACGACGCGCCGAGTGCAGCAGCGCGGTGGCGGCCAGCCACGGCATGAAGGAGGCGTTCTCGACCGGGTCCCAGAACCACCAGCCGCCCCAGCCCAGCTCGTAGTAGGCCCACCACGAGCCCATGGCGATGCCGAGCGTCAGGCAGACCCAGGCGGCCAGCGTCCAGGGCCGCACCCAGCGCGCCCAGGCGGCGTCCGTGCGGCCCTCGATCAGGGCAGCGACGGCGAACGAGAAGGCCATCGAGAGGCCGACGTAGCCGGCATACAGGAACGGCGGGTGGAAGGAGAGCGCCGGGTCCTGCAGCATCGGGTTGAGGCCGCGGCCCTCGAGCTGCGGCGGGATGCGCACGAACGGGTTGGACGCGAACACGATGAACAGCAGGAAGCAGACGGCGATGCCGGCCTGCACGGCGAGCACGTTGGCGCGCAGCGTCGCCGGCAGGTTGCTGCCGAACAGGGCGACGGCGGCGCCGAATATGGCGAGGATCAGCACCCACAGCACCATGGAGCCCTCGTGGTTGCCCCATACGCCCGACACTTTGTAGAGCATCGGCTTGAGAGAGTGCGAGTTGGACTAGACGTTCTCGACCGAGAAGTCGGACGTGACGTAGGCGTGGGTCAGCGCCAGGAAGGCGAAGGTGATCAGGGTGAGCTGGGCGAGTGCCGCCGGCTCGCCCGTGCTCATCAGGCGCGCATCGCCGATGCGCGCGCCCCAGGCCGGCAAGGCCATCTGCACGAGGGTGACGCCGAGCGTCAGGATGAGGGCGAAATGGCCGAGTTCGATGATCATGGGGTGTTCCGCGACTGTCATCCCGGAATTGCATCGTCAGCGCAATATCCGGGACCCAGGATGATAATGCGGGGCGGCGTTCGTTGCCCTGGGTCCCGGGTATTTCGCTTCGCGAATTCCCGGGATGACACTCGAGCTCGCTGCGTCATTTCGTGGCCCCCTGCTTCGCTTTCCCGTCGTGTTGCCAGAGGCCTTGTTCCTTGAGGGATTTGGCGACTTCGGGGGGCATGTAGTTCTCGTCGTGCTTGGCGAGCACGGTGTCGGCGAGGAACTGCCCCGAGGTGTCGAGCACGCCTTCCGTGACGACGCCTTGGCCCTCGCGGAACAGGTCCGGGAGGATGCCGGTGTAGCGCACCTGGATGGTCTTGATGGTGTCGGTGACAGCGAACTCGACCGTCTGGCCGAAGCCGCGCTTGACGCTGGCTTCCGCGACCAGGCCGCCGAGGCGGATGCGCTGGCCGGCCGGGATCTGGCGCTCCATCACCTCCTTGGGGGTGTGGAAGAAGACGATGGTGTCTTTCAGGGCGAACAGCACCAGGAACACGGCGACGCTGAGGACGCCGACGGCCGTCCCGATCAACACTCCGCGGCGCTGCTTGCGTGTCATGGATGAAGACCACCGCTGCTGAGCATCATGAACCTAGCCCCAGGCGCTGGGCCAGATGCCGTCAATTCGGCCATCGCCTTGTCGTCGCCGCCGAGCTGCTTGCGGGCACTGGCGAGCGCGGCGCGCGCGTCGCTGTCGCGGCCCAGCACGGCGTAGGCATTGACGAGGCGCACCCAGCCGGCGAGGTCCTTGCCGTCGCGCTCGAGGCGGCGGGCGAGGCCATCGACCATGCCGGCGATCATCTGCGAGCGCTGGTCCTCGGAGAGCTGCTGCGCGGCGGCCATGTCCTGCGCGGTCGGCCCGCGCGGCGTTTCCTTCTGCTCCTTCTGCGCTCCGCCGAGTCGGCGGGACACCTCGGCGATGTGCTGCTCGACGCCGGGGCGCCAGGGCGCATCGGCCGGGCCGGCCGCAACGATCGCCTTGTATTCGGCAAGCGCCTCTTTTACCTGGCCGTCCTGCTCGCGGGCCAGGGCCAGCCAGAAGCGCGCCTGCGGCTGGCCGGGCGCCAGCTTGAGGATCTTCTGGAAGGCGAGGCGGGCGTCCTCGGTGACGATGCCGTCGGCGGCGCGGACGGTGGCTATCGGCGAAGCCGGCCAGGCGCTCGACGGTCTCGCCCTTGATCTCGGCGGCGTGCGCGTAGGCGTTGGCTGCGTCCTTGTAGCGTTCGAGCTTGAAGTAGACGGGCGCGATGACGGCCCAGCCGTCGCCGTCGCGCGGCTCGGCACGCAGGCGCGCCTCGACCTTGGCGATCATCTGGCCCAAGGGGGCGTCGGCGAACTGCCCCGACTGGCGCTCGGCAACCGGAAAGCCCGGCATGTTCGGCTGGCCGTAGATGAGGTAGAGGGCCATGCTCGACAGCGTGACGAGGACGGCGGCGGCAATGGCCAGCGACACGCGATCCTCAGGCATCCGTGCGGCGGCGCTGGTTGCGGAGCCCGGCGTGGCGGCGCTGGCCAGCAGGCGACGCGAGATCTCGACGCGCGCTGCCTCCGCCTCGGCGGTCTCGACAAGGCCGCGAGCCCGCTCGGCCTCGACCTCGGCGAGCTGATCGCGGTAGACCTCGAGCGCGCCGGCGCCGGCATCGTCCGCACGCGTTGCCGGCCGCGACAGCGGGGCCAGCACGGCGATCAGCACGACCGACGTCATCAGCGCGAAAATGACCCAGAGAAGCATATCCTAGCGGCTCTCCTGCCCAGGGTTCGCATGTTGCAATAGGACTGCGGTTGCGGCGTGGCAAGGCGGGCCGCTCAAGTATGGATTATCTGTCGCGGCAAAGCTTAGCCCGGCCTGGGAGCGAAGGCGGAACAATCGCACTTCACAAAGGCTGCGCCGCTGCATATATCCAGGCGCGGCTTTCCCGAGAAAATCAACCAAATCGGGCATGGTGGCCCGCAGGGTGCCAGCAGGGCCACAGGTTTACGATTGCCGGCCGGCAAGGCCCGACGATCAGGCCCGAGATCAGGACAGATGCAAGAGATTGCGCCCTCCCCGGCTACGACGCTCGATCCGACCCAGCGCGAGATCGCGCGCCGCCGCACGTTCGCCATCATCTCCCATCCGGACGCCGGTAAAACTACGCTGACGGAGAAGCTGCTGCTGTTCGGCGGCGCCATCCAGCTCGCCGGCCACGTGCGGGCGCGCGGCGAGCGGCGGCGCACGCGCTCGGACTGGATGGCCATCGAGCAGGCGCGCGGCATCTCGGTGACCAGCTCGGTGATGACCTTCGAGCGCGACGGCACGGTTTTCAACCTGCTCGATACGCCGGGTCACGCCGACTTCAGCGAGGACACCTACCGCACGCTGAGCGCCGTCGATGCGGCCGTGATGGTGATCGACGCGGCCAAGGGCATCGAGAACCAGACGCGCAAGCTGTTCGAGGTGTGCCGGCTGCGCGATATCCCGATCGTCACCTTCATCAACAAGGTCGACCGCGAGGGCCAGGACCCGCTGTCGCTGCTCGACGAGATCGCCTCGGGGCTCGCGCTCGACGTGGTGCCGATGACCTGGCCGGTCGGCATGGGCGGCGAGTTCCAGGGCTGCCTCGATGCGTTGGGCAAGCGCATGCTGCTGCCGGGCGCGGAGCGCAACAGCGCCGTTCGACCGTGCCGAGCAGCTCAATGCGCTGGAGGACATCCTGGCGATGCCGGGCGTGGACGGCGACATCGCCGCGCGCGCGCTCGAAGGGTCTCGAGCTGGCGCGCACCGCGCTGCCCGAGTTCGACCTCGACGTCGTTCCTGGAGGGACACCTGTCGCCGGTGTTCTTCGGCAGCGCGCTGCGCAACTTCTGCGTGCCGGAGCTGCTGGATGGCCTGGCCGCGTGGGCGCCGGGGCCGCGGCCGCGCAAGGCGGCGGAGCGCACGGTGCAGCCCGGACGAGAAGGCGGTGACCGGCTTCGTGTTCAAGGTGCAGGCCAACATGGACCCCAACCACCGCGACCGGGTGGCGTTCCTGCGGCTGTGCTCGGGGCGTTTCCGGCGCGGCATGAAGCTGCATGCACGTGCGCGAGGGGCGCTCCATCGCGGTGGCCTCGCCCATCCTGTTCTTCGCCCAGCAGCGCGAGACGGCGGACGAAGCCTACGCGGGCGACATCATCGGCATCCCCAACCACGGCACGATGCGCGTCGGCGACACGTTCACCGAGGGCGAGGCGCTCAAATTCCAGGGCATCCCGAACTTCGCGCCGGAGCTGCTGCGCCGCGTCCTGATCGAGGACGCCATGAAGGCCAAGCAGCTCAACCGCGCCCTGCACGATCTCGCCGAGGAAGGCGTGGTGCAGGTGTTCCAGCCGGTGCTCGGCTCGCGCACCATCCTGGGCGTGGTGGGCGCGCTGCAGTTCGACGTGCTGCAGTCGCGGCTGCAGGACGAGTACGGCGTGCCGGTGCGCTTCGAGACGGCGCCGTGCGTGGCGGCGCGCTGGGTGCAGAGCGACGACAAGGATGCGATCACCCGCTTCGTCGAGCGCAACCGCCTGATGCTGGCCAAGGACCGCGACGACGCCTACGTGTTCCTGCCCGAGAGCGAGTGGATGCTGCGCAAGACGATGGAGGATTATCCCGACGTCAAGTTCACGACGTTCCGCGAGCGGGATTGATCGGCGGCTCTGCGCGGCTCATGCCGCCGAGTCTCGGGCAGCTCGGCGATCAGCATTGCGCGCATCGATCAGTGCCGATTGCCGGGCTCGGTGACGAGGACGCGCTGCAGAGCGATTGCGCATGCGCCGCCGTGCGACTCGATCAGCGGCTCGCATCTCGCGCTCGAGTTGCCTTGCCGCTCGCTGCGCAGCGCCGTCGATCGCAGCCTTGCGCGCGGCTCGAGCAGGCCGGAGCGCGGTGATAGAGCCTCAGCTGCGCCGATGCGGGCGGTGATCTCCTCGCGTGATCTGGGCGCGATAGGCGATCAGATCGCGCGAGCTCTGGCGCGCGCGCGGTCGGCCAGCGCGTCGTGCGCTGGCTGCATGTAGGCCCCGTATCGGCGACAGGATCACTTGGCATCGATGCTGGTCCGTCTTGGCGAGCTGGCCGGTGCCTTCGGCGAACCTGCGCACGCGGGCCGGGATTGACGATCGCTGGCGGGCACGCCCTCGGCCGTCGAGGGCTCGCACAGCGCTCCGTTCGAGCCCGCCGATGGCCTCCACGAGTTGGGTTAGCGCGGGAGCGCGTAACCCAACACATGTCGAGTTTCGCCGATGTTGGGTTACGCGCGGGACCGCGTGGGCGCACGCAACGAAGGTCGTGGCCGCGCTAACCCAACCTACGAGAGATCGGAAGACGAAAATGCAAAACGCCCCGGCCGAGGCCGGGGCGTTTGCTTATGCGATGCGATCGATGGCGGTCGCCGAATCAGCTGACGTTGGTCCAGGTGCCGTCGGGGTTGCGGCAGGCGGTGCCCTTCATGGCTTGCGGCTGGCCGTCGATGTAGACCCGGTGGGTGTAGTCGCGGCAATCGAGGCCGCCGCGCCGGTAGGGCTTGTCGGGCACGATCTCGCCGTAGCGGCCGTTGTCGGGATTGCGCCACTTGTGGGGGCGGCCGGACTGGCCACGCTCCCAGGCTTCCATCTCGGCCTGCTGCGCCAGCTCGCGATCGCGTTTGTCCATCTTGCGGCCGATCTCGTTGCCGGCGATGCCGCCGATCACGGCGCCAGCCAGGGTGGCCGCGGCCCTGCCGCCGCCCTTGCCGAATTGATTGCCGATCACGCCGCCGGCGACGGCGCCGACCAGCGTGCCGGTGTCCTGGTTGGTCTCGCAGCCGGTGAGCGCGAACGACCCAGCCAACACCACCGCCAACAGCATGCGTTTCATTGATAACCTCCCCGTACGGCGCACGCAGGCGTCGCGACAACGTCGCTAGATGACGACCGGCGCCGGATATCCCCCGGTAACCTGCAGAATCCGCAACCCGATTCGGGCGGAAGTGCGGCCTTTCGCCCGTATTTTCACGTAACGCCCCACCCGGCGGCCTGTCAAACGGCCAGGGGCAGGGTCAGCCGGGCGCTCAGGCCGCCGGCTTCGGCGCGCTGCAACTCCAGCTTGCCGCCGTAGGTATGCGCCAAATCGGCAACAATCGAGTGGCCGAGGCCGGAGCCGGGCTTGGTCTCGTCCAGGCGCCGGCCGCGCAGGATGGGCTCGGCCAGCTGCTCGGGCGTCAGGCCCGGGCCGTCGTCGTCGACGCGGATCTCGAGCCAGTTGGCGGTGCCGGCGGCGCCGTTGGGCAGGGTCGGGATGGCGGTCAGCAGCGACCTTGGTGTGCGCCCACTTGGCGGCGTTGTCGAGCAGGTTGCCCAGCATCTCCTCGAGGTCCTGCCGCTCGCCCTGGAAGCGGGTGCCGGCGGGGCAGTCGACGGCGAAGGTGAGCTGGCGGTCGCGGTAGATGCGCTCCAGCGCGCGGATGATGGATTCGGCGACCGGCCCGACCTCGGTGACGCGGCCGATCACGCCGATGCGGGCGGCCATGCGGGCACGCTCCAGGTAGAGGTTGACCTGGGTGTGCATGAGCTCGGCCTGCTCGGCGACCTTGCGGGCGAGGGGGGACGGATCATCGCGCGCCTCGTTGACCATCACGGCGAGCGGCGTCTTGAGGGCGTGGGCGAGATTGCCGACGTGGGTGCGCGCGCGCTCGACGATCTCCTGGTTGGACTTGAGGAGCGCGTTGAGCTCGAGCTGCAGCGGCTGGATCTCCTGCGGCAGCCCGGCGTCGAGGCGAACCGCCTCGCCCGAGCGGATGGCGGCGAGGCCCTGCTCCACCTTGTGCAGAGGCAGCAGGCCGAAGCGGATCTGGAACAGGGTGACGGCCAGCAGCCCGACGCCGGCCAGCGCCAGCGACAGCGACAGCCGGGTGCGGAACGAGCCGAGGCTCGCCTCCGTCTCGCCCAGCGTGCCGCCGACGGCGACCGAGTAGCGCTTGGCCTTCTTGCCTTCGCCGAACACGTAGATGGTCTCGGCGACGCGCAGCCATTGCTGCAGCGGCCCCTCCAGGTTGGCCCAGCGAATCTCGCGATCGTTGGGATCGACGTTGAACTCGCTGGGCAGAGGCAGGTCGGCGCTGGCGAGCGAACGCGATTTCAGCGTGCGCGGCACTTTCGGCTCGGACGGCTTGGTATTGGCGCACTTTGGCGTCCGGCGGCTTGGGAGGCCGGCGGCTTCACGTCGAGCGGCTTGAACTGCCAGTACCAGCCGGAATGGGTGATCTCGAACAGCGGCTCGCCGACGTCCTTGGGGTCGCCCGGCTCGTCCTCGCCGTGATCGATGCCGTCCTGCAGGATGACGGTGAGCAGCACGGACAGGCGCCGGTCGAAGCTGGTCTCCACCTCGGTGCGGTAGAGCGAATAGATGATGGCTCCCGCGACCGGGAGGACGAGAAGGACCCACGCCGCCGCGGTGGCAAACAGCCGGAACGCGAGCGAGTTAGTGTTCATCGACCTCTTCGGAGAGCCGGTAGCCGAGGCCGCGGATGGTCTTGATCATGTGCGGGCGGGATCTTCTTGCGCAGCCGGCCGATGAACACCTCGATGGTGTTGCTGTCGCGATCGAAGTCCTGCTCGTAGAGGTGCTCGACCAGCTCGGTGCGGGAGACCACGCGCTCGTTGTGGTGCATCAGGTAGGCGAGCAGCCGGTACTCGTGCGAGGTGAGCTTGATCGGCTGGCCGTCGAGCGTGACGCGCGCGGTCTTGGTGTCGAGGCGCAGCGGCCCGCATTCGATGTCGCTCCTGGCATGGCCCGAAGCGCGCCGCACCTGGGCGCGGATGCGGGCCAGCAGCTCCTCCATGTGGAACGGCTTGGCGACGTAGTCGTCGGCGCCGGCGTCCATGCCGGCCACCTTGTCGCTCCAGCGGTCGCGCGCGGTGAGGATGATGACCGGCATGTTGCGCTCGGCGCGGCGCCACTGCTCGAGCACGCTGATGCCGTCCATCTTGGGCAGGCCGGTGTCGAGGATGACGAGGTCGTAGGGCTCGGTCTCGCCCAGGAAGAAGCCGTCCTCGCCGTCGAAGGCGGCGTCGACGGCGTAGCCGGCATCCGTCAGTGCCGCAACAAGCTGACGATTGAGATCGCGATCGTCCTCCACCACCAGTACGCGCAAGGCCATACCCTTTCCATTGTGGGGCGTGACCCCTATAACGGACTTATACAGGGTGGCCCGTCGGTTCGGCTAGCAAACCGCGCCAGTTTTACATGTTGAGGGTTATTTGCCGCCGCTCCAGCGACGTTGTGGCGCGCATGCGGCCATAGATGGTCAAAACCGTGCCGACCACGCCGCCCAGCGCCTGCGCGACCTGGACGACCTGGTTGCCGAGCTGGTGCACCAGGTCCGCCGTGACGTTGAGGCCGAACAGCGGGCCGACCGTCGGCAGCACGGTGGAGAGCGAGGTGATGATCACGCCCCAGACGGTCAAGGAATGGCCCCACCACTTGCTGTCGGCGGTGTCGGGGCGCGGTGGTGCCGGTATCGATCGGGTTGTGCAGGCATGCTGGTCTTCTCCTGTTGCTGTGAGGGGATGGTGACGGTGGGCGTGTGCTGACGATCGATCGCCAGGGCGCGCTCCAGCGTGCGATCGACGCGCCGCAGCCAGCCTTTGCCGAAGCGCCAGAAGTGGCCGAGGCTGCGGTAGTGCTCGCGGCGGATCTCGCCGTAGCGGGCCAGCGTCAGCATGACGGGTTGGGCTGCGGCCGCGGCCAAGGTGGCGGGGCCGATCTCGGCGTCGACCTCGGCGCCGACGCTCTGCTGCAGCATGCGCGCGGCGCCGGCGACGCCCTGGTTGACGGCGGCGTCGAAGTGGAAGAAGGCGAGCGGCGGCGGCAGATCGGGGCAGGATGCCGGCAGCCAGTAGCGGTCGCGGTAGATGCGGCGCACGGTGGCGGGCGGGATGGCTTTCAGCTCGGCCTTGAGCGTGGCGAGAGTGTCGGCGGTGACTTCGACGCCGCGGTCGCGCGCGTATACGGCGAGCGTGATGCCCTGTTGGTCGGGCCGCCGGGATCGTAGGGATCGTCGTCGTAGCCGCCTTCCATTTCGAGGACGTGGGCGAGGGCGCGATCGAAGAGCGGGTCGGTGAGCTGGGGGCTGGGTCCCGGATCGGCGCGGAGTGCGCCGTCCGGGATGACGGGTGGATGGTGAGGGCCAGCGCAGGCCGAGCAGGCGCGCGCGCGGGAAGGCCTGCACGCTGACGCTATCGTTCTGGTTGCCGCCGAGCAGGATGATGTCGGCCTGCGTCTCGCCGACCAGGAAGCCGACGTGGCCGAGTGCGGGATCGGAGGTGCGGCTCAATACGGCGATGGCGCCGTAGCGCGGCTCGCCGGCGGGCTCGCCCCAGCTCGAGATAGGAGCGCGCCAGCAGCGAGCGGGTGCTGCGGATGCCGGCCCGTTCCAGGCAGGAGCCGAGGAAGGCCGCGCACCAGGCGACCTCGTCGTTGTCGACCTGCGGGTGGCCGACGTCGGCGTAGTAGCGCACGACGCGGGTGTTGTCGCGGGAGCCGGCGATCTCGGCCACGCCGAAATCGCCCCAGGCATGGTCGAGCCAGCGGGGTTGGGGCATTTTGGGTGATTTGTCGTTGTCCGCGCGCCCACTCGGGCTGACGCGCTATCTAAAGTACGTAGGGTACGAACCGCGATCTCACTCGCGCCGCATACGCTGCGTAACTCGGGTCGCTCGCCAGAAGCAGACGCTCTTCAATACACGCACGCCAGAAGAGCGCACCACCCTCTAAGAACCACAAGATGCAAGCAAGCCATGAGAAGTATTGCCACGCAATAGTTGCATCAAATGCCAGATACGATGCGTACAAGGGGTGGCGAACGGCTGCGTACGGACCGTTCCGCACCAACAATCGGTATTGTGGAACAATAGAAAAGCTGCGCCCTAGGAATAGTGTTGATGCGAACATCACGACGATCGCCAAGAGCTGGATCGCGAGGCCGGCAGCATTGGGGCCCTCCGCTGGCGGCAAAAGCAGATAGGCTCCTGGGAGCATGACCGCGCATGCAGCCACGACCAAAGACACAGGTCTCAGGTCCTTTGCCAAAGCAGGCGGTCGGCCAAATGCAAAAACTGCGGATGCACTCAGTACGATAGCTAACCCGCACTCAGCCCACCACGTATCAAACTCGCGTACCGCCAAGACGGCCCGCGCGGCTTCACCAATAAGACACGACCCGAGAGCGATGTTGGCAACACAATGCTTGGGAATAGGAGTGATGAGCGCCAAAACTCTCGCCCTTCCCGGTTGGCGCATTCTCTAGAACCTGAACCTCAGACGCGGCGTTGATGTTGTCGGAACCCTAGTGCCGTGTGGCGTATTCAAATGCGGTCCCTGGGCAAAGGGACCACCGCGGCCCGGGAAGGGAAGCACGTGCGCAGTTGGCGGCTTGCTTTCGAAGTGAGCAGCACTCCATGTCCATTTGGCTTCAGTGACAGCAGTGGTGCCAAAGAAGTTATTTCGCACCCAGTTCTGGGCGAATGCCGCGCTCTCGGGGACGGCGGTTGTCTTGCTCAGGGAGCCGCGCGCCAGTGAGCCAACAAGTTCCTCAACAAATTCGCGCGCCAGAGGACGGTGTCCAGAGGACAAGGTTGTGGCAACCGCCTCCGCAACACTTTCGACCATCGCCGTACGAATTGCAGCAATTCTCTCAGACTGGCCCTTTAGGGTGCCAACCGCGCTTTCCACTTGCCGCAAAGTTGGTGCATCAGGTTGAATTGCGTTGCGGGAGCGGAGATGCTCCGCCATCCTATTGTCCATAGGCGCATCAGCGCTTGCCGCGACCGCCGTCGGTTGGCGTCCGTACGGGGAGCGCTATTTGCAATGCGCCTTGCGATGTCTCGCACCTCTGATCCGGGCCGAGCCTGGCGCGCCGCAGAAGCGAAGTATCGAACGGCCGCTTGCGATTCCGTTTGGGGCAAGCGGCGCAGCGTCTCTTCCACCCAAGCTGCTCCAATGATCTCACGGCTCAGGTGCTCCATCTTTTCGAGGTTGAGCCGCGCCTCATTGCGTGCGCGCTGCTGCCAAGTCAATTCGTGGAACGCGATCTCTGTCATCGAAAAGAATGTGAAGGAGGTAACTCCCAATATCACCAGATAGACCCGGCCGAGCATGCTGCGAGCGGTTACCAGCCCTGCGACGAGCTTCGATCGCGGAAAGACCATCGTGATCGCGAGTGCAACACCAAGGCCAATCAAAAAATTCTGGAAGCCGAGCATCGCATCAATTGAGGAGCGGAGATCCGAAAGCAGCCGCTCCGCGTCTCGAAGGTTGCCTGCCGAAATGCCGCTAAGACCAAGAAGAATTCCCCGCGCGAGCCCCACAAGTCCCGCCCCAAACCCCACGTAAACAGTCACTCTTGAGAGGTTCAGAAGCGCAAGGCGACAAGCTGGGCGTACAATTGCCTTCGGCGAATCCCCTTCGGGAGAAAAAATACTCGCTGCAAAGCGCTTGAGTAGGAAAGCTGCCAAGATGCAGAGCCCAAGCCAAGCGGAGGCTGGGAAACCCACCAGCGCATAGCCTAGTCCAACTATAAGCAACGCTCCCTTCGCAGTTGGTCCTCTACTTCCCCACCATCCGCGCAAGCTTGGTACTGACGCCGCAATCGGCGCTCCGCAACGCCCACAGCGAAAGCGTCCCTTGATAGGCTGATCATTCACACGATTCTTCTGCGCACACCCGCCGCAGGTGACAATCCGGCCAGTCTGCATGTTAGCCCCCAACGCAGCCAGAATAGATAGAACCAACGGTTTGGACCGCTACCAACAGCACTCATTATCAGTGCAATTTCTATCTAAATCGGTCCGTGTGCAAGGGGACTTCAGGCTTCGCTCCCCTAAGCAGTCTGCTACAGCACGGCGGAGCGGGGGGTGCCGCGGCCGGTGGTGGTGCTGAGCTGGTGGAGGCGCAGCGAGATGGAAGGTTGCGGGGAGCCGAAGTCGGCCGTCTGCTGGGCGGCGGTGTAGGTGGCGGCAGGCGAGGTGGCGGAGAGCGTGCGCACGACGTTGCTGCCGTCGAGGATGTCGATCTCGTAGCGCTCGGCATCCTCGCCGAGCGGCACCTCGACGCTGTCCCAGCTGTCGCCGCCGATGCGGGTGCGGCGCTTCCAGGTGATGATCAGGTCGCCGGCCGAGCGCGTGCCGCGCAGGTGTACGGGGCTGAGCGGGAGGAGGCCGCGGCCGGTGAAGGCGTGCTGGACATCGAGGTAGGACGGGTTGCCGATGTCGCGGCTGGCCGGGCCGCATTTCCAGTTGAAGGCGAGGCCGACCTCGTCGGGCGTCATGTCGACCTGCACCGGCGCGCCATCGAGCAGGACGAAGCGCGCGCCGGCGGCGACGGGTGTGCGCATGGCCAGCTCGGTGCCGGCCTGGCCGCGCAGCAAGGTCGAGAGCAGGTAGGTCGATGGCGCGGTGAGGACGGCGGAGGCGAACTGCAGCACCTCCCATTCGCCGTCGGCATTCTGGATGGCGGCGGTGTTGGCGCCGCCGAGCAGGGCGATGTCGGTAACGGAGGCGAGGCTGCCCTGATCGAGGCGGACGCGGAAGGTGTTGCCGCGCTCGAAGCGCGAGGTGGCGCCGGGCCAGACCGGATCGATGGTGACGCCGGTGACCGCGGGCGTGCGGACCAGCGCCTTCAGCAGGAAGCCGGAGCTTTCCGGCGAGCGGTAGAAGGCGATGCCGGTGCTTGATGTGTTCGGTGAGGTGCTTGTGGTTGGCCTTGCGCGCTCTGTGGGCTCCATCTCAGGAAACGGGAAAACTGCGCTCGATAGGGCCATCGGGTTGTGTGGGCGGCGACAGGCGCATAGGACGGACTCGGACGAGGGATTCGCGGGGACTCATGCCGCCACGGGGTTGCAAGCGCGAGGTTGGTGCCGCTCTATGCGCGCGGCCGGCTACCACCAATCGCTCGCAACATTGGTCGGCCGCTAGGGTCCTTCTGCTCTTTGCGACGATCCTTGTCTCGACACTGGCTCTAGCCTCGCTGGGGGCAAGCGCCCAGGACGCCGCCACCGACAGTGGCATCCAGGCGCAATCCATTGCGACCAGCTTTCCGCAGAACGGCGATGCCGACGGACGCCGCAAGGCACTGGCCTCTCGCGGCATCACCTATGGCTTGAACTATGTCGGCGAGTGGCAAGGCAATGTGTCCGGCGGGGTGAGCCGCGGCAGCATCTACAGCGGTCGCCTCGAAGGTGTCGTCGACATCGATCTGGGCAAGCTGGCCGGCCGGCAAGGGCTGACCTTCCACGCCAACGGATTCCAGATCCACGGCAATGGGCTCAGCAGCGAGCACGTCGGCAATCTGATGACGGTCAGCTATCTCGAGGCCCTGGCGACGACGCGCCTCTCCGAGCTGTGGCTGGAGCAGAAACTCCGCGGCGACAAGGTCGGCATTCGCTTTGGACAGCTGGCAGCCGACACCGAGTTCAACACGTCGAGCTACGCGGCGCAGTTCATCAACGGCACGTTCGGATGGCCGGCCATATTTGCCAACGACATGCCGAGTGGCGGGCCTGCCTATCCATTCGCGACGCCGGGGGTGAGGATCAAGCTCGATCCGGACAAGAGTACGTCGTTGCTGCTCGGCGTCTTCAACGGCGATCCCGCCGGGCCAGGCCAAGGTGACCCGCAGACACGCAACCGCTACGGCTTGAACTTCCGCGTGCAAGACCCGGCCTTGGTCATGGGCGAGGCCCAGTATCGATACAATCAGGACAAGAACTCACCGGGACTGGCCGGCTCGATCAAACTCGGCGCATGGGGACACTTTGGACGTGTCGATGACCAGCGTTTCGGACCTGACGGCCTGTCGCTGGCCGATCCTGCAAGCAATGGAAATCCCGCGCGGCACAGGGGTGATGGTGGCGTTTACGGCGTGATCGATCAGCAAATCTGGCGGCCGACGACTGGAGAGCCGGACAAGGGAGTTGGTGTATTCGCGCGAGCGTCAGCCAGTCCATCCGACAGGAATCTGATCGATCTGTATTTGGACGGTGGCATCGTCTTCGCCGGCCTCATTCCAGGCCGGCCAGATGATGTCTTGAGCTTCGGCGGCGCTTACGCGCGCGTGTCGAACAGGGTGCGGTCACTCGACCGCGACGCCGTTCTGTTTGGTAGCGGCAGCCTCGTGCGCAACTTCGAAGCCCTGTTCGAAGCGAACTATCAGGCGCAAATCCTGCCAGGTTTGCAAATCGACTTGGATGTTCAGCGCATCATCAACCCCGGTGGCAACGTCGTTGATCCGAGCGGTGCGAGCGGAACAGCCATACCTGACGCGACGGTTCTGACGCTGCACACGTCGATCAAGTATTGATCCGGCCTATCGGCGCAATACGGCTTCGCCTCTTGCGCCCTGCTCCTCAACGCATCTATTTTCGAAGGCCGCAACCCAGCGCCCGACACATGATCCGATGTCGGGTTACGCGCTTTGCGCTAACCCGACCTACGATGCTCTTGCGGCGCCTCCCCCTGTGACGAAGGCTGGACTTCAGGCCTTCGTCACGTATGAGGAGGGAGGATCGGAATGCCACGAGTTTAGCTCGCCCATCTCCGAGCGATCAGCGAAGGCGACCGGCGAGCTAAGCTCGATGGCATTCCAGGTGGGGGTGTGGGCGCCGCGCTCGCCGGTCACCCCCACCCTGCGCGCCATGATCACTTAGCCCCGCTGTCGAGCCAGACGCACCGTCGAAGTGGCGGGGCTAAGTGATGGCGCGCAGCCCTCCCCCCTCTTCGCACCGAATGCGCGCATTCGATGCAGGGGGAGGCGAAGTGCGGGCGACGCATGTGTCAATCGAGGTCGCGACGGCTCCAGCACAATCGAGAGCTGAGGTCGGGTTACGCGCTGCGCGCTAACCCGACATACGATGCGGCGGCGAAGCTGCAGCTTGGGCTGAGATGCACGATATCCGATGGCGGTTTTGCACCCAATTTTCGACATCGATTGGCGATATTTACCACGACCGTCTATAAGTGCGGGCATGGGCTGGCGCTGCTGCGCCCGGTTACGGGGTGAGCCATGAAACTTGCGAGCGTGCTCGTTGCCGCGGCCTTCGTGGGCCTGTCGGGATACACCATCTATACGCACCTGGGGCTGGGCGGCGATTCGGGTCCGGTGGCCGAGGTGGTGACCCTGCCGGCGAAGCGGCCGGGCGTGCCAGAGCCGGTGCCGGCGGTGCGTCCCTCAGCTCCCGAAACTGCGAGCACCCAGGTCGTCACGCAGACCGTTGGCCAGAGCCGGGTCGCGAGCGACCCGGCGACCCAGCGGGCGGTGGCGGTGCCGAATGATCGGGCTTCGCTGGCGCGGGCCCTGCAGCGCGAGTTGCAGCGGGTTGGCTGCTATGACGGCGAGATCAGCGGCAACTGGTCGACCTCGACGCGCATGGCCATGAAGGCCTTCACCGACCGGGTGAACGCGTCGCTGCCGACCGATGCGCCCGACTATATTCTATTGAGCCTGGTGCAGCGTCACGAGGGCAGGGCCTGCGGCACCGGCTGTCCAACCGGGCAGTTGCAGAGCGATGAGGGCCGCTGTGTGCCGAGCGCCGTGCTGGCCAAGGCCTCGCCGAAGCCGGCTGGATCGGCGGCGGGCGAGGCGAGGGCGGCCGGGGCGGGTGAGTCCAAGGACGGCTCCAGCGTGTCCAGCAGCTGGGCGCCGACGGCTGGCCTGGCGGCGGTGCGGTGCAGGCGCGGCGATTCTGGCGGCGCCCGAGGTACGCGGGTCTTCGACGACATCGTCGGCGCGGAGCACGGCCGGGTTGCCTGGGCCGAGGCCGGAGACGGCTTCGGTCGAGCCGCGCGAGGACAGGTCGCGGCATTCGGCGACGCGGGAGACTTCGTCGCGGAGTCCGAGTCGCGGCCGACGGCATCGCGGGCCGATGTCGATGCGGACCCCGCCAACCGTGATCGGTCATCGAACCAGCGGGTTGCCCGTGCGGAAGATGCCCCGAAGTCCGAGGCCAGCCGCGGCGACGAGCCGCCGCCGCGCAAAGTGCGCAAAGCCAAATACAAGCAGCCCAAGATCGTCCGCCAGTTCCTGCGCAGCATGAAGGGCGTGATGGCGGGGATGCCGTTCTGACGGTTTCGCGATTGCAGCCGGCTGAGGGGATAGCCGACGAGGGGATAGGATTGTGCGCCTGCGAAGTGTCGGCTGGCCGATTGATCGAGCCGGCGCCGGGGATAGGGGCGTTTTCAAGCCGGTGTTGACGTCCTCATCGTGGGCCTCTACCTGACGCTGCTGCAGCGTCCGGCAGCGCGACACTCTGCTCGCCGCGCACCTGATCCGTCCCTGGTCCGCCCCTGGTCCGCCCCCTGGTCCGCCATGCGCCGCCGCCTGTTCGTCATCTCCAATCCGGGCGCCGGGCTGTCCCACTCCTCGCTGATCGACGATGCCGTGCGCGCGCTGGAGCGGGCCGGTGCCTCGCTGACGCGCGTGCGCCCGGCCAGCATCGATGCCGCCCGGCTGGCGGCGCGCGAGGCGGCGGCGTCGGGCAGCTATGACGCGATCGTGGCGGCGGGCGGCGACGGCACCATCCGCCACGTGGCGTCCGCCCTGATCGATAGCGACACGCCGCTCGGCATCATCCCGGTCGGCACCGGCAACGTGCTGGCGCACGAGATCGGGCTCAGCCCCACGGCGGATGCCATCGCGCGCACGCTGCTCGACGGGCCGGCGGCGCGGGTCGCCTGCGCGCATGCCAACGGCGAGCCGTTCCTGCTGATGGCGGGTGCCGGCTTCGATGCGCGCATCCTGATCGACCTCAACCAGCGCGCCAAGAGCCTGCTCGGCCGCAGCGCCTATGCGGCGCCGGTGGTGGGCGCGCTGTTCCGCCCGCTGGATATGCTGACCGTCACCGTCGATCACCGCACCTGTCACGCCAGCTGGGCGGTGATCACCAACTCCTGCCACTACGGCGGCGGATTCCGGCTGTCGGAGCGCACCAGCATCCACCAGCGCGGCCTGGAGGCGATCCTGTTCAAGGCGCGCACCCGCGTCGCCCTCGTCGCCATGCTGATGAGCCTGGCGCGCGGCCGCCTTGCCGCGCACATCGCACAGGGCGAGGTCGAGATGCTGCCCTGCACGCGCGTGCGCATCACCGCCGTCAACCCGGTCCCGGTGCAGATCGACGGCGATGTTGTGGGCACCACGCCGCTCGAGATCGACGCCGGCAGCTCGCATCTCCATCTCATTGTACCATCGGCCAACGGCAGCGGTGATATCCGCATCGCCAGAAATTAACCTTTTGTTAACCAAATCAGCCAAGCTTGACGGTCAGTGCCGGCCTGACGGGCTGGGAGGCCGGCGCAACCGAGGGACAACAACGCCAGCCGCCTTCACTTTGGTGCGCGTAACAGCGCGAGCAGCCCATAGGCCTGCCGCGTAGTGAGCGAGAGCCCGTGCCGGGCATGACCAGAACTCGCATTGCAGAATTACCGGGGGTGAGGCGGGCGTGGACAGGGCCGCCGATTGCAACTCTCGGGTCCGTGTTCCCGCGCAATGACCGCGGCCCTGTCCCGAACCGCTGTGCCCAATCAAAGCGATCCGTCACGACTGCCCGTCAGCGGCTTCCAAACCGCGCCGCCGGGTTGGTCAGCGTTTGCCCGCGTAGGGCGGCTCGCAGCTTGCGGCCCAGCATCCCCTCTCGAGATGGAGTGGCACATGAAGCGCCTCTGTCAACGGTGCGGCGTGCACTACAGTCGGCTCTCCGCGAGCCTCACGCTTCGACCCGAGCCCGACTTCCAATGGGTGCTCCTCTGGCGCGATAACCAACGTCATCGTCCTCCGAGTATGCGCTGAATTCGGCGCACGCCGGCGGAGTGGTGCGAACTGCCGCTGGCCACGTTTGATCGGGTCGGCCCTCGGGCCGGCCCTTTTTTGTTGTTCGTGGATGGCCCGATCCGCACCACAAGCCGCAATCCCTCGATACGCATCGCGCAAGCGCGCAACCGTAGGTCGACTAAACGATAGCGCCTGTTGCACATGGGGGACGCGTAAAGAACGACTTGCGCCTGACGCACAAGGCCGAGTGTCGGAATCAGGGTCGATATTGGGTATGTGTAGTCGCTTCGAGGTGCCCAGCCGCCGCCATGGCATCCCTTGGAGGGTCGATGAAATTTGAATTCCTGGTGTTGGACGCACGGCTCGACGAACGCAAGAAGGCGGACCTCGAACGCGATCTCAACGACCTTGGCAACGAAGGCTGGGAGCTAGTCGCAACCTTCGGGCTGCACAACCAAACGTTCGTGATGCAGCGGGTGGTTGCCGATCCTGCTGCCGTCTCCAGGGGCAAGGCCAAGAAACCATCCTGATGCGAGATCGTTTCTGATCGCAGCGAGGCGTCCGGCGCCAAGAGCGGCGACGCCGACGGCGGATGTGCGGCAGCGAGGCGAGCGCGACTGATGATCGAAGGCTCTTGTCATTGCGGCGCAGTCCGCTGGAGCTTTGCAAGCATTCCTGCATCGGCCACGGCCTGCAACTGCACGGCCTGCCGCCGCTATGGAACGCTCTGGGCCTATGACTACGAAAACGAGGGGATCAAGGTGTCCGGCCCGACCAAGGCATATGTCCGCGGTCGCAGCCTCGAGTTCCACTTCTGTCCGGACTGCGGATGCGTTGCCTACTGGCGGGGGCAGGGGCTCGATGAGAAGGGCCGCCGCCGCATCGCCGTCAATCTGAGGCTCGCAGAGCCGGCGGCGGTCGCCGGCATCATCATCGACCATTTCGACGGCCTCGATAGCTTCGACGACCTGCCGCGTGACGGCCGGTGCGTGGCGGACATGTGGTTCTAACTACAGCCCGGTCGAACCCGCCCCACCTGCCCCGGCGAACAGCAGCGTAGGGTGCAATAAGCGCAGCGCATTGCACCGCTGCACGACCACCTATCGGCGCAATACGGCTTCGCCTGTTGCGCCCTACTCGAAGGACGCATCGTACCTTGGGTGCTTCTCTTGCTCTACCGACCGATGCGTTCCGCCGCCGAATGCGACACGAGCCGCATGAAGGCGCGCACCAACGCAATGTCGTGATGCTCGTTGAGCTTCACGATCCGGCCGTCGCGAACCTCGATGACGTGCCGCATGTCGCCGTCGATGGTCTCGCCGGCGATTTTGTGGCGGAACCGGTAGGCGACCATGCCGTGCACGGTGTCGCCCTGGATCCTCGTCACCTTGCCTTCGTAGCTCAGGGTGTCGAACTGATCGAGGATCGTCTGCAGGCGATCCGAGACGGATGCCTTGCCTACGGTCTCGCCGCCGAACGGCACGACCTCCTGCGGCACAAAGAGCGCGAAGACGATATCGTCGGCGAGAAGGGCCAGAGTGGCCGCCTTGTCGCGCCTGCTCCAAGCGCTCCATAAAGCCCGCACGACCTCTGCAGGCTGCACTGAATTCGTCAGGCGTTCCACGAATTCCTCCGTCAAAAGTCAGCACGTCTCTTCAATGAATTCCCTTCCAGCAATTGCGAATGGCTTTCGCGTCCCTGGCATTGCGATTGCCTCAATCCCGGCCCGCACCCACCAGCCTGTACGAAAAACGCAAGAACCGGAGCAAGTTTCTTCACAGAGTTTGCGCGTTGTACAGAGTGATATGACCGCTGTCGTCATTCGGATCACAAAATTCTTCTCCGCGTGCGGCAAGGTCGGAACGAATTTCACGATCTGAGGGGCAACGATGCTATTGTTTTGATTCCGACGCGCGCCTGCGTTTGGTGTCGGCGAGCGAACTTCGGACTGATTCAGCTCGATGAATTCGCTTGCACCCAAGCCAGGGAACTCCGGCGAAATTTCTCGATCATCAAACCAGCTTCGCGTGTCATATTCGGCAGATTGCGATCAGTACCAGGGACTTGCCGGGAGAGAGGACGGATGCGGCGGAGGTGGGGTGCCTGGCTCATTACGGGCATGGCATTGCTCGGGGGATGCGACGGCCCGAGCGCGAAAGCACCCGAAACGCGACCTGTACGCACCGTAATGGTCGATCCGAAGCCGATCGAGGATGATCGCCAGTCCGTCGGCGAGGTGCGCGCCCGCTACGAGAGCGATCTCGGCTTTCGCGTCAGCGGCAAGGTGATCGCGCGCTTGGTGGACGTCGGCGTCTCGGTGAAGAAGGGCGCCGTGCTCGCCCGGCTGGACGAGCAGGAGTATCGCAACAAGCTGAAATCGGCCGAAGCCGACATCGTCGCGGCGGAGGCGGTGCTGGTGGAGGCTCAGGGGAGCGAGGGACGCCTGCGCCAGCTGGTGGCGAGCGGCGCGACGACACGCGCCAACTACGATACGGCCGTCAAGAACCTGCGCTCCGCCGAAGCCAAGCTCGACTCGGCCAAGGCATCGCGCGACCTGGCCAAGGACCAGCTCAGCTATACCGATCTCATTGCCGAGTTCGACGGCATCGTCACCGCAACCGGCGCCGAGCCCGGGCAGGTCGTGAGCGCCGGCCAGATGATCGTTCGCCTGGCCCGCCCCACCGACAAGGACGGCGTGTTCAACATTGCCGAATTCGGCGTTCCAGACGCGGCCGGCGCCGGCCGACAAGCCCATCGAGGTGATCGTCTCGCTGCTCGCCAATCCGGGCATCACGACCGACGGTGTCGTGCGCGAGATTTCGCCGGTCGCCGATCCTGCGACGCGCACCTTTCAGGTGAAGGTCACATTGCAAAATCCGCCTGACCAGATGCGCTTCGGCGCCAGCATCGTCGGGCGCCTGAAAGCCTCGACCGCGCCCGTCGTCGTGCTGCCGGCCACCGCGCTGTTCGACCAGGTTGGGCAAGCCCGCGGTCTGGGTGGTCGATACGGCCGCCGGCACTGTCGCGCTGAAGGAGGTGACCGTTGCCCGCTACGAGACGGACCGCGTGATCCTCAGCAGCGGCCTCGCCAAGGGCGAGGTCGTCGTCACGGCCGGCGTCAACCGCCTGCGCGAAGGACAGAAGGTGCGCCTGGCCGAGGCCGCCTCCAAATGAGCTCCTTCAACCTGTCGGACTGGGCGCTGCGCCACAAGAGCTTCGTCATCTACCTGATGCTGGTCTCGGCCATCGCCGGGCTGATGGCATACACCAGCCTTGGCCGCGAGGAAGACCCGCCCTTCACCATCAAGGTGATGGTGGTCAAGACGCTGTGGCCCGGCGCGACCACCACCGAGACCATCAACCAGATCACCGATCGCATCGAGAAGAAGCTCGAGGAGGTGCCGCACCTCGACTACGTGCGCAGCTACACCAAGCCGGGCGAGTCCATCGTCTTCGTCAACCTCAAGGACAGCGTGCGCGCCGCCGAGGTGCCCGACCTCTGGTACCAGGTGCGCAAGAAGGTCGGCGACATCCGCCAGAACCTGCCGTCGGGCATCTACGGCCCCTACTTCAACGACGAGTTCGGCGACACCTATTCCATCATCTACGCGCTGACGACCGACGGCTTCTCGCGCCGCGAGGTGCGCGACTATGCCGAGCGTATCCGCACCGCGCTGCTGCTCGTACCCGACGTCGCCAAGGTCGACCTGATCGGCGTGCAGGACGAGAAGATCTACCTCGAGTTCTCGACCCAGCAGATCGCCGCCCTCGGCCTCGACATCAATGCGCTGGCGCAGGCGCTGCAGGCGCAGAACGCCGTGGCGCCGAGCGGCGTGGTGGAGGCCGGCCCCGAGCGCATCGCCATTCGCATATCGGGCGGCTTCACCTCCGAAGAAAGCCTCAAAGCCATCAACTTCACCTCCAACGGCCGCTTCTTCCGCCTGAGCGATATCGCCAAGGTCCGCCGCGGCTACGTCGACCCGCCGCAGCCCTTGTTCCGCTACAACGGCGAGCCGGCCATCGGCCTCGCCATCGCCATGGCGGCCGGCGGCGACGCACTGACGCTCGGCAAGAACGTCGAGGCTCGCGCCGCAGCGCATCAATGCGGAGCTGCCGGTCGGCATCGAGATGAGCCTGGTCGCCAACCAGCCGCACGTCGTCAAGGAGGCGGTCGGCGAGTTCACCAAGACGCTGATGGAAGCCGTCGCCATCGTGCTGCTGGTGAGCTTCCTGGCACTCGGCTGGCGGCCCGGCGTGGTGGTGGCGATTGCCATCCCGCTGGTGCTGGCCGTGACGTTCGTGCATCATGAAGCTCGTCCGGCATCTCGCTGCAGCGCATCTCGCTCGGCGCGCTGATCATCGCGCTGGGCCTGCTGGTCGACGACGCCATGATCGCGGTCGAGATGATGATCACCAAGCTCGAGGAGGGCTACGACAAGATCAGCGCCGCCACCTACACCTATACTTCCACGGCCTTTCCGATGCTGACGGGAACGCTCGTCACGGTGGCGGGCTTCGTGCCGGTCGGCTTCGCGCAGAGCGGCGCCGGCGAATACTGCTTCACGCTGTTTGCGGTGGTCGGCATCGCGCTGATCGTGTCGTGGGTGGTGGCCGTGCTGTTCACGCCGCTGACCGGCGTGTTCATCCTGCCCGACACCTTGAAGAAGCATGGCGGACACGGCGGCTCGCGCTTCTCGCGCTGGTTCCACGACAACCTCGACAATGCACTGCGCAACAAGGCGCGCGTGCTGGCCGGCACCGTGGCGCTGTTCCTGCTCGCTCTGGTCGGCATGCGCTTCGTGCAGCAGCAGTTCTTCCCGGCCTCCGACCGGCCCGAGCTGCTGGTCAACCTGACCCTGCCGCAGAACGCCTCGCTCAACGCCACGCAGGAGGTGGTGGCCCGCGTGGAGAAGCTGTTCAAGGCCGATCCCGACATCGACTACTGGAGCTTCTACGTCGGCCAGGGCGCCGTCCGCTTCTACCTGCCGCTCGATGCCCAGCTCGCCAACGATTTCTTCGCGCAGGCCGTGGTCGTCACCAAGGGCTTCAAGCAGCGCGCCGGCGTGCAGGCGCGGCTCGAGCAGCAACTCACCGCCAGCTTCGACAACGTGCTGAGCCGCGTCAGCCCGCTGGAGCTCGGCCCACCGGTCGGCTGGCCGGTCAAGTTCCGCGTCAGCGGGCCCGATCCCGGCGCCACGCGCGAGTACGCGCAGGCGTTCGCGCAGGTGCTCGGCGAGAACGCCAACACGCGCAACATCAACTACGACTGGAACGAGCCCAGCAAATCCATCCGCATCGAGGTCGACCAGGACCGCGCGCGCACGCTCGGCATCACCTCGCAGCAGCTCGCCAACAACATCAACTCCGTGCTGTCCGGCACCACCATCACGCAGCTGCGCGATTCGACCTACCTGATCGACATCGTCGCCCGCGCCATCCCCGAGGAGCGCGCCAAGCTCGAGACGCTGCGCAACCTGATGCTGGAGACCTCGGGCGGGCGCAACGTGCCGCTGGCGCAGATCGCCAGCATCTCCTACGGCCTGGAGCCGCCGCTGATCTGGCGTCGCCAGCGCCTGCCGACCGTGACCGTGCAGGCCGACGTGGTGCCGGGCGTGGAGGCGACCACGGTCGTCAAGCAGCTGCAGCCGGCGATCGCCAAGTTCCGCGCCGAGCTGCCCTCGGGCTATTCGGTGGTAGCCGGCGGCACCGTCGAGGACAGCGCCAAGGCGCAGGCTCAGCATCTTCGTGGTGTTTCCGCTCATGCTGTTCCTGATGATGACCATCCTGATGGTGCAGCTGATGAGCTTCCAGCGCCTGCTGCTGGTGCTGCTGACGGCGCCGCTGGCGCTGATCGGCGTGTCCGCGGCGCTGCTGATGTCGGGCGCACCGATGGGCTTCGTCGCCATCCTCGGCGTCATTTCGCTGATCGGCATGGTGATCCGCAACTCGGTGATCCTGATCGTGCAGATCGACGAGCACATCGCCGCCGGCGAGCATCCCTGGTCGGCGGTGATCAGCGCCACCGAGCACCGCCTGCGGCCGATCCTGCTCACCGCCGCCGCCGCCATCCTCGGCATGATCCCGATCGCGCCGACGGTGTTCTGGGGGCCGATGGCGTTCGCCGTGATGGGCGGGCTGGTGGTGGCGACCCTGCTGACGCTGGTGTTCCTGCCGGCGCTCTACGTGACGTGGTTCCGCATCACCCCGCCGGACAAGCAGGCCGAGCAAGCAGCGCAACCCGAACCAGGCTCGGCAACGACCGCGCAGGCAGCTTAGGCATTGCTTTCACAGCGATTTCCTTCTCTGCATCTTGTTGCCGCATGGGCACATGTGGGCCGGATTCCTGCGCAAGGAAGGCTCGCGGACATTGACTGCGCCGGACGGTTCCGGTCCGATTAGCTGAATGCTGGTGGCTGGTTCTCGGCCGTTCACGTTATGCGGGTGCGTGTGAGTTTCAGTAGGCGTAGCGTACGATTGTTGAGCGTTTGCGTCGCGGCTATCGCTGCGCTTGCGCCGGTTGGCGCCCAGGCGCAGACGATCAACCTCTCGACCAATACGACCATCAACGTGCCTGTGATCGGCGGCCCGACCACGGTAAGTGTGCCCGTGAACGTGCTGGGCAACGTGGTCAACCTGAATGTCAATGTGACCGGCGCTGCCGGCGGCGTGAACCTGCTGCCCACCACGTGACGCTGCCCGTCACCATCGACGGGAACACTGTCAATCTGTCGCTCAACGTGCCGGGCACTATTCCGATTTTGGGGGGACAGTCGACCATCAGTCTTCCGATCGCCATCACACTGCCGCCCGAACTTTTGCCGGACGTGATCGGCAGCACCGGCTCGATCCTCTCGAGCCGGCGCAACGACACGCTGCTCGGGCTCGACCTTGGGCTCGACAGGCAGGTTGACCTGCTGACGGGATCGGGCACCGATGCGACGTCTGTTTGGTCCGACCCGATGGCGCTCGGGGGAATGCGTCTCGGCGAGGTGTTCAATTCGGGGAGCAGTCGCGACCCATTCAATGGCGACCAGTTGAGCTTCGCGGCCAGCGGGCAGCAAACACGTCAGGATAACGCCGCCGCGGGCAACCTGCCATCTGGCCTGCCGTCTGGTCTGGGCGCGGGCTCGCGTCGGCCGCCGCCCGCCAAGTCCCCGTTCGACTCTGGGCCGAAGGCTCGTTCGCCAGGTTCGAGGACGGCAACGAAGCTTCCCAGCGCGAAGGCCATTGGGGCGTGCTGTTCGTCGGCGCGGACTATCGCGTGTCACCCGATCTGCTCATCGGGGCGCTGGCAAGCTTCGATGACGCACAACAGGATCTCAACGGTCTGGCAAGCAAGGCGCGCAGCACCGGGTGGATGGTTGGCCCCTATGCTACGATGCGGTTGACGAACAATCTGTTTTTCCAGGCGCGGGCGGCATGGGGAAAGTCGACGCATGAGCTGGGCTTCGATGGATCTCCCGAGGATCGTTTCGACGCTGATCGCTGGCTGGTCCGCGGCACATTGATCGGTCAATGGCGCTGGGGACCGTGGCAGCTGCGCCCTCGGGTCTCGGTCGGGTACATCGAAGAGCTACAGGAGACCTACCAGAGTTCGCTTGGGGTGGCGGTGCCCGAACAGAAGGTGGCGCTGGGGCAGGTCAAGGGCGGTCCGGAAATCTCCTTTCGGCACAAGCTAGCCGACGGCACCGTGGTCGAGCCAAGTGTGCTGCTGGAGGGCGTATGGAACTTCACGCAGGATGCGGGCGTGGGTGCCATCGATGACCTTGCCTTTGGGGAAGATCTGCGCGCTCGGGTCGAAGCGGGCGTCATGATCTACCTGCGCGGCGGGCTCAGCGTGGGCGCTGCGGTCAGCTATGACGGCATCGGCGCCAGCGACTACCAAGCCATAGCGGGCAAAGCGCGGGTGCGCATGCCGCTCAACTAAGGTGCCAGCGCTGGTGTCCTTGCCGCATCCGTCCGGGCGGCGGCTCTAGGGCAGGATAGACGGAATGTCGTCCGTCTCCGTCGACTTGGCGGGAGCGCTCTTTTTGGCTTTGACGAGAGAACTCGCTTTCTCCTTGCCTGCTGCTTCCGCGAGCTTTTCCCGCGCGTCCTTGGCGGCGCGTTCAGCGGCCTCCCGGGCTTGGCGCTCCTGCGCCAGCCGGTCCAGCGCGTTGCGTGCGGAAGTTTCGGCCTTCTGCTTGCCCTCCCGCTCGCGCGCCAATTCCTGCTGCACGAGTGAGTTGACGCGCTGCGCCTCTTTCTTGGCCGCTTGTTCCTTGGTCATCTCCACACGGGCAGCCTGAGCGGCGGCGTCGCTGGCGCGGCGCTGCTCTGCGAGACGCTTCTCCTGCTCTCTTACGTTGGTTTCCGCGGATCGCCTTGCTCCCTGCTCCTGCTCGATCAGCTCGTAGGCTTCGCGGGCGGAGCGCTCCGCAGCGGTCTTGGCAGTCAGCTGCCGCGTCACCTCATCGGCCAGCTGATTGGCGCGCGCTTCACCCTGTTCGGCGCGCGCACGCGCTGTTTCCGCCTCCTGCTTCAGCCGCACTTCCTCCCCGGTGCTACGGGGCAGCATCCACCCGGCCGCGGCGCCGACCGCCAGACAAGCCAGCACGGCGGCGGATATGGCAACTGCGGCGCGTGGCATCGCCAGCAGCGAGCCGCCGGGTTGCAGCACGGGCTTGCCTCGCCAAGGATCGTATGTGCCGAAACTCCATACGTGACCCTCGGAGTCGCGGCACGCATAACCGCGCCCGCCGTGGTCATCACCATCGACATCCAACAGGATGTCTGCGCCGGCCGCCTTGGCCCTGGCGCAATGTTGATCGGCATCTTCAACGACGAGATAGCAGCTTTGTGTCTCGGCGCCGCCGATCTCGTCGGGCTGCACCATCAGCCGATCCAACGCGGAATCGCCGACCGGCCGCACGAGGACCATGGCGCTGCCGAGCGTGAGGTAGGCATAAACAATGCTGCCGTCCGCCCCGGCAACGACGTCGCGCTTCTCGAAGCCGAACGCCGTACACAGCCACTCGATCGCCTGGTCCACGTTGCGGTAGCGCAAGGCGGGTATAAGTTTTGTTCCGGTCAAATCGGCCGCCTTACGCACTTTACGCTCGAGACCTTCTGCGGACATGGCCCGGCCAATGGAGGCGCGAGCCTCTCCAGTATGCCGATCGATTGTGCCAAGGCAATACGGGCCACGGCAGAGCCCATGCTCTTCAGGCCAATTCGCACTGACAAAGCGCCGGCGTCTCGCTGCCCGGGCATAGTCCCGGACGTCGCCGATCACATCGGCAGGCGCACGCTCTGGTGGCTGAAGTAGTTTTCGATGGCGGTCAGGATCGAGCCTGACACCTTCTCGCGCCAGCTGTCGGACTTGAGGAGCTGGGCGTCGGTCTCGTTGGTGACGAAGCCGAGCTCGATCAGCACCGAGGGCACCTTGGCCGACTTGAGCACCACGAACGCGGCGCTGCGGTCGGGGTTGTCCATCATGTTGGTGGTCTCGCCCATGTAGGACACCACCGAGCGGGCGAACACGCTGGTGCGGTCCTTGGTGGCCTCCACCTCGCGCTTGGCGAGGTCGGACAGGATGGCGCGGATGGCGCCGACGTCGGCCTCCACCTTCTGCACGGCGGCCAGCTCCTGCGCCGACAGCACGCTGTCGCTGACCTGGCCCTGCGCCGAGCGCTTCAGCTCGTTGGCGACGTTCTCGCGCAGCGAGTAGATGGTGGCACCGCGGGCCGAGGCGCGCCCCGTGTAGTCGGCATGCACGGCGATGAACAGCGCCGCCTGATGCCGCTCGGCGAACTCGCGCCGCTCGTTCAGCTCGATGAACGTGTCGGTCTCGCGCGTCAGCAGCACCTTGTAGCGGCCGGTGGCGTTCAGCTTGTCGCGCAGCTTGAGGCTGAAGGCGAGCACGACGTTCTTCTCGACCGCGCCGTTCTTCTGCGCGCCGGTATCATCGCCGCCGTGGCCCGGATCGATGACGATGATTGGCTTGTACATGCTGGCCGCGCGCATGCTGGGCGACATGGCGGGCTTGGGCATGGGCGGCTGCAGGAGGTCGGACGCGCCGAGCGCCGAAGCGCCGGCCAGCGGTGCGGGACGCTTGGTCTCGGTGGTCTTGGCAGCCGGCACGGTGGACTCGAGGGCGCCGGCCGAGACCATATCGATGGTCAGGCGCACGCTGCGGCCGTCCTGGGATTTCTCGATCACCGCCTTCTCGACCACCACGGCACCCGTCACGTCGATGACGACGCGCGTCTTGCCGGGCGCGGACGTGCCGCCGCGGAACGTCTTGACGAGGCCGACCGGCGTTTCGCCCGGCAGCGGCGGCAGCTGCAGCTTGACGTCGGGCAGTTCGACGAACACGCGGTTCGGGTTGGTGAGCGCGAACACCTGGAAGTCGACGTGGCGCTCCAGGCCGATGATGAACTTGGTGCGTGTCTTCTCGGCGGGCGCGTCGGGCCGATGCGCAGCCGTCAGCGACTGGCCGCCGACGCTCCCGGTCGCCTGCTGTGCGGAGGACGCACAGGGAAGCGCAACCAAGGCGGTCAAAACCGCTACAAGCGACGCCCCGAACTCCCGAGCATCGCAGCCTGCCAAAAACCATCGTCGTCGACCCCCGTCTAACGCACTCTCAATGGCGGGACAGTCTTGTGGATAAACGCGTGGAAAGATGGCATTTTCCAGGTCGTCGCAGGATCAAGTTATGACCCTGGAAACGTTAACGGATTTCTTATCGAGGTCACAGTCAAGCCGAGTCGCGGCCACACTCCTCTAGCCGACCGGGGCAGAGGACGATTCGGTTGTGCAACCCGCGGCTTGCGCGCAACAGGCGATGCTCAGATGCCGAGCGCCGCCTTGGTCTGGCGCAGGCCTTCCTGGTGCGCCGAGTACATGCGGCCGCCGATGATGCCGCCGTCGACCACGATGTCGATGCCGTTGACGAAGGTCGAGCGGTCGGAGGCCAGCCACAGCACGCACTGGGCGATGTCGTCGGTGATGCCGGCGCGCGGGATCGGCTGCGCCTTGGAATAGACCTGCCCGATCTGCTCGACCACCTTGGCCGACGTGTCGGCCTTGGCGGTGTCCATGCCGAGCGCCTTGGCAAGGATGCCGGTGGTGATGGCGCCGGGCGATACCGAGTTGACGCGCACGCTGTGCTCGCCGAGCTCCATGGCCACGCACTTGGTCAGGTGGTTCACGGCCGCCTTGGCGGCGCTGTAGATCATCGAGCTGGAATAGCCGGCGAGATGGCCGGCGATGGAGCCGTTGTTGATGATGCTGCCCGACTTCTGGCGCATCATGACCGGCGCCGCATGCTTCATGCCGAGCATCACCGAGCGCACCAGCAGCGCCATGGCGGCATCGAAGCCGTCCACCGGGATCGAGGCGATGCTGCCCGTGGGCGACGGCCCGCCCGCGTTGTTGAACAGGCAGTCGATGCGGCCGTGCGCCTGCATGGTCTGCTCGATGACGCGCTTCCAGTCGGCCTCCAGGGTGGCATCGGCCTGGATGAAGCGCGCCTTCGCCGCCGAGCTTGGCGGCGAGCGCTTCGCCCTCGGCCTCGCGCCGGCCGGTGAAGACGACACTGCGCGCCTTCCTCGACGAACAGCTCCGCGGTGCGCGCACCGATGCCGCTGGTCGCGCCCGTGATGATGGCCACCTTGTTGTCGACCATGCCCATGGCTGTTTCCTCCTATTTGTTTGCGGTTGTCATCCCGGGCGTCGCATAGCGACGAACGGGGACCCAGGACGTCGAGCACAACGCGCGTTTCTGGATCCCGGATATGCGCGGACGCGCATTCCGGGATGACATCTAAAGCAGCTCCTCGAAGGGCATGATGGTGATCTTCACGGTCTTCATGGCCATGGCCTGCGCCACCGCGTCCTTGACGCCCTCGACGGTGAAGGGGAACAGCGTCTGCATCTTGCGCCAGGGATACTTGTCGCGCGCGCGGTAGAGCATGTCGACGCCGAGAGCCAGGTCGTTGGCGGAGAAGGCCCACGAGCCCAGCACCGAGATGTCCTTGGCGACGAAGCGATGCCAGCTGGTCATGATGGAGCCGGCATCGGTGAACTGGCCCATCTCGACGTAGGTGCCGCCGTCGCGCAGGAACTCGATACCCTCGGGGCCGGCGGTCGGATGGCCCGAGCAGTCCATCACGACGTCGGCGCCCCAGCCGCCGACGATGTCGCGCACGGCCTTGATGCGCGCCTCCGCCGTCTTATGGGTCTCGATGTCGACGGTGGCCTCGGCGCCGAACTCGCGCGCCAGTTTGAGGCGCGGCGTCTCCGGCGCGCCGACGGCGATGACGCGGCCGGCACCCATCTCCTGCGCGGCGGCGATGGCCAGGATGCCGATCGGGCCGGTGCCCTGGATGACCACCGTGTCACCCCAGGTGAAGCCGCCGGCCTTGATGGCGCGGTTGAAGCCGCGGATGCAGGAGGTCAGCGGCTCCGACAGCGAGCCCAGCAGCAGGCTCATGTCGTCGGGCAGCTTGTAGATCTTGGTGCCGGGCAGCTCGCCCAGATCGACGTAGACGTACTCGGCCCAGCCGCCCCACAGGTGCGGCGGCCGGTCGAAGCCGAGATAGCGGCCGTAGTAGACCGGGTTGCGGGCAGCGGTTGGTCTGCTCGGGATAGCGCTTGCACCAGTCGCAGAAGCCGCATGGCATGAACGGCGGCAGCATCATCTTGGAGCCGACGCCGATCGGCTTGCCCATGTGATCCGTCTTCAGCTCGCTGCCGATCTCGACGATCACCCCGGCCAGCTCATGCCCCAGCGTGAACGGCCACGGCAGGGGCTTGGGCCAATGGCCCTTGAGGATGTGCTGGTCGGTGCCGCACACGCCGCAGGCGGCGATCTGGATCAGCGCGCCCTTGGGCGGCACCTTCGGCCAGGGCACCTCGCGCATGACCGGATCGGCGCCGGGGCCGTCATAGGTGGTGACGCGGATGTTCTGGCGGCGCGCTGGGCTGGTGCTAGGCATGGATATGCTCTCGTTGTCGTGCCAGCGCGACCATATCAGTGCTGCTTCTCCGCGCGCCAGAGGGCCATATCGCTGATCAGCCTTGCCGCCCGGCTTGGCTGGCATCGGCGATCTGGGCCGCCAGCCGATAGTCCGCTTGAGCCAGGTCGGCTCTGCCCGTGCGCTCGTAGGCGATGGCCCGGTTCTGATAGGCCGCAGCAAAGTCATTGTTCTTGTCGATTGCCGCACTGTAGTCCTTGATCGCGGCGGTCATCTCGCCGCTGCCCATATAGGCATTGGCACGCATGAAATAGGCGACAGGCGCCTTGCTGTTCTTGATGGCGCGCGTGTAGTCGTCGATGGCTCGGGGCAGCATTCGCTTGGCCTCGAACGCCGCGCCCCGGGCGACCAGGGCCGGAGCATTCTTGGCATCCATATTGATGATCTTGGAATAGTCGGAGATGGCACTATCGAACTCGCCCCGCGCCTTGTGGGCGTCACCGCGCAGCATCAGCGCGTGCGCCAACTTCGGGTCAAACTCGAGCGCCTTGCCATATTCAGTGATCGCCGCATCGAGATTGCCCGCGCGATGGTGGGCGAGGCCGGCTTCGGCAAACGGCAGCGCCTTCTTGCGTTGGCGCTGCCTGAGTACGGAGAAGAGGATCGAGACCGCGACGCCCGCCAGAATGATCCAGAGCAGGTAGCCGAACAGGTAGTCGAGCGCCGACAGCTCGTACGGCGGCAGCGGTACCGGCAGACGCTTCTGCGCCTGCAGCCTTTCGATCAGCGCCGCATTGAGGGGATAGTAGCGTTGCTCTCCGACGACGCCGAGGATGTAGCCGTCGTCGGTGGTGCGGTAAGGCGCGATGAACGCATGGTGCGAGTACTTGTAGCCGAGATACAGCGCTTCCCCGTTCGGCCCCTTGAGATCGAGATCCTGGATCTTGTGCAGATGTTCCCTCGTTCCGAACATCACTTTGGCGGCCGCAGCGGGCGGAGCAAGCCCAGCAAAGGCGCATAGCAGCGCGATCAGAAATACTGTGGCCCGTGCGAATCCTGATCCTCTGCGCAGTCGGACTGAAGCGTGCATGAAACCCCCATTACCCCCGCGACCAGTTGCAGACAGGCCGTCGTCGACCAGTTTTCCGTCTCCCGAATGGCCCCCGAAATGGCAAGGGCCGACTTCCTAGAGGAAGCCGGCCCCGCGTTGTCAAACCACTCGCGCGCAGATCAGGTCTTCTGCGTGCGGTAGCGGATCATGTAGCTGTCCATGGTGTAGTCGGCGACCTGGTGCCAGAGGTAGCCGTCGGCCATGAAGGCCGTGTAGCTGTCGTAGATCTTCTTGAACGCCGGGTTCTTCGCGTTGATCTCGGCGTAGAGTTCCTGGGCCGCCTTGTAGCAGGCGTCCATGACCTCCGTCGAGAACGGCTGCAGCGTCGCACCCTGGCTGGCAAGCCGCTTCAGAGCCGCCGCGTTGACCGCGTCGTACTTCGTGCCGACCCATTGGGTGGCTTCCAAGCAGGCGGACGTGAGCGCCTCCTTGTAAAGTTTCGGCAGGGCGTTCCACTTGTCGAGTGTTGGCGATGAAGCCGGTGGTCGAGGTCGGCTCCCACCAGCCGGGATAGTGATAGAACTTGGCGACCTTGTAGAAGCCGAGCTTCTCGTCGTCGTACGGTCCGACCCACTCGGCGCCGTCGATGGTGCCCTTCTCCAGCGCCGGGATAGATGTCGCCGGCCGCGATCTGCTGCGGCACCACGCCGACGCGCTGCACGATCTTGCCGGCGAAGCCGCCGAGCCGCATCTTGAGGCCCTTCATGTCGTCGACCTTGGTGATCGGCTTGCGGAACCAGCCGCCCATCTGGCAGTTCGTGTTGCCGCCGGGCATGAAGTGGCTGTTGTAGCCCTTCAGGAATTCGTTCAGCAGATCCTGGCCGCCGCCGTGGATCAGCCAGGCGTTCTGCATGCGCGAGTTCATGCCGAACGGCAGCGCCGAGCCGAACACGAACGTGTCGTCCTTGCCGAAGTAGTAATAGAGCGCCGTGTGGCCGCATTCGACGGTGCCGTTCTGCACGGCGTCGAGCACCTGCAGGCCCGGCACGATCTCGCCACCGGCAAAGGTCTGAATCTGGAACTTGCCGTCGGTCAAAGCCAAAGTCCGCGCCGCAATCCACTCGGCGCCGCCGTACAGCGTGTCGAGGGACTTGGGCCAGCTGGTTGTCTGCCGCCACTTGACCTCGGGCATCGACTGCGCGATCGCCGGAGAAGCAACCGCAGCGGCGGCCGCGCCAAGCCGCCGACGCTGGCGGTCTTGAGGAATTTACGACGTGAAACCTGTGTCATTCGCTGTGTCTCCCTTGGGGTGCATGTCGACCGGTGGCCCGGCTCTTGTCGAAATCTGGTTGCTGCAGATCCAATGCTCCTGCTGCATGTGAGCTTAGCGGATTTTGCCGTAGGTCCAAAAGGGCATTATGCGCCGATCAATCGCGCGTAACCTTGTTCGATCGTCTCATTCAGCATGCGCTTGATAGCCGGAGTGGGCAGGCTGATCGCGGCCGATCTCGCCCAGCGCCGCTGCCCAAAATCTTCGCGCTTGGCGTAGACGATCGGCGCGCTGACGGGCATGAAAAGTGCCCGCTGTTTGTGCAGAGTCGTGACGAGGCCCCGCATCTGCCCGGCCAGATCGAGCTGCGAGACCATCACCATGCGCATCGCCCCCTTGGTTAGCGACACCAGGTGGATGAACATGGAAGAGGCCGGGATGTACAGGCGCCCGCGGTGCAGAAACGGCTTGTCCGGCCGGTCGCGCTCCTGGAACACCAGGCTCGGCCACTCGTCATCCCACGTTATGTCCGTACGGTAGGCCATGATGCCGCCCGGCACCGAGAACGAGGGGCGCAGGGTGAGATAGCTGCCCAGATAGTGATCGACGGCCTCGCGCGAATAGGCGCCCATGTAGACCGGCGCCACCCGCCCGTGCGCGCCGTTGCCCTCGGGCGCATCGCGCAGCTCGCCGTGGCTGCCGCTCCAGGCGCCCTTCACCTGGTCGAAATCGAGGCCCAGGACCATGCACACGTCGAACAGCGTCTGGTCGCGCACCGAGCGGCCCGACAGCAGGTTCTGGATGGTCTTCTCGTGGCAGTCGGCGGCATCCGCCAGTTCGGCCTGGGTCAGCTTCTTCTCGATCATCGCCGTCTTGATGAGCGAGAGCGCCGCCTGATGCCTGCCGTCCGTGCGCATGGTCATGCTTCGCCGAGATCCCCGCCTTGGGCCTCAGCCTAGCGGAAAGCCCGCCCGCCTGCCACCTCGGGCGGGGCCGCGGGCGGTGCCGGGGCTCAGTTCTTGACCTCGGCCGGCACGGCGCCCTTGAGGATGGCCGGCATGACCGGCGGCTGGCCGGTGTCGAGCAGGATGCGCTGGCCCTCCGCGGTGAGCAGGAAGGCGACGAAGGCGGTCGCCTCATTCGGGTTCTTGGACGAGCCGGTGACGGTCGCCGCGTTGCGGATCGCCTCGCTCATGTTGACGCTGGCCGGAAAGCGCACTGCGTCGACCTCGTTGCGCGCCGCCACGGCCGCCGAATAGTAGACGATGCCGGCATTGGCGGTGCCCTCGCGCACGGCCCGCACCGCGTCAGGCACCGCCGGTCGGCTTGGCGGGATCGACCACCGCTGCATCGATGATGGCCTGCGCCTGATCGGGCTTGCCTTCCTCTTGCGCGGCCCGCTTCAGGAACTCGATGGTGCGGCCGGTCGCCAGATCCTTCTCGCCCGTGACGCGCACGTACTTGACCCCGGGCTTGACGAGATCGGTCGACCTGCTTGATGCCGAGCGGATTGCCCTTGGCGGTGATCACCACCATCTCGTTGGCCGAGAAGATGGCGTACCACGAAGCCGCGTCGCGATCGGAGCCGGCGATCTTCTTGCCCATCAGGTCCTGATCCATCACCGCGGGCGACGACGGCGCGAACACGTCGCAGGCATCGCCGTTGAGGATGCGCTCCGCCAGCTGCTTCGACACGCCCGTCGTGAGATTGATGGTGACGCCGGCGTTCTTCGCCTCGAATGCCTTCTTCAGCTCGCGCATAGGCCCGGCGAGCGAGTTGGCGTGAAACACCTCGACCGTGCCGGCTACCGCGCCGCCAGCGAACAATACCGCGCTCATTGCACCTACCTGAAAAGCGACAGCGCTCGCGCGCATCACACGTGCGACAGCACTCACCATGCGACCCCTCCGTGGCTGGCAGATTCTCTCAAACACACCCGTGTCCGCCCCGCGCCGTGCCAGCCTATACCAGAGGATCGAGCACGGTAGCCGCGCAGCTTGATGCCTCCACTCGATCGCCAAGCCGAGCGGCACCTCCTACAGCGTGCACGTGAAATTCCTGCACGCGCTCGCAGCGCGCTGACCACGCGGCTTGCTAGGCATGCTGCAGGACGAACGCGCCCCACAGCAGCACCAGGCCGGCGAAGATCAGCAGGCGCGTCCATGAGCAGGCGAAACTGCTCGGCCTCCAGGCGCAGCACGAAGCCCTTGGCGACCCATGATCCGATCATCACCGAGGCACCGATCATGAGGCCTCGCCCTGCCGTCTCCCACGACAGTGCGTTGAGACGCTGGAACACGATGGTCTTGGTCAGGCCCACCGCCACCGAGCCCACCGCCTCGGTCGACAGGTAGGCGCCCTTGACCAGCCCGTAGGCGATGAAGAACGGCGTGTTGATCGGGCCGGTCGATGCCACCATGCCGGAGAAGAAGCCGATGCCGGCGCCGACGAACAGCAGGTGCCAGGCCTTGATGCGCAGCCCGCGCGACATCAGCCAGCGCCGGATCGGCACCATGGCGATGAACAGGGCGCCGAGGGCGCCCTCGACGATGCGCGGATTGAGCGTGAGCAGCGTGCGGGCGCCGAGCGCGGCCGCGGGTATGGCGGTCGCGCAGTAGTAGGCATTGGCCCGCCAGTCGACCTCGCGCCACCACACCGCCACGCGGGACAGGTTGGCCATCAGCGCGGCGATGGCCATGATCGGCACGGCTTCCTGCGGGCCGAACGCCAGCATCAGGGCCGGCATCAGCATGATCGACGAGCCGAAGCCGACGATGCCGCCGACGGTGCCCGCGGCGAGGCCCAGAGCCAGGATTGCCAGCCAGATCATGCGATCCCACGTTCGCCCAATTGCCAAGGCGAAAGGACATGGCCGATAGGCGACGGTCAACCGCTATCGAACCAAGCGCGGCGCGATCCACAATCCGGGGATTGACTTTCCGCCGCGAGGGCCTAGCTAACAGCGCTTATGAACACGGTCGATCAACGCGAAGTTCCACGGGCGATGCGCGCGTGCTCGAAGCCAACAGGCCGAGCAGCAAGTTCATCGACATTCCGGCCTCGCAAGCGCTGCGGCTCGACTGCGACCAGCTGCTCGGCCCCTTCCGCATCGCCTACGAGACGTACGGCGAGTTGAACGCGGCCAAATCGAACGCCATCCTGGTCGCCCATGCCCTGACCGGCGACCAGTACGTCGCCAGCAACAACCCCGTCACCGGCAAGCCCGGCTGGTGGGAGACGCTGATCGGCCCGGGCAAGCCGATCGACACCAACCGCTTCTTCGTCATCTGCGCCAACATCCTGGGCGGCTGCATGGGCTCGACGGGGCCGGCCAGCATCAGGCCCGATACCGGCCAGCCGTGGGGGCTCGACTTCCCCGTCATCACCATCGGCGACATGGTCGATGCGCAGGTGCGCCTGATCGATCACCTCGGCATCGACGAGCTGTTCTCCGTGGTCGGCGGCTCGATGGGCGGCATGCAGGTGCTGGAGTGGGCCTCGCGCTACAAGGAGCGCGTGTTCACGGCCGTGCCGATCGCCACGGCCGCCTGGCACTCCTCGCAGAACATCGCCTTCCACGAGGTCGGCCGGCAGGCGGTGATGGCCGACCCCGACTGGTGCAAGGGCCGCTACCTCGAAATGGGCAAGGAGCCGCGCAACGGGCTGGCCGTGGCGCGCATGGCCGCGCACATCACCTACCTGTCGGAGGAGGCGCTGCACCGCAAGTTCGGCCGCAACCTGCAGGATCGCGACACCAAGACGTTCAGCTTCAACGCCGACTTCCAGGTGGAGAGCTATCTGCGGCACCAGGGCTCGACGTTCGTCGATCGCTTCGATGCCAACAGCTACCTCTACATCACGCGGGCGATGGACTACTTCGACCTCGCCGCCGAGCACGGCGATGTGCTGGCCAACGCCTTCAAGGGCACCAGGACGCGCTTCTGCGTGGTCTCGTTCACCAGCGACTGGCTGTATCCGACGCGCGAAAGCCGGGAGATCGTGCAGGCGCTGAATGCGGTGGCGGCCAACGTCAGCTTCGTCGAGATCGAGTCCGACAAGGGCCACGACGCCTTCCTGCTGGACGAGCCGGAGCTGTTCGCCACCGTCACCGGCTTCCTCAACGCGGCGGCTGCCAAGCGCGGCCTCGCCCCCGGCAAAGGCAAGCGCTGATGCTCGCCCCCAACGCGCTCCGCCAGCACCGTGTCGACCACCTGCTGATCGCGCAGATGGTGGCGCCCGGCTCGCGCGTGCTCGACGTCGGCTGCGGCGACGGCGCGCTGCTGCAGCTGCTGGCCGATACCAAAGAGGTGGACGGCCGCGGCATCGAGGTGTCGCGCGAGCGGGTCAATGCGTGCGTGGCGCGCGGCCTGTCGGTGATCCAGGGCGATGCCGACCGCGACCTCGACGACTATCCCGACGGCGCCTTCGACTACGCCATCCTGAGCCTCACCATCCAGGCGACGCGCCATCCCAAGACCGTGCTGGAGCATCTGCTGCGCATCGGCCGCCGGGCGATCGTGTCATTCCCCAACTTCGGGCACTGGCGGGTGCGCTCGCAGCTGCTGCTGACGGGGCGCATGCCGGTCAACGAGCACCTGCCCGACGCCTGGTACGTGAGCCCCAACGCGCATCTGTGCACGATCAAGGATTTCGTCGATCTGTGCCGGGTGGTCGATGCGCGGGTCGAGCGCGCGGTGGCGTTCAACAGCTGGGGCCGTCAGCTCGGCACCTGGATTCCGCTCACTGCGCATAACATGCTGGGCGAGAAAGCCGTGTTCATGCTGGCCCGCAAGTAGGCCGAGCGCGCGCCATCCCAATCAGCCGCGGCGCTTACGGCGGGCGGCGGCTACGTCCTCGAGATCGATGACGGGAGCCTTGCGGTCGATGGGGCGCGCGGGCGGCTCTGTCGACGTACTGCCGCCGACGGAAACGGGATCGCTGGCCGGGAATGTGTCGGTCAGGGCGTCGTCGAGCTGCGTGTCGAGCTTGCGCTCGCTGTCCGATTTGGATTTGCCGCGTTTTTCCTTGGCCGCCATGGTCATTCCTCTTTGCGAGCCGCGTCCTTGTTAGATTGGGATCGCCGGCCTCGATCGCAATGCGCAGCCCCTTAATGGCGAACGGGCGCCGCCGCTGTCGTGAGGCGAGCGCCCGTTGCAGCTGATGGGGCCGGGCGGGAGAGGCCAATCTCCACCCGGCACCGCATCCGCTTATTTTGCAGGCTTCTTGGCCTTCTTGACCTTCTTGTGCACGTAGATGCTGCTTCTTTACTTCACGACCTTGCGCTCGCAGTCCCAGCCCCGGTGCATCCAGCCCCAGTGGTCGCGCTTGGACCAGCCCCAGTCGCCGCGATAATGGCCAGCGGACGCGGTGCCCGGCACGCTCAGCATTGCGAATGCGATGGCCACGGCGGCCAAGGTCAATTTGCCTTTCATATAGTCCTCCTCAATTCGAGCAGCTATGGCGTGCGTCGGCTTTTGCCGGCGCATACGAATGATTTTCGCGCAACGAAGCTTTCGCGTTTCTGAATATTTTGATTATCCGCAGGATATATTGGATACGAATGAATTAGATCGAGAAATCATCCATAAATGCTTGCAGGTCAAAGCCAGAAACTTCGATCGGGATGTATTTCCACCTTTGCGGAAAATGCCGGCGCAACTGCCAACGATGTTTCAGTCTGGTGTTTCAGCCGAGCCACCGGCGCAGGGCGCGGTTGACGGCGTCGGGCTGCTCCAGCGTCGACAGATGGCCGCTATCCTCGATGAACTCCAGCCGCGCATCGGGGATGGCGGCGGCGATCTCCTCCGACAGCTCCGGCGGCGTCAGGATGTCCTGACGTCCGACCAGCACCAGCGTCGGGCAGCGGATCGCGGGAAGCAGCGGGCGGTTGTCGCGGCGCGCCATCAGCGCCGCATGCTGGCGCAGGAAGGCGTCAAGGCCGGTGTCCACCGCCATCTGCACGATCAGGTCGGTATAGGCTTTGTCGGCCAACCGCTCCTTGCAGATCAGCAGCGGCATGATCTCCTCCTGCACCCGGCCCGCGCCATGGCGCCGGGCCAGCTCGTTGAGTTGCAGACGCCTCTCGATGCGCTCCGGCGTATCGGCGCGCGCGCCGGTGTCGAGCAATGCCAGCCGCGTCACCCGCTCGGGCGCCTGCAGCACGATCTGCTGGGCGATGTATCCGCCCATCGACAGGCCGGCGAGGGCGAAGCGCTGCGGCGCCTGCGCCAGGATCGCGTCGGCGATGGCCGGCATGGTGTCGTGACGGGTGTGGTCGGCGATGGTGATGTCGGCGATGTCCCGCAGGGCGGCAACCTGAGGTGCCCAGAGCGCCGGGGAGCACAGCAGGCCCGGTACCAGCACCAGATGCGTTTTCTCGACCATTCCGACCATCTCCGTTCGCGCTAAAATGCTGATCCGTAGGACCAATCCGCCAAAGTGAGCAATCATACCCACTCCGACCGCCGATCGGATTATCTGCTGACCTCAAGTCATGTTGCCGCAGCACCGCAGAACCGCTGCCAATCTGGCGCCGCCACCTTGCTTTCGGGGGCGAACAATGCCATCTACGCGGCTTCAACGGGCGCAGGGGATCGAATTTGATAGATCCATTTCCCCTAAGCTGCATGCTTTCCCGTTAGGCCCTTTCACGGCTAACCCCCTGCGCTCTGGTTGCCGACACCGCGCTCAATCACGCGTTGCGTGAGCGTCGGCTTGTCACCAGACGCACGGAGAAGTTTCCTTTTGCAGACCACGACGTTCGCTGAGCTCGGTCTCAGCGCCAAAGTGCAGGCCGCCATCGAGGCTGCCGGCTACACCACGCCTACCCCGATCCAAATCCAGGCCATTCCGGTCGCCGTAACAGGCCGCGACGTGCTTGGCATCGCCCAGACGGGCACCGGCAAGACGGCCGGTTTCGTGCTGCCGATGCTGGCCCGACTGGAAAGCGGGCGCGCCAGGGCGCGCATGCCGCGCTCGCTGATCCTGGCACCGACGCGCGAGCTCGCCGCCCAGGTGGCGCAGAGCTTCGAGAAATACGGCGTCAACCACCGCCTGACGGTGGCGCTGCTGATCGGCGGCGTCTCCTTCGACGACCAGCTGAAAAAGCTCGATCGCGGCGCGGACGTGCTGATCGCCACCCCGGGACGCCTGCTCGACCACTTCGGACGCGGCAAGATCCTGCTGTCGGGCGTCGAGATCCTGGTCATCGACGAAGCCGACCGCATGCTCGACATGGGCTTCATCCCCGACATCGAGCGCATCTGCAAGCTGCTGCCTCCGCGCCGCCAGACGCTGTTCTTCTCGGCCACCATGCCGCCGGAGATCACGCGGCTGGTCAGTACCTTCCTCAAGGATCCGGTGCGCATCGAGGTGGCCAAGCCCGCCACCACCGCCAAGACCATCACCCAGCTGTTCCGCTTCTGCGCCTCGACCGAGGACTGGGAGAAGCGCGAGGTGCTGCGCGAGCTGATCCGCACCGAGAACGTCAAGAACGCCATCATCTTCTGCAATCGCAAGCGCGACGTGGCGATCCTCCTCAAATCGCTGCAGAAGCACGGCTTTAATGCAGGTGCCTTGCACGGCGACATGGACCAAAGCAGCCGCACGGCGACGCTCGACGGCTTCCGTGAAGGTCGCATCAGCCTGCTTGCCGCCAGCGACGTGGCCGCCCGCGGCCTCGACATTCCCGACGTCAGCCACATCTTCAACTTCGACGTGCCGTGGCAGTCCGACGACTACGTGCATCGCATCGGCCGCACCGGCCGCGCGGGCAAGGAAGGCCGCTCGCTGACGCTGGTGACGCCCGAGGACGGCAAGCAGCTCAAGGACATCGAGAAGATGCTGGGCGAGCCGATCACCTGGATCGGAGACGCGCCTGGCGCAGACGATCTCTCGTCGGCCAAGCGCCGGCGCGGGCGCAGCGGTGGACGCGGTGCGTCCGCCGAGCGCTCCAGCAGTCGCGAGGGACGCGGCGGCAGGTTCGGCCGCAGCGGCTCGCCGCAGCGTTCCGATCGCAACGGCGAGCCGCGTCAGAACGGCGAGCGGCATGCCGAGCCGGTGCGGGCCCAGCGCAGCGAAGGCATCGAGGCCGTCGCGGCGAGCGATCAGCCGCGTGAGCATCGCCAGCCGCGCCATGAAGGTCCGCGCCAGCGCGGCGGGGACCGGCAGGGCGGCCGGCCACAGAAGTCGCGACCGCAGAATGGCGCTCCACGTGAGGCCCGCCCCGAGCAGCAGCGCGGCCACAGCGAGCCGCGCGAGGCATCGCCCCAGCGGCCGCAACGGCCCGAGCGCAAGCGCAACGTCGAGCGCGACAATGATCGCGGACCGGCTCCGGTCGGCCTCGGCGATCACGTGCCGGCGTTCCTGAAGAAGACCACGCGCGTCGCGCAGCGCTGAATTGGGATGCGTAGGTTGGGTTAGGGCGAAGCCCGTAACCCAACACACGATACACGCGACAAGTGTTGGGTTACGCGCTCACGCGCTAACCCAACCTACGTGTGCGTCATCGCGTGCTATACGTGGCCGCATGACAAACGCATCATCCTGCACAGATCCTGGCTGACCTCTGGCGCGCCGGCGGCGGCGACAGCGACGCGCTCTCGCGCGTTGCCCTGACCGGCGCCGAGCCGGCCCTGCCGTCCTCGTTCCGGGTCGGGGCGGCGGCGCAGGCCAGCATCGCCGCTTCGGCACTGGCCGCAGCCGAGCTCTGGCGGCAGCGCACCGGACGCAGCCAGACCGTCGCGGTCGACATGCGCCATGCGGCGATCGAGTTCCGCAGCGAGCGGCATGCGCGCATCGCCGGACAGCCGCCGGCGCCGCTGTGGGACAAGATCGCCGGCGTCTACCGCACCGGCGATGGCCGCTGGGTGCGGCTGCACACCAACTTCCCGCATCATCGCGACGGCATCCTCAAGCTGCTGGAGTGCGCCTACGAGCGCGAGGCGGTGCAGGCGGCGCTGCTGAAGTGGCAGGCCGAGACGTTCGAGACGGCCGCCGCGGAGGCCAAGATGGTCGCCACCATGATGCGCTCGCCAGCGGAGTGGGCCGCGCACGCGCAGGGCCAGGCGGTGGCCACTCTGCCGCTGCTGGAGATCACCAAAATCGGCGAGGCTCCGCCCCGCCGCTTGCCGAAGGCAGAGCGGCCGCTGTCGGGCGTGCGCGTGCTGGACCTGACGCGGGTGATCGCCGGGCCGGTGTGCGGGCGCACGCTGGCTGCGCATGGCGCCGACGTGATGCGCGTGACGGGTCCGCACCTGCCGGGCCTCGGCGCGCACGACATCGACCTTGGCCGCGGCAAGCTGTCGGCCGAGCTCGACCTCAGGGCGGATGAAGAGCGCGAACGGCTGGCCGGCCTGCTGCGCGAGGCACACGTGTTCGTGCAGGGATATCGGCCGGGCGGCCTCGCCGCGCTCGGCTTCTCGCCCGAGGCGTGCGCCGAGATGCGGCCCGGCATCGTCGCGGTGACGCTCTCGGCCTACGGACACGCCGGTCCCTGGGCCGGGCGGCGCGGGTTCGACTCGCTGGTGCAGACGGCGAGCGGGCTCAACCATGCCGAGGCCGAGGCGGCCGGCGTCGAGGGTCCCAAGGAGCTGCCCTGCCAGGCGCTCGATCACGCCACCGGCTACCTGATGGCGTTCGGGGTGATGATGGCCCTGATGCGCAAGGCCAGCGAAGGCGGCTCGTGGCACGTGCGCGTGTCGCTGGCGCAGACAGGGCGCTGGCTGGCCGGCCTCGGACGGACTGCGAGCGCGGGCTTCGATGCGCCCGATCCCAGCCACGACGACATTGCCGATCTGCTCGACGAGATGGATACGCCGCTCGGCCGGCTGACCTACGTCCGGCACGCCGCCGTGCTGTCGGAAACGCCGGCCCACTGGGAGCGGCCGCCTGCGCGGCTCGGCGCGCACGCGCCGCTGTGGCCGGAGCCCGATGAGTGAGCGGGACCTGTGATCTGATGCCCGATCACTGCGATGTCAGGCCAGGCTAGCGCGACACGTCTTTCCTCGATTCTGGGCTCCCTATCGGTCTTGACCCCTTAGGACATATGTCCTATTTAATAGGTCAATTGTCCTAATCGAGCGCAGAGCGGAAGCCTTGTTCGCGCAGGCGGCGGCGACGGTTGCCGAAGCTTCGTCCAGCGCCCGCTAGGGATGAGGCGTCCGGGCGAGGTCCTGCCTCCCATGAGCAACAAGACGACGCGCGATGAGATTATCGAAGCAGCCGACCGGCTGTTCTATGAGCACGGATACGAGCACACTTCGTTCGCGGACATCGCCAATGCGGTCCAGATCTCGCGTGGCAACTTCTACTATCACTTCAAGCACAAGGATGAGATCCTGGATGCGGTGATCAACCTGCGTTTGGCCAACTCGCGCAAGATGTTGGAGGCGTGGGAAATCGAAGGGAAATCCCCTCAAGACCGCATCCGAAGCTTTGTCGATATCCTGATTGCCAACCGGGCCAAGATAAAGCGTCACGGTTGCCCCGTCGGCACGCTGTGCACCGAGCTTGCGAAGCTCGGCCATCCTTCCCAAGGCGAAGCCAATCGGCTGCTCACGTTGTTCCGGGCCTGGCTGCGCGGGCAATTCACGCTGCTAGGCCGCAAGGCGGATGCCGACGAGCTCGCCATGCATCTTCTCGCCCGCAGTCAGGGCGTTCGCCACGCTAGCGAACGCCTTCCACGACGAGAAGTTCATCCGGCAGGAAGTCGAGCGCATGTACGAGTGGCTGAGATCGTGCGCGAAGAGCACTTCGCGGAACCGAGAACCCTTCCAGTGCAGGGTAACCCGAAGGAGAGCCCCGATGTTTGTTGTGCTGCTCAGATTTGCGCGCCACAAAGACCAAGCCGGCCGCCTGATGGAAGACCACAAGAAGTGGATCAAGCGCGGCTTCGATGACGAGGTTTTCTTGTTGGTCGGCAGCCTCCAGCCGAACCTCGGCGGCGCGATCCTCGCGCACAACACCTCGCTGGACGATCTCAAGAGCCGGACGAACCACGATCCCTTCGTCGCGCAAGGCGTCGTCAGCCTGGAAATTCTCGAGATCGCTCCGTCGAACGCCGACCAGCGCCTGAGATTTCTGCTCGGCTGAGCGACCATCCGCTCGAGCTGTTCGGTTCAAGTCGGCTTGCGCCTTGGCTTTCTCTTCGGCTTCTTCCCGACTGACGCACGCTGTCCGGCTGCCAGCGCGGCGCGTGCCCACGCCAGCATCTCGTCGGGATCATCGAACAGGCGCTCCGGCACGCGCCGGTAGGCCTCCATGCGCACCGTCCTGCCTCTCGACTGATAGATGAAGGGCTCGCAGCCCCTCGGCCTCGTAGGCGCCACGATTGCCGTCGTCGACCTTGAAGTGCAGCACATCGCGCAGCACCAGCGCGAAGACCACGCCGTCACAGTAAATGGCGGCGCCGCTGAACATGCGTCGCGTCGTGATGTGGCCGAGGCCGTGCAGCTGGTCGTGCAGGAAATCGAGGAAGTCTTGACTGATCGCCATATCAAGAACGCTTCACATTTTGCTGATCAGCACGGCACCGAGCCATTAACACCGCATTGAGGCAGTTCTTCTAGGAGGCGTTGGTGCATTTCGTTGCCCCAACCGAGGAGCGTACCATGGCCACCACGTTCACGACCAAGGACGGCACGCAGATCTATTACAACGACTGGGGCAAGGGACAGCCCGTCGTCTTCAGTCACGGCTGGCCGCTCAGCGCCGACGCCTTCGAGGACCAGATGTTCTTCCTGGCCTCGCGCGGCTATCGCTGCATCGCCCATGATCGCCGCGGACACGGCCGCTCGAGCCAGCCCTGGAACGGCAACGACCTCGACACCTATGCCGACGACCTCGCCGAGCTCGTGAGCCAAGCTCGACCTCAAGGACGCGATCCACGTCGGCCACTCCACCGGCGGCGGCGAAGTCGCCCGCTACATCGGCCGGCACGGCACCAAGCGCGTCGCCAAGGCGGTGCTGATCGGCGCCATCCCGCCGCTGATGCTCAAGACGCCGGCCAATCCCGCCGGCACGCCGATCGAGGTGTTCGACCAGCTGCGCGCCGGCGTGCAGGCCGACCGCTCGCAGTTCTGGAAGGACCTGTCAGCTGCCGTTCTACGGCTACAATCGGCCGGGCGCCAAGGTCTCGGAAGGCGTGCGCGACTCGTTCTGGCTGCAGGGCATGATGTGCCGGCTTGCCGGCCAGCTATTTCTGCATCAAGGCGTTCTCGGAGACCGACCTCACCGAGGACCTGAAGAAGTTCGACGTGCCGACGCTGATCCTGCACGGCGACGACGATCAGATCGTGCCGATCGCCGCCTCCGCCATGCTGTCGTCCAAGATCGTCAAGGGCGCCAAGCTCAAGATCTATCAAGGGCGCCCCGCACGGCATGTGCACCACCCACAAGGACGAGATCAACGAGGAGCTGCTGGCCTTCATCAAGAGCTGAGTGCGTCGCGAAACACCTGTCATCCCGGCCGCGGTATCGCGCAGGCGCGCGATCATCGCGAGCCGGGACCTCGTGAGTTTGCCGCACGTGGTTCCCCGACAGCCTCGGCTAAAGGCCTCGGCTTCGGCGATGACGGGTTGAGGAGGTTGATGCGCAGCGCTCAGCCCTGGGCGGGCAGCGCGATGCCCAGCTGCTGCAGGATGGTCTCGACGACGCGGCGCGGCGGCAGCACGATCGGCACGTTGAGCGCACGCTCATCGGCCTGCGGCTCCTCCAGCGCGGCGAACTGGCTCTCGAGCAGCGCCGGCGGCATGAAGTGGTTCTTGCGCCGGCTGACGCGGTCGCCGATCAGCGCCATGTCGCCCTTGAGGTAGACGAGCCGCACGCGGTCCCGGTCGCCGACGATGGCGCGGCGATAGGTGCGCTTGAGGGCCGAGCACGAGACGATGCCGCTCTCGTTGCTGGCCAGGCGCTCGTCGATCCAGCCGGCGATGGCGGCGAGCCACGGCTGGCGGTCGTCGTCGGTCAGGGGCAGGCCCTTGCTCATCTTGTCGATGTTGGCCTGCGGATGAAAGCTGTCGGCGTCGCGGAACGGCCAGCCGAGCAGCTTGGAGAGGCGCGTGCCGGTGGTGCTCTTGCCGCAGCCGGATACGCCCATCAGCACGAGCACGAGCGGCTTGGCGTCTGCGGTCATGCGTCCCCCAATCCCCCAGTTCAACGCGACTTGCCGGCATCCGGTTTTGCCGCCTCGACATGCCCGCCGAAACCCTTGCGCATGGCGGACAGCACCTTCTCGGCGAAGGTGTGGTCCTGGCGCGAGCGGAAGCGGGCGTAGAGCGCGGCGGTCAGCACCTCGGCCGGCACGGCTTCCTCGATGGCGGCCTGCACGGTCCAGCGGCCTTCGCCGGAGTCGGCGACGTGGCCGGAGTAGCCGGCGAGCTGCGGGTCCTCGGCCAGCGCCGCCGCGGTGAGATCGAGCAGCCACGAGGTGATGACGCTGCCGCGCCGCCAGACCTCGGCCACGTCGGCGACGTCGATGGCGAGGCGATGCTCCGGCGGCAGTGCCGGCGAGTTGGCGTTCTTGAGGATGTCGAAGCCCTCGGCGAAGGCCTGCATCATGCCGTACTCGATGCCGTTGTGGATCATCTTGACGAAATGCCCGGCGCCGCTCGGCCCGCAATGCAGGTAGCCCTGCTCGGCGCGCGCATCGCGGTCCTTGCGGGTGGCGGTGGCAGGCACGCCGGCCATGCCCGGCGCCAGCGCCGCGAAGATGGGATCGAGCCGCTGCACCACGGCAGCCTCGCCGCCGATCATCAGGCAGTAGCCGCGCTCCAGCCCCCACACGCCGCCGGAGGTGCCGACATCGAGGTAGTGGATGCCCTTCGGCTTGAGTTCGCGGGCGCGGCGGATGTCGTCCTTCCAGAAGGTGTTGCCGCCGTCGATCAGGATGTCGCCGGAGGTGAGCAGGCCCGTCAGCTCGGCGATGGCGGCCTCGGTGATCTCGCCGGCCGGCAGCATCAGCCAGACGACGCGCGGGACGGGGAGCGCCTGCACCAGTGCCGCAAGGCTGTCGGCGGCGGTGGCGCCCTCGCCGGCCAGGCGGCGGCCCGGCTCGGCGTCGCGATCATGGACGACGCAGGCGTGGCCATGGCGCATGAGACGGCGCGCGATGTTGGCGCCCATGCGGCCGAGCCCGACGATGCCGATGTGCATGCTTGCGCTTCCTCCAGGGCGGAGAGCCTGCACCAACATGGCAAACTTGTCATCCCGGCCGGAGCGCGAAAGCGCGCAGAGCCGGGACCCAGGGGCCGCGACTCTGGGTCCCGGATATTCGCTGGCGCGAATTCCGGGATGACAGGCGGAACTGGTCAGAACATATTGAGGGCGAGGCGCGCCTCGTCGGACATGCGGCTCTGCTCCCAGGGCGGGTCGAAGGTGAGCTTGACCGACACCTGGCCGACGCCCGGCACCGAGGCGACCGCATTCTCGACCCATTGCGGCATCTCGCCGGCCACCGGGCAGCCGGGCGCGGTCAGGGTCATCTCGATGGCGACGTTGCGGTCGTCGTCGACGTCGATCTTGTAGATCAGGCCGAGCTCGTAGATGTCGGACGGGATCTCGGGATCGTAGACGGTCTTGAGCGCGGCGACGATGTCGGCGGTGAGCTGCTCCAGCTCCTCGGCCGGAATCGACGAGCCGGGCACGGTGGTGGCGGGCGCTGCTTCGGGAGCCGCGATATCATCCACTCGCTCTGCAACTTTCTCGTCCATGACGTCACCCGTACTTCGTAGGTTGGGTTAGCGCGTCAGCGCGTAACCCAACATGGGCCTCGCTCGTGATTGTTGGGTTACGGGCTTCGCCCTAACCCAACCTACGCAAAGAACGCACGTGCCTTGATGAGCGCCTCGGCCAGCGCGTCCACCTCGGCCTTGGTGTTGTACATCGCCAGGGAGGCGCGGCAGGTGGCCGTCACGCCGAGCCGGTCCATCAGCGGCTGGGCGCAATGGTGGCCGGCGCGCACCGCCACGCCCATGCGATCGATGTAGGTCGATATGTCATGTGGGTGCACGCCGTCCATGCTGAAAGAGACGATCGCGCCCTTGTCCTTGGCCTGGCCGTGAATTTTCAGCCAGTTGAGCTGGCCGAGCCGGCCGTGCGCGTAGTCCTTCAGCTCGTGCTCGTGGCGGGCGATGTTGTCGCGGCCGATGCGCAGCATGTAGTCGAGCGCGGCGCCGAGCCCGATCGCCTGCACGATGGCCGGCGTGCCGGCCTCGAACTTGTGCGGCGGCTTGCCGTAGGTGATGCGGTCGGTGTGCACGCTTTCGATCATGTCGCCGCCGCCCTGGTAGGGCGGCATGGCGTCGAGATGCTTGCGCTTGGCGTACAGCACGCCGATGCCGGTCGGCCCGTAGGTCTTGTGGCCGGTGAAGGCGTAGAAGTCGCAGTCGAGGTCCTGCACGTCGACCGGCATGTGCACGGCCGCCTGGCGCCGTCGACGAACACCGGAATGCCGCGCGCGTGCGCGAGCCGGATCACGTCCTTGATCGGCACGACGGTGCCGAGCACGTTCGACATGTGCGTGATGGCGACGATCTTGGTGCGCGGGGTGAGCAGCTTCTCGAACTCGTCGAGCAGGAAGGTGCCGTCGTCGGCGATCGGCGCCCACTTGAGGACGGCGCCCTTGCGCTCGCGGAGGAAGTGCCACGGCACGATGTTGGAGTGGTGCTCCATGATCGAGAGCACGATCTCGTCGCCGGGCTTGAAGTCCATGCCGAACGAGGAGGCCACCAGGTTGGCCGCGTCCGTCAGGTTGCGGGTGAAGATGATCTCGTCGGTGCTGGGCGCGTTGAGGAAGCGGCGCACGATGTCGCGCGCCTCCTCGAACTCGGCGGTGGCCGTGTTGGAGAGGTAGTGCAGGCCGCGATGCACGTTGGCGTATTCGCTGCTGTAGACGCGCTGGATGGTGTCGAGCACCACGCGCGGCTTCTGGGCGGAGGCGCCGTTGTCGAGATAGACCAGCGGCTTGCCGTAGACTTGCGTGGCGAGGATCGGGAAGTCGGCGCGCACGGCCTCGACATCGAAGGGCGCACCGCCGATGAGGTCCGTGTTCTTTGGCTTTACGTTCATGGCCATCCTTTGCCGCTGCGCGGCTCTCAGGCCGACAGCCCCGCCAGGCGGCTGAGCGCAATCTGCGTCAGCGCCGCGCGCACGGCCTCGTCCTCGATCTTGTCGAGCGCCTCGCCGACGAAGCTCTCGATCAGCATGGCGCGTGCGGCTTCGAGCGGGATGCCGCGCGCGCGCAGGTAGAACAGCAGGTCGGCGTCGATCTCGGCGGCGGTGGAGCCGTGACCGCACACAACGTCGTCGGCGTGGATCTCGAGCTCCGGCTTGGAGTTCGAACTCTGCATCCTCCGACAGCATCAGCACCTGCGCCATCTGCTTGCCGTCGGTCTTCTGCGCGTCGGGACGCACGATCACCTTGCCCTGGAACACGCCGCGCGCGCGATCGGCCAGCACGCCCTTGAACAGCTCGCGGCTCTCGCATTGCGGGCACGGCATGATCGACCACCAGCGTGGTGTCGATGTGCTCGGCTCCGCGGCCGAGGAAGGCGCCGGAGATGTCGACCTTGCTGCCCTCCCCCTGGAACAGGGCGAACAGCGAATTGCGCACCAGCGCGGTCGAGGCCGTCAGGTGGAAGGCGCGGTAGGAGGCCTCGGCGCCCAGCGTCGTCATCCAGCTGGCGAGATGGGTGGCGGCATTGCCCTCCAGCGTCACCTTCAGGTGCGTGAATTGCGCACCGTCGCCCACCATGACCTCGCTCAGCGTGTTGGTCTGGCCGGCCGCCGCCTCGGGCAGCGTGACGAAGGCCTCGATCAGCGTGGCGCTCGCGCCGGCACCGACCCGCACGATGTTGCGCGTGGTGACGAGGCTCGGCTGCTTGGATGCGCGGGCGAACACCAGCAGCAGGGGCTTTGCCAGCTTCGCGCCGTCGGCGATGCGCACCAGCGCGCCGTCGGTCATGAAGGCGGTGTTGAGCGCAATCACGGCCTCCTGGCCCGGCGAGGCGGTGGCGACCAGGCCCTCGGACTTGGGCAGCGCCGCCGCGAGAGGACCCACCTCCAGGCCCTTGGCGCCGGCGACGTCGGACAGCTCGGCGCGATAGCGGCCATCGACGAACACGACGCGATAAGCATCGAGCCCGGCCAGGCCTTCCAGCGCCCGATCGATATCCTGCCGGCTTACGCTTGCGTCGCCAGCCAGGGCCGGCGGCAGCGCCTCCTTGATGGCGTTGCGCAGGTCGGTGTACTTCCATTCCTCGATGCGGCGGTGCGGCAGCCCGAGCGCCGCGAACACGCCGATCGCAGCCTTGCGCGCCTCGCCGATCGCAGCGTCGCCCGGCAGCCGGCCGGCCACCGCCTCGAACTGCTGGGTCAGCGCCTGCTCGGCCTTGGTTTTCGAAACAGCCACGGTCATGTTGGCACTCACGCTGCCTTGCCCTTGAAGCCGGCATAGCCGGTCTTCTCGAGCTCCAGCGCCAGCTCCTTGCCGCCGCTCCTGACGATGCGGCCGTCGGCCATCACGTGCACCTTGTCGGGCACGATGTAGTTCAAGAGGCGCTGATAGTGGGTGATGACCAGCATCGCCCGCTCCTTGGAGCGCAGCGCGTTGACGCCCTCCGAGACGACGCGGACGGCATCGATGTCGAGGCCGGAATTGGTCTCGTCGAGCACGCACAGCGTCGGCTCCAGCATGGCCATCTGCAGGATTTCCATGCGCTTCTTCTCGCCGCCCGAGAAGCCGACGTTGACGGGGCGCTTGAGCATCTCGTCGGCCATGCCGAGGCGGGTTGCCTCCACACGGATGCGCTTGAGGAACTCAGGCGTGGTGAACTCGCTCTGGCCGCGCTTCTTGCGCACGGCATTCACGGCCGTGCGCAGGAAGGTCATGGTGGCGACGCCCGGGATCTCCATCGGATACTGGAAGGCCAGGAACACGCCCTTGGCGGCCCGCTCGTCGGGCTGCATGTCGAGGATGCTCTCGCCGTTCCAGAGGATCTCGCCGTCGGTCACCTCATAGCCGTCGCGGCCGGCCAGCACGTAGGCCAGCGTCGACTTGCCCGAGCCGTTGGGGCCCATGATGGCGTGCACCTCGCCCTTCGGCAGCTGCAGGTTCACGCCCCTGAGGATCGGCTTGTCCTCGTCGGCAAGCTTCACATGCAGGTTTTTTATCTCAAGCATTGCTCACTTCATCTCCAGGGCGCGCGGCCCGATCAGTCGATCGGGCCGCGCATCACTCAACCGCTGTCGGCGCTGCCCATCACCTCGATCTCGGTCGGGTACAGCACGCCCATCCAGTCGCACGAATTCGTTCCTCGCGCGGCCCTTCCTGTTGAATTCGACCAGGAACGCCTCGCCGGTGCCGAACGTCTCCACCACGGTGACGACATCGCCCGGCCGCAGCACCAGCCCGGGGCTGGTCTTCGAGAGCGCGTTGCGGCGTTTGCATTCCCGCTCGTCCATCTCCCGCCGCAGCTTCGCCGTCGTCACCGCCATCATTTCCGCCGCATCACGCATCCAACGTCTCCATCTATCCTCGAGTGCTTCGCTCCCCACCCCAGGCCGGGTTGGCTCCCGACCTCAAGCTTCACAAGTACCCCTGCCCTACTTTCGCCAGCGCCAGCCCCACTGTCCATCTGTCTTTGCACGGCATAGCTGCAGAAAGACCGCCGCCACAACCGCGTTGAACACCAGCCAGCCGCCGATTTTCCAACTGTTCGGGCGACTTGCCGGGTCGGGCTCCAATCCGAAGACAAGCAGCCCGGAACCCAGGATGATGGCGAGCGCCGCGAGTCGTCGCCGCCCAGCCCTTCCAGTTGGCCGGCGTGGCGCCGTAGCCGTGCGACTTGGGCTTGAACCAGTAATCCGACATGCGTCCGCCCTGTAGGTTGGGTCAAGCGAAGCGCTGACCCAACAGCGATTGAACCTTGGCTGCGTTGGGTCATCGCTGACGCTCGACCCAACCTACGACTATCCAACCGAGCCTTCCAGCGAGATGCCGATCAGCTTCTGCGTCTCGGCCATGAACTCCATGGGCAGGTGCTGCAGCACGTCGCGCACGAAGCCGTTGACGATCAGGGCCACGGCCTCTTCCGAGGACAGGCCGCGCTGCCGGCAGTAGAACAGCTTGTCGTCCGAGATCTTGGATGTGGTGGCCTCGTGCTCGAAGTGGGCGGTGGAATTCTTGGCCTCGATATACGGCACGGTGTGGGCGCCGCACTTGTCGCCGATCAGGAGCGAGTCGCAGTTGGTGAAGTTGCGCGTGTTGGTGGCCTTGCGGTGCGCCGAGACGAGGCCGCGATAGGTGTTCTGCGAGTGGCCGGCAGCGATGCCCTTGGAGATGATGCGGCTCGACGTGTTCTTGCCGAGATGGATCATCTTGGTGCCGCTGTCGACCTGCTGGTAGCCGTTGGACACCGCAATCGAGTAGAACTCGCCGCGCGAGCCGTCACCCCGCAGGATGCATGAAGGATACTTCCAGGTTATCGCCGATCCCGTTTCGACCTGCGTCCAGGAGATCTTGGAGTTGCGGCCGCGGCAATCGCCCCGCTTGGTGACGAAGTTATAGATGCCGCCCTTGCCGTTCTTGTCGCCCGGATACCAGTTCTGCACGGTCGAATACTTGATCTCGGCATCGTCGAGCGCGACCAGCTCGACCACGGCGGCGTGCAGCTGGTGCTCGTCGCGCATCGGCGCCGTGCAGCCCTCGAGGTAGCTGACGTAGGCGCCCTTGTCGGCGATGATCAGCGTGCGCTCGAACTGGCCGGTCTGCTTGTCGTTGATGCGGAAGTAGGTGGACAGCTCCATCGGGCAGCGCACGCCCTCCGGCACGTACACGAACGAGCCGTCGGAGAACACCGCCGAGTTGAGCGAGGCGTAGAAGTTGTCGGACTGCGGCACCACCGTCCCCAGGTACTTGCGCACCAGCTCGGGATGCTCGCGCAAGGCTTCCGAGATCGAGCAGAAGATGACGCCGGCCTTCTTCAGCTCGTCCTTGAAGGTGGTGACGACCGAGACGGAGTCGAACACGGCATCGACGGCGACGCGCGAGCCGTTGCTGCCGGCGCCCTTGACGCCGGCCAGGATCTCGCGCTCGCGCAGGGGGATGCCGAGCTTCTCGTAGGTGCGCAGCAGCTCGGGATCGACGTCGGCGAGGCTCTTGGGGCCTTCGGTCGATTTGGGCGCCGAGTAGTAATAGAGGTCCTGGAAGTCGATCTTGGGGTAGTGCACCTTGGCCCAGGTCGGCTCGGTCATGGTCTTCCAGCGGCGGAAGGCCTCCAGACGCCATTCCAGCATCCAGGCGGGCTCGCCCTTCTTGTTGGAGATGAAGGCGACGGTGCTCTCGTCGAGACCCTTGGGAGCCTTCACGCTCTCGATGTCGGTCTCGAAGCCGTACTTGTACTGGTCGACATCGATCCGCTTGACCTGATCGATGGTCTCTTGAACTGCCGGCATGCCTCTGTACGTCCTCTCTCGGTTAGAAGCGCCTCACGCGACCTTGCGCGTCGCGGGGCGGCTGTTGATCTTCGTCCAGGCGGACAGGAATGCGTCGATGTCGGCCTCGGTCGTGGCAGGTCCCGTGCTGACGCGGATCGCGCCTTTGGCGAGAGCGGCGATCGACAGCCCATGGCGTCGAGCACGTGGCTCCGCGCCACCTTGCCCGAGGAGCAGGCCGAGCCCGAGCTGACGGCCACGCCGTCGAGGTCGAGCGCGATCAGCGCCGTCTCGCGCCGACATGCCGGGTACGGCAAAGCAGGTCGTGTTCGGCAGACGCCGGGCGCCCTCGCCGAACACCACGGTGTCGGCGCGGATGGCGCGCAGCCCCGCCTCCAGCCGCTGCTGGAGACGAGCGGCGTCGGCGGCGAATGCGTCGGCTCTGTGCCGTTGCCGCGTCAAAGGCGGCGGCAAAACCGGCGATGCCGGCGACGTTCTCGGTGCCGGAGCGCTGGCGCCGCTCCTGCCCGCCGCCGCGGATCAGCGGCTCGGGCTGCACGCGGTCGCCGACCAGCACCACGGCGCCGACGCCCTTCGGCCCGCCGAGCTTGTGGCTCGACAGGATCAGCACATCGGCCCCGATCGCCTCGGCGTCGCAGGCAGCGCGGCCGGCCAGCTGGACGGCATCGCACACGAGCACCACGCCGGCGGCGCGCGTCAGCTCGGCGATGTCCCTGGTCGGCTGCAGCACGCCGGTCTCGTTGTTGGCGGCCTGCACGGCGACCATGATGCCGGCCTCGCCGTGACGGCCGGTCAGTTCGGCAAGGCGGGTCTCAAGTGCGCCTAGATCGATCGTGCCCTCGGCATCGACGCCGAGCGTCTCGACGCGCTCGGCCGGGAAACGGTGCCCCTGCAGCACGCAGGCATGCTCGGTCGCGCCGACCAGAAGGGTAGCGATCGCCGTGCGGTTGCCGCGGCGTGCGGTGTTGGGCGTCAGCACCCAGGCGGCGCCTTCGGTGGCACCCGAGGTGAAGAAGACATCGGCCGGACGCACGCGCAGCCGGCTGGCGATCGGCCTCGCGCGCATCCTCGATCAGAGCCCGCGCCTTGCGGCCCTCGGCATGCACCGAGGACGGATTGCCGACGACATCGAGCGCGGCGAGCATGGCCTCGCGCGCTTCGGGCCGCAGCGGCGCCGTCGCGTTCCAATCGAGGTATGTGCGCTGGCGGTTCATTCCGTGCCCACCTGGATGACTGGGGGCGCCGCGCGCACCGCCTGCTTGCCGACCGGGATGCCGTCGATCACCTCCTGCAGCGTGACGCTCTCCAGGAAGGCCGAGATCTGGTCGCCCAGCGCGTCCCACAGGCCGTGGGTGAGGCAGCGCTGGCCGGCCATGCAGGGCTTGGCCTCCTCGCCGCCGCAGCGCGTCATGCGCATGTCCTCGTCGACCGCGGCCATGATCTCGGCAACCGTGATGGCGGAGGCCGGCCGGCCCAGGCGATAGCCGCCGAGGCGGCCGCGCACGCTCTCGACGAGGCCGGCGCGGCGCAGTTTCAGGAACAGCTGCTCCAGGTAGGCCAGCGAGATCTGCTGGCGCTCGGCGATGGCCGGCAGGGGCAGCGAGCCGTCCGCGCCATACTTGGCGAGATCGGCCATGGCCATCACCGCGTACCTGCCTCGGGTATTCAACTCCACGGGTGCCTGGCTCCAACCGGCGGCGGCGCGAGGCCCGGACGATCCCGGACCGGCAAACCGCAACTCTTGCGTTCGATACCCCTGCCCGTGCTAAGAGACCGCCCAGGGAGCAGTTCGGCACGGACCGTGTCAGCTCTTTCGAACTGTTCTAAACTCCAAGCGGATATATGGAAATTCCGAGCCCGCGAGTCAAGTATTTTTGCTGCTCGCGGAAGCCCTGTGACGCTGCACCCGCCCGGCAACGGCATAGCTTACGCCGGGCCCTGCAAACCCAGCACTCGAGAGCGAGCCACGCATGCCTGAGCTGATCATCAACGGCCCGGCCGGCCGTATCGAGGCCCGCTACCACCACGAGGGCAAGCCCAACGCCCCGGTGGCGCTGATCCTGCACCCGCACCCGCAGTTCGGCGGCACGATGAACAACCAGGTCGTGTACCACATGTACTACCTGTTCGTGCAGCGCGGCTTCTCGGTGCTGCGCTTCAATTTCCGCGGCGTCGGTCGCAGCCAGGGCTACTTCGACAACGGGCCGGGCGAACTGGCAGACGCTGCGTCCGCGCTCGACTGGCTGCAGCTGCAGAACCCGGATTCGCGCTCCTGCTGGATCGCCGGCATGTCGTTTGGCACCTGGATCGCCATGCAGCTGTTGATGCGCCGTCCCGAGATCGACGGCTTCATCTGCGTTGCCCCGCCGGCCAACCTGTACGACTTCACGTTCCTGGCGCCGTGCCCGTCCTCGGGGATGATGGTGAACGGCGAGAAGGACCGCGTGGTGCCGTCGGCGTCGGTGGCCGAGCTGGCCGCCAAGACCAAGGTGCAGAAGGGCGTCAAGATCGAGCACGCCATCGTGCCGGAAGCCAACCACTTCTTCCAGGACAAGGTCGAGGACCTGATGAAGGTGGTCGGCACCTACGTCGACCGCCGCATCATCGAGATCGAGAGCGAGCGGCGCGAGGATTAAGGTCGCAGGGAAGGACTGAGCGGCCGCTCGCGCAAGGCCCTTCTGCTGATCTTTTCATCTCTTGCTCCCATTATGGGATCAAGCTAGATTGCGTGCATGCGAGTGATCGCCCGCCGCACCCTCCTCGCCTACGTGGCATCCTTAGCCGGCAAGAAGGATCAGCCCGCCGTCAAGGCTGCACTCGACGCGTGGTTCCACGAGGTCAGACAGGCGAATTGGCGGAATGCGGCAGAGGTCAAGAACCTGTATGCGAGAGCCAGCGTCATTTCCGCTGACCGCATCGTGTTCGACATCAAGGGCAATAGCTATCGTCTGATCACGGCGGTCGACTTCGAGAAGTCGATCGTCTGGATCAAGTGGATCGGCACCCATAAAGAGTACGATGCCGTCGATGCAAGAAAGGTGACCTACCATGCCAAGCGCAGTTAGGCCGATCCGCACCGAGGCCGACTACGACACAGCCATGGCCGAGGTGGAACGCCTATGGGGCGCCACAAGCGGCACACCCAGGGGCGACCGCCTCGACGTGCTGGTGACCCTGATCGAAGCCTACGAGGAGAAGCACTTCCCTATCGATCCACCCGATCCCATCACTGCCATCCTGTTCCGCATGGAGCAGCAGGGGCTCAAGCGCAAGGACCTCGAGCCGCTGATCGGCTCGCGCGCCCGCGTCAGCGAAGTGCTGGCCGGACGGCGAAACCTCTCCCTGCAGATGATTCGCCGCCTGCACAAGGAGTTGAGCATTCCCGCCGAGGTGCTGATCCGGCCGACCAAAGGCGAAGCGGCTTAGAGGCCACGCCATCCTCCCTCTACGCCCTGGCCAGCACGCCGCCGGTCAGAGGCTGCGGCACGCCGGTGGTGCCGGGAAAACTGATGGGCAAACCGGCGAGCGAGCGCACCGCGAGATAGGCCCAGGCTTCCGCCTCGAGCGAATCGCCGTCCATGCCCGCGGCTTCGGCCGGGGCGACCGCTGACTCGACGAGGCCGGCGAGCATGGCCATCAGCGTCCTGTTGAGCCGCCCCCCGCCTGACACCACCCACAGCTGCGGCTGCTCGGGAAAATGCTCGCGCGCCCGGGCGATGCTCGCTGCGGTGAAGGCCGTCAGCGTGGCGGCGCCATCGGCTGCGGGAAGCTGATCGACAAGCTCCAGGGCGAAAGCGTTGCGGTCGAGCGACTTGGGTGGCGGCTCGCCGAAGTAGGAGTGGCGCAGGTATTCCGTGACGTAGTCGTCGTGCACGCGGCCCGCCGCGGCAAGGGCACCACCCTCGTCGCGCGGGACGCCCTGGTGCCGCAGCATCCAGTCGTCGATCAGCGCATTGCCCGGGCCCGTGTCGAACGCCAGCAGCTCGCCGTCCTGGCCGATCCAGGTGACGTTGGCAACGCCGCCGATGTTGAGCACGGCGATCGGCCGCTCGGGCAGCCTGGCGGTCAGTGCGCGATGGTAGACGGGAGCCAGGGGCGCGCCCTGGCCATCAGCCGCCACGTCGGCCGCGCGCAGGTCGTAGACCACGTCGATACCCGTCGATTTCGCCAACAGGGCGCCGTCGCCGATCTGCACGGTCAGGCGTTGCTCTGGAGCGTGCAGCACTGTGTGGCCGTGGAAGCCGACTACGTCGATGGTGCCCGCATCGAACCCCTTGTCGGCCAGAAACTTTGCCACGGCCTCCGCGTGCAGTTCGGTAAGATGCCGCTCCGCGGTTTGCAGGACATCGGGCCGCGCACCGCGTGGCCGCAGCACTTTGGCCGCTGCCGCCCGCAGATCGGCAACATGCTGCCTGGCTCGTTCATCGCGCTGCCGCAGAACCTTCGCCGCCTCCACCGCAGCAGACAGCTCGGCGCGGAATTCGGGCGAGTAGGGAAAGGTGGCGCACGGCCCGCGGGTCAGCGCAGCCTCGCCGTCGGTCTCGATCAGGGCCACGTCGATGCCGTCCATGGAGGTGCCGCTCATCAGCCCCAAAGCGCGCAGCGTCTTGCCCATCAGCAACATCCTCATGCATGGCGTCGCCGCCCGGCGACCTACCGCGATCAAGACAACCAAGTCAGCAGGGCATTGCCTTTGCCGGCCATCGTGCGCACGTAGTCGCGAAGACGCGGAAAGTAGAAGCCGACTTCCTCGCGCAGCCCGATCTCGGCGTTTGCAAGTGCGCCGGCTGCCCGCGGCGTCCCGTACACGTGCATCCGATCCATTTCCGCAAGGTTGATCCGGCTGTACAGGCGGTCTTCGTCCAAGGCATGCAGGAACGCACTGAATGTTTGCGCGGCGGCCGGCTCGTGCAACCGGGCCGGACCATAGCCAACGTCCTCGCCCAAGTCTTTGCCCGTCAGCAACAGATCTCCGGGTGCGCTGGCCGCGCCAGCATGGCCAGTGAAAAGATAGTGGAGGATGTGCCACGATTTTTCGAGGCTGAGCACCGGCTCAAAAGGTCCGAAGCTGACGATCTGCCTGCGGGCCTCTTCGTTGCCGGCGCGCACCTCCTCCATCAGAGGGCTGGCCTCCATCGGTGCCATGCTCGCCTCGTACTGCTTGCGCTGTTCCGGCGACATGCGCTCCAAAAGGGCGGCGAGATGCGTCTGGTGGAGATCCTCCTGAACCACCCTCGTGACTTTGTTCACGAGCGACGGCCGCGCCCGCAGGGCGTCGATCTGCTTGGGCGCAATGCCCAATACGTAGCCGATCATGCTCACGGCCCGGGTCTCCGGCCTTGCGGGTGGTCCCACGCGCACAACGTCTTGCCCATCCGCCCCTTCCTGTGCATGTTCCGGCGCGATTACAGCAAAAGTGTATGGCCGGCGTATGCCGTGAGCATACACTCGACCACACAAACCGCACCGACCCGCCATGGCCAAGTACACATCGGACTTTCTTAACATTCTGGACGAGCGCGGGTTCATCCACCAGTGCTCGGATTTCGCCGGCCTCGACGCGCTCGCGGCCAAGCGGGAGGTGATTGCCTACGTCGGCTACGACTGCACGGCGCCGTCGCTGCACGTCGGCCACCTGATCTCGATCATGATGCTGCATTGGCTGCAGCAGAGCGGCAACAAGCCGATCGCGCTGATGGGCGGCGGCACCACGCGCGTCGGCGATCCCTCCGGCAAGGACGAGACGCGCCGCATCCTGTCGATCGAGACCATCGAGGCCAACAAGGACGCCATCAAGGGCGTGTTCGCGAAGTTCCTCGACTTCGGCAAGCGCAACACCGACGCCATCATGCTCGACAACGCCGAGTGGCTGGCGCCGCTCAACTACATCGACTTCCTGCGCGACGTTGGTCGGCACTTGTCGGTGAACCGCATGCTGTCGATGGACTCGGCCAAGCTGCGGCTGGATCGCGACCAGGAGCTGTCGTTCATCGAGTTCAACTACATGCTGCTGCAGGCCTACGACTTCGTCGAGCAGGCCAGGCGCTACGGCTGCAACCTGCAGATGGGCGGCTCCGACCAGTGGGGCAACATCGTCACCGGCATCGACCTCGGCCGGCGGATGGGCACGCACCAGCTGTACGCGCTGACCTGCCCGCTGCTGACCACGGCGTCCGGCGCCAAGATGGGCAAGACGGCGGCGGGCGCGGTGTGGCTCAACGAGAACCAGCTTTCCGTCTACGACTACTGGCAGTTCTGGCGCAACACCGAGGACGGCGACGTCGGCCGGTTCCTGAAGCTGTTCACGGCGCTGCCGCTGGCCGAGATCGCCAAGCTCGACGGCGCTGCAGGGCGCCGAGATCAACGAGGCCAAGAAGGTGCTGGCCACCGAGGCCACCGCGCTGCTGCACGGCCGCGACAAGGCGGAGGCCGCCGCGCGCACGGCGCAGGAGACGTTCGAGAAGGGCGCGACGGCCGAGGGCCTGCCGACGGTGGAGATCGCCATGGCCGAGCTGACGGCGGGCCTCGGCGTGCTCAACGCCTTCGTGAAGGCCGGTCTCGTCAAGTCGAACGGCGAGGCGCGGCGCCAGATCGCCGGCGGCGGCCTGCGCGTCAACGACTGGCCGTGGCCGACGAGAAGGCGAACGCTGACGCCGAAGGACGTGGTCGGCGGCGTGATCAAGCTGTCGCTCGGCAAGAAGCGGCACGTGCTGTTGAAACCTGCGTAGGCGCAGCCGCAGCAATTTTCGCGGCTGGACTGGACGTCCACGGCGATCGGATGTCGACGGCGAGTTCAAAAGGAGGTCGTGGTCCCATGAGTCTTACCGCAACCTGTCACTGCGGCGGCACGCGCATCGAGCTGCCACGCCTCCCCGAGCGGCGGCTGGAATGCAACTGCACCTACTGCGCCAAGACCGGCGCCGTGTGGGGATATTTCGGTGCTGGTGAAATGAAGTTCGTCAAGGACGAGCACGACCGGGTCTATACGAAGAGCGGGGCGAACAATCACCATTTTTGCGGCCGTTGCGGCATGCAAACCTGGGGCGACTCGCCGGACTGGTCGGAAATCTACAACCACGATGGCACGCCCAAGGACGGGCATGTCGCTGGTGACATGCCGACCCGCCGCAGCTACGCGATCAACCTGAAGCTATTGGACGACTTCGATCTGTCCGGCCTGACGGCAGAGAAGGTCGACGGGCGCAACAACTGGTGATGCGCGCATTGAGCTGAGCGTCTGACGATTGCGTCTTGCGGACGCCGACGCTCGGCACGATCTATCTGCATGCCGTTACGTGGAGGATGACATGCGATCGCTGCTTGCTCTCGCCATCCCGCTGGCGCTGGCTGGCCCGTCGGTGGCGCATGCGCAGGTGAACTGCTCCGTCTATGGCACGCAGGTATACTGTCCGAACGGGCAGAATCTTTCCAGGTACGGCACCCAGACCTACGACAACCGCGGCAACGGCGCGGCGCGCAACGGCAACCGGGTGCAGGACAATCGTGCCGAACCGGCCCGCCTTCGGCAACCAGGTGATTGGGCCGAACGGCCGCGTCTGCACGCGCTACGGCCCGCAGTTGTACTGCAATTAGCGATCAGTGGTCGGCGTGCGCGAAGGTTGTCCTCCTGGCTGGAACGTGGAGCGAGTGGCGGCGTGTCGGGTGACCGCCTTCGCGCGGTTTCGCCGTTGCGAGGTAACCCCCACCCCGACGCCATCCCCGCGGAGGCGGGAACCGAGTGGTCTAGCACGGACGTATCGTTGGCGCAAGGTACGTCGCTTGCCCGCGAAATTCCGGAGCTCCGAGACAGTCCTACGCGCTGGCGGCGTCGAGGGCTTTGGTGGCTTCGGCGTCGAGCTTGAGGCGGGTGGAGGCGACCAGGTCGTCGAGCTGCTCGACGGTGGTGGCGCTGGCGATCGGGGCGGCGATGGAGGGGCGGGCGGCGAGCCAGGCCAATGCGACCTGGGCGGGCTTGGCGTTGAGGCGCGCCGAGACGTCGTCGAGCGCCTTCAGGATGCGCAGGCCGCGCTCGTTCAGGTACTTCTCGACGCGGCTGCCGCGCGCGTGCTTGCCGAGATCCTCCTTGGTCCGGTACTTGCCGGTGAGGAAGCCCGAGGCCAGCGCGAAGAACGGGATGACCGCCACGTCCTCCTTGACGCACAGCGGCTGTGACTCTTTCTCGAAGTCGGCGCGGTCGGACAGATTGTAGAGCGGCTGCAAGGTGTCGTAGCGCGGCAGCTTGCTGGCGGCGCTCGCCTTGAGCGCTTCGGCGAGGCGCGGGGCGTCGGTGTTGGAGGCGCCGATCGCGCGGATCTTGCCCTGCTTGATGAGCGTCTCGTAGGTGGCGAACGTCTCCTCGAACGGCGTCGCCTTGTCGTCGACGTGCGACTGGTAGAGGTCGATGTAGTCGGTCTGCAGGCGCTTCAGCGAGTCTTCGACGCGCGCCACGATGTAGGCCTTGCCGAGGCCCTGGCCGAGGCCCGGCATCTCCATGCCGACCTTGCTGGCGATGACGACCTTGCTGCGGTTGCCGCGCGCCTTCATCCACTTGCCGATGATGACCTCGGACTCGCCGCCTTTGTTGCCGGGCACCCACTTGGAATAGACGTCGGCCGTGTCGATGGCATCGAAGCCGGCGCCGACGAAGGCGTCGAGGATCTTGAACGAGGTGGCTTCGTCGATGGTCCAGCCGAAGACGTTGCCGCCGAACATCAGCGGTGCGATCTCCAGTCCGGATTTGCCGAGCTTGCGCTTTTGCATGGGAGGCCTTCGTTGGCGGGAGCAGGCAGCACCCTGCGATGAACTCGGGGGCGGGCCGTCCAGGTGTTATGCGATATCGGGTGGGGGGAGAAACTAGCCGTGGGTTGCCCTCGTGGTCAGCGAGCCGACCGCGAGGGCTTTGCTGGTAACGGCGATCGGATCAGGCGAGTTTCCAATCGAGCGTGATGTCGGCCTTCAAGACCTTGGAGATCGGGCAGCCGGCCTTGGCGCCTTCGGCGATGGTCTTGAACTGCTCCTGGGTGATGTTGGGCACGCTGGCTTCCAGCTTGCAGCGCCGACTTGGAGATCTTGAAGCCGGGACCGTCCGACTCGAGCGTCACGGCGGCCGAGGTGGCGAGCCGGGTCGGCGTAAAGCCCGCACCCGCCAGCGCGAAGGCCAGCGCCATCGTGAAGCAGCCGGCGTGCGAGGCGGCCAGCAGCTCCTCGGGGTTGGTGCCCTTGGTGTCGCCGAAGCGCGTGTTGAAGCCGTAAGGGCTGGTGGAGAGCACGCCGCTCTGCGTGGTGAGGTTGCCCTTGCCTTCCTTGCCGGTGCCTTGCCACTCGGCACTGGCGGTTCTGGTGAATGACGCCATCGGGGTCTCCTTGGATTGAAGCGTGCGGGAATGACAGCCGCGGACGATAAGGCCGCCGACGCTGCCGGTCGCAGCGCAGACTATCCACCTCCCGTGAGGCTCACAAGCCGCGCAGCAGAAAGAGTTTGCCGCCGCCGTGCGAGATTACGACATCGTGAAAAGACTACTTGCTCTTGGTGCGGCCGTCGCTGGCTTCCGCCGACCAGCCGGCGCCGATGTCGGGGCCCGCACCGGTCGAGCTGCCGCCGGACCCCTTCGCGGCCGAACTCGATGAGCGCGCCGCGCCGGAATCGTTGCGCGACGGGCGCCTTCTCGCGCGGCACGATCCGCGGGTCGTCGGGCGTGAGCTGCATGATCTCGCGGAAGATGCCGGGCGTCACCAGAGCGAACGGATTGACGATCACCTGCGGGCTGGCAAGGCCGCCCTGAATGGCGAAGGTGATGCCGAAGATGCCCTCGCCGCCGAGGCCGGTCAGCACCGGACCGAGCAGCGGAATGGGAGCCAGCGCGCTGTTGAGACCCGAGAGCGGCACATAGGTGCCACCGACCTCGATGCGCTGCGACCGGAAGTCGACCTTGCCGCGCAGCGTGGCGCCCACCAGCGGACCCTTGATGGAGGCGCCGTTCATGACGAACTGGCCGTGGCCGATCGAGAAGGGAATGCGCATGGTGTCGAAGTCGAACTTCTCGCGCACCACCGTCCTGCCGCGCTTGCCCTGGGAGCTGTTGGGCGTGTTGTCGGCGTTCTGCAGCACCTCGCTGAGGATCGGGTCGCCGAGCACGTAGAAGTCGCGCGCCCACAGCGTGCCATTGCGGTCGGCCGGCCCCTGGCCATCGAGGTTGACCTCGAGGTTCATCTGGCCGCCGAAGGCATTGGGATAGAAGCCCACCACCTTGAACAGCAGGCCCGCATCCGCGGCGTCGGCGCGCAGGACGCGGGCCTCGTTGCCTTCCCCCCGCAGGACGGCGTTGAAGGGCTTGCCGCCCTCCAGCTTGCCGCGCACCTCGAGCCCCACCATCTTGTTGCCGCGCTTGCGCAGCTGCAGGCGCACGTCGCGCATCGAGGTGTCGGAGAACCCGACCACGGTGTCGATGTCGGCGCGCAGATCGAGGCCGGGCTTGTTCTTGTCCGGCTGCTCCTGCGCGCGGCCGACGTCGAAGAAGGAGCGGAAGATGTCGCGGCCGTCGTAGGTGGTGCCCTTGGCCGTCACCTCCAGCACGTTGTCGGGCCGCAGCTTGCCGCTGACGTTGAGGGAGCCGATCACGTTGAGGGAGAACTGCGGGAAGCGGAACTCCTCTCGGCTTGTGGTCGGGGCCGATGCCCATCCAGCCCTCGATGGCGACATTGTCGCCGACCAGCTTGACGTTGTGCAGCTCGGTCGGCATCTGGCCGCTGCCCTTGACCACGTCGAACTGGAAGATGCTGGGCCGGCCTTTCGGTTTGCGCCAGGCGAGGCTGTCCAGGGACACCTCGGCGTTGACGAGGTCGGCGCGCACCTGGACGCTGCGCTCGTGGCTCGCGTTGTGCGACACCAGCACCTCTACGCCGACCTCGCCCTGCACGAGTTCGTTGAGCTCGAAGCCGAGCTGGGTGCGGTCGCAGTTGTCGAGGCTGGCCAGGATGCGCAGCGGCGGCTGCTTGTCGGGCGTGGCGCCGAACACGTGCTGCCAGTTGGCCTTGGCCAGCACGCCATTGATGAGCATCTCGCCCTTGGCCTCGATGGCCGTGCCGGTGAGGTCGACGGCGATGTTGGCGCCGGTCACGTCGTGCGATCCGAAGGCCTGCTTGAGCCGCCCGTCGGTGACGCGCGCCTTGCCCTCGACCTTGACGTCGCCCGCCTTCGGCACCTCGCCGAGCGGCAGCGACGATGGTGAGCTGCGCCGTCGACCTTGCCGTCGATGCCGGCCAGCGATGGCGCTGTTGCCCTGCAGGGCGTTGAATGGGCTCCTGATCGATCATCTCGAGCGCCAGCGACAGCGGCCCCTGCGCCTTGAAGGCGAACTGGCCGGTGCGCGGCAGCGGCTGGGCCATGTCGACGGTGAGCGACCCGCCTTTCAGCGCCATGCGGCGGCCGTCAGCCGCGGTCATGGACGGCATCGGGCGCGGTGACCTCCAGGTTGTCGCCCTCCAGGCGCACCAGCCCGCGCGGCACTTCGAGCGCCGGCCAGCCGTCGAGCACGTTGAAGGCGAGATCGGAGCCTTCGATCGCCAGCGACACGCGTTGCGGTTGCGCCGGGCGTCCAATCGGTGCCCGACACGCCGCCGCCCGAGGCGACCCGGAAGGTGCCGCCCTGCAGGCTGCCGCGCAGCAGATGGCGCCCCACCCATTCGCGCGACTTGGGCGCCAGCACGCTCGGCCACAGCGCCTTGAAGGTGTCGGCCGACATGGGGCCGATCTTGCCGTCCAGGCGCGCCTGCATGGCTCCGGCCATCTCGGCGATGTCACCCTGAGCGGACACCTCGCGCGCCGCCGGCACGCAGCACAAACTGACTGAGCACGACGCGCCCGCGCTCGGGGACGAGGAAGCCGCGCGCGCGCCAGTCGTCGATGGTGATGCGCTGGTGGATGGGCGGGTCGGCGCCGAGCCAGCCGCCGGCCGACCTGATGTCGTAGACCCAGCGCGGGCCCTTCCGCGCCCTGCGCGGTGTGCACGATCTGGCCGGTGAACTGCACGCGGCTGTCGCCCCAGACGAGCACCGACGGCGCGATCTCGAAGCGGCGCGCCGAACTGTCGTAGGACAGCGCGAGATGGCCGCCGTCGACCGGCACGGGGCTGTCCGCCCAGCCACGGCATCGACGACCTTGCCGGGCGCGGTGTCGATGCCGATGGTGCCGCTCAGCACCTCGCCGGCGTTCGACACCTCGAGCTGGGCCTCGGCCCATACCGGCACATCGACGCCTTCCAGCATGGCGAACTGAGGCACCGAGCGCGCCAGCCCGCGCGGCACCAGGTCCTTGCACGGACAGCATTGAGCTGCAGGGTGTTGGCGTTGGCGGCTTCGGTGGTGCGGAAGTTGACCTCCCACGGGCCGGTCGGCGACTCGATGCGGGCGCGGCCGGCGATCGAGCTGCGGCTGCGGCGATGATCGAGATCGATGTCGAGATCGCGCACGCGCCAGATGCTCTTGCGGCCGCCGTTGTCGAGGATGACGGTCGCCGACCTCAAGCCCACGCCGCGCAAATAGGCGCTGGCGTGCTCGCGGCGGCGGGCGCGCGCGGAGGCTTCCGACAGCGTCCTGACGAGATCGATGCGCGACTGCGTCCAGTCGGCGGCATCCGCCTTCGGCGCGGCCACCGCCCTTGGTGCTGCCGCGCAGGGCCGGCGTCTTGGCCACGCTGTCGTCGTGCGTTATCGCCGGGCGGCGTGAACTTGACGGACAGCGAGCCGTCCTCGCTGTAGTAGAGCAGCAGGCGCGGCGAGATGAGATCGATGGTCTCGGGCGCGAGACGGCCGGCGTTCAGCGCCTTGCGGCTGAGCGACAGCGAGGCGGACGGCGCGATAGGCCAGCGGCGCGCCGCCTTCATCGACCACGCGGATGTTGCTCAGCTCGAACGACGACCGTGCCGGCGTCGGTGAGGCGCGCGGAGACGTCCTCGATGACGCACGCCGAGACCGGCAAACTCGCGCTCGAGCGCCTCCTGGATGTGGCTGGCCAGGAAGGTGAGCGAGATGGGGCCGGCCAGCAGGCGCGCATACAGCAGGCCGACCACCAGCAGGACGGTGGCGCCGGTGACGCCGGCGATCTTGGCGGCGAGGCTGAGCGCGCGATGTCCAGCGGCGCGGAGGTTTGCTGCTTGCGGGAGGTGCGCGTCTTGGAGCCGGCCGTGCGCGACGGTCGTCTCCCCCCAGACCGACTGGTCGCCGGTTCTGCGTCGCGTCGCTCCCACGATCCGTTGCCAAGCCGAGGCTCCCCCACCTCTCGCGGGTCCCGTAATGCGCTTCCTGCGCATTGCGCGCCCGCTTGCGTCAGCGTCCCCCGACACCAAACACCAGGACGAACCGCCGCCGCGCGGCATGCGCATATCGACTGCCGAAGCAGTCATCATGCAATTCTAGCGTGTGAGCAAGAGGCGCAAAAAAAGACCAAAGGAAGGCGTGTCTTGCCGGTCACCCGGACAAACACGCGCTTCCGCTGCCGTCTTAGGTCTGCGGCTGCGGCTCGAGGCCGCCCGTGCCGGGCTCGGGCCGCGGCGGACGCAGCTTGCCGGCGGCAGGAACCGCTGGCCCGGCCGAGCCCTTCGAGTCTCCTCGTCGTCGCTGCTGCGCACGATCTTCTCGCCGCGTATGACCCGGTTGACCTCGTCGCCGCTGATGGTCTCGAATTCCATCAACGCCTGTGTGATGGCCTCCAGCTTATCGCTTGTTGGCGTACAGCACCTCGCGCGCCTTCTTCTCGCCGTCGGTGACGATGCGCCGGATCTCCTCGTCGATCAGCTTGGCGGTGTCCTCCGACATGTTCTGGCGCTGCGTGATGGCGTGGCCGAGGAAGACCTCCTGCTGGTTCTCGTTGTAGCGCAGCGGACCGAGCTTATCGCTCATGCCCCATTCGGTGACCATGCGCCGGGCGAGCTCGGTGGCCTGCATGATGTCGTTGGAGGCGCCGGTGTTGAGATGGTCCTCGCCGTAGATCAGCTGCTCGGCGATGCGGCCGCCGAACATCATGGCGATGCGCGACTTCGCACCACTGCTTGGAGTAGGAGAGCTTGTCGCGCTCCGGCAGGCTCATGGTGACGCCGAGCGCGCGGCCGCGCGGAATGATGGTGACCTTGTGCAGCGGGTCGTTGCCCGGCACCATCAGGTTGACCAGCGCGTGGCCCGCCTCGTGATAGGCGGTGGCGAGCTTCTCCTCCTCGGTCATGATCATGGAGCGGCGCTCGGCGCCCATCATGACCTTGTCCTTGCTGTCCTCGAACTCGGCCTGCGTGACGAGGCGCTTGTTGCGGCGCGCCGCCAGCAGGGCCGCCTCGTTGACGAGGTTGGCGAGATCGGCGCCGGAGAAGCCCGGCGTGCCGCGCGCGATGACGCGCGGATCGACGTCGGGCGCCAGCGGCACCTTGCGCATGTGCACGCGCAGGATCTTCTCGCGGCCCGCCACATCCGGGTTCGGCACCATGATCTGGCGGTCGAAGCGGCCGGGGCGCAGCAGCGCCGGGTCCAGCACGTCGGGCCGGTTGGTGGCGGCGATGATGATGATGCCTTCGTTGGCCTCGAAGCCGTCCATCTCGACCAGCAGCTGGTTGAGCGTCTGCTCGCGCTCGTCGTTGCCGCCGCCCAGGCCGGCGCCGCGATGGCGGCCGACGGCGTCGATCTCGTCGATGAAGATGATGCAGGGCGCGTTCTTCTTGGCCTGCTCGAACATGTCGCGCACGCGCGAGGCACCGACGCCGACGAACATCTCGACGAAGTCGGAGCCCGAGATGGTGAAGAACGGCACGTTGGCTTCGCCGGCCACGGCGCGCGCAATCAGCGTCTTGCCGGTGCCCGGCGGGCCGACCAGCAAGGCGCCGCGCGGAATGCGGCCGCCGAGCCGCTGGAACTTCTGCGGGTCGCGCAGGAACTCGACGATCTCCTGCAGGTCGGACTTGGCCTCGTCGACGCCCGCCACGTCCTCGAAGGTGACGCGGCCCTGCCGCTCGGTGAGCAGCTTGGCTTTCGACTTGCCGAAGCCCATGGCCCGGCCGCCGCCGGACTGCATCTGGCGCATGAAGAAGATCCACACGCCGATCAGCAGCAGCATCGGGAACCAGTTGACCAGCACGCCCAGGATGGACGGCACGTCCTCTTCCGGCGGACGGGCGGTGATCTTCACGCCCTTCTTGGTCAGCCGCTCGACCAGGTTGGGGTCTTCGGGGGCAATGGTGGTGAATGATGCCCTTGTCCCGGTAGGCGCCCGAAATGCGGTGCTTGGCGATGGTGACCTCGGCAACGTTGCCGGATTCGACGCCGGCCAGGAATTCCGAATAGCTGATCTCGTTGCCGCGCCGGCTTTGGCCGGGGTTCTGGAACAGGTTGAACAGGGCCATCAGAAGCAGGCCGATGACGACCCAGATGGCAAGATTCCGGAAGTTCGAATTCATCGAGGATCCTTCGTGCCCTGGGGGTTGAGTGCCGCCGCTTCCCCAGGTCTTGGCGTGCCGCGGAACCGTGTCCGGGCCAGAACTGAAGTTAACATAGGAGTGTATAAGAACTTTGCCAAGCTTACGGCCCATTTAGGCCCTCGGCATTGGTCGCTGCGCCACCTCATCGCAGCCCGGCAAGAATTGCGCAATTCGTTGCCGGTTCAAGGCGGTGGGCGCGGTCCGGCGCCGCGGGGCGGCAATGAGCCAAGCGCAAGCGTTGCAGACGCACGAGGTCGCGTGAAACGGGTTAATCTTGATTGACGTGCGCTTGGTCGTGCGCGGCACGGACGACCAGTCGCAGCCTCAAGGCGCGGCGCCCGAGCGTGAGGCGAGCGGCAGGAAGGTGGCCTCCAGGTCGACGAGGTCCGCGCTCGAGCCCGGAATCCGAGCGGCGGGACGGCCAGCAACTGCTCGCCGCGCCAGAACGAGGCCACGGCGCGCAGGGAACCCACGGGCAGGCCCGCGGGAACATCGATGCGGCTGCGCAGCTCGCGAACGCCATCGACGCCGAGCGCGCGCACCTGGACGGGGTGGTCGATCGACGGCCCCGCTGAGACGCGGAAGCGGCCATCCCAGATGGCGGCTTCGCCCGGTGCGAGCGCGAGGACGGGCAGCGCGTCGCGGCCGGGCTCGCGCTCGATCAGCAGGCGCTCGGGCGTGGCGGCGAGTCTCGGCGCGGGCCAGCGTCCACGCGCCGGCTTGCGTGCCCGATGGACAGGTCGGCCAGGATCGCCTCCACACCGGCGAGCGGCACCGGCTCGCCGGCTCCGCCCGCCGCGGCGATGGCGCGGGTCAGCACGCGGGCGATGATCTCGTCGGGCAACGCACGGAGCCGGCTGCGGTCGATGCTGAAGAAGCCGCACGGGTGCACCTCGACCATGCCGGCGGCGGGATCGAGCACATCGGCCACCCAGCGGTCGAGCGCGGATCGCAGCCTGCCGCAGGCGGCGCGCACTCAGGCCGAGCATGCCCGGCGTGAGGCCGAGGCTTTCCAGGGCGGCCCTGGCGGCGCGCAGACGCACGCGCTCGAAGACCGGCGAGGCGTTGCTCGGGTCCTCGATCCAGCCGATGCCGCGCCGGCGCAACGACGCCTGCAGACGCGTCTTCGCAACGTCGAGCAGCGGGCGGGCGATGAGCAGCGATTCGGCCATCCTGGCAGGGGAGCGATCGGTGCCATGGCGCCGAGCCCGTCGAGGCCGCTGCCGCGCGCGAGCCGCATGAGCAGCGTCTCGGCCTGGTCGTCCTCGGTGTGCGCGGTCAGGATGAGGCCGATATCGTGGGCGCGCGCGTACTCGGCCATCAGGCGGTAGCGGGCGGCACGGGCGGCGGCCTGCAGGCCAGTCTTGGGTTTGTCGCCCTCCCACGCGAGGGTGGCGTGGCGCAGCCCGAGCGCGGAGGCCTGGCGGGCGACGGCCTGCGCCTCGGCGGCCGAACTCGGGCCGCAGGCGATGATCGACGGTGAGGACGGTGCAGGCATCGAGGGATCGGCCGGCTTGCTCGGTTCCCTGTCCGGTTCGCTGCCTGGTTCCCTTGCCGGTTCCTTGGGCGATCCATTCGGCCAGCAGCACCATCAGCGCGGTGCTGTCGCTGCCGCCGGACACGGCCACGGCACAGCGCATATGCGGACGATCGGCGAACAGGCGGGCGAACAGCCCATCCAGCTCGTCACCTTCGATCGATTCGCTGTCGTCTGACATGGCTGCACGCAATGGCCGCCGCGTATAGTCGCGGCACGCTGTCGTCATGCCCACGCAGGTGGGCATCTACGCCAGCATGAAGCTGGGAACTTGCGTGGATCCCCGCCTTCGTGCCGGAGGCGCGTCTTCGACACTGACGCGGGGATGACGTGTCGCGACCTAATTGCAGCCGACGCGCTGGCGCTCCGACTGGGCGGCGCTCTTCACGCGCGCGGGCGCATTGGGGAACTTGACGTTGAGCTCGTTGAAGGACGAGCAGGCCGCATCCTTCTGGCCGAGACGCTGCAGCGACATGGCGAGCTTGAGCAGGCTTTCGGGCGCCTTCTCGCTCTTGCCGTAGGTCTGGTAGCCCTTCAGGAAGGAGTTGGCCGCGGCACGGTACTGGCCGCGCACGAACAGCGATTCGCCCATCCAGTAGATGGCGTTGCCGGCCAGCGGGTGGGTCGGGTACTGGCGCAGGAAGTCGTCGAAGGCGGTTTCCGCGGCGCCGTAGTCGCGCTGGATCAGATAGCCGTAGGCGGTCGAGTAGAGCGCCTTGGGATCGGCCTCGGCCCCCTCCTGGCCGCCGCTGCTCTGCTGCAGGCCGCCGCTCGCCACCTGTCCGCCGGTGCCGCCGGACGGCTCGTTGATGAGGCGGCCGATATCGTCCTTCTTGGCCGCATCCTTCTTGCCCGCATCGGGGGAGACGGTGACCGAGCCGAAGCCGGACTTGTCCGGCAGTGGCGTGCTCTCGACCGTGGGGCGGCCGGGGCGACCCGGCTGCTGTGGGTCGTTGCCGGCGACGGCCGTCGAGGTGGTCAGCGCACCGCTGCGGCCGCCGAGCGCACGCACCTGCTCCTGCAGCTGCTCGAGCTGGGCGGCCATCGCGCGAATTTGGGTCTCCAGGCCGTCGAGGCGGCCGGCGTCGGCAGCATCGAAGGCGGCGGCTGCCCCCGGATTGGCGCGGGCGCTGGCCGAGCCGGCGGAGCTGACGCCCTTGGCGAGCGATTCCAGCGTGCCGACCATCACCTGCATGTCGACCAGCTGCTCCTCCAGCGCCTCCACGCGCGGGCGCAAACCTGCCTCGGACCCTCCGCCCCCCTCCTTGGCGGCCGGCAGGGGCGCCTTGGCGGTCGGGGTGGTGGTGCCCGGCAGGCGCGGGCCGGTGTTCTGCTGCTGGGCGCTGGCGGTGATCGGGGCCATCGACACCGCAAGCAGAAGGCCGGCGGCGAGCGAGGCGTGGACGGAGAATTGGGTCATCGTTGGTTGCGACTCTCGAAGTCAGCGTTGCTAGGTCTGCCTGATTGCTGTGCAATCGGCGGCGCACGGCGCGGCGCCGTCCCGGACTGCCTGCTCTGTTTGATCGTCTGTTCGATCACGACTTTGCAACGTCGGCAAGAAGCAATGCCCAACCGATCCGCCGTGCACGGGCGCCACATCTATGCGATGCACGGAAGTCACACATAGCGATGGCTGCAAAGCTGCCCCCGGAGCGCGAGCGCTCCTGCCAGTTTGGACGGACGCTCGAACGTGCGCCGGCAATAGGGCCAAACTGAGATGTCAGAGCCCCAAGAGGGTCAGGAGCGGGCGTCGGCGCGGCTGTTCAGGACGGTCTGGGCGCGGCGATTCTGGGACCAGCACGAGATGTCGTTGCAGACCGCCACCGGACGCTCCTTGCCGTAGGAGATCGTGCGGATGCGCTGGCCATTGATGCCGTTCTGGGCCAGGTAGTTGCGCACCGCCTGGGCGCGCTTGGCGCCGAGCTGGATGTTGTACTCGCGGGTGCCGCGCTCGTCGGCGTGGCCTTCGATGGTGATGGTGTACTGCGAATACTGCTGCAGCCAGCGCGCCTGATTGGCCAGCGCCTGCTGCGATTCGGGGACAGGTCGGTGCTGTCGCTCGTGAAATAGACGATGTCGCCGACGTTGACGGCGAAATCGCGCGCCGAGCCGGGCGTAGCCGGCGCATTGCGGCCGCCGCCGCCAAGCTCGCTCTCGGGCTTGGGAGTTTGGGTGCAAGCGCTCACTGCCAATATCAAGGCGAACGCTGCGGCGATACGCGATAGCCCCGCTAGCCAGTTCGACAGCTGCATCCTGATGTTCCCCCTATTTCCTCGGTGCCTCGACAAAGGCATCCGGTGCGCGAACGGGATTTTCGCCGCGTCTCCAAGCCTCTTAGAGGACGGTTCGTTCAAAAATGTGACCACTCGGCGCTTGAAAAGCGCCCATTGGCTGGCAAAGGCAAGACGAGGGAGGGGTGTTTTCCCCGCATTGCAGCCGGATGGCGCGCAGGGGCAACGGAGGTGTTGCAAAAAAACTAGGGCCGCATCCGGCAGATGATCTGCCCAGGATGCAGCCCCAATTATACGGTCTTCAGCCCGATGGGCTGGAGCCGCGTTACTTCACCTGCTGAGCAGTCGGCAGCTCAGCGCCGAGCTTCATCGGCACGCGCTCTTCACGACGGCAAGCAGTCAGGGCAACAGCGGCGACGACCGCCGTGATAACGATCACGCTCTTGATGTTCATGTCTTCTCTCCTGATGTGTTCGGCAATCGCACCTTCTCGGGTACCGGTGATAAACGATCAGATCAAGAACTCAGGTCCTTATCTGAGGGTTTTCCGACCCAATTGATGCGAAAATGCCACGAGGTTTTCCACGCACCGGCCTGCCAAACGCAGCACGAGAGACGAGAAGCCGGCCCACCGATGCAACCGGGCCGCGCTCGGGTGCTAGAACACACCAACTAAGTTAATGTGCCGTAAAGTTGTGTTTCAATTGCGCAACGGTGACCAGGCCGGATCGGAGGCGAAGGCCGGCGTCTGCACCTGCCGCTCGTTATGGCCGGTCAGGTCGACGGAGAAGAGCTTGGGGCCGCCACTGGCGCCCTGGCTCTCGCGGAAGAACATGATCACCCGGCCGTTGGGCGACCAGGTGGGGCCCTCGTTGTGGTAGCCCTCGGTCAGGATGCGCTCGCCCGAGCCGTCCGGGCGCATCACGCCGATCAGGAACTGGCCGCCCATCTGCTTGGTGAAGGCGATCAGGTCACCGCGCGGCGACCAGACCGGCGTCGAGTAGCGGCCCTCCGCGAAGCTGATGCGGCGCTGCTGGGAGCCGTCGGTGCCCATCACGTAGAGCTGCTGGCTGCCGTCGCGGTCCGATTCGAACACGATGCGCCGCCCGTCCGGGCTGAAGCAGGGGGCGGTGTCGATGGCACTGCCCTGTGTGAGGCGGCGCATCTGCTTGGAACGCAAGTCCATTTCCACGATTGCGGAGTTGCCGCCCTCGCTGACGCTCATGACGATGCGCTGCCCGTCCGGGGAGAATCGGGGGGCGAAGGTCATGTTGGGGAAGTTGCCGACCAGCTCGCGCTGGCCGGTCTCGATGTTGAGCAGGAACACGCGCGGCTGGTCGCCGGTGTACTGCATGAAGGTGATTTCGTGCTGAGTCGGGCTGAAGCGCGGGGTCAGCACCAGCTCCTTGCCCTGGCTGAGCAGGCGGATATTGGCGCCGTCCTGGTCCATGATGGCGAGGCGCTTGTTGCGCTTGTCCTTGGGGCCGGTCTCGTCGACGAACACCACCTGGGTGTCGAAGTAGCCCTTTTCGCCGGTCAGCTTCTCGTAGGCGAGGTCGGCGACCAGGTGGCCGAGGCGGCGCCAGTCGTCGGCCGCGACCGTGAAGCGCTGGCTGCCCAGCTGGCGCGTGGAGAAGACGTCCCAGACCCGGGCTTCAGCGACCAGGCGGCCGTCGGGGCCCTGTAGGCGCGACCGACCACCAAGGCCTGGGCGTTGATGGCGCGCCAGTCGGGGAAGCGCGGCGGGGCGTTCATGTCGCGCACGGTACGGTATCGATGAACCCGGCGCGGTCGAGCGGCTGGAACAGGCCGGAGCGCTCCAGGTCGGCCGCAACGATGTTGGACACCTCGAGCGCGAAGCGCGGGTCGTCGCCCTGGAACTCGGGGATGGCGATCGGGATGGGCTTCAGGTTGCCGCCCGTCACCTCACCCTGCAGGCGCCCCTGCGCCGCCGCAGGGACCACCAGCGCTGCGCCGAACAGCACGAGCAGCAAACCCGCGATCGAAACGGACCTGTTCCAGTCAGCCAGCCCAGCTATCATGCAAGCCATCATCTCCGAAGGTTCACGCAGTCCAAGATCGTTCATCCGCCAAAGAGATCCTTCGGATTGAAGATCAGATCAATTCCCTTCCAGGCCTCATATTTATCAGGCGGGAGCATGTCATAGGGTTGGCACCCGAACACGGCGCGTTCGGCCGCCTCGGCGGCGAGGCGTGAGACCGGCGCGCCATCGACGCCGGTGGCTCGCGGTGTTCCGAGCACGCTGCCCTCGCGGTTGAGATCGAAGCTCAGGCGCACCTTGAGGCCTTCCAGCCCTGCAGCACCGCCAACCGGTGGACGATAGCATTCCTGTATCTTGCGGATGAGCAGGCCGACCAGTCTCGCGCTTTCGCTGGCGGACAGCTGCTTGTCGCGGCCTTCCTTGGCGCCCAGAACGGGCCCCTTGTTCTTGCTCGGCTCCTCCTGCGGTGTGTTGGGGAGCGGCGCGCCTTTGTCGGGGACCTTGTTGAGCAGGGCCTGCATGTCATCGACGAAGGACTCCTGCTTCTTCTTGGCCTCGGCCTCCTTGCGCTTCTTCTCCTCGTCGTCCTTCTTTTTCTTCAGCTCGGCCGCCTTGCGCCTCTTCTCGTCGTCCTCTTTCTTCTTCTTGAGCTCGGCTTCCTTGCGACGCTTCTCGTCGTCCTCGCGCTTCTTCTGATCCTCGGCACGCTTCTGCTCGTCGGCGACGCGCTGCTCCTCGGCCTTGCGAGCCTGCCTCGCGGCGCTCATCCTCGAGCTTCTTGGCCTGCTCGATGGCGGGGTCGGGACGCTCGGCCGCCAGCTTCTCGGCGATCGGGTCCGTGGCCGGCTCCAGCCGGCTTGGGCGGCTCGACCTTGGCCACCTCCTTGGGCGGCTCGGGCTTGGGAGGCTCGGGCTTGGGCGCTTCCTTGACCTCCTCCTTGGGCGGCTCGGGCGGGCGGCTCGGCGGCTTGGGCGTGGCGACCGGGGTCGGCTTGGGCGCCTCCTTGCGCGGGACCTCGGCGGCCTTGGGCGTCTCCTTGGCCTCGGCCTCCATCTGCTTGGCCGTGCGCACGCCCTGGCGCACCTTGGTGACCTCGGAGGGGCTCATGAAGTCGACGGCCACCGCCTCCGGCTCGCTCACGCGCAACTCGCGCTGCGTCTGAATGGTGAACATCGCCCATCCCAGAAGCGCAGCATGCAGCATGACGGAGATGACTAGGCCGACGTGCACGCCAGTTCGTTCGCCTCACCTGCCATGTCGGGCCTGGTGCCCGCAATCCAATCTCAGCCTGCGCCGGCACCCGCCGTAATGCCCGCCTCTTAGCGTTTGCCAGGCGTCGCGATGTCCTCGGGGCCGCTGATGAAGGTGAACTTCTTGAAGCCGGCCTCGCGGACCGCGCTCAGCACCTCGGACACGCGTCCGTAGTCCACCTGGCGGTCGCCGCGGAACAGGATCGGATCTTCCTCGGCATTCTTCACCTGCGCCTTGAGCCTGACCAGCAACTGCGGAATCTCGAGCGGCTCCTCCTGGGTGCCCTGATAGATCTTGCCGTTGCGGTCGACGGTAACGGTGATCGGGTCCTTGGCCTGGCTGAGCGACTGGCCCTTGGAGGCGGGCAGATCGACCGGCAGACCCGACAGCATCAGCGGCGCCGCCACCATGAACACGATCAGCAGCACCAGCATCACGTCGACGAACGGCGTGACGTTGATCTCGTGCATGACGCTGTGCCGGCGGGCACGGCCACGCTTGCCACCGGACGGTCTCGAGCTTTGCACGCTGGCGCCCATGGGCGCGGCTCCTGACTCCTCAGGTTCTGCACGTCGATCTGGCGCGACACGATTGCCGAGAATTCGTCGGCGAAGGCTTCCAGCCGCTGGCGAGAGCCGCGAGGAATTGGCCGCGAACTTGTTGTAGAAGATCACCGCCGGGATGGCCGCGAGCAGGCCGAGCGCGGTGGCGAACAGGGCCTCGGCAATGCCGGGCGCGACGATCGCCAGATTGGTGTTCTTGGATGCGGCGATCGCCTGGAAGCTCGACATGATGCCCCACACCGTGCCGAACAGGCCGACGAACGGCGCGGTGGAGCCGACGGTGGCGAGGAACAGCAGGCGCCGGTCGAGCTGCTCCATCTCGCGGCTGATGGTGACGTCCATCACCTTCTCGACGCGCATCTGAATGCCGCCGAGCGCGCGGATGTTGCCCTCCACCGAGCGCTTCCACTCGCGCATGGCGGCGACGAACAGGGAGGCCATGGAGAAGGTGCGGCCGCTGGCCAGCGCCGTGTACAGCTCCTCCAGCGACTGGCCGGACCAGAACTGCGATTCGAAGCTGTCGGCCTCGCGGCGGGCGCGGCGGAAGGCGAATATCTTCTCGATGATGATGGCCCACGACCACACCGAGGCCAGCAGCAGGCCCGATCATGACCATCTTGACGACGATGTGGGCCTGCAGAAACAGCTGCAGGAAGGAGAAGCTGTCGGCAACGGGAGCAAGATTTATGGGTTGGGTGTCTGCATTGCGCGGGCCGGAGCGAACCGGCGGCCTCTACTCGATTTCAGGCAGCACAAAAGGCCGGCCGCCGCCACGGCAACCGTGCCCGAACTCGACATCCTTTGCGTACCCGTTTCCGGTGCGTGGGACCAGGGCCATACTGCCGCGTAATGCGGCGGGATTGGGGCTCCATGTGGCGGCCAATCGGCTCAGCTTGCGGTCGTTCCACGATTGCCAATTTGGCAAATCCGGTTGGGAAATACCAAGGCTGTCAGCGCAATACGCCTCCACGATTAACTCCGCATCAGAAGCCGCCGTGCAACTGTGGTGACCGCTGTTCCATGCAGAATATCCGTGATGCCTGCCGTCCCCTACTTTCGCTGGTGCAGCCGAGCCAAATGCGCGGAAGTGGCCGTGCCGGAGCCGTTGATGGCGCAAGCACGCAGACGAGTAACTGCGGCCGGCGTTCAGTTGGTCGATAGAGGAGAGGCCCATATGCGTGGCTTAGCCAGGCGCCTCGCAATTGTGCTCTGCTTACTCCTGACGGGCATCCCGGCGGGCATGGCGGCGGACGACGACTGGACGGTGCTGACAATGGCACAGGATGGTTCGTGGGGCGTGGCGTGCCACGGCTCGCAGTGGCGGGCCATGGCCGAGGCCATGCGGTTCTGCCGGTCGATGGCCGGTGCGTCGGGCGCGAGCGATTGCGGGGCCAACTTCGCGACCACCCGGGGCGGCTGGATCGTTGCCAATCTGTGCGGCGACTACAAGGTGCTGGCGACCGGTCCCACGCTGAGCGAGGCCGAGGCTGAGGCGCTCAATCGCGAGATCAGCCTGCAGCTGCAGTTCGTGCCGGACCTGCCGCGCGTGCCGGCGCGTGGTGACCGTCGATGCCGGCCGGTCGACCATCGTGTCGAGCCTGCGCATTCCGCCGGCCAGAACGAATTTCTCGGTCGTCACGCCAGGCGGGCGATAGGGCACCAGCCCTGATCTTGTCGAGAGTGATTAGTCCGGCATGCCGTGCTTCGACGACTCAGCACTGGGTAGGTGGCTGCCAATTGCGGTCCAAGGAAAACCGGCAGCACCATCTGCGTCTGGGTGACGACGGCGCACAGCCGGCCGGCTTCGTTGCGAATGGTGGTCTGCCAGACCTGGGTGGTCTTGCCGCGATGCAGGGGCGTCGCCTCGGCGGTGATGCGCGTGCCGACGGGCGCGGGGCCGAGGAAGTTGGTCTTCGATTCGATGGTGGTGGTGCGGGTGTCCTCGGCCAAGTTCATGACCGTGCCGAGCGCGCCGACGGTGTCGGCAAACGCCATGTAGGCGCCGCCGTGGCACACGCCGCCCGAGGTGCACAGATCGGGGCGCACCAGCAGAGTGGCGACGATCCTGTCGGGCGTCGCCTCGTGATCTCGACGCCCAGCAGGCCGGGGAAGAGAGGCGCGATCAGCTGCTGCAGTTGCTCGGGGGTGGGCATGGGCTCTCCAGAGTTGTCGTCTGAGGCCACCCCATACTCCATTCCGCCGTTGCAATGCGACGCCCACACCGTGTCCGCGCGGACACATCCGCTGCTCAAACTCCGGGCTGTATGTATGTTCTGAGTACAACCCCTGTGAACAAGCTGTTAACAATTTGTTGATGGTAACGTGTGTTGTGGGGGTTAAGTCATGCGTAAGTATTTGATTTCTCTTGCTCTTTGTTGTGTTCGGGGCGAATGCGGCGCAAGCCGATCGTCCGTTTAACTGGACAGGCTTCTATGTAGGCGCCCACGGTGGCTGGTCTGACTGGACCCTGGGTCGCCCCGACGATCTCAGTTCGCCGACCCAGACCTTCGACGGCTTCTCCGGCGGCATGCAGATCGGCTATGATCGGCAGCTGGGCTCTATCGTGCTCGGCGTCGTCGCTGACGCCTCGGTGGGTGACCTGCAGGGCCCCACCTACAAGGACGGCAACGCCATCACCGTCCACAGCCAGATCGATTGGTTCGGCACGCTGCGCGGCCGTCTCGGCGTGCCCATCGGCCACTTCATGCCATACGTGACCGGCGGTGCGGCCTGGATGGTCGGGACCACCACCGAGAATTGCCCTGCGGGAGCCGGTGGCGGACACTGTGCTCGCTCAAAGGCCAATACACCGAAACCGGTGACCTCTCCCGCTGGGGCTGGGCCTACGGCGGCGGCTTCGAGATGAAGCTGGGTGGCAACGTCAGCCTGTTCGCCGAATACCTGCGCATGGACTTTGGCACCGAGAAGGAAGACCTCGGTCCCCTGTCCAACAACCGTGACGTCAAGATCAGCGACATCGACGTCGTGCGCGGGGGCGTCAACTTCAAGTTCTAAGTAACTAACCCTCTCCCCACAAGAGTGGGGAGGGTGAATTACGCCGGCGGCCTGTCCTGCAAGGCGTCGCGCAGCGCGGTGGAGAGGCGCAGGGGCTTGCCGGACTGGGAGACGAGCACCACCATCACCTCGGCGGTGAAGAGGAGTGCGCCGTCGCGCCAGACGCGCTGGTCGAGCACCAGGGTGGCGGCGGTGGTCTCCTTGACGCGGGTGGCGACCTGCAGGATCTCGTCGATGCGGGCGGGCTTGAGAAACTCGAGCTGCATGCGGCGCACCACGAAGGCTGAGGGCTCGCGGCCGGCGCTGCCGTCGATCAGGGCGCGGTGGTCGTTGCCGATCAGGCGCAGGAAGTCGGAGCGGCCCCGCTCGCACCAGCGCACGTAGGAGCCGTGGTAGACGAGGCCGGAGAAGTCGGTGTCCTCGAAGTAGACGCGGATCGGGAGCACGTGGCGGCGGCCGTCGGCGTCGGCTGACGATGCGGCCGGCGAGATCGGGCCAGGCGCCGGCAGAGTCGGGCGATGCGTCAGGCTGTGACATCCACCATCACGATTTCGGGCGGCATGCCGATGCGCACGGGCAGGATCGAGCAGCCGAGCCCGCCGGAGATGATGAGGTGGCGGTCGTCCTCCACGACGTGGCCGTAGGCGTAGCGGTTGCCGTAGCGCGAGGGCACCATCGGCGAGTAGCCGAACACGCGCACCTGGCCGCCATGGGTGTGGCCGGACAGCGTGAGCGCGACGCGGCTCGGCACCTCGGAGAAGATGTCGGGCTCGTGCGCCAGCAGGATGACGGGTGCGTCGTCGGTGATCTTGGCGAGCGTGCCCGGCAGATCGTCGACGCCTACGAACTTGCGGAAGCGTCTTCTTGCGCCGGCTGGTGATGAGGGCGATCTGGTCGCCGAGGCCGGCGAGCCAGAAGGCGTGGCCGTCCTTGCTGATGCGGGTGACGTCGTTCTCGTAGACGGGGATGCCGACCCGCTCCAGCATGCGCCGGCCGAGCACGGGGCCCTTGCCGGTGCGCTGCGCGTGCAGGTCGTCCCACCAGTCGTGATTGCCGAGCACGGCATGCACGCCGAGCGGCGCCTTCAGCTCGCCCAGTGCTTGCGACCACGCCTCGGGCGTGACGGTGCGGGTCTTGAACTTGTGGCTGGCGGTGAAGTCGCCGAGCAGGACGATGATGTCCGGTTTGAGCTCGTTGGTGTGCTGGGCGATGGCGGCGATGCGCTCGGCCGGCATGATCGGCCCGCCGGCATGCACGTCGGCGATCACGCCGATCTTGAGGTTGAGGCCGCGCGGCCAGTTGGCGGGCGAGATGCGATAGCGCGTCACGGCCAGGCGCCACATCGGCTCGACGGCAAAGCCATAGCCGGTGAGGCCGAACAAAGCAGCGCCGGTTGCGCCGACGGTCTTGAGAAACCTGCGGCGGGAAATGCGTCGTCTCAAGGTAGCCGTACCCCCAACTTGCCGTGCAGCGGCTTCGCTTCCGACGGACCCTGCATCCGTCGGAGACGAGACTCGCAGCGATTTTGTGGTCATTCCTAGCCCTATGCGCGCCCGGCGCACGCCTGTCTGGCCGGCAAGCGTGGAAAAGTTGGGGCAGGGGGTGCGATTTTCAACCGCCCCCAGCCAATTCGCCACAGCGTGGCTAACCTGTGCCCGCCTTGCCCTCATCTTCATCAGTCGAGCTTTCGTCGAATAGACCGAACTGCGGCGTGGAGGTGCGCGCCGCCGGGCCTGTCAGCCCCAAATGCTTGTAGGCGCGAAGAGTTAACACGCGCCCGCGCGGCGTGCGGCCGATGAAGCCCTGCTGCAGCAGATAGGGCTCGACGATCTCCTCCAGCGCGTCGCGCGGCTCGCTGAGGGCGGCCGACAGGGTCTCGATGCCGACCGGGCCGCCGTCGTAGTTGCGGGCGATGCAGTTGAGATAGCGGTGGTCGAGGGCGTCGAGGCCCTCGCTGTCGACCTCGAGCTGGCTGAGCGCCCCGTCGGCCATCTCGGCGGTGATGAGCTTGGCGCCCTGCACAAAGGCGAAGTCGCGCACGCGGCGCAGCAGGCGGCCGGCGATGCGCGGGGTGCCGCGCGAGCGGCGCGCGATCTCGGCGGCGCCGTCGGGACTCATCGCGACCTTCAGCACGCCGGCGCCGCGCGCGACGATGGTGGTCAGCTCGGCGTGCGTATAGAAATTCAGGCGCACGGGAATGCCGAAGCGGTCGCGCAGCGGCGTGGTGAGCAGGCCGGTGCGGGTGGTGGCGCCGACCAGCGTGAACTTGGCGAGATCGATCTTGACCGAGCGGGCGGCCGGTCCCTCGCCGATGATGAGGTCGAGCTGGTAGTCCTCCATGGCCGGATAGAGGATTTCCTCCACGGCCGGATTCAGGCGGTGGATCTCGTCGATGAACAGGACGTCGCGGTCTTCCAGGTTGGTGAGCAGCGCGGCGAGATCGCCGGCCTTGCCGATCACGGGACCGGAGGTGGCGCGGAAGCCGACGCCCAGCTCGCGCGCCATGATCTGGGCGAGCGTGGTCTTGCCGAGGCCGGGCGGGCCGGCGAACAGCACGTGATCGAGCGCGTCGCCGCGCGACTTGGCGGCCTCGATGAACACCTTGAGGTTGGCGCGCGCCTGCTCCTGGCCGATGAACTCGGCCAGCCGCTGCGGGCGCAGCGACTGCTCCACGACATCGGCGTCGCGCTTGGCGCCCGTGACGAGGCGGTCATCGGTCATGGTTTGTTCTGATGGGCCGGTTCGCAGGGGGTGTCAAGGACGCGGGCTATTGCTTCCGCACCCGTGGTCGCTTTAGTGGCGGCCTTGCACGGCTTTTTCCCAGAATGACAGGGTGAGTGGCGTGGCCGAGCCGGGCTCGGCGTCGATACTGGCTTTGACGAACTCGTAGAAGTCGCGGGCGGCGGCGGGCTGGGCGAGCTTGTGCAGGCTGGAGATGATGCGGGTGATGCGCAGGTGGTTGTGGTTGCCCGGCGTCAGCCAATGCGTGGTGCCGGAGTAGAACAGGCGCATGCGGTCGAGTGCGCGCAGCAGGTTCTGCTGCGCCGCTGGGTCCCCGCGAATCGCCTCGATGTCGGCGGCGCTCAAGACCGGCGACCCCAGCACGGCGGTGCTCGGCTGGCTCAAGGGGAAGAGCCACTGGATGTAGTCGTGATGTATCTCGAGCTGGTCGTCGGGCCACGCCAGGATGTCGTCCAGCGACCGGCCGCGATGGTCGATACCTGTTCCGTTGAGGAATTGCACAACTTCGACAGCCATCGGCGCACCAGTCCCGCGTGAACGCCTCATGAACCGCGCGTTGGTTCGATATTCAGATGACGTGCTATCATCTGCACGTCGGGCCGGCGGGCGTTCTGTTTTGGCCGGCTCCCGACCAATACCAACATCGATAGGGAGAACACGCATGGCAAGCATCGGCATCGAAACTCAGTTTACATTCGGTCACAAGGTGCGTCGCGCGGCGATTGCGCTGGCGGTGGCCGTCGCGACGCCGCTGGCGATCGCGAGCGTCCTGACCGGCACGTCGGCCGAGGCGCAGGTCAAGAAGGGCTGCCCGAACAAGGTCGCCGCCGCCTGCAAGAAGAACTTCAAGCGCGTGTGCTCGCAGACCGACAAGAACGGCTGCTGCACCAAGTCGGCGTGCGTGCAGAACTAAAGTTGCGCGTTGGCCGATGGTCCCGGCTCTGGGCTCGACGCTCGAGGCCAGGGACTGACCCGGGGTGCAGACACCTTCGCGAGCGCGTCGTCAACATGCGCGCGCAGCCGGACTTATCCCCGCGTCCTGAGCCCATGCGACGATGCTGTCACCTCGGCTCAACGAGGGGTGCCCGCTCGCGAGGGCAACCTTGAGAGCAGCACGAGCTGAGGGTCGCGCGACGGTGACACGGTTCGAACCCGTGCACCCGGCCCGATGGGACTTGGACCAATCAGCCGGTATCCAGCGCGACGGCGAGGCTCAGGTGGCCGCGTCTTTCCTAGTTTCGGTCCGGTGGCTGCCGAGCCCCGCTCCCTCTTTTTGTTAGCTGACACCCGCGGCACGCGAGCGTCAGGAACAAACTGCGCGTGCGCATGTGGATGGCCGGCGCAGAACTGTGCGCCGGGCGCGCGGTCGCGCGCCGAGCTCGCTGGCTCGCTGAAGCGACGGTGTCAGACCCTCTGGGTCTGACACCTGGCGGCACGGTGGCGATGGATCAGACCCGGTCGCTCGACACCCTAGCAATGGGATTCGTCCCACTTTGACCGTATATTGCTTTGTGGTTGTCTTCCCACTCGTTTGGCTCCTAGCCTTGGCGAAAATCGCGGGGTCAAACCCGCCGCGAAGCGCCAAGGACGCATAGCTCATGGCAGAGGCTGGCATCGGCCTGCTGGACAGCATCTCCGAGTTCTGCCGCCAGGCCGGCATGGCCAAGTCGACCTTCGGCCGCCACGCCGTCAACGACGGCAAGTTCGTGGCCCGGCTGCGCGACGGCGCACGCATCACGCCCGAGACGCTGGAGCGCGTCAGCGCCTACCTGTCCAGCCGCGGCATCGAGGCCCCGGCCACGCCGCGCGAGCTGAAACCGCTGCTGCGGGTCGCGCCGGCGCAGATCGCGCCATCACAAGGCCTCACCGAGCCGCCCGTCCGGCAGGACCGCACGCGCAATTTCCGATTCTTCGACAACCGGCAGAAGTACCTGCTGTTCGTCAACACCTGCAGCGAGAAGGAGGTGATCGCGCGGCGCATCGGCATGGAGCTGGCCCACCTGCATCCGGAGCCGCCGGCCTTGCGCTTGTTCGACGCCGGCATGGGCGACGGCACGGTGCTGACCCGGGTCATGCGCGAGATGCACCGCCGCTTTCCCACGCTGCCGTTCTACGTGGTGGGCAAGGAGATCAGCCTGGAGGACACGCGCCTCTCGCTCGACAAGATGGCCGACCGCTTCCACGAGCATCCGGCCACCGTGCTGGTGGTCACCAACATGTACTACACGGAGGCGCCGTGGCTGGCGCCCAAGGCCGTGTCGGCCGCCACCTCGCTGGCGTGGGAGGAGGTGGCGCTGAGCGGCACCACGGCCGCCGAGTTCGGCGAGCAGATCACCGCGCTCGAGCCGCTGCTGGCCCGCATCTGGCAGGCGCGGCATTCGGCCAAGACCGGCAATCCGGTCTACGAGCGGCCGGCGGCGCTGGTGATCTATCGCGACGACTTCCGCTTCCTGCTCGACGACGTCATCCCGCACCAGGGTCGCGCGCGCGCCGACTACGACCTCGTCATCGCCTCGCAGCCCTATCGGGCGCGGGTGCCGGCCGAGTTCAAGGCGGCCAAGGTGGTGGCGCCGCTGGCGCGAGCGCTGCGTCCGGGCGGCCGCCTGCTCGGCATCCATTCGTGCGGACGCGATCCGGGCCTGGAGATCATCCGCAAGATCTGGAAGGACGAGAACCCGTTCCAGACCAGCCGGCATGACCTGCTGCGCGCGGCGCGTGCCGAGCTTGGCCGCGATGCCCGCCGCTTCAATTTCAACGCCTACGCCGACAGCCGCGCCGTGTTCCGCTACGACATGCACACGCTGCCCTCCGAGATCGCCGAGAGCATCGGCACCTCGACGCTGTTCGCGGCCTGGAACGCGGCCGTGTACGTCGCCCAGATCGACGACGAGCGCCTGGCCGAGGTGCTGGGGGCGCGCCGCTATCTCGATGCCACCCGCGAAGTGCTGCAGGAGCACGGCAGCCTGTGGTTCCTCGATGAATCCTACGTGATCTCGCGCAAGCGCGGCTGATGGAGACGACCATGCCCGCACCACCGTCTGGAACAGTGGCTGATCGAGCTGCCGCATCGGGCGCCTCGGCGACGGCCGAGAGCATCGCCGCAACGGCTGCCGAGTTGGTCGCCTGCGGCTCGCTGGAGATGGGCGCCGACTCTCCCGACGATGCGCGCCGCGTCGCCGAGCTGCTGCCCACCGGCACGCCGGTCTACGTCAATCACCTGCCGAGCCGCGACCTCGAGCACTCGCTGCCGGCGCTGGTTGCCCTGCGCCAGGCGGGGCTGGAGCCGGTGCCGCATATCGCTGCCCGCCGGGTCGCCTCGCGCGAGCAGGTGCAATCCTTCCTGCAGGGCGCCGTGAAGATGGCCGGCGTCGGCAAGGTGCTGGTGATCGGCGGCGATGTGGCGGAGGCGGCGGGTCCCTACGCCGATGCGGCGGCGCTGCTGCGCGACCCGCTGCTCGCCGACTGCGGCATCCAGCAGGTCGGGCTCGCTGGCTATCCCGAGGGCCATCCGCGCATCGCCACCGCAACGCTGCGCGCCGCGCTGGACGAGAAGCTGGCGCTGGCCCGCGAGCAGGGGCTCGCCGCCTACGTCGTCACGCAGTTCTCGTTCGCGCCGAATCGCATCGCCGAGTATTGCGCCGACTTGGCCCGGCGCGTCCCCGATGTGCCGGTCTATGTCGGCCTGGCCGGACCCGCGAACCCGGTCGCCCTGCTGCGCTATGCGCAGCGCTGCGGCGTCGGTGCCTCCCTGCGCGCCCTGCAGTCGCAAGGCATGGGGGCGGTGCGGCTCGTCACGCATGCCGACCCGAGCGAGCAGCTCACCGCCCTGGCCCGCCATCGCCGCAGCGGCAGCGCCACCAACGTGGTGGGCGTGCACCTCTACAGCTTCGGCGGCGTCGCCCGCACCGCCCGCTGGATGAACGAGCGCATCACCGCTCGCTGCGGCTGAACTATTATTGAATGCCGACTTGGGCGCGGGAGCGCCAATCCTCGGCTTCCTTCTCCGCCTTTGTGCGGTCGGCCTTGGACAGCTTGGCCAGCATCTTCTCCAGGCCCTCGTCGGTGAGGCCGCCCGACTTGGCGATCAGATGCCACTTGGCGGCATCGAGCATGTTGGCCTGCACGCCCGCACCCTGCGCCAGGCAGCGCGCCAGCCTGATCTGCGCGGAGGCGAGCCCCTTTTCCGCGGCGGCGCGGAACATCTCGGCGCCGCGCTTCTGGTCGACCTCGACGCCCTGGCCGCGGAACAGCATGACGGCGTAGTCGACCTGCGCCTCGGGGTGCCCCGCAGTGGCGGCCTTGCCGGTCCATTTCGCGGCCTCGAAGGCGTTGGGCTCGACGCCGGTGCCGGTGGCATACAGCGTGCCGAGGTCGTACTGCGCCACCACCACGCCGGATTCGGCGGCAAAGCGCATGTGCATGGCGGCGCGATAGGGATTCTCGGGCTTGCCTTCGCCGGTCAGGAACAGCAGCGCCAGGTTGTAGTTGGCGAGCGGGTGCTTGCGCGCAGCCGCCATCTCGAACAGGCGCGCGGCTTCGGTGCGATCCTTCTGCACGCCCTGCCCTTCGGCCAGCATGACGGCGACCGCAAACATCGCCTCGGTATCGCCCAGCTCGGCGCCGCGCGCGTACCACTGGGCGGCCGCCGCCAAATTCTTCGAAGTGCCGAGCCCATCGGCATAGATGCGGCCGATCAGCGTATGCGCCTGCGGATCGCCTTTGCCGGCGGCCTTGCGGGCCAGCTCGAGGGCGGTGATGTACTTGCCCTGGTCGAACGCCTCGTAGGCCGCATCGTCGCCCGCCGCAGCCGGCGCCTTGGTTGCGGCGTTGGTGCCGGCGCTGCTCGCGGGCGTCTTGGTGGCCGTGCCGGTGCTGCTCGCTGGCGCCTTGGTGGCTGTGCCGGTGCCGCTCGCCGCGGCTGGCTGCTTGGGGGCTGCGTCTGGGCCGGCCTTCTTGGACGGCTCGCCAGGCGCGGCCTTCTTGGACGGCTCGGCGGGGGCAGCCTGCTTGGGCGCTGCGGCAGGTTGCTTGGGGGCTGCGGCGGGCGCGACTTTCTTGGGCGGCTCGCCCTTCTGGATCTTGGCGGCGGCGCCGGGCGCCTTCGGCAGCGCTGCATCGGGCGCCTGCTTCGGCAGGGCGGCGTCGGGAGCCTCGACGGTCGAGGTCCACGAGCTGGTCTCGGCCGCCGCCGGGCCGGCCGCCAGCAGCATGGCGATAGCGAGCATCGACGGACGCAGGGTCATGGCGCAACCTCGGCAAGGCTGATGGCAGCAGCGACCTGGGCGACCAGATCGCGCGAGGCAGCCGGCGGCTCGGCGGTGGGCAGCAGCACGCTCACGAAGTCGGCACCGGCCCGCGCCAGCGCCTCGGCGGCCTCGGCCGACTCGACGTCGAAGACCACGCACGGCACCTCGAAGATCTCGGCCCACCAGGCGATCAGGTCGGCCCGCCGGGCGCGCGCCTTGTCGAGGTCGCTCAGGTCGAGCGGTGCGCCGAAGGCGATGTACTCGGCGCCGGCCTCGGCCAGCATCATGGCGTCGTCGCGGGAGATGCCGGCGTCCACGCCGACGATGCCGCGCGGTCCCAAGATGCGGCGCGCCTCGGCATAGGTGCCGGCCGGGTCCATGGAGATGCCGAGATGCACGCCGTCGGCGCGCAATGCCTTGGCAAGCCCGGCGTCGTCGGCGACCAGGGCGGCCGCGCCGGCACGCTGCACCAGCTCCACCAGCGGCTTGGCGGACGCCGCGTCGAGCACCGCATCGCCTGCCGGCGTGATCAGCACGGAGGCGATCTGCACGGCAGCCAGGGCCGCGCCCAGGCGCTCGGCTGCGCCCGGGCCTGCTTCCACCACGACATAAAGCAGGCAGCTCGGCATGTCCGTCACGGTCCCCTGATCCCGCTTGCCGACAGCCTATCTGGCGGCAATGGGGCGGAATAGGGACGTCACATATGCGCCCGGGCCACAGTTAACGAGCCACGTGCGTCCCAGATATTCCGGGACGACATTGCGAACCTCAGGCCGCCTTCTCCATCGCCTCGGCCCATTTGCCGAGCGCGGCCGCACCGTTCATCTTGGCGCGGTGGCTGAAGGCGCGCTGGCCGGCGGCGACGTTTTCCGACTTGCCGCTCCAGGCCTTCTGCGCGGCAGCCTGCAGCGCGCGGCCGTAGGAGAACGACAGCGCCCCACGGCAGCACGCCGAGCTGGTTCATCAGCGACAGATGCGCGGTGGCGTCCTCGTCCGACTGGCCGCCCGACAGGAAGCAAATGCCCGGCACTGCCGGCGGCACGGTGCGTTTCAGCACCTTCATGGTGCGCTCGGCCACCTCCTGGCGGCTCGCCTGCTTCGCGCATTTCTTGCCGGCGATCACCATGTTGGGCTTCAGGATGGTCTGCTCGAGCGGCACCTTGGCGTAGTAGAGCTGCGAGTAGGTTTCCTTCAGCACCCACTCGGTGACGGCCTCGCAGGTGTCGATGTCGTGTTCGCCGTCCATCAGCACTTCGGGCTCGACGATCGGGACCAGTCCTCCTTCCACACACAGCGCGGCGTAGCGGGCCAGCGCCTGCGCGTTGCCGTTGATGCAATTGTAGGAGGGCATGTTCCGGCCGATGTCGATCACCGCCCGCCACTTGGCGAACTTGGCGCCGAGCCCGACGTACTCCTTGATGCGGCCCGCCAGGCCGTCGAGGCCTTCGGTGATCACCTCGCCGGGGCAGAACGGCAGCGGCTTGGTGCCGGCGTCGACCTTGATGCCGGGCAGCGCGCCGCTGGCGGCGATGATCTTGGCGAACGGCGTGCCGTCCTTGGCGTTCTGGCGGATGGTCTCGTCGTACAGGATGACGCCGGAGATGTGGTTCTTCATCGCCTCGGTGGAGCGGAACAGCATCTCGCGATAGTCGCGGCGGCTGTCGGCGGTGCTTTCCGTCTTGATGGCGTCGAAGCGTTTCTTGATGGTGCCGGAGCTTTCGTCGGCGGCCAGGATGCCCTTGCCCGGAGCGACCATGGCCCGGGCGACGTCGGCAAGAGATTGGGTCATGGGCAATTTCTCCCTGTCATCGTTCGGCAGTGTTCGGGTATCGCACTGAATTAGCGGCAAATGGCGCGTTGGACCAGGGGGCGGCGCCCCCATTGGCTTGTGATAAAACGCCTCTCCGGGTGAAGAGTTCGATGGCTTTTCAATCAAGTGCCGGGCAAGTGCCGGCAACTGCCGGGCGGTGCTTTCAGGAGGGCTTATGCTGACGACCACGGTCTGGCGCGCCGTAGTTCTACTGCTCGGCCTGTCGACGGTGGTGCACGCCCAATCCGCCTCCGTGCGCATCGTGGCGCTCGGCGCCAGCAACACCGAGGGCTTCGGCGTCTCGACCTGGGAGGCCTACCCGGCCCGGCTGCAGGAGCTTCTGAGGGCCAGGGGCATCAAGGCCGAGGTGATCAACGCCGGCCTGAGCGGCGACACCACGGCCGGCATGCTGGCGCGCCTCGACGCCTTCCTGCTCGATGGTACGCACCTGCTGATCCTGCAGCCCGGCGGCAACGACGCGCGCTACGCCATCAGCCCTGCCGAGACAGCCGGCAACATCGCCAGGATCAAGCAGTCGGCTCGACGAGCGCGGCATCAAGCTGATCGTCACCGACAGCGCCTTGTTCCGCTCGCTGCCCGACACCGAGATGCAGTCGGACGGCATTCACTACACGCCCAACGGCTACGCCATCCTGGCCGAGCGCCTGCTGCCGCGCGTGCTGGCCGCACTCGGGCGCTAGGTCCGTCGGAGTGGGGCATTGTCTGTCGCAACAGATGCTGCCCGGTGCATCCTCGGGCTTTGTCCCGAGCATCCAGCCCTCAACAAGCGCCGAAGCAAGCGGATGGCTGGATGGCCGGACAAGCCCGGCCATGACAACCTGGGCATCAACCGAAAGAGGCGCAACCCTAGTCGTCGCCCACGCGCGGCTTCATGTCGGGCAGGGGTGGCAGCTGCTGCTTGGGCGCGCCGATCTCCGGCGGTGGCAAGCGCTCGGGGCGCGCGGCCGGCGAGCGCGGCGGAGCGCGGTAGATGTCCTGATTGCGGTAGATGATCTGCGGTTTCGAGCCGGGTGTCCTGACCTGCTGGGCACTCGCACCCGTGATGCCGCCCACTACCGCGAGGGCGATCACGACCGATGCAATTCGCATGATGGCCTCACTCCATGACATGACACTTGCTGTCTAATATGGGGCGGTGGAAGCGCAATGCAAAGAAGGGCGTTGCGCCCGCTGACGCACCACAGCTGGAGCTTGAGCCCGGGGTTGCACTAGGACCGCGACGGCCACAGCCGCGCTGCCAGCCAGCCGAGCGCCAGCAGTAATAGCGGCGGCACGAGTCCCAAAACAGAGCAGCGAATGACATGGGCGCGGACGGCACGCGCGAACGCGGCACGGGTCGCGGGATCATTGGCGCTGATGTCGAGCGGAATCGCCGGCCAGATCGAAAGGCATACATAGGCGACGACGCCGATCCAGATCAGCGCCAGCAGCGCCCACGCCCACAGCAGGCGCCGTCGCCAAACCGTCACTGCACCGCGGCGATGCGCGCCGCCAGATCGAGAAACGCCCCGAAGCGCCGTGCATCGTGGATGATATCGAAGCGCACGACCTCGCCGCCGACCAACCGCCACTGGTGGCGCTGCGTGCCGTCGATCTCCATCTGCGTCTTGCGATCACGATAGTGGTAGCAGACCCGGCAATCGATCCAGCCGGCCCGAACCATGACGCTCGAGGTCTCGTAGTCGACCACCTGAATATCGGACAGGAACCGTGTCAGCCGGCGATGCAGCAGGGCCTTGCCCCGCCCCTGACCGACGTAGGACGTCTCGGACGAGGGATGCGCTGCGAATGCAACGGTCTCGGAAAAGCGATTCAGCATCGAGCCAAGGTCGCCCGCTTCCCAGGACGTGTACACAGAATCGATGATGAGGCGATTGCGCTCCATATCCCCGTCCACTCCCCCGCTTGGACGATTGATTTGTATAATAAAATCTGTCGCGGCAACATAGCCGTGTCGGCCGTGGCCAGATGGCCGCGTCGGCCACCTACCCGCTTTGCGCGGGGTGGTGGATTTCGCAGCGTCCGCGATTGCCCATGACGTAAAGGGCAATCGCGGGCTGGGCGGCTGCCCACTCGCGCCTCAGATGTCGAGGTCGCCGCCCCAGTCGACCGTGTCGTTGTGGCTGGAATCGTAGTCGGCCTGCTCGGGGCCGGGATCGTCATCAACCTGAGCCTGCTCGGTCTTCTTGTCGCCGCCACTGTCATGCGACTCGGCAGGTTTTGCCTGCGCGCTGCCGCCGCCCATCATGCCGCGGATGCCTTCCGCCAGCAGCATGCCGCCGGCCACGCCGGCCGCCGTGGTCATGGCCGAGCGCATGAAGCCGCCGGTGGCCGGTTGCGCCGTCTCCTGGCGCAGGTTGCGGCCGACCCGGCAGCATGGATGGCAGGCCGCCGGCGCGCGACCCGATCGCCGGCACGCTGCTCGAACGCCGCTCGGGGTCGGGGCGTGCCCCGCCGAACAGTCCGCCGAGGAAGCTGCCGCCGCCCTGCTGGGGCTGCGCGCCCTCTCCAGCTCACGCACGCGCGCCTCCAGCTCCTGCAGGCGCGCGTTGGCGGCCTCCAAGGCCTGCTCCTGCACCAGCACGGATTGCACGAGCATGTAGGGCGCATCCGGGGTGGCGCGCACCGCCTGGTTGATCAGCGCCTCCGCCTCGCGATCCTTCTGCGGCAGGTCGTAGCCGCGCATGCGATCGAACAGGCCGTCGATCAGCTGGCGTTCGTCTGGGGTCATGGGGTTCCTCCCGAATTCCTTGCCTAGTGATATCGGGTGCAGATCACGCTTTCGCAATGCGTGGAACAAATTTAGAACAACGCCCCCCGCGCCGCCACCGGCCAGACGCATTCCACGCGCGGGTCGTTGCCCGCCATGCCGCGGATGCCGACGTACCAGTCGTGCAGGTTGACGGTCGGATCGCAGTGGCCGGGCACCAGCAGCACGGTTGAGCCACGCGCCGGCGGCCTCTCGCAGGCCGAGACATCCAGGTTGCCGTGCTCGTCCGACGGCCGCTGATAGACGGCACCGTCGAGCTTCCAGGGCGTCGGCATGCCGCTATCGACGGCAAAGGTCTTCAGCCCGGCATCGATGACGCGCCGCTCGGGTACCGGTGCGCTCATCACCGTGGCCTGCACGAACAGCGCGTGCTGGAAGGTGTCGACCGGACCGCCGTCCTCGCGCAGGTTGCGGGCATAGTCGGCATCCATGAAGACGTAGGAGCCGGGCTGCAGCTCGTTGTAGACGTGGCTGGCCGCCTCGTGCTCGAAGGTGCCGGTGCCGGCGCCGGTGATGATGCGCGCTTCGAGCCCCGCGGCGCGCAGGGCCTGCTTGGTCTCCTGCACGCACGCCACCGCATAGACGATGCGCTCGCGCCGCTCGGAGGCCGCCCGCACGTGCTGGGCCGAGCCGTAGTAGGCGTGCAGGCCGGTGAAGCACAGATGCCGCGCGCCGGCGATGCGCTCGGCGATGCGCGCCGCCGCCGGCCCCGGCGCCACGCCGCAGCGCCGCGCCGCCGACGTCGATCTCCACCATGCACGTCGAGCATGCTGCCGGCTGCGTCCGCCGCCGCCTCCAGCTCGTCGACGCTGGCGATGTCGTCGACGCACACGCCGACCGTGGCGCGCTTGGCGAGCGCCGCCAGCCGCGCCAGCTTGGCCGCTCCCGCCACCTCGTTGGTGACCAGCACATCGCCGATGCCGGCGTCGACCATCGTCTCGGCCTCCGACACCTTCTGGCAGCACACCCCCACCGCCCCCAGCGCGATCTGCCGCTTGGCGACGTGGGGCGACTTGTGCGTCTTGGCATGCGGCCGCAGGCGGACGCCGGCCTTGCGCGCGAAATCGGCCATGCGCTGGAGGTTGCCCTCGAACGCGTCGAGATCGATCAGCAGGGCGGGCGTGTCGACCTCGGCCAGGCTCATGCCCACGCTGGCGGGCGGCTTCATGGGCATGCGGGCATTCCCCCTTCAGACCTTCCGCCAACCAGGCTCGCCGACCCCATGCTGAGCCTGTCGAAGCATGGCTTGGTGGATCCAATCGTCCTTCGACGAACTCAGGACGGGTTATACAGAAATGGGGTTAAACAGATTAGGCCCCACGCGCGCCGTTCACCTCTTCTTCTTATCCAGCGCGGCGAAGCTGCCGCCATCGGCCGCCAGCTTTTCGATCAGCGGCGCGATCTTCCAGCGGTCGCCGTACTGGGCCTGGTAGGCCTTGATGCGCTCGGCGACCTTGCCGAGCCCGATATGATCGGCCTGCCACATCGGCCCGCCGCGCCAGGCCGGAAAACCATATCCGTTGAGGTACATCGTATCGATGTCGCTGGCCCTGAGCGCGATGCCTTCGGCCAGGATCTTGGCGCCCTCGTTGGCGAGCCGCAGCAAACTGCGCTCGACGATCTCCTCGGCCGGCACAGGCCGCTGCTTGATGTGCTGCGCCTCGGCCTCGGCGCGGATCAGCGCCTCGATCTCGGGATCGGGCTGGCGCTTGCGGTTGGCGTCGTACTTGTAGAAGCCGGCGCCGGTCTTCTGGCCCGTGCCGGCCCATCTCGACGATCTTGTCGGGAACGCGGGCGAGTTGCGCACGCTCGCCCGTCAGCTTGCGCTCCTTGCGGATGCGGTAGCTGACGTCGAGCCCGGCGAGGTCGTGCACGGCCAGCGGCCCCATGGCCATGCCCCAGGCCTCCAGCGCACTGTCCACCTCGGTCGGCGTGGCGCCCTCCAGCAGCATGGCCTGCGCCTCCTCGGCGTAGGCCGCCAGCATGCGGTTGCCGACGAAGCCGTCGCACACGCCGGCCTGCACGCCGACCTTGCCGATGCGCTTGGCCAGACCCATGGCGGTCGCCATCACGTCGTTGCCGGTCTTCTCGGCGCGCACGATCTCCAGCAGGCGCATGATGTTGGCCGGCGAGAAGAAATGCAGGCCCAGCACGTCCTGCGGCCGCTTGGTGACGGCGGCGATCTGGTCCACGTCCAGCGTCGAGGTGTTGGTGGCGATGATGGCGCCCGACTTGGCGATGCCGTCGAGCTTGGCGAAGATCTCCTTCTTCAGCGCCATGTTCTCGAACACCGCCTCGATGATGAGGTCGGCCTTGGCGAGGCTCGTCCAGCTCCAGCGCCGGGGTGAGCTTGGCCAGGCGGTCGGCGGCCTGCGCCTCGGTGATGCGCCCGCGCCTGGCGTTGGCCGACAGCGTGTCCTTGATGCGGGTGACGCCGGCATCGAGCGCGTCCTGGGTGGTCTCGACCAGGGTCACGGAGATGCCGGCATTGAGGAAGGCCAGCGTGATGCCGGTCCCCATCGTGCCGGCGCCGATGATGCCGACCGTCTCCACCGGCCGCGTCTTCACGTCGGGGCCGATGCCCGGCAGGTTGGCGGCCTGGCGCTCGGCGAAGAACGCGTACTGCAGCGCCCGCGCGTAGGGGCTGGCTGCTGCCTCGCGGAAGATCTGGCGCTCGCGGGCGATGCCCTCGGAGACCGGCAGCGTCGTCGCCAGCTCCACGGCGTCGATGGCGCATTTGGGCGCCAGCGGGCCGCTCGGGTGGCGGGCGACGGAGGCGCGCGCCTTCTCGAACAGACCGGCCGGCACGTCAGCCTTGTCGATGGTCAGCTGCACCGACGCGACGCGGCGCTTTGCCGATCTGCTGGCGTGGCGAAGGCCACCGCCTCGGCGACCACATCGTCGTCGGCTACCTTGTCGATCAGGCCCGCGGCGGCGCCGGACTTGGCATCGATGAAAGCCCCGCTCAGAATCAGCTCGAGCGCCTTCGCGACGCCGATCACGCGCGGCAGACGCTGCGTGCCGCCGGCTCCCGGAATGATGCCGAGCTTGATTTCGGGCAGGCCGAGCTGGCGCACCTCCGCGCCGGCCACGCGATAGTGGCAGCCGAGCGCCAGCTCCAGTCCGCCGCCCAGCGCCGTGCCGTTGACGGCTGCCACCACCGGCTTGGCGGAGGCCTCGATCTTGTCGATCACCTGCGGCAGGAACGGCTCCTGCATGCCGGAGGCGAATTCCGTGATGTCGGCGCCCGCCGAGAAGAAGCGGCCCGTGCCGGTCAGCACGATGGCCTTGACGGCAGGATCGGCATTGGCCTCGGCGAATGCCGTCTCCAGCCCGGTGCGCAGGGCGTGGCCCAGGGCGTTGACCGGCGGATTGTGCATGCGAATGACGGCAACGTCGCCTTGCCTCTCGGTCTCGACTACGGCCACCGTGCCCTCCTCCTTGTCATGATCATTATGGTGCACACCCCGGCTTGGCGCGGAGCGCGGCCAGAGGTTACTCTTCCGCAACAACAAAGCAATCCAGGGAGGGCGCCCATGCTGCGCGGCATGATGATGGACCGGCCGCTGCTGGTCTCCAGCATCATCGATTATGCGGCCGACATCTTTCCCGATGTCGAGGTGGTGTCGCAGACCGTCGAGGGCGGCCTGCACCGCTATGGCTACGCCGAGGCGCGCGGGCGCATCGGCCGGCTTGCCAACGCGCTGATCGGGCTCGGCATCAAGCCTGGCGACCGCGTGGCGACGCTGGCCTGGAACGGCTATCGCCACTTCGAGCTGTACTACGCCATCTCCGGCATCGGCGCCGTCTGCCACACCATCAACCCGCGCCTGTTCCCCGAGCAGATCACCTACATCGCCAACCACGCCGAGGACACCGCGCTGTTCTTCGACGCGACCTTCCTGCCGCTGGTCGAGAAGCTCGCGCCCGCGCTGCAATCCACGCGCACCTACGTGCTGATGACGGATCGCGAGCACATGCCGGCGGCATCCTCGCTGCCCGATCTGCGCTGCTACGAAAGCCTGCTCGCCGAGAAGCCGTCGGCGTTCGAATGGCCCGAGTTCGACGAGAACACGGCCTGCGCGCTCTGCTACACCTCCGGCACCACGGGCGAGCCGAAGGGCGCGCTGTACTCCAACCGGTCGGTGCTGCTGCACACGTTCTCGACCCTGGCGTCGCAGCCGCATTCCTTCGCGCACAACCGGAGGATTCTCCCCGTTGTGCCGCTGTTCCACGCCAACGCCTGGGGCCTGCCTTACATCACGCCGCTGACCGGCTGCGCGCTCATCCTGCCGGGCGCCAGGCTGGATGGTCCGAGCCTGTTCGACCTGATGGAGGGCGAACGCGTCGAGGCGGGCTGGGGCGTGCCCACCGTCTGGCTCGGCCTGATCGACGAGTTCAAGAAGCGCGGTCGCAAGCCGAAGACCCTGACGCAGATCCTGGGCGGCGGCTCGGCCATGCCGCAGGCCATGATCGACGAGCTGTCGCGCGACTACGGCATCGAGATCATCCACGGCTGGGGCATGACCGAGATGAGCCCGATCGGCACGCTGACCATCCTGCGCCCCGAGGAGCGCAAGATGTCGCCGCTGGAGCGTGCGGCACTGGCGGCCAGCCAGGGCCGCCGCCTGTTCGGGGTGGACCTCAAGATCGTCGACGAGAAGGGCGCGCGCGCTGCGCCCGAGAGCGGTACGCCCGGCGAGCTGCTGGTGCGCGGCCCGACCATCGTCTCCGGCTACTACAAGAACGAGGAGGCGTCCGCCAAGCAGATCGACCGCGAGGGCTGGTTTGCCACCGGCGACGTCGCCAGGATCGATCCCGGCGGCTGGCTGGCGATCGTCGACCGCACCAAGGACCTCGTCAAATCGGGCGGCGAGTGGATCAGCTCGATCGACGTGGAGAACGCGGCGCTCGCCTGCAAGGGCATCGCCAACTGCGCGGTGGTCGGCGTGCGGCACTCCAAATGGGGTGAGCGGCCGCTGCTGGTGGTGGTCAAGGCGCCCGGCGCCGACCCGAGCAAGGCGGAAATCCTGGAGACGCTCGCCCGCCGCATCGCCAAGTGGCAGATGCCCGACGACGTGGTGTTCGTCGACGCGTTGCCGCTCACTGCGACCGGCAAGATCTCCAAGAAGGACCTGCGCGCCCAGTTCGCGGACTATCCGCTGCCGGAGTACGGTGTCATAAGGCGCTGCGCGAGGCCCTTCTCCCCTTGGGGAGAAGGTGCCCGAAGGGCGGATGAGGGGGCCTTTTATGGCCGCGCAGAAAGTAGCCCCTCACCAGTTCGGCCAAATGACTTATGGCTGCGCCATCGAAGTTCTGCATGTGGTTGGAATGTGCCACGCAGCCATAAGTCATGGCCTCACGTCCTCTCCCCCGAAGGGGAGAGGGGCACCTACCCCACGGGCGTGACGTCCACGGCCACGGTCATGCGCTGGTCGCGGCCGCCGAGCAGAACGCCGCTGACCGGGCTCACGTCTTCGTAGTCGCGGCCGTAGGCCACCGTGATGTGGCTGTCGGTGGGGATCACGCCGTTGGTCGGGTCGAAGTCGACCCAGCCCACCTCCGGCGTCCACACCGACATCCAGGCATGCGAGGCGTCCGCCCCCTGCAGCTTCTCCATGCCGGGCGGCGGCAGCGTGAGCAGATAGCCGCTGACGTAGCGGGCCGGCAGCCCCAGCGCCCGCAGGCAGGTGATCGCCACATGCGCGAAGTCCTGGCACACACCGCGCCGGTTGCGCAGCACGTGCGACACGGGCGTCGAGATGTCGGTCGCCCGGCTGTCGAAAACGAAGTCGGCATACATGCGCTGCGTCAGGTCGTTGGCGGCCTCCAGCACCGGGCGGTCCGGCGGAAACGAGGGCCGCGCGTAGTCGAGCGCCTCGGGCACGTCTGCGTATGGCGCGAGGTGCTGACGAACTGCAGCACGTCGATGTCGAGCGTGCCGTCGCTGCGCACCGCCTTGCCGCACCACCTGCTCCCAAGGCGTGGAAAGCGCCAGGATCGGCAGGTCGGGCGGCCACACCTCCACCGTGCTGCGCGCGTGGATGACGAACTCGGAATGCTCGTCGTCGATGGTCAGGATCGCCGCGCCGTTGCCGAAATAGTCGTTGAACGAGACCTGCGAGGACGGCGCCGGCTCGATCAGCAGGCTGTGCCGGTCCACGATCTGCCGCTCGCCGCCCCTCGGCGTCAGGTGCACCAGATGCTGCGACTGCAGCACCGGCTTGCGGTAGGCGTAGGTCGTGCGATGGCTGACGTCGAAGATCATCCGTCCACCCGCGAGCGCGCCCGCACCCAGCGCGCATCCTTCTCGACCAGGTTGAAATAGCGCCGCCCGATCGCATCCGACAGACTGCGGCAGCATGGCGACCTGCTCGTCGAGCAGGGCCTCCAGCTCCTCGCGCCGGCCCTCCGGCCCCGCCTTGGCGAGTTCCTGCGCCTGCGCCACGCGCACCCGCGTCAGCAGGCTGAGCGCCGTGCGCTGCTCGTCGATGCGCCCGCCGCCCTCGCCCGACTGCGGCAGCGTATCGATATGGCGCGACAGCGCGGCGAGCTGGAAGGCGATGCTGCGCGGGTTGCTCTCGTCGACCAGCAGCAGGTCGAGCACCAGCGGCAGCACGGGCGCCATGCGGTAGCGCGAGCGATAGGTGATGAAGCTGTCGGCCAGCTCCAGCGCGAACGACAGGCTGCCGATGTCGTCGACCCCGGGGCCCGCCTTGCCGAAGATGCCGAGCAGGAATTCGGACAGGTGCGCGGCCCGCGACAGCCGCCGCCCCATGTCCAGGAACGACCAGCCGTAGTTGCGGGTCATGTTCTCGTGCGTCAGGCCATGGAAGGCCGCCAGCACCCGCAAGCCGTCGTCGAGCAGGCACGAGCGAATCGCCGATCGTGCGCGGCATGGCGCTGCCCTGCCAGCGCCGGCCGGCGTAGAAGTCGTTGAGCGTGCGCCAGGCCTCCAGCGACAGCCGGTCGCGCGTCAGGCTCGCGACGCGATGGATGTTGTCGAGCGTGCGCGGCAGGCCGTAGTACCAGTCCGACGAGGTCATCAGGTTGCGCGCCAGCCGCTCGATCATCTTGGCATCGGTGGGCTCGCCGGGGTCGGGGATCTCGCCCTCGTCCTGCGAAAGCAGCGTCTCGAGCGCGACGCGGCTCGCCGCCAGCTCCTGGCGCGGCCCGCTGTCCTCCTGCAGACGGCTGAGGCAGGTGCGCAGCACGCGCATGGTCCAGTCGGCCCGCTCGGTGTAGCGGCCGAGCCAGAACAGGTTGTCGGCGGCGCGGCTCGGCAGGTCGTAGGCGCCGCGCTGCACCTGCGCCATCTCGATGGACGGCCGCCACAGGCTGACGTGCGGCGGCAGATTGGCGTCGCTGATCACCCAGACGTCGCGCGACTCGCCTTCGGTGGCGCTGAGCGCCACCGCGGAGCCTTCGTCGACGGTCATGGCCAGGCCGCCCGGCATGGCGACGAAGCCGTTGGCGGTGGCGGTCACGAACAGGCGCACGGCGTAGGGTTTGGGCACCAGACCGGCCGGCGTCAGCGACGGCGTGGTGCCGAAGCCGACCTTCTCCTCGGCGACGAACAGCGGGCCCCTCAGCTCGATGTCCTGCAGCAGGGCCGCCCGCTCGGTCGGCCCCATGCGGGCCGGGTCGCGGCCGGGCACGGCACGCCCTGGCCGGGCCGTGCTCTCGTGCGCCGGGCGGATGACCATGCGGTCGAGGTTGGCGAGCGCATGCCGCCGCGCCGCCGGCTCGCCCAGCCACGAGCGCGGTCCGTCGGCGATGACGAGATCCTCGCGCAGCAGTTCGTTGGCAAGCCGCGGCAGATAGGAGCCGAGGCCGCGGTTCTCGGCCAGCGCCGAGCCCAGCGAGTTGACCACCAGGTCGGACTGCTCGCGCACGGCCTGCAGCAGCCCCACCGGCCCGGCAAAGCCCGACGAATCCAGTTCGAGCGGATCGGCGACGGCGCCGGCGATGCAGCGCACGATCAGGTCGATCGGCATCAGGCCTTCGAGCGTCTTCAGCGAGACGCGGTCGCCGACCACGCGCAGGTCGCCGCCCTCCACCAGCAGCAGGCCGAGGTAGCGGGCAAGATAGGCATGGCTGAAGAAATCGTTGTGGCGCGGGCCCGGCGTGAGCAGGGCAATGGTCGGGTCGGGGCGATTGGCGCGACGCGCGAGCGCGGTCTGCAACTGCTGGAAGAACGGCGCCAGCCTCTGCGCGCGGCAGGCGCCGAACAGGTCGCCGGCGACGTTGGTGTGCACCATGCGGTTGGCGAGCGCGTAGCCGATGCCGGCCGGCGTCTCGGTGTGCGTGTCGATCACGCGCCAGCGGCCGTCGGGGCCGCGCGCCAGATCGGCCGCGAAGAACTGGATGTAGCCACCGGCCGGCCTGAGATGCTGGCATGGCCGCAGGTAGGCCGGATCGCTGAACACCAGCTGATGCGGAATGGCGCCGGTCGCCAGCAGGCGTTGCGACCCGTAGATATCGGCGAGCATCGCCTCGAACAACCGGGCGCGCTGAATCAGCCCGCGCTCCAGCTCGCGCCATTCCTCCGTCGAGAAGATGAGCGGCACCAGGTCCACCCGCCACGGCTGCGCGGTGCTGGCAGGGTCGGAGAACAGATCGTAGGCGATGCCGGTCTCGCGCACCCGCGTGTTCAGGTTCTCCATGCGCGCCGACCGGGTCGCCGGGTCGAGCGCGGCCAGCTCTTCGAGAAACGGCAGCCACTGCGCCCCGATCGCGCCCGATGCCGTCATCAGCTCGTCGAAGCCCGACACGGCCGGCCGATAGCCGGCGGTCAGATCGCCGGTCGACAGCACCTGGGCCTGGCTGCTGAGCATGTCCGCGTTACCGCTCGTTGTCACATCGTGCCGGCCGCACCGTAAACGCCGAATTCGCCTGCCCGCACCCCTTCCGCTGCACTCGGGGCCGGCAGGCACCGGCACTGGCCAGCCTTGCCGGCGCATCCGACCATGACCGTGGCGCGAATACCACGCTGCTGGCCGCGGCGGGTTAATCAATCCGTCACGGGGCACGTCACGCGGGCACATGGCGCAGATCGAGCGTCAGGGGGAAATCGGCGCTGACGCCGGGCCGGTGTATCTGCAGCCCGCCCGCGGTGTGGCCGATGCTCTCGAAGCGGGCGCGCCGGCGTCCCTCCGCCTCCAGCGCATTGACCGGCAGGACCTCGAAATTGCGGCCGCCCGGATGCGCCACGTGATAGCGGCAGCCGCCGATCGAGCGTCCGGTCCAGGTGTCGACCACGTCGAAGGTCAGGGGCACGTGCGGGGCGATGTTGGGATGCAGGCACTGCGGCGGCTGCCAGGCGCGGAAGCGGACGCCGGCTGCTGCTTCGCCGAGCGTCCCGGTGGCGGCCAGCGGCAGCGGATAGCCGTTGCAGGCAACCACGTAGCGGTCGCCGGTTGCCCCGGTCACCAGCACCTGCACGCGTTCCAGCGAGGAGTTGACCGGCCGCGTCGTGCCGCCGGCCGCGCTCTCCTCGCCCAGCACCGGCCACGGCTCCAGCGCCTGGCGCAGCTCCAGGCGCACGCCCGCGCGCTCGACGGCACCCAGCACCGGAAAGCGGAACTCGAGGTGCGGCAGGAACCACTCCGACCTTCACGGGCAGGCCCGCATCGGCGAGATCGGCGACCACGCCCTCGAAATCCGCCCACACGAAGCGCGGCAGCATGAAGCGGTCGTGCAGGCCCGTGCCCCAGCGCACCAGCGGCTGCTTGTAGGGCTTCTCCCAGAAGCGGGCGATCAGCGCGCGGATCAGCAGCTGCTGGGCGAGGCTCATGCGCGCATGCGGCGGCATCTCGAAGGCGCGGAACTCGACCAGCCCCAGCCGGCCGGTCGGCCCTTCCGGCGAATACAGCTTGTCGATGCAGATCTCGGCCCGGTGCGTATTGCCCGACACGTCGACCAGCAGGTTGCGGAACAGGCGATCGACCAGCCAGGGCATGGTGATCGCCTCGTCGCGATCCGGAATCTGCTGCAGCGCGATCTCGAGCTCGTAGAGCGAGTCGTGCCGCCCCTCGTCGACGCGCGGCGCCTGGCTGGTGGGGCCGATGAACATGCCCGAGAACAGGTAGGACAGCGAAGGATGGTTCTGCCAATAGGTGACGATGCTGGCGAGCAGGTCGGGCCGGCGCAGGAACGGGCTGTCCTTCGGCGTGATGCCGCCCAGCACGATGTGGTTGCCGCCGCCGGTGCCGACATGCCGACCGTCGAGCATGAATTTCTCGGCGGCGAGCCGCACCTTCTCGGCTTCCGCGTAGACGCCGCTGGTGATGTCGACCGCCTGCTCCCAGGAGGTCGCCGGATGCACATTGATCTCGATCACGCCGGGATCGGGCGTCACCTTGATGTTGCTGAGGCGCGGATCTTCGGGCGGCGTGTAGCCCTCCAGGTAGACGGGCTGGTTGCTGGCGGCCGCGACCTGCTCGATGGCCGCCACCAGGGCCGCGAAATCCTCGGCGTTGGCGACCGGCGGCAGGAAGATGCACAGGTGGCCGTCGCGCGCCTCGATGGCCATCGCCGTGCGCACCGCCTCCTCGGCCGCCTCCGCATCGAGCGCCGGCTCGTCGTCCAGCACATGCCGCTGCGGGAGCGATGTCTGCTCGCCCATCGTGTCATCGGGCAGCACCGCGGGAAACTCCAGCGGCAGCAGCTCGACCAGCGAGGCGAGCGGCAGGCGCAGCCCGATCGGCGAATCGCCCGGCAGCAGGAACAGGCGGTCGCGCTTGAACACCCAGCGCTGCGTGCGCCAGCGCCGCCCCTTCCTGCCGGGCTTGCGCGCCAGGATCGGCATCACGAAGCCGGCCGGCGTGTCGAGCCCGTGCTCGAACACGCGCATCAGTCGTTTGCGCTCGCTCGCGATCGGCAAGCTTGTTGTCCTCCGGATCGATGCCGACGGGCAGCTTGTGCTCGGCCAGCATGAAGTGCACCGGGTCCTCGTAGGCGGCCATCGCCGCTCCCGGCGGCAGCCCGAGCTGCTTGCCGAGCGCAGCGGCAAAGCGCTCCACGTCGGCCACCGTTGCCGGCGACTTCGGCGTCTCCAGATCGATCAGGTCCGGGTTGCTCCAGAGCGGCTCGCCGTCGCTGCGCCAGTAGACGGCGAACGCCCAGCGCGGCAGGCTCTCGCCCGGATACCACTTGCCCTGGCCGTAGTGCAGCAGGCCGCCCGGCGCGAAGCGCTCACGCAGGCGCCGGATCAGCTTCTCGGCAAAGCCGCGCTTGGTCGGGCCGAGCGCCGCCAGGTTCCACTCCAGGCCCTGCATGTCGTCGACGGCCACGAAGGTCGGCTCGCCGCCCATGCTGAGGCGCACGTCGCCGGCCGTCAGCCTGGCGTCGACCGCCTTGCCGGCCGCATCGATCTCGCCCCACTGCTGCCTCGGTGTAGGGCTTGGTGACGCGCGGCGTCTCCAGGATGCGGGTCAGCCGCATGTCGAAGCCGAACTGCACCTCGGCACGCGTATGCGCGCCCGTGATGGGAGCCGCGCTGATCGGGCTCGGCGTCGCCGCCAGCGGGATGTGTCCCTCGCCGGCCAGCAGGCCCGAGGTCGGGTCGAGCCCGATCCAGCCGGCGCCGGGGATGTAGACCTCCGCCCAGGCGTGCAGGTCGGTGAAATCCTGCGAGGCGCCGGCAGGCCCCTCCAGCGGCTTCACGTCGGGCTGCAGCTGGATCAGGTAGCCCGACACGAAGCGAGCGGCGAGACCCAGCCGGCGCAGGATCTGCACCAGCAGCCAGCCTGAAGTCGCGGCAGGAGCCGGAGGCGATCTGCAGGTCTCGTCCGGCGTCTGCACGCCGGGCTCCATGCGGATGCGGTAGGCGATGTCGCGGCTGAGCTTGCGGTTGAGGTCGGTGACGAAATCGACGGTGCCCTTGGCCGCAACGTCGAGGCCCTTCACGTAGCGGTCGGTTTGCTGCATCTGCCCGAGCGGCTCGAGGTAGGGCTTGAGCTCGCTCGAGCAGCACGGGGTCGTACTGGAACGGCCACTTCTCGGCCGCCTCCTCGACGAAGAAGTCGAACGGATTGATCACGGCCATGTCGGCGACGAGATCGACGCTGACGCTGAACTCGCGCGTCTCGTTGGGCACCTTCACGCGGGCCAGGAAGTTGCCGAACGGGTCCTGCTGCCAGTTGATGAAGTGCGGCTCGGGCGTGATCTTCAGCGCATAGGCCAGGATCGGCGTGCGGCAGTGCGGCGCCGGTCGCAGGCGCACCACCTGCGGGGCCAGCGTTACCGGACGATCGTAGGCATACGATGTGCGATGAGTGAGCGCGACATGGAGGCTCATGCGACCCTTGACGATGTGGGGACGCGCGCCGCTTTGACCGCGCAGGCACGCGCCGTTGATGCGTCAAGTCAATAGCTTAACGGCACGCGAGGCAAGCGCGGCGACGCGCAAAGGCGGGGATCAGCGCGCCTTTTTCGGCGGCGCCAGAAGATTGCTGATCTCTTGGGCAACCTGCTCGATCGGCGCCATTCCGTCCACCGAGCGCAAGTTGCCCTTGCAGAAGTAATATCCGGTTAAGGGTGCGGTATCGCGATAGTACGCCATCAGCCGATTGCTCACGGTTTCGGCATTGTCGTCGGCGCGACGCGTGAACTCGGTGCTGCCGCACACGTCGCACACGCCTCGCGCCTTCGGGCGCTTGAAGCGATCGTGATAGCCCTCGCCGCACTTGGCGCAGGTGAAGCGGCCGACCACGCGCTCGACCAGCTGGTTGTGGTCGACCTTGAGCTCGATCACGGCATCGAGCTTGGTCTTCTTGTCGGCGAGCAGCTGATCGAGTGCTGCCGCCTGCGGCAGCGTGCGCGGAAAGCCGTCGAGGATGAAACCCTGCTTGGCATCCGGCTGGTCGATGCGCTCGGCGATGATGCCGATCACCACGGCGTCGGGCACCAGGTCGCCCTTGTCCATGATGGACTTGCACTTGCGACCCATCTCGCTGCCGGCCTTCACGGCGGCGCGCAGCATGTCCCCGGTCGACAGCTGCACGAGCCCGCGCTCGGCGGCGATGGTCTTGCTTTGCGTGCCCTTGCCCGCTCCCGGTGGCCCCAGCAGGATCAGGTTCATCACCGCCTCGTCGCGCCTCTGAGTTTCGCCTTCTTGATCAGACCTTCGTACTGATGCGCCAGCAGATGGCTCTGGATCTGCGCCACCGTATCCATCGTCACGCTGACCGCGATCAGCAGGGATGTGCCGCCGAAATAGAACGGCACCGCGGCGTAGGAAATCAGCAGTTCGGGCAGCACGCACACGACCGCCAGATACATGGCGCCGACCACGGTGATGCGCGTCAGCACGTAGTCGATGTATTCGGCCGTCTTGGCGCCAGGGCGGATGCCCGGCAGGAAGCCGCCGTACTTGCGCAGGTTGTCGGCCGTCTCCTGCGGATTGAAGACGATCGAGGTGTAGAAGAAGGCGAAGAACACGATCAGTCCCACGTACACCGCCAGATAGAGCGGCTGGCCGCGGCCGAGCGCGGCCACGATCGCATTCAGCCATTCCGAGCCCGAGCCTTGCGCGAACTGCGCCACCGTGATCGGCAGCAGCAGCAGCGAGGAGGCGAAGATCGGCGGAATGACGCCGGACGAATTGAGCTTCAGCGGCAGATGCGAGGCATCGCCCTGGAACATGCGGTTGCCCATCTGCCGCTTGGGATACTGGATGAGCAGGCGGCGCTGGGCGCGCTCGACGAACACGATGCCGGCCACCGTGGCCAGCATCAGGAAGAGCAGGGCAAACACCAGCGGCCAGGAAATGGCGCCCTGCCGCGACAGCTCCAAGAGGCCGGCGAGCGCGCTCGGCAGGCCCGCGACGATACCCGACATGATGATCAGCGAGGTGCCGTTGCCGACGCCGCGCGCCGTGATCTGCTCGCCCAGCCACATCAGGAACATGGTGCCGCCGACCAGCGTCACCACCGTGGAGACGAGGAAGAACGGACCCGGCTCGACCACCACGCCGGGCGAGCCCTGCAGGCCGTAGGCGATGCCGTAGGCCTGCAGCGAGGCCAGCACCACCGTCAGGTAGCGCGTGTACTGGTTGATCTGCTTGCGGCCCTGCTCGCCTTCCTTCTTGAGCGCCTCCAGCGTCGGCACGACGCTGGTCATCAGCTGCATGATGATGGAGGCCGAGATGTAGGGCATGATGTTGAGCGCGAAGATCGCCATGCGCTCGACGGCACCGCCGGCAAACAGGTTGAACATGCCGAGGATGCCCGACGACTGCGCCTTGAAGGCGTCGGCGAACGCCTGCGGGTTGATGCCGGGGATCGGGATGTAGGTGCCGAGCCGATAGACGAGCAGAGCCGCCAGCGTGAACCAGAGGCGCTTCTTGAGGTCCTCGGCCTTGGCGAAGGCCCCGAAATTCAGGTTCGAGGCAAGTTGCTCGGCGGCGGAAACCATTGCATTTCTCCCTGACCCGGGCGTAGCGGAACGTAAGGGCGCCCGCCTGGGCCGCAAGGCTGCTCCAACATGGGGCCAGCCACCCCGATGCGCAAGCCGGTATGCCCGATTGGAGACCTGCGGCTAAGCGCCCGGCACCGGTACGCCTGGCAGGCGATCCGGCGCGGGCGCGTCCAGCGCTCCGCCCCTCCGCAAGGGCTCTATTCTTCGCTCGCCGCGGGTTTGCCTTTGACGGCCTTGGCCTTTTTGGCCGCGGTCTTCTTGCGCTTGGCCTCGTCGGCGGGCAGCACCTTTTTCACGATCAGCTTGATCGAGCCGCCGGCCTTCTCCACCGCCGCCTTAGCCGAGGCGGTGGCGTGGTTGACGGTCAGCTGCAGGGACGCCTTGAGCTCACCCTCGCCCAGTAGCCGCACGCCATCGTGCGGACGGCGGATGAGGCCGGCAGCCCGCAGTGCGGCCGCGTCGACCGGCTTCTTGCCGTCGAGCGCACCGGCGTCGATCGCGGCCTGCAGGCGGCCGAGATTGATCTCGTTGTAGACCTTGCGGTTCAGCTTGTTGAAGCCGCGCTTGGGCAGGCGCCGATGCAGCGGCATCTGGCCGCCTTCGAAACCGCCGAGACGCACACCTGAGCGCGCCGTCTGACCCTTGCCGCCGCGCCCGCCCGTCTTGCCGACGCCGGAGCCGATGCCGCGGCCGATGCGCAAGCGGAACTTGCGCGAGCCGGCATTGTCCTTGAGTTCGTTGAGCCGCATGGCAGCTAGTGTCCCGGTTACTTCGCCTTCGTCGTCGACCAAGCGGACGAGATGGCGAACCTTGTTGATCATGCCGCGCACGGCGGGCGTATCCTCGAGCGTGCGCTGCCGCCCGATCTTGTTGAGGCCCAGACCGATCAGGGTCTGCCCCTGGATTTCCGGTCGGCGGTTGGCGCTCGCGATCTGCTCGATCGTCACCTCTTGCCGGACTTCTTAGCTGCCATAAGTGGTCACCCTGTTGAGCCGCAGGGCTCATCCTCACGCCGCTTCGCCGGCTGCATCGGTTTCGCTGGAGCCGTCGCGGCGCCGGGCCACGATCTCGCTCACCTTCTTGCCGCGCCGGGCCGCCACCGCACGCGGGTTCTCCTGCCCCTTGAGGGCATCGAACGTGGCGCGCACCATGTTGTAGGGGTTGGTGCTGCCGAGCGACTTGGCGACCACGTCGTGCACGCCCAGCATCTCGAAGACGGCGCGCGTCGGGCCGCCGGCGATGATGCCCGTACCGGCCGGGGCGGAGCGCAGCACCACCTTGCCGGCGCCATGCCGGCCTTGCGAGTCGTGATGCAGCGTGCGGCCCTCGCGCAGGGGCACGCGCACCAGACCGCGGCGCGCGGCCTCGGTCGCCTTGCGGATCGCCTCCGGCACCTCGCGCGCCTTGCCGTGGCCGAAGCCGACGCGGCCTTTCATGTCGCCCACGACAACCAGCGCGGCAAAGCCGAAGCGCTTGCCGCCCTTCACGACCTTGGCGACACGATTGATGTGCACCAGCTTGTCTTTGAACTCGCTGTCGCGGTCATCACGGTCGCGACCCCGGTCTCTTTGCGGACGAGCCACCTGATTGCCTTTCCAGTTAGAAGCTGAGGCCGCCTTCGCGCGCGCCGTCTGCCAGAGACTTGATGCGCCCGTGATAGCGATAGCCACCGCGGTCGAACACGACGTTGCCGACGCCGGCCTTGACCGCCCGCTCCGCCAGCAGCTTGCCGACTTCCGTGGCCGCCGCCTTGTCGGCCCCGGTCTTGAGCTTGGATTTCAGGTCTTTCTCGAGCGTCGACGCGGCGGCCAGCGTGTGGCCGTTCACGTCGTCGATCACCTGCGCATAGATGTGCTTGGACGTGCGATGCACCGAGAGGCGAGGCCGCCCGGTGCTGTTGGCGCGCAGGGACTTGCGCACGCGGCGCTTGCGGCCTTGGAATTGTGAGACGTTGCCGTGCATGGCGACCTACTTTTTCTTGCCTTCTTTGCGGTGGATGTACTCGCCCTTATAGCGGATGCCCTTGCCCTGGTAGGGCTCGGGTGGACGAGAAGCGCGGATGTCGGCGGCGATCTGGCCGACCTTCTGCTTGTCGATGCCGGACACGGTGATGATTTCCTGCTTGGCGCCGGCCACCTTCACCTCGATGCCGGCCGGAATCTTGTGGACCACGTCGTGGCTGAAGCCGATCTGCAGCTGCAGGCTGTCCTTGCCCTTCATGGCGGCCCGGAAACCGACGCCGTGGATCTCCAGCGTCTCCGAGTAGCCCTTGGTGGTGCCGTCGACCAGGTTGACGATCTGGGTGCGCGCCATGCCCCACATGGCCCGCGCCTGATTGGTATCCTCACGCGGCGTCACGGTGATGCCGGTCGCCGTCTTCTCGACGGTGACGGTCTCCGGGCAGGTGAACGACAGCTCACCCTTCGGGCCCTTCACCTTGACCGTCTGGCCGGACACGGTGGCCGTCACACCCGACGGTACCGGAACCGGCTTTTTGCCAATGCGCGACATGGTCAGTTCCTATCTAGCTCTACGGCCCGCCGGGCTCGTCAGAATATGTTGCACAGGATCTCGCCGCCGACGTTTTCCTCACGGGCGCGCGAGTCCGACATCACGCCCTTCGGCGTCGACAGGATGGACACGCCGAGACCGTTGGCGACGTTGGTCAGATCGCGCACCGCCGAGTAGACGCGACGGCCAGGCGTGGAGACGCGCTTGATCTCGCGAATGGCCGGCTGGCCGTTGGCATACTTGAGCTCGATCTCGAACTCAGGCGCGCCGCCCTTGTGTTCGACGCGCGCGTAGCCGCGGATATAGCCCTCGTCCACCAGCACGTCCAGCACGCGCTCGCGCAGCTTGGAGGTCGGCGTCGACACTTTCGGCCGGCGGCGCATCTGGGCGTTGCGGATGCGGGTCAGCATATCGCCGAGCGGATCGTTCATAACGGGTCGTCCCTTCTACCAGCTCGACTTGACCATGCCGGGGATCAGGCCCTGGCTCGCCAGTTCGCGCAGCATGTTGCGGCACACCCTCAACTTGCGATAGTAGGCGCGTGAGCGCCCGGTCAGCTCGCAGCGGTTGCGGATACGCGTCTTCGAGGAGTTGCGCGGCATCTGCGCCAGCTTCAGCCGGGCGGCGAACCGCTCCTCGGCCGGCTTGTTGCGGTCGGCCGCGAGCTCCTTCAAGCGCTTGCGCTTGGCCGCGAACTGCGCGACCAGCTTGCGGCGGTGGTTGTTCTTGTTGACCGAACTCTGCTTGGCCATGGTTTCGAGCCCTAGGTGCGGAACGGGAAGTTGAAGCCGCGCAGCAACGCGCGAGCTTCGTCATCTGTCTTTGCCGACGTGCAGACGATCACGTCGAGGCCCCAGATCTGGTCGACCTGGTCGTAGTCGATCTCCGGGAACACGATGTGCTCCTTGAGGCCCATGGCGAAGTTGCCGCGGCCGTCGAAGCTCTTCGGGTTCAGTCCGCGGAAGTCCTTCACGCGCGGCAGCGCGATCGTCACCAGGCGGTCGATGAACTCGTACATGCGGTCGCCGCGCAGCGTCACCTTGGCGCCGATCGCCATGCCGTCGCGCAGCTTGTAGACGGCGATCGACTTGCGCGCGCGCGTCACCACGGGGCGCTGGCCGGCGATCATGCCCAGGTCCTTGGCGGCCGAGTCGACCTTCTTGCGGTCGTTGACCGCCTCGCCGACACCCATGTTGAGGACGATCTTCTCGACCTTGGGGATCTGCATGTGGTTCTTGTAGCCGAAGCTCTTGGACATCTCCTCGCGCACCACCTTCTCGTAGTGCGACTTCATGCGCGGCTTGTAGTCCTTCGGACGCGGCGAGGCTGCGGCCTGGGCTTCGCCCTTGCCACCCTTGTCGGCCTTGCCTTTCGCCGCTGCCTTGCCGGCGGCGGCCTTGCCCTGCTTGTCCGGCTTCTGGCCGCCGCCCTCGGGCTTCTCGGCCTTGCCTGCCTTTGCCGGCTTTTCCTTGTCGGCCATGACTATCGCTTCTCCGAGATCACTTCACCGGACCGCTTGGCGACCCGCACTTTGCGTCCGTCCTCCAGGGTCTTGAAGCCGATGCGCGTCGGCTTGCCGTCCTTGGGGTCCTCCAATGCCAGGTTCGACAGGTGGATCGATGCCTCCTTGGAGACGATGCCGCCCTGCTCCTGCGCCGACTGCTTCTGATGCCGGCGCACCATGTTGACGCCACGAACGAGCGCACGCTCGTCCTTCGGCATCACCTGGTAGACCTCGCCCTTCTTGCCCTTGTCGCGGCCGGCGAGCACGATGACGTTGTCGCCCTTTTTTATCTTGGCAGCCGACATCACAGCACCTCCGGCGCGAGGCTGACGATCTTCATATGGTTCTTGGACCTGAGCTCGCGGGTGACCGGCCCGAAGATGCGCGTGCCGACCGGCTCGCCCTGCGGGTTGATCAGCACCGCCGCGTTGCGGTCGAAGCGGATCAGCGACCCGTCCGGACGGCGCACGCCCTTGGCGGTGCGCACCACCACGGCCTTCATCACCTGCCCCTTCTTGACGCGGCCGCGCGGGATCGCCTCCTTGATCGTGACGACGATGATGTCGCCGATGGTGGCGTACTTGCGCTTGGAGCCGCCGAGCACCTTGATGCACTGCAAGCGCCGCGCGCCGGAGTTGTCGGCCACGTCGAGATTGGTCTCCATCTGGATCATCGGACCAGTCCTTGTCCTGCAGTCATCGCTTCAATTCGTCCCTGATCTGAGTTCGGCTCGCCGGCCCGGCTCAAACCTGTTCCTTCAGCACCACCCAGCGCTTGTTCTTGGAGATGGGTGCACTCTCCTGGATGCGCACGATGTCGCCCACCTTGAAGGTGCTCTCCTCGTCGTGCGCGTGGAACTTCTTCGACCGGCGCACGGTCTTCTTGAACAGCGGATGCGTATAGCGGCGCTCCACCTGGACCACCACGGTCTTGGCGTTCTTGTCGGAGACGACCACACCCTGCAAAATGCGCTTTGGCATTGCCTCAAGCCCCCTTACGCCCGCTGTCCTGACCATTGCGCTTCTGCGACTGCACCGTCTTGACCCGGGCAATATCGCGGCGCACTTCGCGAACCCGCGACGTGTTCTCCAGCTGGCCGGACGCCCGCTGGAAGCGCAGGTTGAACTGCTCCTTCTTCAGCTTGGCCAGCTGCTCGTCGAGCTGGTCGGGGGTCATGCCGCGCACTTCCTCTGCCTTCATCTCACTGCCGCGCCGCACAGGGCGCGCTCCTCGTATGCTCTAATTCTGGCGCGCCACGACGCGCGTCTTGATCGGCAGCTTGGCCGCGCCGAGCGTCAGCGCCTCGCGCGCCACCGCATCCGTCACGCCGTCGAGCTCGAACATGATGCGGCCCGGCTTGACGCGGGCCACCCACAGCTCGGGCGCACCCTTGCCGGAGCCCATGCGCACCTCGGCCGGCTTCTTCGTCACCGGCACGTCCGGGAAGATGCGGATCCAGACGCGACCGGCACGTTTCATGGCGCGGGTGATGGCCCGCCGCGCCGCTTCGATCTGGCGTGCCGTAATACGCTCGGGCTCGACCGCCTTGAGACCGTGCGAGCCGAAATTCAGCTCGGTCCCACCCTTGGCCTTGCCGTGGATGCGGCCCTTGTGGGCCTTGCGGTACTTGGTGCGTGATGGCTGCAGCATGGCTTGCTACCTTCCTCAAGCTTTCGCCGGCTCGGACTGCCGGTCGCCGGACCAGCCGCCGCCGTCGCGATCACGGCGACGCCCGCCGCCGCCGCCACCGCCCTCCTGGGCTTCCAGCGCGCGCTTCTCGGCGGCGAGCGGATCATGCTCCATGATCTCGCCCTTGAAGATCCACACCTTGACGCCGATCACGCCGTAGGCGGTCTGCGCCAGGCCGTAGCCGAAATCGATGTCGGCGCGCAGCGTGTGCAGCGGCACGCGACCCTCGCGGTACCACTCCAGGCGCGCGATTTCCGCGCCGCCGAGCCGGCCCGAGCAGTTGATGCGGATGCCGAGCGCGCCCAGCCGCAGCGCCGACTGCACCGAGCGCTTCATGGCGCGCCGGAAGGCGACGCGGCGCTCGAGCTGCTGGGCGATCGTCTCGGCCACCAGCGTGGCGTCGATCTCGGGCTTACGCACCTCGACGATGTTGAGGTGCACCTCGGAGGCCGTCAGCTTGGCGAGCTCGCCGCGCAGCTTCTCGATGTCGGCGCCCTTCTTGCCGATCAGCACGCCCGGACGGGCGGTGTGCACCGTCACGCGGCATTTCTTGTGCGGCCGCTCGATCACCACCTTGGAGATGCCGCCCTGGCGGCGCTGCTTCATGATGTGCTCGCGGATCGCCATGTCCTCGTGCAGCAGCTTGCCGTACTCGCCGCGACTGGCGAACCAGCGGCTGTCCCACGTGCGATTGATGCCGACGCGCAGCCCGATCGGATTGACCTTGTGACCCATTACTCGGTTTCCTTCGCAGCAGCCTGCTCGACCTGCTTGACGACGACGGTCAGCTGGGCGAACGGCTTCTCGATCTTGCTCATGCGACCACGGCCGCGTGCATGGAAGCGGCGGATCACCAGGTTCTTGCCGACGTAGGCCTCGGCCACCACCAGCTCGTTGACGTCGAGGCCGTGATTGTTCTCGGCGTTGGCGACCGCCGACATCACGCACTTGCGGACGTCCTGGGCGATGCGCTTGCGCGAAAACTCGAGGTCGGACAGCGCCGTGTCGACCTTCTTGCCGCGGATCATCTGCGCCACGAGGTTGAGCTTCTGCGGCGACACGCGAAGGTTCTTGGCCACCGCCTGGGCGTGACTGTCGGGGAGTTTGCGCTCGCGCTTGGGCTTGCCCATGCTACTTCCTCACCGCTTTCTTGTCGCCGCTGTGGCCGTGGAACGTGCGGGTCGGCGAGAACTCGCCGAACTTGTGGCCGATCATGTCCTCGGTCACGTTCACCGGCACGTGCTTCTGGCCGTTGTAGACGCCGAACGTAAGCCCGACGAACTGCGGCAGGATGGTCGAGCGCCGGCTCCAGATCTTGATGACCTCGTTGCGGCCGGACGAACGCGTCTTGTCTGCCTTCTTGAGCAGATAGCCGTCGATGAACGGGCCTTTCCAGACTGAACGTGACACCTTCAGCTCCTCACTTGGATGCGTGACGCGGCCGGACGATGAACTGGTCGGTCGCCTTGTTCTTGCGCGTCTTGGCGCCCTTGGTGCTCTTGCCCCACGGGGTCGCCCAGTGCTTGCCGCCCTTGGTGCGGCCGCCGTTGGGGTGGTCGACCGGGTTCATGGCGATCGAGCGCACGGTCGGCCGGGTGCCCTTCCAGCGCGTGCGGCCGGCCTTGCCGGTCAACTCGTTCATATGGTCCGGATTGGACACCGCGCCGACGGTTGCCATGCACTCGGCTCGCACGCGCCGCGTCTCGCCCGAGTTGAGGCGCAGGATGGCCCAGCCCGAGTCGCGGCCGGCCAGCTGGCCGTAGGTGCCGGCCGAGCGGGCGATCTTGCCGCCGCCGCCCGCCTTCAGCTCGATGTTGTGCACGATCGTGCCGATCGGCATGGAGGCGAGCTGCATGGCGTTGCCGGGCTTCACGTCGGCCTTCACGCCCGCCACGACGTTGTCGCCCACGCCCGAGCCGCTGCGGCGCCAGGATGTAGGCTTGCGTGCCGTCCTCGTACTTCAGCAGGGCGAGGAAGGCCGTGCGGTTGGGGTCGTATTCCAGGCGCTCGACCTTGGCCGAGATGTCGTACTTGGCGCGCTTGAAGTCGACCTTGCGGTAGGCCTGCTTGTGGCCGCCGCCGATGTGCCGCGTGGTGATGCGCCCGAAGTTGTTGCGCCCGCCGGACTTGGTCTTGCCCTCGGTGAGCATCTTGATGGGCGCGCCCTTCCACAGGGCGCCGCGATCGACCAGCACGAGCTGCCGCAAGCTCGGAGTGGTGGGACGGTAGGTCTTGAGTGCCATGGATGCCTCTCCCCTACAGGCCCGTCGTAACGTCGATGGAATGGCCCTCTTCGAGGGTCACCACCGCGCGCTTGACGTCGCTCTGCAGAGCGCGAATGTTCTTGAAGGTCTTCAACTTGCCCTTGCGCACCTGCGTGTTGACCGCCTTCACCTTGACGTTGAAGAGCGTCTCGATGGCAGCCTTGATCTCGGGCTTGGACGCATCGCGCGCCACCTTGAAGATCACCTGGTTGTGCTCGGACACCAGCGTCGACTTCTCGGTGATGACCGGCGCGCGGATGATGTCGTGCGCGTCTTTCTTCTTGTTCTTCTTGCTCATTTGAAGCGTGCCTCCAGCGCCTCGACGGCCGCCTTGGTCAACACCAGCCTCTTGCGGCGGAGGATGTCGTAGACGTTGATGCCCTGCACCGGCAGCACGTCGATGTTGGGGATGTTGCGCGCGGCGCGGGCAAAACCCGGCTCGATCTCGGCGCCGTCGATGATCAGCGCGTTGGTGAGCTCGAGCTTGCCGAAGCTCTCCTTCAGGCCCTTGGTCTTGCCGTCGGTCGACTCGGCCTTCTCCAGCACCATGATCTCGCCGGCCTTGGCCTTGGCGGACAGCGCGTGCCGCAGCGCCAGGGCGCGCACCTTCTTGGGCAGCTCGATGGCATGGCTGCGCGGCTTGGGGCCGAACACCTTGCCGCCGCCGCGCCATTGCGGCACCGACTTGTCGCCGTGTCGGGCGCCGCCGGTGCCCTTCTGCTTGTACATCTTCTTGCCGGTGACCGTGACTTCCGAGCGGTCCTGGGCATGATGCGTGCCGGCCATGCGCTTCAGCAGCTGATAGCGCACCATGCGGTGGATCAGGTCCTTGCGCGGCTCCAGGCCGAAGATCGCATCGTTGAGATCGACCTCGCCCGCGCTCGCGGCGTCCAGCGTCTTGACGGTAGCTTTCATCACTTCTGCTCCGCGCTGGCCTGGGCGCCCGCCGACGCCTCGTTCTTGCGGAAGGAGCCGGGCTTGGGCACGTCCTTGTGCAGGGGCCGCTTGACGGCGTCGCGCACCAGCACCCAGCCGCCCTTGCTGCCGGGCACGGCGCCGCGCACCAGAACCAGGCCGCGGTCCTTGTCGGTCTGCACCACCTCGAGGTTCTGCGTGGTGATGCGCGTGTCGCCCATGTGGCCGGCCATCTTCTTGCCCTTGAAGACCTTGCCGGGATCCTGGCGCTGACCGGTCGAGCCGTGGCTGCGGTGCACCACGGACACGCCGTGCGCCGCGCCCAGGCCGCCGAAGTTCCAGCGCTTCATGGGGCCCTGGAAACCCTTGCCCTGGCTGGTGGCGGTGACGTCGACCAGCTGGCCCTTGACGAAGTGGTCGGCGGTGATCTCCGCGCCCACCTCGATCAGGTTGTCGGCGCTGACGCGGAACTCGGCCAGCTTGCGCTTGGGCTCGACCTTGGCGACGGCAAAGCTGCCGCGCTCCGCGCGCGTGACGCGGCTCACCTTGCGGACGCCGGCGCCGAGCTGCAGCGCGGTGTAGCCGTTCTTCTCGTCGGTGCGGTGCGCCAGCACCTGGACATTCTCGAGCTTCAGCACGGTGACCGGGATGTGCTCTCCGGCCTCCGTGAAGATGCGGGTCATGCCCATCTTCTGCGCTATCACTCCGGAACGCATGTTCCGTATTCCTTCCTAGGCTTGGAGGCTTACAGCTTGATCTCGACGTCGACGCCGGCCGCCAGGTCCAATTTCATCAGGGCATCCACGGTCTGCGGCGTGGGATCGACGATGTCGAGCAGCCGCTTGTGGGTGCGCATCTCGAACTGCTCGCGGCTCTTCTTGTCGATGTGCGGCGAGCGGTTGACGGTAAATCGCTCGATGCGCGTCGGCAGCGGGATCGGCCCGCGGACTTCGGCACCGGTGCGTTTGGCCGTGTTGACGATCTCACGTGTCGAGGCATCGAGCACGCGATGGTCGAACGCCTTGAGTCGGATTCTTATGTTCTGACTTTGCATCGTGTCCTCAAAAGCAGGAAGCGCCCGGGTGTTATGCGGGCGCCTCTTACGATCCCCTCTATTCGATGATGCTGGCGACGACGCCGGCACCGACGGTGCGGCCGCCCTCGCGGATGGCAAAGCGAAGCTTCTCTTCCATGGCGATCGGCGTGATCAGCTCCACCGTCACCGTCACGTTGTCGCCCGGCATCACCATCTCCGTGCCCTCGGGCAGGTGCACGATGCCCGTCACGTCCGTGGTCCGGAAGTAGAACTGAGGACGGTAGTTGGTGAAGAACGGCGTGTGACGCCCACCCTCCTCCTTGGTCAGGATGTAGGCCTCGGCCTTGAACTTCTTGTGCGGCTTGATCGAGCCCGGCTTGCACAGCACCTGGCCGCGCTCGACGCCCTCGCGCTCGACGCCGCGCAGCAGGCAGCCGACGTTGTCGCCAGCCTCGCCCTGGTCCAGCAGCTTGCGGAACATCTCGACGCCCGTCACCGTCGTCTTGGTGGTGTCGCGGATGCCGACGATCTCGACTTCCTCGCCAACCTTGACGATGCCGCGCTCGATGCGGCCCGTCACGACCGTGCCGCGGCCAGAGATCGAGAACACGTCCTCGATCGGCATCAGGAACGGCTGGTCCTTCGGACGATGCGGCTGCGGGATGTGCTCGTCCACCGCCTTCATCAATTCCAGGATCGCGTCGTGGCCGAGCTTGGGCTCCTTGCCCTCCAGAGCCATCAGCGCCGAGCCCTTGATCACGGGGATCTTGTCGCCCGGGAACTGGTACAACGTCAGCAGCTCGCGCACCTCCATCTCGACCAGCTCGATCAGGTCGGGGTCGTCGACCATGTCGACCTTGTTCATGAACACCACCAGCGCCGGCACGCCCACCTGGCGGGCCAGCAGGATGTGCTCGCGCGTCTGCGGCATCGGGCCGTCGGCGGCCGACACCACCAGGATGGCGCCGTCCATCTGCGCCGCGCCCGTGATCATGTTCTTCACGTAGTCGGCGTGGCCAGGGCAGTCGACGTGCGCGTAGTGGCGGTTCTTGGTCTCGTACTCGACGTGTGCGGTGGAGATCGTGATGCCGCGCTCGCGCTCCTCGGGAGCCTTGTCGATCTGGTCGTAGGCCGTGAACGTCGCCCCGCCCGTCTCCGCCAGAACCTTCGTGATCGCAGCCGTCAACGACGTCTTGCCGTGATCGACATGACCAATCGTCCCGATGTTGCAGTGCGGCTTGTTCCGCTCGAATTTCGCCTTGCCCATGATCGGCTCTCCTACTTCTCTGCTTGCCTCCGGCCCGTCGCTCTCGACGCGGACCGAACAGTTGTTACCTTCTAGGCGTACTTCGCCTTGACCTCGTCAGCCACGTTGCGCGGCACCTCGGCGTAGTGCGCGAACTGCATGGTGTACATGGCGCGGCCCTGGCTCATCGAGCGCAGCTGGCTGACGTAGCCGAACATGTTGGCGAGCGGCACGAAGGCGCGCACCACCGTGGCGTTGCCGCGCATCTCCTGCGTGCGGATCTGGCCGCGCCGGCTGTTGATGTCGCCGATCACGCCGCCGACGAAGTCGCCGGGCGTCACCACCTCGACATCCATGATCGGCTCGAGCAGCTTCACGCCGGACTTGGCGCAGCCTTCCTTCATGGCCGAGCGGGAGGCGATCTCGAAGGCGATGGCGCTCGAGTTCGACCTCGTGGAAGCCACCGTCGTACAGCGTCACCTTCATGTCGACCATCGGGAAGCCGATCAGCACGCCGGCATCCCACACGCTCTGCACGCCCTTCTCGACGCCCGGAATGTACTCCTTGGGCACCACGCCGCCGACGACCTCGCTCTCGAACTCGTTGCCCTTGCCGGCCTCGTTGGGCTCCAGCCGCAGCTTGACGCGGGCGAACTGACCGGTGCCGCCGGTCTGCTTCTTGTGCGTGTAGTCGATCTCGGTGGCGCGCGCCAAGGTCTCACGGTAGGCGACCTGCGGCGCGCCGACGTTGGCTTCCACGCCGTGCGTGCGCTTGAGGATGTCGACCTTGATGTCGAGATGCAGCTCGCCCATGCCCTTGAGGATGGTCTGGCCCGACTCCTGATCGATGCCGACGCGGAAGGACGGATCCTCCAGCGCCATCGCATGCAGGGCGATGCCCATCTTCTCCTGGTCGGCCTTGGTCTTGGGCTCGATCGACATCTCGATGACGGGGTTGGGAAACTCCATCTTCTCGAGCAGCACCGGCTTGCTGGGATCAGACAGCGTCTCGCCGGTACGCGTTTCCTTGAGGCCGGACAGCGCGACGATGTCGCCGGTGTAGGCCTCCTTGATCTCCTCGCGGTCGTCGGCGTGCATGAGGTACATGCGGCCGACGCGCTCCTTCTTGTCGCGCGTCGTGTTCAGCAGCGCCGTGCCCGATCTGGATGGTGCCCGAATACACGCGGCAGAAGGTGATCGAGCCGACGTGCTCGAAGTTCATGATCTTGAACGCCAGCAGCGACAGCGGCTCGCTGTCGAGCGGCTTGCGCTCGGTCGGCTCATCGGTCTTGACGTCGATGCCCTTGTAGGCCTCGCGATCGGAGGGCGCGGGCAGGTAGTCCACGACGGCGTCGAGCAGCGTCTGCACGCCCTTGTTCTTGAAGGCCGAGCCGCACAGCATCGGATAGAAGGCGCGCGTCACCGTGGCCTTGCGGATGCACTTCTTCAGCGTGGCAATGTCGGGCTCTTTGCCATCCAGGTAGGCGCCGAGCGCATCGTCGTCCATCTCGACGGCGGCTTCGATCAGCTGGGCGCGGAACTCGGCGGCCTTGTCGGCCATGTCGGCCGGAATGTCGGTCTCGACGAACTTCGCGCCCTTGTCGTCGCCGTCCCAGACGATCGCCTTCATCTTGAGCAGGTCGATCACGCCCTTGAAGTTCTGCTCCGACCCGATCGGCAGCTGCAGCGGCACGGGGCGCGCGCCGAGTTTCTCCTTGATGTCGTCGACGCACATGTAGAAGTCGGCGCCGGTCTTATCCATCTTGTTGGCGAAGATGATGCGCGGCACGCCGTACTTGTCGCCCTGGCGCCAGACGGTCTCGGTCTGCGGCTCCACGCCCTGGTTGCTGTCGAGCACGCACACGGCCCCGTCGAGCACGCGCAAGCTGCGCTCCACCTCGATGGTGAAGTCGACGTGGCCTGGGGTGTCGATGATGTTCAGGCGCTTGCCCAGCCAGAAGCAGGTGGTGGCAGCCGACGTGATGGTGATGCCGCGCTCGGCTTCCTGGACCATGAAATCCATGGTCGCGGCGCCATCGTGCACCTCGCCGATCTTGTAGTTCTTGCCCGTGTAGAAGAGGATCCGCTCGGTGGTCGTGGTCTTGCCGGCATCGATGTGGGCCATGATGCCGAAGTTGCGGTAGTCCTCGATCTTGTGGGTGCGCGGCATGGACGTGTGTTCCTGATTACCAGCGGTAATGGGAGAAGGCGCGATTGGCCTCGGCCATCTTGTGCGTGTCCTCCCGCTTCTTCACCGCCGTGCCGCGGTTGTTCGCGGCATCGAGAAGCTCGCCCGACAGCCGCTCCTCCATGGTGTTTTCGTTGCGGCCGCGCGCGGCCGTGATGAGCCAGCGAATGGCCAGCGCCTGGCGGCGCTCGTTGCGCACCTCGACCGGCACCTGGTAGGTGGCGCCGCCGACGCGCCGCGAGCGCACCTCGACCGCCGGCATGACGTTGTCGAGCGCGGTATGGAACAGCTGGATCGGGTCGGACTTGGCACGGCTCTGCATGCGGTCGAGCGCGCCGTAGACGATCCGCTCGGCGACCGACTTCTTGCCCTCTCTCATGATCGAGTTCATGAATTTGGACACCACCAGATCGTTGAACTTCGGGTCCGGATTGACCTCGCGTCTCTCCGCCTTATGCCGGCGCGACATGTGCGACTTCCTTTGAGCGTCTCGTTACGTTTCGTCTTGCTGCTCGAGGCCTTGCCTGGGCAAGAGCCTCGCGCAAAAAGGCCCGCTACTTGGGCCTCTTTGCTCCGTATTTGGAGCGCCGCTGACGGCGGTCTGCCACGCCTTGCGTGTCGAGCACGCCGCGGATGATGTGATAGCGCACGCCCGGAAGATCTTTGACGCGGCCGCCGCGGATCATCACCACCGAGTGCTCTTGCAGGTTATGGCCCTCGCCCGGGATGTAGCCGATCACCTCGAAGCCGTTGGTGAGCCGCACCTTGGCGACCTTGCGCAGCGCCGAGTTGGGCTTCTTCGGCGTGGTGGTGTAGACGCGCGTGCAGACGCCGCGCTTCTGCGGACACGCCTGCATGTGGCGCGCCTTCTCGCGGTAGGTCTTTTGCGTCCGCGGCTTGCGGATCAGCTGCTGTATCGTCGGCATGCGCCCAATTCCACCCTGTTCAGGCACTCTTCACCCGGCGCCCGAAACGTTCCGTGCGCCAAAACCAGCCGCCGAGGCGCGTTTACCGCGCTCGGCTCGAACACCCAGAGGATCCAACCGGCCCGCTCGCGCGGATACCGTGGATCTTGGTCCGAAAATGTCCTCTGCTTAACGACGGCAGCGTTTAGGCCATGGCGAGGATTGAACCTCAGACCAATGCAAACGGCCTACCACCTGCCGCGAGAGTGGGCGCCTTATATTACAGAGGGTCCGGGACGGTCAACACCGCTTACCGCGGCCTGAAATATTTTCGTCACTGAACGTCCGGTTTTGGCGCACAGGGGCCGGCGCACGCCTGCGCCTCGGCAAGACCCGTTCGAACGGTTGTAGCTCGATCCGGCCGATGCGGAGCTTCCAAGCAGAGCGGCCGCCTCCCATGGGGAGGCGGCCGCTCGCATTTTCGCTGCTGCGAACGAGATCGCAGCCTATTCGGCTGCCGCCTCGGTACGCCGGCGACGGCGCTCGGGCGAGCGCATCAGCGAGCCGTCGCGCCGGACCGGCCAGCGACTTGTCGCCTTCCGTCTTGGCGTTCTCCTTGGCGATCAGCTCGTCGCGCTTGGCCGCAACCTTGCGGATGCGGCGCAGCATGCCGCCGGTGCCGGCCGGGATCAGGCGGCCGACGATCACGTTCTCCTTGAGGCCTTCCAGCGTGTCGGCCTTGCCGTTGACGGCGGCATCGGTGAGCACGCGGGTGGTCTCCTGGAAGGAGGCCGCCGAGATGAAGCTCTTTGTCTGCAAGGAGGCCTTGGTAATGCCCAGCAGAACGGGCTTGCCCGTTGCCGGACGCTTGCCCGACTTTTCGATTGCGGCGTTGAGCTCGTCGAAGTCGATCTTGTCGATCTGCTCTCCCTTCAGGAGGTCGGTCTCGCCCGGATCCTCGATCTCCACCTTCTGCAGCATCTGCCGGACGATCACCTCGATGTGCTTGTCATTGATGGTGACGCCCTGCAGACGGTAGACGTCCTGGATCTCGTTGATCAGGTAGTTGGCGAGTTCCTCGACGCCCTTGATGGCCAGGATGTCGTGCGGCGCCGGGTGACCGTCGTAGACGAAGTCGCCCTTCTCGACGCGGTCGCCGTGCTGCACGGCGATGCTCTTGCCGCGCGGGATGAGGTACTCGACCTGCTCGCGCATTCTCATCGTCGGGCTTGATGATGACGCGCTGCTTGTTCTTGTAGTCCTTGCCGAACTCCACCGTGCCCGAGATCTCCGCGATGATCGCGTGGTCCTTGGGACGGCGCGCCTCGAACAGCTCCGCCACGCGCGGCAGACCGCCCGTGATGTCGCCGGCCTTGGCGCTGGAGAGCGGGATACGCGCCAGCACGTCGCCCGCCTTCACCTTGGCGTGCATGTCGACCTGCAGGATGGCTTCCACCGGCAGCAGGTAGCGTGCATCGACGCCGCGCGCCACACGCACCGGCTTGCCGCCCTTCGACTCCTTGATGACGATAGCGGGCTTCAAGTCCGCGCCGCGCGGCGTCGCACGCCAGTCGACGATGACGCGGTTGGTGGTGCCCTTGACCTCGTCGGTCTGCTCCTTCACGGACACGCCATCGACCAGATCGGCCAAGTCGGCGACGCCGTCGACCTCGGTGAGGATCGGCCGCATGTACGGGTCCCACTGGGCAAGCTTGGTGCCGCGCTTGATCTCGTCGCCTTCGTCGACGTGCAGGCGGGCACCGTACGGCACCTTCTGCGTGGCCAGCTCCTTGCCGGACTGCTCGACTATGACCACGGCCATGTTGCGGGCCATGGCGATCAGGCGGCCCTGGCTGTCCTTGACGACGCTGCGGTTCTTGATCTTCACCTTGCCGTTGAAGTTGGACTCGATGAAGGACTGGTCGACCGTCTGCGCGACGCCGCCGATGTGGAACGTGCGCATGGTGAGCTGGGTGCCCGGCTCGCCGATCGACTGGGCGGCGATAACGCCCACCGCCTCGCCGATGTTGACGGGCGTTCCGCGCGCCAGATCACGCCCGTAGCACTTGGCGCAGACGCCGTTGGTGGCTTCGCAGGTCAGCACCGAGCGGATGCGCACCTCCTGGATCTGCGCCTTCTCGATGGCGTCGATCTCTTTCTCCTCGAGCAGCGAGCCCGACTTGACGAGCACCTTCTTGGAGACCGGGTCCTTGACGTCCTCCGCCGCGGTGCGGCCGAGCACGCGCTGGGCCAGCGACACGATGATCTGGCCAGCGTCCACCACTGCCTGCACGTTGATGCCGCCGTCGGTGCCGCAGTCCTCCTCGTTGATGATGCAGTCCTGCGCCACGTCGACCAGGCGGCGTGTCAGGTAGCCGGAGTTGGCAGTCTTCAAGGCGGTGTCGGCCAGACCCTTGCGGGCACCGTGCGTCGAGTTGAAGTACTCGAGCACCGACAGGCCCTCCTTGAAGTTGGAGATGATCGGCGTCTCGATGATCTCGCCGGACGGCTTGGTCATCAGGCCGCGCATGCCGGCCAGCTGCCGCATCTGCTTCTCGGAGCCGCGCGCGCCGGAGTGGGCCATCATGTAGACCGAGTTGACGGGCTTGAAGCCACCCTTGCCGTCGGGCTGCGCAGTGGAGATGCGATCCATCATCTCCCTGGCAATCTTGTCGGTGCACTTGGACCAGGCGTCCACCACCTTGTTGTACTTCTCCAGCTTGGTGATCAGGCCGTCGTTGTACTGCTGCTCGTACTCGCGCACGAGCTCGTGGGTGTCCTCGACGATCTTGACCTTGGTGTCGGGGATCAGCATGTCGTCCTTGCCGAACGAGATGCCGGCCTTGAAGGCGTGATAGAAGCCCAGACCCATGATGCGGTCGCAGAAGATCACCGTCTCCTTCTGACCGCAGTTGCGGTACACGGCATCGATCAGCCCGGAAATGTTCTTCTTGGTCAGCAGCTGGTTGACGTGCGCGAACTTCACGCCCGGCTTGCGCGGCAGCAGCTCGCCGAGCAGCAGCCGTCCGGGCGTCGTCTCGTGCACCTCGATGACCTCTTTGCCCTCCGCATCGACGGCGTGGTAGCGGCCCTTCACCTTGGTGTGCAGCGTGACGGCGCCGCTGGCGAGCGCATGCTCGACCTCGGCGATCGAGCCCAGCATGGTGCCCTCGCCCGGCTGCTTCTCACGCATGATCGACACGTAGTAGAGGCCGAGCACGATGTCCTGGCTCGGCACGATGATGGGCGAGCCGTTGGCGGGGTGCAGGATGTTGTTGGTCGACATCATCAGCACGCGCGCCTCGAGCTGGGCCTCCAGCGACAGCGGCACGTGCACCGCCATCTGGTCGCCGTCGAAGTCGGCGTTGAAGGCCGCGCACACCAGCGGATGCAGCTGGATCGCCTTGCCTTCGATCAGGATCGGCTCGAACGCCTGGATGCCGAGCCGGTGCAGAGTCGGCGCGCGGTTCAGCATCACCGGGTGCTCGCGAATGACCTCGTCGAGCACGTCCCAGACCTCGGGCTTCTCCTTCTCGACCAGCTTCTTGGCCTGCTTGACGGTGGCGGCCTGGCCGAGCGCCTGCAACCGCGCGTAGATGAACGGCTTGAACAGCTCGAGCGCCATCTTCTTCGGCAGCCCGCACTGGTGCAATTTCAGCTCGGGTCCGACCACGATCACAGAGCGGCCCGAATAGTCGACGCGCTTGCCGAGCAGGTTCTGCCGGAACCGGCCCTGCTTGCCCTTCAGCATGTCGGCCAGCGACTTCAGCGGACGCTTGTTGGCGCCGGTGATGACGCGGCCGCGCCGGCCGTTGTCGAACAGGGCGTCGACCGATTCCTGCAGCATCCGCTTCTCGTTGCGGATGATGATGTCGGGCGCGCGCAGCTCCATCAGCCGCTTGAGGCGGTTGTTGCGGTTGATGACGCGGCGATACAGGTCGTTGAGATCGGACGTGGCGAACCGGCCGCCGTCGAGGGGGACGAGCGGGCGCAGCTCGGGCGGGATGACCGGCACCACGGTCAACACCATCCACTCCGGCTTGTTGCCCGACTCGAGGAACGCCTCGATCACCTTGAGGCGCTTGCCGAGCTTCTTGGGCTTCAGCTCGGTGGTGGCCTCGGCGATCTCCTGGCGCAGCTCGGCGGCGAGCTTGGGCAGATCCATGCCGGTCAGCAGTCCGCGAATAGCCTCCGCGCCGATGCCGGCGGTGAAGCTGTCCTGGCCGAACTCCTCGATCGCCTGGTTGTGCTGCTCCTCGGTCAGCAGCTGCTTTTCGGTGAAGGTGGTCACGCCCGGCTCGAGCACGATGTAGTTCTCGAAATAGAGAACCCGCTCCAGGTCCTTGAGCGTCATGTCGAGCAGCAGGCCGATGCGCGAGGGCAGCGACTTCAGGAACCAGATGTGCGCGACCGGCGCGGCCAGCGCGATATGGCCCATGCGCTCGCGGCGCACCTTGGCCAGCGTCACCTCGACGCCGCACTTCTCGCAGATCAGGCCCTTGTACTTCATGCGCTTGTACTTGCCGCACAAGCACTCGTAGTCCTTGATCGGGCCGAAGATGCGCGCGCAGAACAGGCCGTCGCGCTCCGGCTTGAAGGTGCGGTAGTTGATGGTCTCGGGCTTCTTGATCTCGCCGAACGACCACGAATGGATGTCATCCGGGCTGGCGATCGAGATGCGGATCTGATCGAAGGCCGGCGCCTGCGCCTGCTGCTTGAAGAGGTTGGTGATCTCGTTCATCGGCTCTCTCTCCTGGCGGCGCCGGGCCTCCGGCAACCGCCTCTTGTCTCGTTGTCTGCCCTGTCGCGGCGGCAACCCCAGCCCAGGGCTGCCGCCAATGCCGCCTACTCAGCTGCGGCAGGTGGGAGCTGTGGTCTCTCGACCGGCTCCTTGGGCGCCTCCTCGATCGCTGCAGACGCTGCCTCCGAATTGACCAGCTCGACGTTGAGGCCCAGCGCGCGCATCTCCTTGACGAGCACGTTGAAGCTCTCCGGGATGCCGGCCTCGAAGGCATCGTCGCCGCGCACGATGGCCTCGTAGACCTTGGTGCGGCCGGCCACGTCGTCGGACTTCACGGTCAGCATTTCCTGCAAGGTGTAGGCCGCGCCGTAGGCCTCCAGTGCCCACACCTCCATCTCGCCGAAGCGCTGTCCGCCGAACTGCGCCTTGCCGCCCAGCGGCTGCTGGGTGACGAGGCTGTAGGGGCCGATCGAGCGGGCGTGGATCTTGTCGTCCACCAGGTGGTGCAGCTTCAGCAGGTACTTGTAGCCGACCGTCACCTTGCGATCGAACGGCTCGCCCGTGCGGCCGTCGAACAACGTGACCTGACCCGAGGTGTCGAAGCCAGCCTTCTCCAGCATGGCAACGATGTCGGGCTCGCGCGCGCCGTTGAACACCGGCGTGGAGACCGGCACGCCGGTCTTGAGCCGCTCGCTCAACTGCACCATCTCGCCGTCCTTCAGCTTGGAGACGGTGCGTCCTCCCCGCCGTAGATGTCGACCATGGTGTCGCGCAGCTCTTTCATCTCGCCGCTTTCGTGGAACTTCTGCAGCGCCTCGTCGATCAGGCGGCCGAGGCCCCGGCAGGCCCATCCCAGATGCGTCTCCAGGATCTGCCCGACGTTCATGCGGCTCGGCACGCCCAGCGGATTGAGCACCACGTCGACGTGGGTGCCATCCTCCAGGTAGGGCATGTCCTCGCAGGGCACGATCATCGACACGACGCCCTTGTTGCCGTGCCGGCCGGCCATCTTGTCGCCCGGCTGGATCTTGCGCTTCACGGCCACGAAGACCTTGACCATCTTCATGACGCCGGGAGGCAGCTCGTCGCCGCGCTGCAGCTTGTCGACCTTGTCGACGAAGCGCCGCTCCAGGCTCTTCTTGGCGTCCTCGTACTGCTTGCCGATGGCCTCGACCTCGGCCATCGCCGCCTCGTCGGTGAGGCCGATCTCCCACCACTGGCTGCGGGGGACGTCGGCCAGCACCTCCTCGGAGATCTGCGTGCCCTTGCGCGCGCTCTTGGGACCCTTGGCGGCTTCCTTGCCGAGCAGGGCGATCTTCAGACGCGCGTAGACGTTGCGGTCGAGGATCTGCAGCTCGTCGTCGCGGTCCTTGGCGAGACGCTCGATCTCCTCGCGCTCGATGGCCATGGCGCGCTCGTCCTTCTCGACGCCGTGCCGATTGAAGACGCGCACCTCGACCACCGTGCCGTTGACGCCCGGCGGCAGGCGCAGCGACGTGTCACGCACGTCGGAGGCCTTCTCGCCGAAGATGGCGCGCAGCAGCTTCTCCTCCGGCGTCATCGGGCTCTCGCCCTTCGGCGTGATCTTGCCGACCAGGATGTCGCCCGGGTTGACCTCGGCACCGATGTAGACGATGCCGGCCTCGTCGAGGTTCTTGAGCGCCTCTTCGGAGACGTTGGGGATGTCGCGGGTGATTTCCTCGGGCCCGAGCTTGGTGTCGCGCGCCATCACCTCGAATTCCTCGATGTGGATCGAGGTGAAGATGTCGTCCGACACGACCCGCTCGGAGAGCAGGATGGAGTCCTCGAAGTTGTAGCCCATCCACGGCATGAACGCGACCAGCACGTTCTTGCCGAGCGCCAGGTCGCCCAGGTCCGTCGAGGGACCGTCGGCGACGATGTCGCCGGCCTTGACGTGATCACCCACCGTGACCAGCGGCCGCTGGTTGATGCAGGTGTTCTGGTTGGAGCGCTGGAACTTGCGCAGCCGGAAGATGTCGACGCCGGGCTTGGACGGGTCGGCCTCCTCGGTGGCGCGGATGACGATACGGGTGGCATCCACCTGGTCGACGATGCCGGTGCGGCGCGCGGCGATGGCGGCGCCGGAGTCGCGAGCCACCACTTCCTCCATGCCGGTGCCGACCAGCGGCGCCTCGGCGCGGATCAGCGGCACGGCCTGCCGCTGCATGTTGGAGCCCATCAGCGCGCGGTTGGCGTCGTCGTTCTCGAGGAACGGGATGAGCGCGGCCGCGACCGACACCAGCTGCTTTGGCGACACGTCGATGTAGTCGACCACGTCGGCCGACACGGGCACCACATCGCCGTTGTGGCGGCAGATGATGAGATCGCCGGTCAACTTGCCCTTGGCGTCGACCTCGGCATTGGCCTGGGCGACGTGATGGCGCATCTCCTCCATGGCGGAGAGATAGATCACCTCGTCGGTGAGCTTGCCCTTCTCGACCTTGCGGTAGGGGCTCTCGATGAAGCCGTACTTGTTGACGCGCGCGAACGTGGCGAGCGAGTTGATGAGGCCGATGTTGGGGCCTTCCGGCGTCTCGATGGGGCAGATGCGGCCGTAGTGCGTCGGGTGCACGTCGCGCACCTCGAAGCCGGCACGCTCGCGGGTCAGACCACCAGGGCCAAGCGCCGACAGGCGCCGCTTGTGCGTGATCTCGCTCAAGGGGTTGGTCTGGTCCATGAACTGGCTGAGCTGCGAGGATCCGAAGAACTCGCGCACGGCAGCCGCCGCCGGCTTGGCGTTGATCAGGTCCTGCGGCATCACCGTGTCGATGTCGACCGAGCTCATGCGCTCCTTGATGGCGCGCTCCATGCGCAGGAGACCCAGGCGATACTGGTTCTCCATCAGCTCGCCGACCGAGCGCACGCGCCGGTTGCCGAGGTGGTCGATGTCGTCGATCTCGCCCTTGCCGTCGCGCAGGTCGACCAGCGTGCGAATGACCGCGATGATGTCGTCCCTGCGCAGCGTGCGCACGGTGTCCTCGACCTTGAGGTCGAGGCGCATGTTCATCTTCACGCGGCCGACCGCGGACAGGTCGTAGCGCTCGGAGTCGAAGAACAGGCCGTTGAACAGCGTGGTCGCCGCGTCCAGCGTCGGCGGCTCACCCGGGCGCATGACCCGGTAGATGTCCATCAGCGCTTCCTGATGGTTGGAGTTCTTGTCGACGTGCAGCGTGTTGCGGATGAAGGCGCCGACCTGGACGTGGTCGATGTCGAGGATCGGGAACTCCTTGACCTTGGCCTCGTGCAACGCTTCCAGCAGCTTGGCATCGAGTTCGTCGCCGGCCTCGCCGTAGATCTCGCCCGTCTCCAGATTGACGATGTCCTCGGCCAGGTACTTGCCGGCCAGATCGTCGGCGCTGAACAGCACCTCCTTCAGCCCGCCTTCGGCCAGCTCGCGCGCCCGCCGTGCGGTGACCTTCTCGCCGGCCTTGCCCACCACCTCGCCCGATTTGGCGTCGACCAGGTCGGCCGACGGCGTCATGCCGCGCATCTTGTCGGCGAGGAAGGGCACCTTCCAGCCGCGCTTGCTCTCCTTCACCACGATCGACTTGTAGAAGGTCGACAGGATCGCCTCGTCGTCGAGGCCCAGCGCATAGAGCAACGTCGTCACCGGCAGCTTGCGCCGGCGATCGATGCGCACATAGACGATGTCCTTGGCGTCGAACTCGAAGTCGAGCCAGGAGCCGCGATAGGGGATGATGCGGGCCGCGAACAGATACTTGCCCGAGGCGTGCGTCTTGCCCTTGTCGTGATCGAAGAACACGCCCGGCGAGCGGTGCATCTGGCTGACGATGACGCGCTCGGTGCCGTTGATGATGAAGGTGCCGTTCGGCGTCATGAACGGCATGTCGCCCATGTAGACGTCCTGCTCCTTGACGTCCTTGACCGACTTGGCGCCGGTCTCCTCGTTCACATCGAACACGATCAGGCGCAGCTTCACCTTGAGCGGAGCGGCGAACGTCATGTCGCGCTGCTGGCACTCGTCGACGTCGTACTTGGGCGGCTCGAACTCGTAGCGCACGAACTCGAGCGTTGCCCGCCCCGAGAAGTCGGAGATCGGGAACACCGACCTGAAAACGGTCTGCAGACCCCTGGTCCAGCCGGCCGCCGGGCGGCTCCTTGACCATCAGGAAGTCTTCGTAGGAGCTCTTCTGCACCTCGATGAGGTTCGGCATCTCGGCGACTTCGCTGATCGACCCGAATTGCTTTCTGATGCGCTTGCGGCCGTTGTAGGTCTCAGCCATTTGGGCTCCTCGTCCTTCGCGCGCGAAGGCTGTTGGGTTGGCGGCCTGCGGAGCAGATCTGCGCCCCGCCGCCAGTATCGACGTTCACTCGTGCCGGCTCGGCAACCGCACAAGGCAGATAGCGCCCGTCCGGCCGCGGGAAACCGGCGGTGGCCGGCCTCCCGCGGGCGCGGGCATGCATGCTTATTTGACCTCGACGGTCGCGCCCTGATCCTCGAGCTGCTTCTTGAGCTTGGCGGCCTCGTCCTTGTTCACGCCTTCCTTGACGGTCTTGCCGCCGGCCTCGACCAGGTCCTTGGCCTCCTTCAGGCCCAGGCCCGTGATGGCGCGGACTTCCTTGATGACGTTGATCTTCTTGTCGCCGCCGGACTTCAGGATGACGGTGAACTCCGTCTGCTCCTCGACCGCTGCGGCAGCGCCAGCGGCGGGACCCGCAGCCACGGCCACGGCAGCCGCGGCGGACACGCCCCACTTCTCCTCGAGCATCTTGGAGAGGTCAGCGGCCTCCAGAACGGTCAGCTTGGACAGGTCGTCTACGATTTTTGCCAGATCGGTCATAACTCAACTTCCTTCGTTTGATCGTTGCGTTGCACGGGCTGCGTTCGCGCCCCAGGATCGGTTTCAGTTGCTCGGCTCAGGCGGTCGGTGCTGCTTGCGCGCTCTTGGCCTGGACGACGCGCGCCAGCTTGGCGCCCGGCTCCTTCATGATGCGGGCGATCTTGGTCGCCGGCGCCTGGAGCAGGCCGATCAGCTTGGCCCTGAGCTCGTCCAGCGACGGCAGATCGGCCAGCGCCTTGACGGCGTTGGCGTCGAGCATGGTCTTGCCCATCGCCCCGCCCAGGATCACGAGCTTGTCGTTCTCCTTGGCGTACTTGACCGAGATCCTGGCCGCGGTGATCGGATCATCGGAATAGGCGAGGCAGGTCTGCCCCTTGAGCAGATCCGGTGATGCCCGACACATCCGTGTCCTTCAGCGCCAGCTTCGCCAGCCGGTTCTTCGCCACCTTGACCGAACCGCCGGCTTCCTTGACCCGCTTGCGGAACTCGGTCATCTGGGCGACAGTCATGCCCGCGTAGTGGGCAACGACGATCACGCCGGTGTCCTTCCACGCCTCGTTGAGCGTCGATACGAGCTCGGCTTTTTCGGCTCTATCCATATGCTCACTCCATCTTGCGGACGACGCCTCTGACCGGGCGCTTTGTCCGCGGGTTGCACCTTGCCGTCTCGGGCTACTGCGCCCTCCACGACGCTTCGGAACCCGTCCTACCTTCGCGTCATCGACGCAACGGTGCAGACCCAAGAGGTTCAGACCGGCCCAATCGCACTCGGCCCGTCTGTCTCCCGTCTCATGCAGGCCCTCCGGAGAGGCTTAAGTCGGCAGATCCCGACACCGGCAATCTCGGACAGGTTTGGGCGAGGGACCTTTTCACGGTCCTCCGCCCACTACTCCGGGCTCATCGCCCGGAATTCAGCAGCACTCCAGCAATGCCTTCCGTCATGCAGTCGCACCCGCGGTGCCGACGCTTGCCGCATCGATCTTCACGCCCACGCCCTGGGTGGAGCTGAGTGAGATCTTCTGCACGTAGTTGCCCTTCGAGCCGGGCGGCTTCGACTTCACCACGGCGTCGACGAACGCCTTGATGTTCTCCACCAGCGCCTTCTCGGTGAAGCTCGCCTTGCCGACGCCGGCCTGCACGATGCCGGCCTTCTCGACGCGGAACTCGACCGCACCGCCCTTGGCGCCCTTGACGGCCGACGTGACGTCCATCGTCACCGTGCCGACGCGCGGGTTCGGCATCAGGCCGCGCGGACCCAGCACCTTGCCGAGCCGACCCACCAGACCCATCATGTCGGGCGTGGCGATGCAGCGGTCGAAGTTGATGGTGCCCTTGGACACCTGCTCGACGAGGTCCTCGGCACCCACCACGTCGGCGCCGGCGGCCTTGGCCTCCTCGGCCTTGGCACCCCTGGCGAACACGGCGACGCGCTGCGTGCGGCCCGAGCCGTTCGGCAGGTTGCACACGCCGCGCACCATCTGGTCGGCGTGCTTGGGATCGACGCCGAGGTTCATGGCGACCTCGACCGTCTCGTCGAACTTGGCCTTGGCGCGCGACTTGACGACCTTGACGGCCTCATCGAGCGCATAGGCCTTCTCGCGATCGACGCCCTCGCGGGCGGCCTTCAGACGTTTACCGGGGTTGATCATCTTCTTCCTTACTCCACGACCTGCAGGCCCATCGACCGGGCTGAGCCGGCGAGCGTCCTGACCGCCGCATCCAGATCGTCCGTGTTCATGTCCTTCATCTTCACTTTGGCCACCTCGCGCACCTGCGCCAGGGTGATGGTGCCGGCGCTGGCGCGGCCCGGCTCCTTGGAGCCGCCGTTGATCTTGGCCGCCTTCTTGAGCAGGTGCGACGCCGGCGGCGTGCGCATCTCGAAGGTGAAGGAGCGGTCGGAATAGACCGTGATCTTCACGGGGATCGGAGCGCCCTGCTCCAGATCCTTGCTCTTGGCGTTGAACTGCTTGCAGAACTCCATGATCGCCAGGCCGCGCTGACCGAGCGCGGGGCCGATCGGCGGCGAGGGATTGGCCTGCCCCGCCGGTACCTGCAAGTTGATGTAGCCGTCGATCTTCTTCGCCATGTACTTTCTACCTTTGTGCTCTCCCAGGACGCGCAGGCCCTGGTGCTAACGAGATGTTGCAATCAGATCAGGCGACCTTCTCGACCTGCCCGAATTCCAGCTCGACCGGCGTCGGCCGGCCGAAGATCGACACCGCCACCTTGAGGCGGGCGCGCTGCTCGTCGACTTCCTCGACGTGCCCGCTGAAGGAGGCGAACGGACCGTCGGCCACACGCACCTGCTCGCCGATCTCGAAGGTGACCATCGGCTTGGGCCGCTCCACGCCTTCCTTGACCTGATGCAGGATGCGCATCGCCTCGTCTTCGGTGATGGGGATCGCCTTGTTGTCGGCGCCAAGGAACCCAGTCACCTTCGGCGTGTTCTTGATCAGGTGATACGCCGCGTCCGTCATCTCCATCTTGACCAGGACATAGCCTGGGAAGAACTTGCGCTCGGCCTGCACCTTGCGGCCGCGCCGCACCTCGACGACCTCCTCGGTCGGCACCAGCACCTCGTCGAACAGGTGCTCGAGGGCCGCCGCCTTGGCGCGGTCCTTGATCGCGTCGGCCACCTTCCTCTCGAAGTTCGAGTAGGCGTGCACGATGTACCAGCGCTTGGCCATACTTGCGTCTCTTGCCCTCAATTGCATGCCGCCGTGCCCGTCCGCTCCGGTTGCTATTGCCCGAGCCCGAGCACCAGCTGAATGACCCGCGAAATCACCAAGTCGGCCAGGAGGAAGAACACCGACGTCAGCGCCACCATGATCAGCACCATGATCGTGGTGATCCAGACCTCTTTCCAGGTCGGCCACGTGACCTTCGAAGTCTCCTGACGCACCTCCTCAATGAATTGTAGGGGGTTCTTCATACTCTGCCCGCGATCCTCACTTAATTACACGTGCCGGTGGCCCAACCCGTGCAGTCCTGCCCTTGCTATCCTTCGATGGCGCGCCGCGGTCGCCTCCGCCTCGGAACGAGCCAGCCAATATTTGGCAGGGGCGGAGGGTCTCGAACCCCCAGCCTTCGGTTTTGGAGACCGACGCTCTACCAATTGAGCTACACCCCTTGAGCCTGGCCGACCTCGCGGGACGGCCTACATAACCCAGTTCGGCTGGCTTGTCACTTTTTTCTTGACAAACCCGGAGGATTGCCGCTTGGCGGCCGGCAAACCCCAAATTTATCCATGTTTTCAACCGGCAAGTGGGCGCTGGATTGCCTGAGTCGCAGACACCCCGTTGCCGATTGAACTCCGCCTGTTCCCTCTATTCGATGATGCTGGCGACGACGCCGGCACCGACGGTGCGGCCGCCCTCGCGGATGGCAAAGCGAAGCTTCTCTTCCATGGCGATCGGCGTGATCAGCTCAACCGTCACCGTCACGTTGTCGCCCGGCATCACCATCTCCGTGCCCTCGGGCAGGTGCACGATGCCCGTCACGTCCGTGGTCCGGAAGTAGAACTGAGGACGGTAGTTGGTGAAGAACGGCGTGTGACGCCCACCCTCCTCCTTCGTCAGGATGTAGGCCTCGGCCTTGAACTTCTTGTGCGGCTTGATCGAGCCCGGCTTGCACAGCACCTGGCCGCGCTCGACGCCCTCGCGCTCAACGCCGCGCAGCAGGCAGCCGACGTTGTCGCCAGCCTCGCCCTGGTCCAGCAGCTTGCGGAACATCTCGACGCCCGTCACCGTCGTCTTGGTGGTGTCGCGGATGCCGACGATCTCGACTTCCTCGCCGACCTTGACGATGCCGCGCTCGATGCGGCCCGTCACGACCGTGCCGCGGCCAGAGATCGAGAACACGTCCTCGATCGGCATCAGGAACGGCTGGTCCTTCGGACGATGCGGCTGCGGGATGTGCTCGTCCACCGCCTTCATCAATTCCAGGATCGCGTCGTGGCCGAGCTTGGGCTCCTTGCCCTCCAGAGCCATCAGCGCCGAGCCCTTGATCACGGGGATCTTGTCGCCCGGGAACTGGTACAACGTCAGCAGCTCGCGCACCTCCATCTCGACCAGCTCGATCAGGTCGGGGTCGTCGACCATGTCGACCTTGTTCATGAACACCACCAGCGCCGGCACGCCCACCTGGCGGGCCAGCAGGATGTGCTCGCGCGTCTGCGGCATCGGGCCGTCGGCCGCCGACACCACCAGGATGGCGCCGTCCATCTGCGCCGCACCCGTGATCATGTTCTTCACGTAGTCGGCATGGCCGGGGCAGTCGACGTGCGCGTAGTGGCGGTTCTTGGTCTCGTACTCGACGTGTGCGGTGGAGATCGTGATGCCGCGCTCGCGCTCCTCGGGAGCCTTGTCGATCTGGTCGTAGGCCGTGAACGTCGCGCCGCCCGTCTCCGCCAGAACCTTCGTGATCGCAGCCGTCAGCGACGTCTTGCCGTGATCGACATGACCAATCGTCCCGATGTTGCAGTGCGGCTTGTTCCGCTCGAATTTCGCCTTGCCCATGGATAGTCCTTACTCGTGATCTCGCGTGTTGCTCGTGTTCTTGTCGCGCGGGGCTGCGCCGGTTCCATGCTGCTAGAATGCTGCCTACCTGACACCTGGAGCGGGTGAAGGGAATCGAACCCTCGTCATCAGCTTGGAAGGCTGTTGCTCTACCATTGAGCTACACCCGCGCTAGTCATTTCAAGGGGTTAGGGCCAATTTCGTGCCCGAAGTACCCCGCCTCGTGACCCCAAATCCTACCTCGCTCCGCCCGGCGCCTAAACGCGAAGCCGCGTCGGCCGCTCACCTTGTGGGGCGGGCGGCCGGCACGGCCAATCTCGCGATAGAGCGCTCATATAATGAGAGACGCGTCACGGGGCAAGAGCAGACGCACCGGCCGCATCATTTTCCGCCTCGAACGGAGCGATGGGGTCGGACCCTTCATCCGCGACTTGTCCCCGGGCGGGGGCGAGCCATAGGGTCTGACCCCAAATTGCCGCCCCACCCTCAAACGCCGATGCGCACGCTGCCGCCATCGACCGGGATGTGCGCGCCGCTGATGTAGCTCGCCAGCGGCGAGGCCAGGAACGCGACGAGGTTGCCGAGTTCGGTCGGCTCGCCGAAGCGGCCGATCGGGATGTTGTCGCGGATGAAGGCTGAGCGCGACTCTTCGGTCGGATGCAGCCGCTGCAGGATCTGCACCGAGTTGATGCGCCCCGGCGCCACGCAGTTGACGGTGATGCCGTGCGGCGCCAGCTCGAACGCCAGCGCACGCGACCACGACAGCAGCGCCGCCTTGGAGGGCGCCGCACCGTTGATGGCCTTGCCGTACAGCGCGCCGGTGATGTTGACGATGCGGCCGAAGCCCGCCGCCTTCATGCCCGGCACGATGCGCCCCGTCACCCGCCGCGCCGAGCTGAAATTCAGATCGAACGCCTCGGCCCAGAACGCCTCCGTCTCCTCGCCCTTCAGCGGCCGCGAGGAGCCGACGTTGTTGATCAGGATATCGACGCGCCCGCCCAGCGCCGCGCGGCCTTCATCCGCGATGGCGTGAGCGCCTTCGAGCGTCGTCACGTCGCCGATGACGACATGCACAGCCGGCGCCCCGAGACTGCGGGCCTGCGCCGCCACCTTCTCCAACGCGTCGCGATTGCGCCCGGCCAGCGCCAGCGTCGTGCCTTCGCGCGCGAGGCACTCCGCGATGCCGGCGCCGATGCCGGCGCTGGCTCCGGTGACGATGGCCGTGCGGCCCTTCAGTTGCAGGTCCATGCTCTCGCTCCGATCTGTCATCCCGGAATTGCGCGTCAGCGCAATATCCGGGACCCAGGGCCAATATGCAGTGCGCTGCTGGATCCCGGATATTTCGCTTCGCGAAATTCCGGGATGACAGCGTTACCCCGCGATCTTGGAGAAATCCGCCACGTTGAGCGTCGCGGCGCGGATCTCCGACAGCAGCGCCAGGCGGTTGGCGCGCAGGGCCGCGTCGTCCGGCGTTGACGATCACCTTGTCGAAGAAGGCATCGACCGGAGCGCGCAGCTCGGCGAGCGCCCGCATGGCGCCGGCGAAGTTCTCGACGTTGATGGCGGCCGCCGTGTCCTTCTTCACCTTCTGGATGGCGGCGTGCAGCGCCTTCTCCTGCGGCTCGCGCAGCAGCTTGGCATCGGCGGCGCCGGCGTAGCTCTTCTTGTCCTTCTTCTCCTCGTCGCGCAGGATGTTGATGGCGCGGCGCACGCCGGTCAGCAGGTTGGCGCCGTCGTCGCTCTTCAGGAACTCGCCCAGCGCCTCGACCCGCTTGACGATCAGCGCGAGATCATCCTGGCCGCCCAGCGAGAACACCGCATCGATCAGATCGTGCCGCGCACCCTTCTCGCGCAGGTGCACCTTGAGGCGGTCGGCGAAGAAGGCGAGGAGATCGCCAATGTCCACGCTGCAGCCAGTAGCTTGCAGTCGTCGCGCACTGTCTTTTTCAGCCTCCGTTCGGGAGCGATTGTGCCGTCTGCCGAACAACGTGATGCCACTTATCTCACTCGGTTCCGCGGCTCGCTCTCCAAGCATCCTGCGCCTCGCTTGCACGACTGCTCCGATCATGAGCATGCCGGAGATGTCAGCTCGCAGCATCGGCGAGCGAGCGGCAGCCGCAGATCATTCTCCAGCACGATCCGGATCACGCCCAGCGCCGCGCGCCGCAGCTGATACGGATCGCCGCACCCCGTCGGCTTCTCGCCGATCGCCCAGAAGCCCACCAGCGTGTCCAGCTTGTCGGCCAGCGCCACGGCGATCGCCACCGCGTCACCGTCGGACGCCTTCGGCACCGTGTCGGTCGGCCCCTTCGGCTTGTAGTGCAGCTCGATGGCCCGCGCGATCTCGGGCTTGGCCTTGGCGACCTCCGCGTAGTAGCGACCCATCAGCCCCTGCAGCTCGGGGAACTCGCCGACCATGCCCGACACCAGGTCGGCCTTGGCGAGCTGCGCCGCGCGCCGCGCATCCTCCGGGTTGGCATCCACCGCACCGGCGATCTGGAACGCCAGCTCGGCCACCCGCTCCACCCGCTCCTTCTGCTAGCCCAGCTTCTCGTGGAACGTGATGCCGCCCAGCGCCACCGCCATCTCGTCGAGCGGCTTCTTGAGGTCCTGCTCCCAGAAGAACTTGGCGTCCGACAGCCGCGCGCGGATCACCTTCTCGTTGCCGGCGATGATCTCCTTGCCGCCGTCCCTGGCCTGCAGGTTGGTCACCAGCAGGAACTTGTTGGCGAGCTTGCCCGAGCGCGGATGCTTGAGCGAGAAGCACTTCTGGTGCTGCTTCATCGACAGCATCAGGCACTCCGCCGGCACGGCCAGGAACGCCTCGTCGAAGCTGCCCATCAGCACGGTGGGCCATTCGGTGAGCCCGGCGTTCTCGTTGAGCAGCGCCTCGTCCTCGACCAGCGCCAGCTTGTGCTCCTTGGCCAGCGCATGCGCCTGGCTCCGAGATCAGCGCCGCGCGCGCCTTGGCGTCGAGGATCACCTTGTGCTTCTCGAGGCCGCTCGGCGTAGTCGAGCGCGCCCTTGACGGCGAACGGCTCGTTGCCGTGGAAGCGATGCCCGCGCGTGGTGTCGCCGCTCTCGATGCCCTCGATCTCGAACGGATCACCTTGCCGTCGAGCAGGCACACTACAGAATGCAGTGGCCGTACCCACGCGAGCCAGGACTCCTGCCGGTAATCGCCTCGCCCGATCGTGTTTGGATTGCGCTACCGGCGCGGTCCTGAGCACCGGACCGGGATTCGGTGACCCCAGCGCATCGACTTCGGCCACGGGAACTTGGCCGCCACGGCCGGCACCACCTCGGCGATGATCTCCTTGGCCGCGCGGCCGGGCTTGTCGAGGCGGGCGACGTAGTAGTCGCCCTTCTTCTCGTCCTTGGCGATCTCGGCGTCCTTGATCGACTTGAGGCCCGCCGCCTTCAGGAAGCCCGCCAGCGCCTGCTCCGGCGCGCCGACGCGCGGGCCCTTGCGCTCCTCGCTGACCGCCGGCGACTTCAGCGGCACGTCCTTGACCACCAGCGTCAGCCGCCGCGGCGTGGCATAGGCTTCCGCCTCGCCGACGCCGAGCCCCTGCGCCTTCAGGCCCTCCGTGACCAGACGTTTCAAGTCGTCGGCCGCGCGCGCCTGCATGCGCGCCGGGATCTCTTCGGAAAACAGCTCGAGGAGCAGCTCAGCCATGGCGGCAACCACCGGTCATTCGGAAATGGGATCGGGCGGGCGGAACCTCTCACAGAAGCGCCGCCAGCGAAACCGCCTTCTTGAATTCTACCCGTCATCCCGGAACGCGCTTCAGCGCGTATCCGGGACCTCCACTCGCCACAGGTCCCGGATCGCGATGCACGCATCGCGTCCGGGATGACGGGTGACTCTACTCGGGCTGCTCTTCCGTCTTGGTGCCGCCCATCTCGCGCAGCTTGGCGAGCACGCGGGCCTGCTCCTCGGCCTCGGTCTCCGCGCGCGGCTCCTCGGCGGCGCGCGGCGCCAGGATCTCGACCTCCGGCTGCGGGCCCGAGGCCCGGGATGGTCTCCGAGGTCGGCAGCAGCGTGCCGCCCTTCTCGAGCGGCTTGTGCTGCTCCTTGCGCTCGCGCTCGATACGCTTGGCGGCCTTCCGGACCTCGGCATCGAGATCGGTCTGCGAGCACAGGCCCAGCGTCACCGGGTCCTGCGGCGTCAGGTTGGCCGAGTTCCAGTGCGTGCGGTCGCGGATGGCGGCAATGGTCGGCTTGGTGGTGCCGACCAGGCGCATGATCTGGCTGTCCTTCAGCTCGGCATGGTTGCGCAGCAGCCAGACCACCGCGTTCGGCCGGTCGTGGCGGCGCGACACCGGCGTGTAGCGCGGGCCCTTCTTGGTCTTCACCTCGGGGATGTCGACCTTGGCTTCCGCCAGCGTCAGGCGATGGTCGTGGTCCTCCTCGGCCAGCGCGATCTCCTCGCGGCTGAGCTGGCCGTTGGAGATCGGGTCCATGCCCTTGATGCCCTGCGCCACGTCGCCGTCGGCAATGCCCTTCACTTCCAGCACGTGCAGGCCGCAGAACTCGGCGATCTGCTCGAATGACAGGGAGGTGTTCTCCACCAGCCAGACGGCGGTAGCCTTGGGCATCAGGGGGCGGCGATCGCTCATAGGGTCCTTTCCTTGGGACCGGCACGGGGCTAGCTGGCCCCGCGTAGGCCAAAACATGCAGCAAATGCGTGAGGATGCGGCCTTATAGCGCGAGGCAAGGTTGGCACGCAACTGGCATGCGCAACTGCACAAAAAACCCGCAGCGCCAGCGGATTGCCTGCTGCTGCATCGCGAAATCGTCGCCCAATGGTGCATCCGGCGGCACCCCTGGCAAAGCGTCACCTGTGGCACCAAATCCCCAGTGGCGCTTGATCTTTTTCGAATCCGCCGCGTTATCCATGCGGCTAGAGCAGGGCTTGTTGCGGCGCAAACTCGAGCCGACTATTTTCGCGTCGCGGCATGCGCAGAATCGGAGCAGTCGACCGATGACCATCGTCACCAGACCGGCCTACCATTTCGAGGATCTCGAAATCGGCATGGAGGCAAGCTTCGCCAAGACCGTGAGCGAGGCCGACATCGTCTCGTTCGCCGAGGTGACGGGCGACAAGAACCCCGTGCATCTCGACGCCGACTATGCCGCCAAGACCATCTTCAAGGCCAAGATCGCGCACGGCATGCTGACCGCCGGCTACATCTCGGCCGTGTTCGGCATGGAGATGCCCGGCCCCGGCGCCATCTACGTGTCGCAGACGCTGAACTTCCGCGCCCCCGTCCGCCAGGGCGACCGCGTGGTCGCCAAGGTGCGCGTGATGGAACTCTACCCCGCCAAGCGCCGCGCCCGCTTCGAGTGCATCTGCTCGGTCGGCGACAAGGTGGTGCTGGAAGGCGAGGCCGTGCTGATGGTGCCCGCGCGCCCCGCGGCCGCCGCTGCGGCGGAGTAGGCCCAGCCTACTTCGCCGGCAGTTCCAGCCGTGTGATGACGGGCAGATGGTCTGAACCCAGCCGCGGCCCGGTCTCCATCGAGATCGTCTTGATGTCGGGCGTCGTTATGACGTGGTCGATCTGAAACAGCGGCATGGGTAGGCGAAACTGCCCATCGGTTGGCCACGTGGCGAGAAAGCCTCCGTGCCGCCTAAGAGCGGACGCCCACAGCCAACGCTGCAGCTGATACGACCAAGGCGTGAGGTTGAAGTCGCCGGCGAATATGACGGGCGTGGTGATCGTGGCTCGCATGGCGATCAGCCGGTCGATATGCCGTTGCTGGGTATCCGGCGTGAACGGCCAAGACAGGTGTATGCCGTGAACCTGGAAACGGCCCATCTGCGGGTCATCGAAAGCGGCCACGATCATTTCAGGATTGCCGGTAGCGCGATAGACATCGCGCACACTCGTCCAAGGCCGCTTCGAGAAGATTGCCTGCGTGCAGCCCTGGAACAGACCACAAGCATGGTAGTGCGGATACCTTGCCTCGAGCCGCGGATGCAGCGACGAGGCATGCGCCGTGGTCACCTCCTGCAACAGGACGATGTCGGCATCCTGCTCCAACAGAAAGGTCGCGACGTCATCCACGGGACGCTGCGCCCAGGCCATATTGAAGTTGATGAGCGTGATGTGTCGCTTGGCCGGCACCGATGCGGGGCCGATTCTCGCCACCTCCGCGCGCCACATCAACGGCAGGGCGAACAATAAGGCCTGGATCGCCGCGAGCCCCAAGCTCGCGATTTTCGCGGCGCGCCGATGTGACCAGAACGCCAGAAGCACCAGCAGCCCCGAGAGGCCCAGCAGCCATGGCCTAAAGTGATTGATGCCGTCTGCCGCCGGAAAAGTCGGCGCGAGGGCTCCGACAATAGTCACCAGACTGCCGGCCAAAATCCCCGCGTAGACAAGATGCCGGAAGAATTGGCGCGAGCCCTCCGACGATCGTCACCAGACTGCCGGCAAAAATCCCCGTGTAGACGAGAAGAGCAATCACCGAGTTCGAACCTGAGCAATGCAACCGACCAGCGGCACTTCGCACAGGTCTTTGTGTCGCCAGCTTGGCGACTTGCGATTCCGGAAGGCGGGCTCCCACTCGATCCTCGCCTCGACGCAGCGATGATTTACGTTACTCGGTAAGGGGCTCTTCCTCGAACAGCGCATCGAGGTCGCGCGCGCCGTGTACGATGCGCAAAACCTGCACCGTTTCGTCCCGCACGCGGTAGACGATAACGTACCTGCCGTGCACCGCGATGCGCATGCCCTCGCCCCATTGCGGTCGAGGTGGCCCGGCATGCGGAAACTCGCCGATGCGGTGGCAGAGCTCTCTGATTTCTTGAACGTAGGATACAGCGCGTTTCGCGTTGCGCTGCGGCGATCTTGTCGCCGATCCGCTCCTCCAAATCAGCTTCGGCGTCGAGGCGTCAGGCGAACCTTCATTCGCCCTTCTGCTGCTTCTCGACGAGGGCGCCATACTTGGCCCGGAGCCGATCGAACACCTCCTCGGCCGGGATCAGTTCGCCGCGGTCGGCGGAGTTGATGCCTTTCTGGATCTCGGCCTTCAGCCAGTCCCTGCTTTGCCTTGCGCAGCAGCTCCTGGTCGCGCAGCAGCGAGAGTGCGTCGAGCACGGCCTCGGCCGCGCTGCCATAACGGCCGCTCTCGACCAGCTCGCGCAGCAGGTCCGCGTAGGGGCCACCCGCGCGGACGTACTCGTCATCGTTGCGTTTTGGCGTGTCTTGCATGTCGCAAGCCTACCAGGAATTCCGGAGTCGTGCACCCGCCTCGGGAGGCTCAAATATGGTCAATTCTGTCCATCTTGAGCGCGGCGATGAAGGCTTCCTGCGGGATCTCGACCTTGCCGAACTGGCGCATCTTCTTCTTGCCGGCCTTCTGCTTGTCGAGCAGCTTGCGCTTGCGCGAGATGTCGCCGCCGTAGCACTTGGCGATCACGTCCTTCCTGAGCGCGCGGATGGTCTCGCGGGCGATGATGCGCCCGCCGAGCGCCGCCTGGATCGGGATCTGGAACAGGTGCTGCGGGATCAGGTCCTTCAGCTTCTCGACCATCGACCGGCCGCGGCTCTCGGCGCGCGCGCGGTGCACGATGATGGACAGCGCATCGACCGGCTCGGCGTTGACCAGGATCGACATCTTGACGAGGTCGCCTTCCTCGTAGCCCTTGATCTGGTAGTCGAACGACGCATAGCCGCGGCTGATCGATTTCAGCCGGTCGTAGAAGTCGAACACCACCTCGTTGAGCGGCAGCTCGTAGACCAGCATGGCGCTGCTGCCGACGTAGGTCAGGTTCTTCTGCCGCCCGCGCCGGTCCTGGCACAGCTTCAGCACGCGCGCCGAGGTGATCGTCCGGCACCAGGATGGTCGCCTCGATCCACGGCTCCTCGATGCGATTGATGCGATCGGGCTCCGGCATGTCGGCCGGGTTGTGCATCTCCAGCTTGGTGCCGTCGTTGAGGTAGATGTGGTAGATGACGCTCGGCGCCGTGGTGATGAGGTCGAGGTTGAACTCGCGCTCCAGCCGCTCGGTGATGATCTCCAGATGCAGCAGGCCGAGGAAGCCGCAGCGGAAGCCGAAGCCGAGCGCCGCCGAGCTTTCCGTCTCGAACGAGAAGCTCGCATCGTTGAGGCGCAGCCGCGCCATCGCCTCGCGCAGGTCCTCGAACTGGGCGGCATCGACCGGGAACAGCCCGCAGAACACCACCGGCTGCGCCGGCTTGAAGCCCGGCAGACGCCTCAGCTGTCGGCTTGCGCTCGTCGGTCACCGTGTCGCCGACGCGCGTGTCGGCCACCTGCTTGATGGCGGCCGTGAAGAAGCCGACCTCGCCGGGACCGAGTTCGCTCAGCATCTCCTGCTTGGGGCGGAAGATGCCGACCCGCTCGATCTGGTAGGAGCCGCCCGAGGCCATCAGCTTGACCTTCTGGCCCTTCTTGAGCACGCCGTCGAAGACGCGCACCAGCACGACGACGCCGAGGTAGGCGTCATACCAGCTGTCGATCAGCAGCGCCTTGAGCGGCGCCGAGCGGTCGCCTTTCGGCGGCGGCAACCGCTCCACGATCGCCTCCAGCACGGCCGCCACGTTCAGGCCGGTCTTGGCCGAGATGGGGACGGCGTGGGAGGCGTCGAGCCCGATCACCTCCTCGATCTGCTGCTTGACCCGGTCCGCGTCGGCGGCCGGCAGGTCGACCTTGTTGAGCACGGGCAGGATCTCGAGATTGTTGTCGAGCGCCTGGTAGACGTTGGCCAGCGTCTGCGCCTCCACGCCCTGGCTGGCGTCCACCACCAGCACCGCGCCCTCGCAGGCGGCGAGCGAGCGCGACACCTCGTAGGCGAAGTCGACGTGGCCGGGCGTGTCCATCAGGTTGAGCTGATAGGTCTTGCCGTCCTTGTAGCGGTAGTCGAGGCGCACGGTCTGCGCCTTGATGGTGATGCCCCGCTCGCGCTCGATGTCCATGGAATCGAGGATCTGCTCCTTCATCTCCCGGTCCGAGACGTTGCCGCACAGCTGGATAAGCCGGTCGGACAAGGTCGACTTGCCGTGGTCGATGTGAGCGATGATCGAGAAATTGCGGATGAGGCTGGGGTCCGTCATGCCCGCGGTGCTTAGCATCGCCACGTCACCATTTGAACTGCCAACAGGAGCGATCCGGCGAAAGGTCACAAGGCCGCGCCGCTCTCTGGCATAAATCATACTTATTGGCATATTATAAACCAAGCGCGACCACCTAGTCTCGCACACGCGCCCAGTAGATTGTGGGGCATTGTAGGATCGACATTTCTCCTGCGAAACGGCACATCTGCCCTGGTAGCAAGCAACTGACCGGTCGTCCACTAGCGGATACCAGAGTCAATCAATGTGTTACTTAAAATGCAATTACGTTGTTTTATGGAGTTACCCGATTTACTAGTCGGCTATTTTGCGTGATTACAGTCGTGTGCGCAATGTGCGAAACCGCGAGCGTCATGCCCGAAGTGCTCGCTCCCAACGTACGTACGCAGTTCGCGAAGCGCCTGAAGATCATTCGCACGCAGCGCGGGTTCGATCGCGCGCGCTACTTCGCCAAATCGCTCGGCATCGAGGAAAACCGCTACACGCGCTACGAGCGGGCGGAGGTCGAGCCCAGCCTGACGCTGATCCACAAGATGTGCGCCACGCTGCACGTGACGCCCAACGAGCTGCTGGGCTTCGCCGAGTTCAACGACGCGGGCGCGTTCCAGACCGCACCGGGGTTGGCGGAATCCTCCGGCGAACTCCCACAGGGGCCAGGCGCCTGCGGCCGGCAACGGCAATGCCGGCTCGCTGGCCTGGCGTCTGGCGAGCGAGGCCGCCGCCATCCGCAGCGAGCAGGCGAGCCGCGGCAAGGCCGCCGAGGACCCGCTTGCCAACTTCCGCGAGACCGCTGCCCTGTTCCAGAAGCTGCAGGCCGACCCGTACGGCACGGTCGCCGAGATCGTCGACGACCCGGCGGTGAAGGGCGCCCCTGCGGCGCGCAAGACGGCGATCGCCGAGCTGATCCGCGCCTTCACCGAGGGCGCCAGCGGCAAGGCGCCCGCGCTCGCGCTGATTGCAGCTGTCATCCCGGACTCTGAGCGCAGCGCAGATCCGGGACCCAGCGAACCAAGCAGCGACGCTCGATGGATCGTCTCGGTCCCGGCTCTGCGAGCTGGCGCTCAGCGTCCGGGATGACAGGTGGACGTTACGACGCGGATCACGCCGCCGGTCGCCTTGGTGACGGCCGCCACGATCTTGGCGGCGATCGCCTCGATCTCCTGATCGGTGAGCGTCTTGGCTGTCGGCTGCAGCGTCACCTCGAGCCCGAGCGACTTCTTGCCCTCGCCGAGCCCCGCGCCCTCGAACAAGTCGAAGATGCCGGCCCCCGCGATCAGCTCCTTGTCGGCCGACAGCGCCGCCTTGATGAGGTCGCCGGCCGCCACGTCGCGCTCGACCACGAAGGCGAAGTCGCGGCGCACCGGCAGCAGGTCGGCGGCAGCGAAGGCCGCCCGCGCCAGCCCCTTCCTGCGCTCGGCCGGAACCGCATCGATGATCAGCTCGAAGGCCGCCACCGGCCCGGCCACGTCCATCATGCGTCAGCGTCTCGGGATGCAGCTCGCCGAAGTTGGCCAGCACCACCTTGGGACCCAGCCGCACGCACGCCTGAGCGGCCCGGATGGAACCAGGCCGGCGCATCGCGCGTCAGCTGCGCCCGCCCGGCATCGAAGCCGAGCGCTGCCAGCAGCGCGAACGCATCGGCCTTGGCGTCGAGCATATCGGCCGCCTTGGCGTTGCCAGCCCAGTGGCGCCCCGAGCCCGTCAGCGCCGCGTTGCCGGCCCGCACGCCGGCGGCGGCGATCACCTGATCCTTCTCGCCGTCGCCGCGGTAGATCTGCCCGACCTCGAACAGCGCCACGTCGGCAAAGCCGCGGTTGTTGTTGCGCTGGACGGCCGCCAGCAGACCCGGCAGCAGGCTCGGCCGCATCGACGTCATCTCGCTCGAGATGGGATTGGCGATCTCCAGCGCCTCGGCTGCCGCCGCCGAAGTGGCGCGCCTCCTCGCGCGTGATGAACGACCACGTGATGGCCTCCACCATGCCGCGGCCGGCCAGCACGCGGCGCGCGCGGCGCATGCGCTTCTGCAGCGGCGTCAGCACGGCGCGGGCAACGCCGCTCATGCGCGGCATGGCCGCCGACGGCACCTTGTCGAGGCCGGCGATGCGCACGACCTCCTCGACCAGATCGGCCGAGCCGTGCACGTCGGGACGCCAGCTCGGCACGGTGGCCTTCACCGTCGCGCCCTTGCCGTCGAGGGCGAAGCCGAGCGCCGTCAGCGTGGCGCGGATCTGCTTCTCGGGCAGCGCCAGCCCGCCCAGCTTCTCGACGCGGCCTGAGATCGAAATCGACGACCCTGGTCGTCACGGGCGGCGCGCCGGCCACCCTCGCCTTGGACGGCTTGCCGCCGGCCACCTCGAGCATCATGGCCGTGGCGAGATCGAGGCCCGGCAGGATGAAGGCCGGATCGACGCCGCGCTCGAAGCGGTAGCGCGCATCGCTCTGCACGCCGGCCTTGCGGCCGGTGGCGGCCGTGCGCACGCGGATCGAAGTAGGCGCACTCGATGAGGACGTTCGTCGTCGCCTCGGTGCAGCCGGTCTCCTCGCCGCCCAGGATGCCGCCGAAGCCCAGCACGGCGCGATCATCGGCGATCACGCACATGGTCTCGTCGACCGCGTGCGTCTTGCCGTCGAGGCCGGCGAAGGTCTCGCCCGCCTTGCCGAGCCGCGCGCGGATGGCGCCCTGCAGCTTGTCGGCGTCGTAGACGTGCAGCGGCCGGCCGCGGTCCATGCTGATGTAGTTGGTGACGTCCACCAGCGCATTGATGGGACGCAGGCCGACGGCCTTCAGCCGCTGCTGCATCCAGGCCGGCGCCGGGCCGTTCTTGACGCCCCTGCAGGTAGCGGCCGGCGAAGCACGGGCAGGCCTCGCGCGCCTCCTTCGGCAGGTCGAGCTTGATGTCGACCGGGCACTCGAAGTCGCCCTCGACGCCGGTGATCTTCTTCTCCGGCTTCAGCTTGCCGAGACCCGCGGCGGCCAGATCGCGGGCAATGCCGCGCACGCCGGTGCAATCGGGCCGGTTGGGCGTGAGCTTCACCTCGAACACCGGATCGGTGAGCCCCATCACCTCGGCGTAGCGCTTGCCGAGCTGCTCGCCGTACTTGGCCGGCAGCTCGATGATGCCCTCGTGATCGTCGGACAGCTCCAGCTCGCGCTCCGAGACCAGCATGCCGTTCGAGACCACGCCGCGCACGGGTTTCTTCTCGAGCGTGATGCCGGTGCCCGGGATGTAGCTGCCCATCGGCGCGAACACGCCGATCATGCCGGACTTGGCGTTGGGCGCGCCGCACACCACCTCGACCACGCCGCTGCCGGTGTCGACCTGGCACACGCGCAGGCGGTCGGCATTGGGGTGCTGCTTGGCCTCCAGCACGCGCGCGATGGTGAAGGGCCCGAGCTTCTTGGCCGGATCGTCGACGCTCTCCACCTCGAGCCCGATCGACGACAGCTTGTCGGCGAGCTCCTCGACCGACGCCGACGTCTCCAGGTGATCCTTGAGCCAGGACAGGGTGAACTTCATGCAGCACGATCCGCCGTTCTCGCCTCTCCCCTCGGCGGACAGGACGTGAGGCCATGACTTGCGGCTGCCACTCTCGCTTGCCGGAGGCGGCTGACGGCGATGGGGGCAGCCGGAAGTCATTCGGCCGAACTGGTGAGGGGCAACTTCCACGACGCATCGAGACCCCCTCATCCGCCCCCCGCGGCCCCTCCCCGCCAAGGGGAGAGGGCCTCGCGTCCAGTCAATTCAGGCATTCGAGACCTACGGCGACAATCCGCCGGCCAGCGTCGGCACGTCGAGCGCGGCGAAGCCGAAGTGGCGCAGCCAGCGCAGGTCGCCTGAGAACATGTCGCGCAGATCGGGGATGCCGTATTTCAGCATGGCGATGCGGTCGAGGCCCATGCCGAACGCGAAGCCCTGATACTTGTCGGGATCGAGCCCGCAGTTGCGGATCACGTTGGGATGCACCATGCCGCTGCCCAGGATCTCCAGCCACTGCCCCGGCTTGCCGATCGCGGCCGCATCGATGTCGACCTCCATCGACGGCTCCGTGAAGGGGAAATGCGAGGCGCGGAAGCGCATCTTCACCGCGTCGACCTCGAAGAACGCCTTGCAGAATTCCTCCAGGCACCACTTGAGGTGGCCGAGGTGCGTCTCCTCGTCGATCACCAGCGCCTCGATCTGGTGGAACATCGGCGTGTGCGTGGCGTCGCTGTCCATGCGATAGACGCGGCCCGGCGCGATGATGCGGATCGGCGGCTTCTGGCTCATCATGGTGCGGATCTGCACGGGGCTGGTATGCGTGCGCAGCACCAGCGGCGCTTCGTTGCTGCCCGCCCGCGTGCGCATGTAGAACGTGTCGTGGTCCTGCCGCGCCGGGTGCTCCGGCGGGATGTTCAGCTTGGTGAAGTTGAGATCGTCGGTCTCGATGTCGGGCCCCTCGGCGACGGAAAAGCCCATGTCGCCGAAGATTTCCGCCACCTCGTCCCACACCTGGCTGACCGGATGGATGCGGCCGTCCTGCAGCGGCCCGAGCCGCACGGGCAGCGTGATGTCGGCCTTCTCGGTGGCGAGACGCGCCGACAGCGCGTGGCGCTCCAGGTCGCCCTTGCGGCCTTCGAGCGCCTGGCTGACGCGATCCTTGAGACCGTTGACGGCCTGTCCGAACGCCTTGCGCTGCTCGGGCGGCATCTTGCCGAGCGTCGCCATCAGCTCGGAGACGCGCCCCTTCTTGCCGAGCGCGCCGATGCGCACCTCTTCCAATGCGCGCAGGTCACCCGCCCCGCCGATCTCGGCGAGGAGCGTGGTTTCCAGAGCAGACAGTTCGGTATCGTTTGCCATCGGTTGTCATCCCGGCCGCAGCGCGTGACAGCGCGGCTACGCGAGCCGGGACCCAGCATTCGGATCCCACAGCGCCCGCAGCCCTGGGTCCCGGATATTCCGCGTTCGCGGAATTCCGGGATGACATCAAATCAGGCCGCCTTCTTCACCTGGGCGGCCGCCTGGTCGCAGAGCGCCTTGAAGCCCGCTGCGTCCTTGACAGCGATGTCGGCCAGCACCTTGCGGTCGACATCGATGCCGGCCTTGTTCAGGCCGTCGATAAATCGGCCGTAGGTCAGGCCGTGCTCGCGCACCGCCGCGTTGATGCGCTGGATCCACAGCGCACGGAAGGTGCGCTTCTTCTGCTTGCGGGCGATGTAGCCGTACTGCAGCGCCTTCTCGACGGCCTGCTTGGCGATGCGGATGGTGTTCTTGCGACGGCCGTAATAGCCCTTCGCAGCTTTCAGGACTTTCTTGTGCTTGGCATGGGCGGTAACGCCGCGCTTCACGCGAGCCATGGGTTCACTCCATCAGACAGGAATTGCGTGGGCTAGAGCAGCTAACTCTTAATCAGCGGGTTCAGCGGGCGTAGGGCATGTACTTCTTGACGATCTTGGCGTCGCTGTCGGTCAGCACCATGGTGCCGCGCGCCGAGCGCACGAACTTGGCCGTGCGCTTGATCATGCCGTGACGCTTGCCCTGGGCTGCGGCCCTCACCTTGCCCGTACCTGTCATCTTGAAGCGCTTTTTGGCGCCGCTCTTGGTCTTCAGCTTGGGCATTTGGCTCTCCTGTTGTTAGGCGGCCGGCGTCGCGCGCAGGCCAGATCGCGTAGTGCGATATCGCTTTGAAAGCGTGAAAAGCCGCCACGGCATGCCCCGCCGGGCGACTTGGCCGTTCTCATAAGGCCAACGCCGCCGCCGTGCAATGCCTTTCCGCCTTCGTCCTGCCGCGAAGGCCGGCCAAGGAGAGCCTCGCATCCCGACCGGGCAAGCGCCTGATCGGGCATCGTAATTCGGCAATCCTTATTTTTTCAACGGCGGAACCTATGCAAGGCTCATAACTCCCCATTGGCTCAAACTGCACCAGGCCGGTCCGCGCGAACGCCTGCGCGCGCCCGGTGCGGCTTTTCCAGCCGCCGTGGCCAGGCCATGGAGAGAGCCGCTTGCCAACCACTTCCACAAGCGCATACCGGCGCCGATGCCGGCTTCGCCCGGGCGATCGCCCGAGCCGAGTTCGGCCGACGGCACTGCGACGAGAACGACCTGCGCGAAGTGGGCCGGTCCGTGGCTCGCCGACGCAAGCGCGAAGCGGCTCAGTGCCGCCCGCAACGGCTCCCGAATACACCGATACGGCCAAGCGCTCAAGACGAACGGGCGCTCGCAGACGCAACTCGGCCAGCGTGGCGCAGGCGGGCCGCCGAGCGCTTTTCAACGGCTGCGAGAAGCGCGCACCACGCACAGGACCCTGCTTGCATCCCGGTCTGAGCGCAGCTCAGAGCCGGGATCGAGGCCAGTTCAGCATGTCATGGCAGCTGGGTCCCGGATACGCGCTGGTGCGCGTTCCGGGATGACGAGCTGCAGATCAACGCGGCGCCAGCACCATCACCATCTGCCGGCCTTCCATGCGCGGCTCGGACTCGACCTTGGCGATCGGCTCGGTGTCGATCTTGACCCGCTGCAGCACCTGCCAGCCCAGCTCCTGGTGAGCCATCTCGCGGCCGCGGAAGCGCAGCGTCACCTTCACCTTGTCGCCTTCGTCGAAGAAGCGCGCGATGGCCCGCATCTTCACGTCGTAGTCGTGATCGTCGATGCTTGGGCGCATCTTGATCTCTTTGATCTCGACGACCTTCTGCCGCTTGCGGGCTTCGGCGGCTTTCTTCTGCTCTTGATATTTGAACTTGCCGTAGTCGAGAATCTTGGCCACCGGCGGCGCAGCGTCCGGGGATATCTCGACCAGGTCGAGACCGACCGTGGTGGCTCGAGCCAGCGCATCAGCGGTGAGGACAACCCCCACGTTCTGGCCGGTTTCATCAATCAATCGAACTTCGTTGACCCGGATGTCTTCGTTCATCCGCGGACCGGACGGCGCGCGCTCAGGCGCGGCTCTCATTGGGCGGCGTATTGGGCAGTCTCCTTCAGTCGTTGCTCCATACGAAACGCCGCAGGCACCGGCCGTTCCTCAGAACCGGCCAGGGGCTGCGAAGTGGCATAAAATCCGGGAGTTGTGCTCCCAAGTCAAGTTTGGCGGGGTGTTGCAGCCGAAATTCGGTGGGAAACCCGTTCAGAAAAGCGCCGTTCGAGGCCGGTACCGAGCAGGCGGTCATACACGGCCAGCGTGCGGCGCTGCATGGCCTCTACCGTATAGGTGCCGAGCACATGGCGGCGGGCACGCTGGCCGAGTTCCTGGCGCGCAGCCGGGGCCAGGGCCAGCGCGTCTCCGAGCCGGGCGGCCAGGGCGTCCGCATCCCCGGGCGGCACCAGCCAGCCGGTGATGGCGTCGGCCGCCACGGCAGGCTCGGCCCGCACCGTCTCCGGCGGGGCGCCGATGTCGGTGGCGATCACCGGGCAGCCCACGGCGGCCGCCTCGATGGCCGTCCGGCCGAACGCCTCCGGCTCGGTTGATGCAACAACCGTCACATGCGCGGCCCGGAACGCGGCGGCGACGTCCTCGACGTGGCCGACCAGCCGGACACGGTCCTTCAGGCCGAGACGGTCGATCTGCTCCTGCAGCATGCGCACGTAGCTATCGCGGCCCTGGGCGTCGCCCGCCAGCACCACCACCGCGGGGCCGAGCCGACCTGCTGCCTGCAGCCTGGCCGCCGCCTCGATCAGCACGGTCTGGCCCTTCCAGCCGGTCAGGCGGGCCGCCTGCAGGATGATGGGCTGGTCCGGCGCCACGCCCCAGCGGCCGCGCAGGGCGGCGACCCGCTCCTCGGCGATCTGGTCCGGGTCGAACTTGCGCCACGTCGACGCCGCGCGGGATCACCTCGATGCGCGCACCCGGCGTCGCGTAGCGCTCGGCGATCAGGCGCGCGGTGTAGCGGGAATTGGCGATCACCACGTCGCCCCGCGCCATCACGCTGTTGTAGAGCCGCTTGACGGCGTTCTTCTCGCCGTAGGCGCCGTGATAAGTGGTCACGAACGGCACGCCGGTGCGCCGCGCCGCCTGCATGCGCGCTCCAGGCCGGCGCGCGGCTGCGGGCATGCACCAGATCGACATGCTCGCGGCGGACGATGCGGGCGATGGCGCCGGCGTTGGCCAGCATGCGCAGGGGGTTCTTGGTGGCGGCCGGAAACGGCATCACCTCGCCACCCACCTTGGCGATGTCGGCGGCCAGCCGGCCCGGCTCGGCCAGCACGATCGCCCGTCCGCCGGCCCGCACCACGGCATCGGCGATCTCCACCGCCGACAGCTCCGCGCCGCCGGCGTCGAGTTGCGGGATGATCTGCAGTATGGTCGGCAGCTTCTGTCCCATACGCAGTCCCTCTCGCAACGGGCGCAGCTTTAGACGAGGCTTCTTAGGATGGCCGACGAGCAACCGCAATTCCTGACCGTTGGCAGCGGCCCCGAGGCGCGCAGAATAGCCTATCTGCAGCAGCCGGCGGCCGCAGCCGGGCCGGCCCGGCCTGATCTGGCTGTGCGGCCTCAAGTCGGACATGGTCAGCACCAAGGCCTCGGCGCTGGCGCAATGGGCGGCCGGGCAGGGCCTGGCCTGCACGCGCTTCGACTATTCGGGCCACGGCCAGTCGGACGGCCGGTTCGATGACGGCACGGTGACACGCTGGCTCGCCGAGACGCGCGCCGTGTTCGAAAGGCTGACCCAAGGGCCGCAGGTCCTGGTCGGCTCCAGCATGGGCGGCTACATGGCCCTGCTGCTGCTGCGCGCGCTGATGGCCGACGCCCCGGCCGAGGCCGAGCGCATCAAGGCGCTGGCGCTGATCGCACCCGCCTGGGACATGACGGAGCTGATGTGGAGCAACCTGCCCGCCGCCGGCCGCCGGGACATCGAGGAGAAGGGCGTGTACCTGCGGCCCTCCCGCTACGAGGATGGGCCCTATCCGATCACCCGCGCCTTCCTCGAGGACGGCCGCAACCACCTGATCGGCACCGCAGCCGTTCGATCCCGGCCGTCCGGTGCACATCATGCACGGCCTGCAGGACCCGGACGTGCCCTGGGAGCACACGCTCGACCTGGTGGCGCACCTGTCCGGCGACTGGACGCGGGTCGCCGCCGTCCCCGACGGCGAGCACCGCCTGTCGCGCCCCGAGGACATCGCCCTGCTGCTCGACATCGTCGACGGGCTGGTGAAGGGCTGACGTTTGGCAGCGGGGTCAGCCAGACCGCCCTCACCGTCATTCCCGCCAAGCGAAAGCGCAGAGCGGGAATCCAGCGCTGGGCAATGCGCGCCAAGTTCTGGCTGGATTCCCGCGCGACGCGCTTGCGCGCTGGCGGGATGACGGAGCAATCTTCTCAGCCAGCCATCGGAAATCGATTGTTAACCGCGCCACCACGGGCCGGCAGCACGGGCGCCGTGACCTAAAGGCAAAATCAACTCGCCTTGTGAAGCTGCGCGGATGATTGCCGTGACATTTTTCATTGCGGAGACTGGACTGTGCCCCGCGCGGTGGTGGTACTCGGCGTCAATATTTGGCGTTTTGCTCGCGATCGCCGCGGTGGCGGTAGCCGCTTACAAGATCGCTTATCCCAGCTACACGCATCGCCTGCGCCTGACCGTTGAAGTCAGCGAGGATGGACAGGTGCACTCCGGATCGGGGGTCATCGAGATCACGTGGCGCAGCCAGCCCAAAATTGGCGATGCGCCAGGATGGCTCTGTTCAAAGAAGGGGAACGCCGTACTCGTTGATCTAGTGAACGGACGACACAGCTGGAGGAGCTCAACCGCGAGCTGGTCGAGCGGGCATACATCGTGCCCTACGGCCACCGCAAGCTGAGCACCTTCTTCTCGGAGCGGATGGACTTCGAGAACTGCTCGCTGTTCCACCCGGTGTACTTCAACGACTACTCGAGCTGGTGCCTCAAGTAGCCGTTGGCTAGCAGCCCCACAGGGGAGGGCGCTTCGGCGCCCTCCCCGTGGGGTATGTTGCGCTGCAGGAGGGGGGCCTGTGAGGGGACTGGATGGCGACTGAGCCAGTAGTCGAGGGAACTGCACCGCGGCCGGCAGGCTGGGAGCAGGAGGGCGACCAGGAGCACGTTCACGGCATCGGGCCGTGGCGGCTCGGCTGGCGGCGTCTCAAGCGCAACAAGACGGCGCTCGCGTTCGGGGCTCTGTTCGTGCTGCTGGTGCTCGCCTGCATGGCGGCGCCGATCTGGGCGAACCAGGTGGCCGACACCGGGCCCAACGAGACGCACCTTTCGGACACGATCGTCGTCGACGGCAAGAAGAAGAACGTCGTCGCGCTCGACGGCGTGCCGATCGGCCCGCAATGGTTGAAGGCCGACGGCAAGTTCCTCCTGGGCGCCGACTCCACCGGCCGCGACATCATGGTCCGCCTGCTCTACGGCGGCCGCAACTCGCTGCTGATAGGGATCACGGCCGCCCTCATGACCACGGTGCTGTCGATCATCCTCGGGCTGATCGCGGGCTACTTCCGCGGCTGGTCGGACGTCGGGATCAGATCCGTGCTCGATGTCATGTGGTCTTTCCCCGTCGTGATCCTCGGCGTCGCGCTCGGTGTGGCCCTGGCCCTCGGCGGGCTCAAGATCGGGCCGATAACGGTGTCGGGCGACTCGCTCGCGATCCCGATCTTCATCATCGGCATCGTCTACGTGCCATACATGGCGCGCCCGATCAGAGGGCAGGTGCTGTCGCTTCGCGAGAAGGAGTTCGTCGAGGCGTCGCGCTCGCAGGGCGCGGGGCCGCTCCGGATCATGTTCACGGAGGTGCTGCCGAACCTGTCCTCGACGCTGCTCGTCTTCTTCACGCTGCTGATCGCCAACGCGGTGCTGCTCGAGGCGGCGCTGTCGTTCCTCGGCGCCGGTGTTCGCCCCCCGAACGCCTCGTGGGGCACGATGATCGACGAGGGCATCGACCGCATCTCGACGGCGCCGCACCTGACGATCGTGCCGGGCCTGATGCTCGTGCTGACGGTCCTGTCGCTGAACGTGCTCGGAGACGGCGTCCGCGACGCGCTTGACCCGCGGGCCAAGGTGCGGATCGAGCACTGATGGCCCGCTTCATCATTCGCCGGCTGTTCCAGATGCTGTTCGTGATGTTCGCCGTATCGGTGCTCGTCTTCCTGATCTTCAACGTCATCCCGAACAGCGACCCGGCGGTGCGGATGGCGGGCCGGCAGGCGCAGGAGTCCACGATCCAGGCGATCCGCAAGGAGTGGGGCTTCAACGACAGCCTGCCGCAGCAGTACGTCACCACCATGAAGAAGGTCTTCACCGGCGAGCTCGAGTCGTACTACACGCAGCTGCCGGTCAACGAGGAGATCCGGAAGGGCATCCCGCGCACCTTCTCGCTGGCGATCGGCGCCGCGCTCCTATGGATGTTCGTCGCGATCTGCTTCGGGCTCTACAGCGCCATGAGAGCCGGCGGCTTCACCGATCGCTTTCTCACGATCCTCGCCCTGGTCGGCATCTCGATGCCCGTGTTCTGGATCGGGGCGCTGATGAACCACTACCTGGGCTTCAAGCTCGGCTGGTTCCCGAACGGGGGGTACGTCGAGTTCACCGAGGACCCGGTCGACTGGTTCTACCACCTGATCCTGCCGTGGACCGCGCTCGCGATCCTGTTCATCGGCTTCTATTCGCGCGTGCTGCGCTCGAACGTGCTCGACACGATCAACGAGGACTACGTGCGCACGGCGCGCGCGAAGGGCCTCGGTGAGCGGCAGATCATGATCAGGCATGTCCTGCGCAACTCGATGATCCCGATCGTGACGCTCTGGGGTCTTGACTTCGGAGCCGTCATCGGCGGCGGCGCGATCCTGACGGAGACGGTCTTCGACCTGCAGGGCGTGGGCCAGTACACGGCCGAGGCGATCGACCAGCTCGACGTCCCGCCGGTGCTTGCGGTCACGCTGTTCGCCGCGTTCTTCATCGTGCTGCTCAACGCGGTCGTCGACATCCTGTACGCATACCTCGACCCGCGGATCCGGCTCCAGTGAGCACGCCCGAGTCGACGCTCGACGCCCCTCGGCCGCCGTCCGAGGGGCCGCTGCTCTCGGTCCAGGACCTGCAGGTCTCGTTCGCCACCGAGGACGGCGTGGTGCGAGCGGTCGAGCAGGTGTCGTTCGACCTGCACGCCGGCGAGGTGCTGGCCGTGGTCGGCGAGTCGGGCTCCGGCAAGTCCGTCTCCGCGATGACGCTGCTCGGTCTCACGCGCTCCCCGAACGCGAGCTTCGAGGGCACGGCGACCTACAAGGGCACGGAGCTGATCACCGCCCCGGAGGACGAGCTCCGGCGTGTGCGCGGGGCGGAGATCGCGATGATCTTCCAGGACCCGATGACCTCGCTGAACCCCGTGCTGAAGATCGGGAACCAGATCGTCGAGCAGATCCAGGAGCACGAGGCGCTCCCCGATCAGCAGGCGCGCGAGCGCGCGATCGAGCTGATGGAGCGCGTGGGCATACCGCGGGCGCGCGACCGGCTCGATTCCTACCCGCACGAGTTCTCGGGCGGCATGCGCCAGCGCGTGATGATCGCGCTCGCGCTCTCGTGCAACCCCTCGGTGCTGATCGCCGACGAGCCCACCACGGCGCTCGACGTGACGATCCAGGCGCAGATCCTCCACCAGATTCGTGAGCTGCGGGATGAGACCGGCGCCGCGATCATCCTCGTGACCCACGACCTCGGCGTGGTGGCCGACATCGCCGACCGGATCGCGGTCATGTACTCCGGACGGATCGTCGAGCAGGGGACGCTCGACGAGCTCTTCTACGACCCGCAGCACCCCTACACGTGGGGACTGCTCGGCTCGATCACGCGCGTGGACCGCCCGCGGCCGGAGCGCCTGCCCGCGATCAAGGGGCTCCCGCCGGCGCTCGCCGACCGGCCCCAGGGCTGCCACTTCCGCCCGCGCTGCCCGCACGAGTTCGCGAAGTGCTCCGAGGTGCCGCCGCTCGAGGCGCGCGGGCCGCAGCCCGAGCACCTCGACCGCTGCTGGCTGTCGGCCGAGCAGAAGCTCGAGCTGCGCGAGGTGCGGCCGGGCGTGATCGGCCTGCCGGAGAAGGCGGAGTGAGCGAGCCCGCGCAGGAGGGCGGCCCCAACGGGGCGACGCCGCTCATCGACGTCGAGCACCTCAAGGTCTTCTTCCCCATCAAGGAGGGGATCCTGATCGACCGCGAGGTCGCCCGGGTGCATGCGGTCAACGACGTGACGTTGTCGGTCGCCGAGGGGGAGACGGTCGGGCTCGTCGGCGAGTCCGGCTGCGGCAAGACCACGATCTCGCGCACGCTGATGCGCCTCCAGGAGTCGACCGAGGGCACGATCCGCTTCCGCGGCAACGACATCACGCATGCCTCGCGCAAGCAGATGGAGCCGCTGCGACGCGAGATGCAGATGGTCTTCCAGGACCCGTTCGCGTCGCTCAACCCGCGCAAGCGCGTGGTCCAGATCATCGGGCAGCCGCTGCGGCTGCACGGCCACCCCCGTGGCGAGGTCGAGGGGCGCGTGCGTGACCTGCTCGGCCTGGTCGGGCTCGCGCCGGAGCACGTGAACCGCTATCCGCACGAGTTCTCGGGCGGGCAGCGCCAGCGCATCGGAGTCGCACGGGCGCTCGCGCTCGAGCCCAGGCTGATCGTGCTCGACGAGCCGGTCTCGGCGCTCGACGTATCCGTGCAGGCGCAGATCATCAACCTGCTCGACGACCTGCAGGACGAGTTCGGCCTCACCTACGTCTTCGTGGCGCACGACCTCAGCGTCGTCCGCCACGTGTCCGACCGCATCGCCGTCATGTACCTCGGCAAGCTGATGGAGCTCTCGCCCGCCGAGGAGCTCTACACGAAGCCGATCCACCCGTACACCTCGGCCCTGCTCGCCGCGATCCCGATCCCCGACCCGAGGGAGAATCGCGGCCGCGAGCGCATCGTCGTGTCCGGGGAGCCGCCGAACCCGATCGACCCGCCGTCCGGCTGCGTGTTCCATCCCCGCTGCCCGCTGGCGACGCAGATCTGCCGCGAGGAGGAGCCGCCGCTCGCCCGCTTCGCGAACGGCCACCTGGCCGCCTGCCATCACCCGCTGAACGTCTCAGAACCCGAGATCCGGTCCGCCGTCAGGGACGACGCGAGCCCGCAAAGTGCGGGCGAAGCGCTGCCCCAGCCGTAACGCGCCGGCGCCCTGCCGCGGTGCTTCAGCACAACTTCTGCACAGAAACTTGCACGAAAGGGTGGCAATCGTCCGCGGGGTGTGGCAGTCTTAGCGCTGTCTTTGCACGGGATTGGTCCGCTAGGCCGTGCAAGCTAGGAAGGCGAAGCGAACTAGGGGGACCCGCGAATGCCCAGCCGCAAGTAGCCAGGAAACAGAGAAGAAGCTTTACGGGGACTGCGTCCAGACGCGGTCCCCGTTGTTTTAGGACGAGCGGGAGGCGCGCGCCGTGAGGGACGTGGCGCGCCTGCTTCGCCGGAGCCGCGCGGCGCGCTGGTTCTTCCTCGCGCTCGCGCAGTCGTCGCTCGGAACGGGGGCGGCGTACGTCGCGCTGCTGCTCGTCGCCTTCGAGCGCCTCGACTCGCCCTGGGCGATCAGCCTCGTGCTGCTCGCCGACCTGCTGCCGGCGATGCTGCTCGGCCCGTTCTTCGGCGCCGTGGCGGACCGCTGGTCGCGGCGCACCTGCGTGGTCGCGGCGGACGTGATCCGCGCCGTGGCCTTCATCGGCGTTGCGCTCGTCGACTCCTTCGGCGCCACGCTGGCCCTCGCCGCGCTCGCGGGGACGGGGACCGCCCTGTTCACGCCGGCCGCGCTCGCGGGCCTGCCGAGCCTCGTCGAGGACGACGAGGTCCCCGCCGCCACCTCCCTGTACGGGGCGATCGCGGACCTCGGCTTCACCGCCGGACCGGCGCTCGCGGCGCTGGCGTTGCTGCTCGGCGGCCCTGAGGAGATCCTGCTGGTGAACGGCGCGACGTTCGCCGCGTCCGCGGTGATCCTGGCGCTGCTCCCGTTCGGCGCGGTCCAGCCGAGCGGCGAGACGCGCGTCGGGGCCATCGCCCGGGCACTCATCAGGGAAACGCGCGAGGGGCTCGCGATCGTGGCGCGCATGCGCGACATCAGGGTCGTGATCGGGGCCTCGGCCATGGCGCTCTTCTTCGGGGGCCTCTTCAACGTCGCCGAGCTTCCGTTCGCATCCGAGGAGCTCGGGACGGACGACGCGGGCTACGCCGTGCTCGTCGCGGCGTTCGGGCTCGGCTTCGTGGGCGGCTCGCTCGCGGGCTCGAAGGGCGGCACGCACGAGCGCCTGCGGGGCAGGTTCACGAGCGGCATCGCGCTGTTCGGCCTCGGGCTGCTGCTGTCGGGCATCGCGCCGTCGGTGGCGCTCGCCCTCCCGGCGTTCGCTGTGGCGGGCTTCGGCAACGGGCTGCTGCTCGTGCACGAGCGGGTGCTGGTGCAGGAGTCGGTGCCCGACGGCGTGCTGGCGCGCGCCTTCGGCGTCAAGGACGCGCTCGCGTCCTGGGCGTTCGGCCTGGCGTTCTTCTGCGCCGGGGCGCTGCTCACGCTGACGTCGTCGCGCGAGCTGATCGTGGCTGCCGGCGTCGGGGCGCTGCTCGTCTGGGCCGCGACGCTGCCGCTGCTGCGCCGGCGCGGCGGGCCGGCCGGCCAGGCGGTGCTGAAGGACTCGGGCTAGGAGGCCGCGGCCGCGCCCTGCGCGACCTTCGAGCTCGCCACGAGGGCGCGCACGTGGTCGACCTGCTCGACCCGCGGGAGCTCCTTCTCGACCACCGCGACAACGGCCTTGACGACGCTCGGGTCGAACTGGGTGCCCGAATGCCGCCCGAGCTCCTCGATCGCCTCCGTGGCCGGCAGCGCCTTGCGGTACGGCCGGTCGGTGGTCATGGCGTTGTAGGCGTCGCACGCGAAGACGATGCGTGCGGCCAGCGGGATCTCCTCGCCGACGAGGCCGTCCGGATAGCCCGTGCCGTCCCAGCGCTCGTGGCAGGAGCGCACGACCTCGCCGACACGGCCGAGCAGCCCGCCGACGCGGTCGAGGATGAATTGCCCCTCGATGGTGTGCGTCTTGATGACCTCGAACTCCGCGCTCGTGAGCGCGGACGGCTTGTGCAGAAGAGCCTTGGGAATCGAGATCTTGCCGACGTCGTGCAGCATCGCGGCGAACTCGAGCTCCTGCCGGCGCTCGCCGTCGATTCCGAGCCGGTCCGCCACCGCGTCGACGAGGTCGACGACGGAGCGGGAGTGCTCGGCGGTGTATTCGTCGTCGAACTCGAGCACGTCCGAGAGCAGCATGACCGTGCCGCGGTAGGCGCGATTCAGCTCGAGCGCGGCGCCGTAGCGCTCGCGCCGGTCCGTGGAGAAGATCTTGAGCAGCCAGACGAACGGGCCGAGTGCCAGCAACGCGAGCGGCGCGGTGGCGGCGGCCACGGCGACGAGGAAGGCGATCGGCGCGAAGATCGCGTCGACGCGCGCGATGCCTGCGAAGAAGCGGAGCACCTCGCGCATCGGCACGCGGTCGACGAGGTGGTCGCGGATGATCACCCAGGCGAGGTCGCCGGCGAGCTGCGCGATGTACGCGAGCGCGTAGGCCCAGGCGACGTCGATGGCGGCGAGCTCGGGTGCGAGCGCCGCGAGGACGAGCACGGGGCCGACGCAGAACCAGCAGTCGCCGAGGGTGGCGATCGTGCGGTCCCAGTGCCAGGTCCCGCGGACGAAGTCGGGGACGACGGCGAGCACCGCGCCCGCGGCGACCATCGCGGGGATCAGGGGAGAGGAGCGAGGGCGAGCATCGGCACGAACAGGAGCTGCTCGGGCACGACGTAGGTGTCGCCGAACTCGAAGCGGACGCGCGATACGAGCGCGTAGCCGACCACGAGGCCGAGCACCACGAGCATGTCCACGGGGCGCTCGTTCGGAAGGAGCGTGGCGAGGGCGGTGAGCGTCAGGACGAAGGCCATCGCCGAGAGGCCGCGGACGAATGCCTCGCGCGGAGGCATCTGCCGAGTCCGGCGCTCGCGCGCCTCGCCGACCATCTTCTCGGCCATCTGCACAAACGCATCGTCGGCTGGATTCGCCCAAACTGGTGACCTGCGCAGGGATTGCATGGGTTCCCTGGGCAAACCTCCATCGCGATCGGCAAGCTTCCGGGGAAACTGGACGTAAATTGCAGGGTTTTCCCGCCCGCCTCGGGATCTGGGCGGCCGATTGCAGCCGGTCCATAAACTCCGATGGTCATGAGGGCTGCCGATATCCGGGAGCGGTTTCTGTCGTTCTTCGAGGAGCGCGAGCACAGGCGCATGCCCTCCGCATCGCTCGTGCCGAGCTCCTACGACCCGACGGTCCTGCTCACGACGGCCGGCATGCAGCCGTTCAAGCCCTACTTCCGCGGCGAGGAGACCCCGCCCGCGAAGCGGCTGACGAGCTGCCAGAAGTGCTTCCGCACGACCGACATCGAGAACGTCGGCATGACGCACCGCCATCTGACCTTCTTCGAGATGCTCGGCAACTTCTCGATCGGGGACTACTTCAAGCAGGGCGCGGTCGAGTTCGCGCTCGAGCTCTCGACGAACGGGTTCGGCTTCGTCGCAGGAGGACATCTGGATCAGCGTCTTCGGGGGCGACGAGGAGCTCGGGCTCGGGCCCGACGAGGAGGCGATCGAGTGCTGGCGCTCGGTCGGCATCCCCGAGGAGCGCATCGTCCTGCTCGGCCGCGAGGACAACTTCTGGCAGTCGGGCCCGACCGGTCCCTGCGGGCCCTGCTCCGAGCTCTACCTCGACCGCGGCCCCGGCTTCGGCGCCGGACACGGACCGCCCCGGCGACGACACCGAGCGCTACCTCGAGTTCTGGAACCTCGTGTTCATGCAGTACGAGCTCCAGGCGGACGGCGGCCTGCCCGAGCTGCCCTCGCAGAACATCGACACCGGCATGGGGCTCGATCGCATGGCGGCGGTCCTCCAGGACGTCGAGTCGGTCTACGAGACCGACCACTTCCGCCCGCTGATCGAGCTGGGCGAGGAGCTCTCCGGGCGGAGCTACGGCGAGGACTTCGCGACCACGCGGGCGCTGCGGATCCTCGCCGACCACGGACGCGCCGCGACCTTCCTGCTGGCGGACGGCGTGGTCCCGTCGAACGAGGACCGCGGCTACATCCTGCGCCGGATCATGCGGCGCGCGATCCAGCAGGGCCACGTGCTCGGCATCGGCGACCCGTTCGTGGTGCGGCTGTGCGAGCGCGTGACCGAGGTGATGGGCGAGCCCTACCCGGACCTGAAGGCCGAGTGGCCGACGATCGAGCGCTGGGCGCGCGCGGAGGAGGAGAGCTTCGGCCGCACGCTCGAGCAGGGCGAGCGGCTGCTCGCGGAGCTCGTCGAGCGCGCCAGGGCGGACAGCACCTCGTGGGTCGACGGCCGCCGACGCGTTCAAGCTGCACGACACCTTCGGCTTCCCCTACGAGATGACCAAGGAGCTGCTCGCGGAGGAGGGCCTCTCGGTCGACGACCAGGGCTTCGAGGAGCTGATGGAGCGCGCCCGCGACGTCTCGCGCAGCGGGACGGCTCGCGCGGCCGTTGGCGCCGACCTGCACGTGCAGCACGAGGATGTGCTCCGCTTCGCGAAGGACGCGGGCTTCCAGACGCGCTTCGTCGGCTACGAGACGACCGAGGCCGAGACGGTCCTGCGCTCGGCCGAGCGCGCGAACGGCTGGGTGCTGGCGAAGCTCGAGGAGAGCCCCTTCTATCCCGAGGGCGGCGGCCAGGTCTCCGACGGCGGCATCGTCGAGACGCCGTCGGGCCGCGCGCAGGGTCGTCGACGTCTACCGGCTCGGCGACGACCAGGCGCTCGCGCTCGAGCCGCTCGACGGCGAGCTCGGCGCGGGCGAGAGCGTGCGCGGCGACCGTGGAGCGCGACCGCCGCCTCGCCACCATGCGCAACCACACCGCCACGCACCTGCTGCACGCGGCGCTGCGCGCCGAGCTCGGCACGCACGTGCGCCAGGCGGGCTCGTACGTCGGGCCCGGACAAGCTGCGCTTCGACTTCACCCACGGCGAGCGGCTCAGTCCCGAGCAGCTCTCGAACGTGGAGCACGTGGTCAGCGCCTGGCTGTCCGGCAACCACGCCGTGCGCGCCATCGAGACCACCCGCGACGAGGCCGAGGCGCTCGGCGCGATGGCGCTGTTCGGCGAGAAGTACGGCGACTGGGTCCGCATGGTCGAGATCGAGGACGTCTCGCGCGAGCTCTGCGGAGGCACCCACGTGGCGGGCACCGCGGAGATCGGCCTGTTCCACGTGACGAGCGAGACCTCGAGCGCGTCGAACGTGCGCCGCATCGAGGCGCTGACCGGGCCGGCGAGCGCCGAGCTGTTCGAGGAGCGCACGCGCCGGTTCGCCGAGCTGTCCACCCTGCTGCGGGTGCCGGAGGACGAGGTGGCGCACGCGGTCGAGCGCCTGACGGCGCGCGTGAAGGAGCTGGGGGAAGCAGCCGGAGGGCGAGAGCGCGAGCCGGCGGGCGCCGACGAGCTCGCTCGGCCGCGCCGAGGACGTGGCCGGCGTCGCGCGTGGTCGTCGAGGCCGTCGGCGAATGGCGACCCGAGAGCCGCTCGAGCTCTCGAACGCCTCCGTCAGAAGCTCGGCGACAGGCGGCGGTCGTGCTCGGCTGGGCCGAGCGACGGTCGCGTACACCTGGTGGCGAACGTGTCGCCGGCGGTGGTCGAGCAGCGGCGTGAAGGCCGGCGACGTGATCGCGCCGCGGCACAGTCGCCGGCGGTGGCGGGGGCGGGCGCGACACCATGGCGCAGGCCGGCGGCCGCGACCCGGGAAGCTGCCTGACGCGCTCGCGGCGGCGCGCGGCGAGATCGAGCAGGCTCTCGGAGCCTGAGCCGATGCGCGTGCTCGCGCTCGACCACGGCGAGGCGCGCTGCGGCTGTGCTGTTTCCGATCCGACGGGCACGCTGGCGACGCCGCTCGAGGTCGTCGAGCGGCCCGACACGAAGAAGGGTCTCGCGCGCGTGGCCGCGTTCGCGGAGGAGCTGGGCGCGGAGCGCGTGCTCGTGGGCTTCCGCTCACCTGGCGGCGAGGAGGGCGAGCAGCCGCAGCGGCGCGCGCGTTTGCAGAACGGCTTGAGCGGCGACTGAATGTTCCGGTGGAGCTGCACGACGACGTCTGACCACACGGATGGCCGAGAACACCGGCGGCCAGGGCGAGAACGACTCCCGCGCCGCCGCGCACCTGCTGGAGAGCTGGCTCAGCGCCGCACGGACCGGAGCGGGAACAACCGAGTGAGCTCGGGACCGCCGCCCGTCCCGGGCGGACGCAGCCCCGAGGAGAGGGAGGCCGCGCGTCGAGAGCGCGAGGCCCGACGCACCGGCCGCACGGCCGCCCCCCCGGCGCCGGCTTCCTCCACTCCGTCCGTTCCTCCCCGCGGACTGGCTCGCCGCGGCCGAACAGCGCACCGGCATTGGTCGCGACGGCGACGGGCGCGACGGCGACGGGCGGGCCGCGCCCCGCACGCGCCGGCCTCGCGGCGACGGGCCGCGCTGGGGCAGGATCCGTCGCGGCGCTCATCGCCCTCGCCGTGCTCGCGTTCGCCGCATGGTTCCTCGTCTCCCTCTTCCAGCCCTTCAAGGGTGAGAGCGAAGGTGCCCGGGTGCGGGTCGAGATCCCGCGCGGCGCCAGCCTCGGCGACATCGCGACGATCCTCGAGGACAACGGCGTGGTCTCGAGCGCGCGTTCTTCCAGCTGCGCGCGCGCATCGCCGGGCGCACGGGCGAGCTGAAGCCGGGCTCGTTCGTCCTGCGCGAGGACATGAGCTTCACCGCTGCCCTCGACGAGCTCGAGCAGGGCGTTCCGCCGAACGTCACGGTCGTCTCGCTGCCGGAGGGCCTCTCCCGCAAGGAGATGGCGCCGATCGTGCGCCAGGCGGACCTGCGCGGGAACTACCTGCGCGCGACGCGGCGCAATCCGCGCCTGAACCCGAGGAACTACGGCGCCGAGGGGCCGCGGAACCTCGAGGGCTTCCTCTTCCCGGCCACCTACCAGCTCAGGAAGGGCGGCCGGCGAGGACGCTCGTGGACGAGCAGATCACGGCCTTCAAGCGGAACTTCGCGAAGGTCGACATGAGCTACGCGAAGCGCAAGAACCTGACCGAGTACGACGTCCTGATCATCGCGTCGCTGATCGACCGCGAGGCGATGGTCGCGAAGGAGCGTCCGGTCATCGCCTCGGTCATCTACAACCGCCTGAAGAACGAGATCGGGCTAGGCATCGACGCCACCGCGCGCTTCATCACCGGCAACTGGACGGAGCCTCTGAAGCAGTCGGAGCTCGCCAACCCGAGCCCGTACAAC
>CAVTJY010000029.1:0-35912 GCA_963735125.1 uncultured Alphaproteobacteria bacterium | reverse complement strand
CTACTGCTTCGGCCAGAAAGGCTTCGCAACCGCGACATCCGGCGGAAACACCGTCACCGGTTCGCCGTTTTGCCATTGCACGATCAAGAGCCCGGCGCCGACGCGGCGGCCCTTGTCGTCGAACTTGATGCGGCCGCCGGGAAAGAATTTGGCCGGGCCGCGGAATCCAGTGCGCAGCGCATTGGCCACTTTCTTGCGATCGGCGCTGCCGGCCTTCTCGAGCGCTTCTTTGAGGATCCACATGTCGCCGTAGGTGCAGACGGTCTCCTGCGTCATCCACGGCTCGCCGTCTTCTTCTTGAATTCGGCCATCAGCGCCTCGCTGCCCTTCATGCGCCAGTTGCCGACGACGGTCATGACGCCTTCCATCAGGTCCGCCGAAGGCGCTCAGCATGTCCGGCGCGGCGATGGCGATGCCGTTCGAGATCACCGGGATGCGGCCGCGGCCGAGGCCGAACTCGTTCAGCTTTTCGATGACGAGCTTGTCGTCGGATACGGCGGTCGGCAGCAAAAACAGCAACTCGGGCCGCGCCGAGCGCACCTTCTGCACCAGCGACGTGGCGTCCGACAGCGGCGGCGTGAAGATCTCGTCCACCACCAGCTCGAGCCCGAGCTTGGCGAACTGGCTTTCGCGCATCGGCTTGGCGAAGCTACCGAAGCCGCGGTGTTGTCCATGAAGATCGCGACGGTCTTCGGTTTGCGCCGGTCGCGGTCTCGGCCAGCTTCAGCGACGTGGGCAACGCCTGCTCGGCCTGCTCGTCGCCGGTGGGGAGGTCTGAAAGATGTACTTGAAGCCGCGCGAGGTGATCTGGTCCGAATACGACAAGGTCAGCACGGCAGCTCGGCGCGCTCGGTCACCTCGGTGACGGCCAGCGTGAACGAGCTCAGCCAGGCGCCCGTGCGGCCACCATGTCGGTCTCCTGCGCGACCATGCGCTGCGCGGCATTCTTCGCCTTCTCGATGCTGTCGCCCGCATCGATCACGACGAGCTTCAGCTTGGCGCCGCCCAGCGCCTTGATGCCGCCCTGCGCGTTGATGTGTCGATCGCCATCTGGGCGCCCTTCAGCATGAGCTCGCCTTGCCGCGCCCAGGGGCCCGAAAGCGGCGCGATCAGCGCCGACCTTCACTTCCTGGGTTCTGCGCGAGCCGGGCTGCGGCAGCTGCCGGCAGCAGCGATTGCGCAGCAGCAGCCGAGCGCGCATGAGCTCTCGCGCAACGGCATCTTCGTCAGTTTGTCATGATGGTCATCCTCGTTTCGCTCCGCTTGGTCTGTTCTGACGTGCCCGGCTGCGTCTCACATCCCGAGATAGGCTTGCCGCACGCGGTCGTCCGCGCGCAGCGTCTCGTGGTCGCCTTCCAGGACGACGCGCCCGGTCTCCAGCACGTAGCCGCGGTCGCACGACTGCAGCGCCTCCGCCACGCGCTGCTCGACCAGCAGGATCGCGAGCCCTGTCTCGCGGTGGATCTCCATCAGCGCTCGAAGATCATGTCCGCAACCGTCGGCGCCAGCCCCATCGACGGCTCGTCGAGCATCAGCAGCTTGCGGCGACGAAGCGAGGCCGCGGCCGATGGCGAGCATCTGCTGCTCGCCGCCCGACAAGGTGCCGGCGAGCTGCGCGCGCCGGTCCGCGAGCACCGGAAGCCAGTGAAGATGCGCTCGAGGTTATCGCGTCCAGTTGCGCCGGCCGGCGTCGGTGCAGGCGCCCATCTCCAGATTCTCCAGCACGGTCATCGTCGGGAACACCTGGCGTCCCTCCGGCACGTGCGCGATGCCCAGATGCGGCGCGTCGCGCCGGCGGCACGCGAGCAGATCGCGCCCTCGAACAAGATGCGCCCGGACACGGCAGGCACGATGCCGGAGATCGTCTTGAACAGGGTCGTCTTGCCCGCGCCGTTGGGTCCGACGATCGCGACGAACTGACCTGCGCCTACCTGAGCGACACATCGTTGAGGGCGCGCAGCCGCCGTACGCTGCGCTGAGCGAATCAATTTGAGCACCGGCCATCCATTTCTTGCCGAGATACGCTTCGACCACCTGCGGATTCTGCGTGACCTGCTCCGGACTGCCGTCGTCAACACGCGCCCGTGGTCGAGCACCAGAATCGCTCGCGAGCCGCACCATGGCGTGCATCGTGTGCTCGATGATGACGATGGTGATGCCTTGCTGCGGCCAGCGCCGGATGACGCCGATCACCTCTTCGACTTCCGCCGGCCGAGCCCCGCAAGCGTCTCGTCGAGCAACAACAGCGCGGACGCGGCCAGCGCGCGCGCGAGCTCCATCAGGCGCAGCTCTTGCTTACTGAGCTCGCCGGCACGCATCCGCGTCGGCGGCCAAACCGACGCGCGCGAGCGCGTCCGCGCAGCCGGCGCGCCTCGCATCGGTATCGGCGCGCACGAGGCGCCGATCACGACATTGTGCGACCGACATGCGCGCGAAGCCGCACGACCTGGAACGTGCGACCGACGCCCGCGCACAGCGATGCGGCTTGCGGCCGCATGACGTCGCGGCCATCGAACAAGACTCCCCGCGTCCGGCCGCACGAAACCGTTCAGCAGATTGAAGAGCGTCGTCTTGCCCGCTCCGTTCGGGCCGATGATGCCGAGGATCGCACCGCGCTTGACGGCGAAGCCGACATCCTGCACCGCCTGCAAGCCGCCGAAGATTTCGACACGCCTCGACCTGCAAGATCGCGGCCGTCGGTCGGTCAGCCGCGCACCGCGCGGCACGTCGTCCGGCTCGGGCGGGCAGCTCGATCGCAGTGCGTGGCGTCTTGTGACCAGGTGCGGCCTGCGGCGTACAGAACTCGCGCGCTTTCCAGTACATGCCTTCCGGCGCCAGCAGGATCACGAGCGACGATGGCCAAGCCGTACACGACGCCCTGGATGCCCGGAATGATCGTCGCCCAGATGCGCATGCAGCGTCTCGCCGAGCGGAATCAGGATCGCCGCTCCGATCACCGGACCCCACAGCGTGCCGACCCCGCCGAACAACGTGACGACCAGAGCCTGCGCGGAGGTCAGCATGCCGAACACGGTTTGCGGCGTGACCACCAGCAAGACCACGGCATAGAAGGCCCCGGCGGCGCCGCAATCGCACCGCTCAGCATGATCGCCTGCATCTTCCAGCGCAAGGTATCGATCCCCGCAGCCTCGGCCGCCGGCTCATTCTGCTTGATCGCAAGCAGCGACATGCCGAAGCGCGAGCGCTCGACCATGCCCGACATCAGCACGATCGACGACCAGCAGCGCAGCGCGAGCAGCATTAGACCCGATGATCGGCGAACTGCATGTACCAGCCGGCGCTCTCGCGCTTCATCGGCAACGCCACCTCCTGGTAGCCGAGCCACTCGAACACGTAGAGCAGCGCCAGCGGGTAGGCGAGCATCGCCAACGCGAAATAGTGGCCGCGCAGGCGAAACGTCGGAAAACCGATCATCAACCCGGCCAATGCGCCGACCACCATCGCGAACGGAATAGCAGCCACGGCGTGATATCGAAGCGCACGGCACATCAATGTGGTGTATGCGCCAAGGCCGAAGAACGCCGCATGGCCGAACGACACCAGCCCGGTGTAGCCGCTCAGGATGTTCCACGACAGCCCCATGCCCGCCCAGATCGGCACCAGGGTGAGCATGAGCTGATAGTACTGGTTGGTCACCAGAGCGGATCCGGCGCATAGACCGCAGCGAAGATCAAGAAGCGGCTTGACGAGCGAAGCGGCTGCGCATCGCCATCAGGTCCGCTCGGCGCTGCGGCCGAACAAGCCTTGCGGCCGCAGCAGCACGATCAGCAGGAAGACGACGAAGATCGCCATGTTCTGCAACTGGATCGGCATCACCAGCGTAGACAGCTGCTGCACGAGGCCGATCGTCATGCCGCCCCAGAACGCGCCCATGATGCTGCCCATGCCGCCCAGCACGACGCCGGCATACATGATGATGACGAACTCGAGCCCGACATACGGCTGGAACGGATAGTAGGTGGCGACCAGCCCGCCGGCGATCGCCGTGACGCCGGTGCCGAGCGCGAAGGCGATGCGATGCGCGCGGTCGACGTCGATGCCCATGTAGACCGCGGCTTCGGGATTGTCGGCGGCCGCACGCAGCGACTTGCCGAGCCGCGTGCGGCTGATGAACAATGCAGCCCGATGATCGTCGCGATCGAGATGACAGCGGCGACGCCCCGCGCTTGTTGACGAACATCGCGACGAGGTCGCCCAACAGCGGCCCGATCTCCCAGGCGCTGGTGGACAACGGCGTGCGCACCGACACCAGGATCGAGCCGAACAGAGATCAGGCCGCCGTTGGACGATCAGCGCGATGCCGAGCGTCAGGATCAGCTGCGCGTAGTGCCCCTCGCCCTCGACCTGCGCGCGCGGGTGCCGGTAACGCGGGAGATCAGAGACCTGTGCATCACGTAACCGAAGGCGAACAGCACCGGCCCCGCCAGCACCGCCGCCGACATAGGGCCCGACGTCGATCCGAGCAAGGCCTGCACGCCGAAGCCGCGAAGAAGTAATAGGCGACATACATGCCGAGCATCATGAAGTCGCCCTGCGCGAAATTGATCACGCGCATGACGCCGAAGATCAGGCCGAGCCCGACGCACATCAGGCCGTAGATGGCCCCGCCGACAGGCCGGCGGCCATCGCCTGCAGAAAGTTCTCCAGCATCTGCGCAGTCATGCCCCGCCCCTCCCGGCCGCTTTGCCGGGAGGCCTTGCGTCCGGCCGCCGCGGCCCCGCGCTGCACAACGCCGCCACGCGGCCCGGCGTCGGCTTCGCCCTCCAGGCCATCGACGCACGCCTCGATTTCGCTCGCGCGCGCTGGCCCGACTACCGCTGCGGCCGCGCACGGAAGCGGGCGCGGATCTCGTCGCTCGTGCCGGCACCACGTCGTCCAGGCGGTCCATGACGAGCGAGCCGTCGGCAAGGCTGACGCTCACCTCCGCGCCCTGGCGGCGCCGGAAAGCGCTGCGGTGAAGGTCCCGTCCTCCTCCAGAGCGGTCGAGCGCGATGAGGCGCAGGATGCCGGCTTCGGCGAGGCGCTGGTAGTTCTCCTCGGCGATGGCCTTGCGCTGCAGCGCCGCGGCCACGCCGAACTGGATGCTCATCTTCGCCTGCAGCGCGCGCTGGAACGGCCCCGCGAAGTCGCAGCCCGGATAGCGCATCGCCGCCGCCGGCACGCGCACCAGGATGGCGTCGCGCCTTGGCAAGGTCCTCGCCCAGGCGGCCGCCACATGCAGCGCCGCCTGGCACGCCGTCTGCGCGAAATTGCAGGCCGGCACCGGCTTGTTGTATACGCACAGGATCTCCGGCTGCCCGTCGGCGAACAGAGCGATGCCGTGCGGCGCCGGCTGGCGGCGGAACGCCGCGAACAGCCCGGCCTCGCCCTCCAGGATGTTCTCCGAGGCATAGGCACCCAGCTCCGCCAGCTCCACCGCCGTCACCGCATTGCGCGCGGCGAAGGCCGGATGGAAGTACATCTCGCTGCCGCCCGTGTGCGGCCACTGGTTCAGCCCGCTCGAGGTATTGGCCGCAATCGACACCGCCGTCGTGGCGGCACCATCATCCAGCCGCAGCAGCGCGGCCCCGGCGAGTGCCGCCGCCAGCGGGCTGACCAACCCGGTCGGCCGGTACAGCCGCGCCAGATCGGCAGTCATCAGGGCCCGGCCGATCCGGCCGCCGGCCTCGTAGCCGACCACCGCCGCCACCAGCAGCGCCGCTCCCGACGACGGCGTGCGCTGCGCCAGCGCCAGCAACGCCGGCCAGATCACCACGCCGTGGTGGCAGATGCTGGCCGCGTGCATGTCCTCGCGCACCAGCCCGTGCCCGAGAGCCGCGTTGGCGAACGCCGCATCGGCCGGACTGACCGTCCCGCCCCCGGCGATGATGTTGGCCCCGCCCTCCATCGCCCGGGCGGTGGCGACCGCCTGCCGGCTCCAGGGCAGATTGCGCGCCTCGAACGCGCAGGCCAGGAAATCGAGCAGGCAGATCCTTGGCCTTGGCGATCGCATCGGCGGGCAGGTCCGCCAGCGTCACGGCCAGCGCCGAGCGCGCCAGCTGGCGCGCCAGCGGCACGTCGCGCGCCGATGCCCAGGCCGCGGCCATCATGTGCCGCTGTCCTTGTTGCTGCCCTTGCGCTGCGAGCGGATCTCGACGCCCGCCCACTCCTCCACCACCTTGGCGATGTGCGTGAAGTCGGACTGCGGCCCGAACTTGGCGTTCGTCACCGCCAGCATCTGCCGCACGGCCGCGCCCACCACCATCGGCACGCCGAGCGCCTCGGCCTCGTCGACGCACAGCCGCACGTCCTTGTAGGAGAGGCCGGTGGCGAAGCCGAAATCGAAGGTGCCGCGGCAGGATCGAGCGCGGGAACTTGTCCTGCGTGGCGCTGTTGCGGCCGCTGCCGGCGTTGATGATGTCGATCATCACCTGCGGGTCGATGCCGGCCTTGACGCCCATCGCCAGCGCCTCCGACGAGACCACCATGCGCGGCGGCGGCCAGCAGGTTGTTGCCGAGCTTGGCGATCTGCGCGAGGCCCGGCTTCTCGCCCGTATAGAACAGCTTGCCGAACGTCTTGAGGATCGGCTCGACCTGCGGATAGGTCGCCTTCGGGCACGACACCATCACCGCCAGCGTGCCGGCCTTGGCACCGGCCACGCCGCCGCTGACCGGCGCATCCACCAGCGTGATCTTGCGCTTGCCGATCTCGCGCGCGACGATGCCGGCGATGGTCGGCCCCGTGGTCGACAGGTCGATGAGCGTGCGCACCTTGGAGCCGTGCATCACGCCGCCCTCGCCGATGGCCACCGTGCGCACGATGTCCGGCATCGGCAGGCACATGAGAACGGTTTCGACGTCGGAGGCGACCTCGGCCGGCGAGCCCGCCACGGTTGCACCGCGTTCGGCGATCGGCTTGGTCGCCTCCGCGTTGGTGTCGAACACGGTCAGCGCGTAGCCGGCGTCGAGCAGACGCGAGGTCATATGGCCGCCCATGCGGCCGACACCGACGAATCCAAGCTTCGTGGCCATGCAGCGCTTCCTCCGGCCCCGCACGACTGCGCGCGCTTGGGCTTATTGCTTATTGTGGACGCGCATGGTAGCCGCAGCCGGGCGGCTCCGGTATCCGCACCGGCCGTATATCAGAAATAGCAATTCCGTACGGTTGGCAGGTCCGCCCGCCTACATCAGGGCCTGGCCGACCGACAATGCGCCGCACACGTACAGCACCTGCCCGGTCGTATAGGCCGCATCCTCCGACAGGAAGTAGGCGCAGGCAGCCGCCACCTCCTTGGTCGTGCCGATGCGCTGCATCGGGATGGCGCCGGCGATCTTCTGGCGCGCCGCCGACCCATGCGGATGATTCTGCTGGAACAGCTCGGTCTCCACCGGACCCGGCGCCACGCAATTGACGGTGATGCCCTCGCTCGCCACTTCCAGCGCCAGCGAGCGGGTCATCGAGGCAACTGCAGCCTTGCTGCCGCCGTAGACGATGCGGGCTTCACGCCCGAGCGCGGCGCGCGAGCCGATATTGACGATGCGGCCGTACTTGCCCTGCCGCATGCCGGGCAGCACCGCCTGGATGCATTGCACGAGCGCGCGGAAGTTCACGCCCATCACCTTGTCGATATCCTCGAGCGTCACGTCCTCGGCGCGCTTGGCGTTCGATACGCCGGCGTTGTTGATGAGCCCTGTGATGCGATGCTCCCTGACCACGCGAGCCAGCGCGTCCTGCGTCGCCGCAGCATCGGCGAAATCCACCGCCACGAACGTGCCCTTGAACCAGTCGCCGGGCCGCGAGCGGGACATGCCCACCACATGATGCCCGCGCGCCGTCATGTCCTCGGCAACCGCCTTGCCGATGCCCTTGCTCACGCCAGTCACAAGCGTCACACGCTGGTCCATCAAGATTACTCCCTCAGCCGCGCAACGACGCGATGGTGGCGAACGGGCTGACATGCTCGACTGCCGTCTTCACATCCACGACCACCGGCCCGTCGTGCGCCAGCACCTGCGCGACGATACGCGGCGCATCCTCGATCTTGTCCAGCGTCAGCCCGCGCGCGCCGAAGCTCTCGGCCCCACTTGGCAAAATCCGGATTGGTGAGCTGCGTGCCGTGCACGCGGCCCTTGTAGGCCAGCTCCTGGTGCATGCGGATGGTGCCGTAGCTGCCGTTGTTGGAGATGAAGGTCTTCACGTTGGCGCCGTACTGCATGGCGGTGGCAAGCTCCGAGCCCGACATCAGCGCGCCGCCGTCGCCCAGGAACAGGATCACCTGCCGCTTGGGATAGCGCAGCGCCGCCGCCACCGCCGCCGGCATGCCGATGCCCATCGCGCCGCCGACGCAGCCGATCATGGTGTGCTCGCCCGAGAACGGGAAATGCCGGTGCAGCCAGCCGGAGAAGTTGCCGGCGTCCGTGACGAAGATCGCGTCCTTCTCGGCCGTCTCGGCAAGCGCCGCGACGACCGGTCCCATGTCCAGCAGCCCGTCGGCCGGCGGCGACCAGACCATGTTCTTGGCGATCGGCTCGCGCAGCGTCTTCAGCCACTGCGCGCGCTTTGTCGATGCCGTGCCGGGGCGCGCCGCCAGCGCCTCCAGGAACACGATCGGATCGGCGATCAGCCCATGCGCTGCCGCGTAGTTGCGGCCGATCTGGCGCGCATCGTCATGCACGTGGATCAGCGGCTGGGCCGGGTGCGGCGACTGCGGCAGCGTGTAGCCCTGCGTGGTCGCCTCGCCGAGCCGCGTGCCGACGGCGAGGATCAGGTCGGCGCCCAGGTAGCGGTCGATGGTCGCCTTCGGCATCTTGAAGCCGAGATGCCCGACGTAGTGCGCGTGCGTGTTGGGAAAATAGTCCTGCCGCTTGAAGGTCAGCGCCACCGGCAGCTGGTGCGCCTCCGAGGCCGCCTTCAGCGCCTGCCGCCCGCGCGCCGTGCCGAGACCGCCGCCGCCGGCGATCAGCAGCGGCCGCTCCGCCTTGGCGAGCCGGGCCAGGATCGCATCGAGCTCATCCGCGGATGGCAGGCCGGCGCGCGGCACCGCCACCGGCTCCACCACCGACGCCTCGACGCTGTCCTCCAGCATGTCCTCGGGCAGCACCACCACGACCGGCCCCGGCGTCGGCGTCTGCGCCTCCACGAAGGCGCGCGCCACGATCTCGCCGGTACGCGCCCCATCCTGGATCACGTAGACGCCCTTGGCCATGTCGGCGAACGTCTTGGCGTAGTCCACCTCCTGGAACGAGCGCCGGCCGATCTCGGCGCGCGGCACCTGGCCGATGAACAGCACCAGCGGCACCGCATCCTGCTCGGCGACGTGCACGGCGATCGAGGCGTTGGTGGCGCCGGGGCCGCGGCTGACGAACGCCACGCCCGGCCGCCCCGTCAGCTTGGCGTCGCCGATCGCGGCAAACCCGGCGCCGCCCTCGTGCCGGCAGATCACCGTCTCGATCGCGTTGCTGTCGTGCAGGGCATCGAGTGCGGCCAGGTAGCTTTCACCCGGCACGCAGAACACGCGGTCGACGCCGTGCGCGGCGAGGCAATCGACGAGCAGGTCGGCGGCACGACGCGGCATTGGCAGTCTCCGGCTGAGCGTATTGCGGGGAGCGCGCACAGGCTGGCGCGCGGATCGGGCCGCATCCAAGCACAGCGGAGGGCGTCTCGCTACCCGCAAGACTGGCGCTATCCGTGCGGAATACGACCGCCGGCCGGGGAAAAATTCTCCCAGGGCACGTCCTGGAAAACGACCATCACGTGCTCCGGATTTATTCCACCGTCGGCAAGGCGTGCAATCGCGTCGTTCAAGATTGCACGTTTCACCTTAATGCTCCGGCCGACGCCAAGCAGTATTTCAATGAGGATGAAGTCGTCCGTTCTTGGCGTGCTCACGTCGGGGAACGATGGGTCGTACTGAAAATCCTCGTCTGCAAGCTCGATCACGCGTTGGAAGCGATCTTTTGGGTTGGCGCCCGACAAGGCCAGCGCCGCGTGCACAGCGTCAAGAACCACTCTCTTGAACGCGGCGGTCTTGGGCTTCTTCATTGTGACCGTGACGATCGGCAAGTGGCATCTCCAGCGTCGTTGAGCGCAAAAGCGTCTCCTCCCGAACCGGACGCGAATGCAATGGCGAACTTCGCAGTCGGAATCCTAGAACACGTGCATGGTCGGCGCGAACAGCCCGACCAGCGTGAACAAAACGCCCAGCATGCCGAGGCCGCACGCTCCCCACAGCAGGTGGGCCACGCCGGTGATCAGGAACGAGGAGGCCAGCACGATGCCGATCTGGAACGCCGCCGAGCCGTATTCGAACTTGTGGTACTTGGCCATCGCCAGGTCGCGCTTCTGCTCCGCGGCCAGCGCGCGCGCCATCAGCTCCCTTCGCCCTTCGCCCTTACCGTCCGGCTTGGGCTCCGACTCGTAGGTCGCCGCCCGCGCCTTCCAGGCTTCGACGCGCTTGACCAGGATGTCCTTCACCGCCGGAGCGCGCGCCAGCTGCACGTCGACCTCCATCTGCTCGGCCGCCGTCTCCATGGTGGTCTTGCGGATGGTCTTGGCCTGGAAGAAGGCCCACAGGTTGGAGGCTTCGACGTTGTAGCTCAGCGCGTCGGTCTGCGCGCTCTTGCCCAGCGTCTCGGCGATGGCGAGGAACAGCGCCAGCACCGAAATCAGGATGGCGATCTTCTTGTTCTCGCCCTCGACGAGGCCGTGCCCGGCTCCATGCGACATAGCTGCTCCCCCTGTCGTCCCGACTGCAGCTAAGCGCAAACGCTGCCGCCGTCCAAGCCGCAAACACGGCGTGGTTTACGGCAGCCTGTCGCAGTGGCAGGAGGGCCCGGCCCCGGCTCACGCCTCGGTTGTGCGCGGCCGTTCTGACGGTGTCAGACCCTCTGGGTCTGACACTGAGAACATGACATCCAGTGCAGGCAGCGTTGCGAGATGGTATCAGACCCGGCAGGATCCGACACGCTCGCTAGACGACCGCCACCTCGAGGTCGCCGACGCCGTCGATGTGCGCCTTCATGCGGTCGCCCGCCTTGATGGCGCCGACGCCGGACGGCGTGCCGGAGAAGATCAGGTCGCCGGCCTTCAGCTCGAACAGCGTCGACAGGAACGCGATCTGGCTCGGCACGTCCCAGATCATCTGGCTCAAGTCGCCGGTCTGCCGCCGCTCGCCGTTGACGTCCAGCCAGATCGCCCCCTTGCTGGGATGGCCGATGCTGTCGGCCGGCACCAGCGCCGTGCACGGTGCCGAATACTCGAACGCCTTGGCGACTTCCCACGGCCGCGCCATCTTCTTGGCCACGTCCTGCAGGTCGCGCCGCGTCATGTCGATGCCGACCGCATAGCCGAACACGTGCTTGAGCGCGTCTTCCGCCTTGATGTTGGTGCCGCCCGTTTTCAGCCCCACCACCATCTCGACCTCGAAATGCACGTTCTTGGTCTGCGAGGGGTAGGGAAACTTGCCGTTGGTGGCGACGTTGTCGGCGTTCTTCTGGAAGAAGAACGGCGGGTCCTTGGTGTCGCCGCCCATCTCCCTGGTATGCTCGTCGTAGTTGCGGCCGACGCAATAGATGCGATGGACGGGGAACAGCTTGTCGCTGCCCTTGATGGGCAGGGTGGCTTGCTGGGCAGGCTCGAACACGTAGGTCATGCGCGCACCGTGGTTGCAGCTGTCGGTTCTGTCCTAGGCCATGCGCACCCATGTTGCAAGATTGGGGGTGCAATAGGCGAAGCCGTATTGCACCGATCGCCCATTGATGGCGCAATGCGCTCCGCTATTTGCGCCCCACGCCGGAGCACCGCCTTGAGCTTCGATCCCACTCTTCCATCCGCGCGGCATCGCCATCATCGGCGCGTCGGCCGACTTGAGCCGCATCGGCGGCCACCCGATCAAGGCGCTGAAGGCCGCCGGCTACCAGGGTGGTATCTTTCCCATCAATCCCAAGTATCCGGACATGCACGGCCTCACCTGCTATCCGCACGTGTCGGCCATCGACGCGCCATGCGACCTGGCCGTCGTCGCCGTGCCTGCCGCCGGCGTGCCCGAGGCCATCCGCGACTGCGGCAAGGCCGGCATCCGCGCCGCCGTGGTGCTGACCGCCGGCTTCCGCGAGACCGGCCCCGCCGGCCGCACGCTGGAAGCCGAGCTGAAACGTGCCGCCAGCGAAAGCGGCGTGCGCGTCATCGGCCCCAACTGCCAGGGCATGCTGTCCGTGCACGACCGCGTGTGGGCGGTGTTCGGCAGCCCCACCGACGAGACCGCCCTGCGCGCCGGCTCGGTGTCCTGCACCTTCCAGTCCGGCGGCTTCGGCTTTGCCATCGTCAACCTCGCCGAGGTGCAGGGCCTGGGCTTCCGCTACTGCGTCTCGACCGGCAACGAGACCGACGTCACCACGCCCGAGCTGCTGTCGGCCTTCCTCGACGATCCCGGCACCTCGCTCGCCTTCGCCTATCTGGAGGGCACGCCCGACGCACGCCGGTTGCTCGATCTCGGACGCAAGTCGCTCGAACTGGCCAAACCCGTGCTGATCTGGAAGGCCGCCACCACGCGACGTCGGCGTGCAGGCCGCCGCCTCGCACACCGCCAACATGACCGGCAGCTACGATCTCTATCGCGCCGCCATGCGCCAGTCCGGCCTCATCGAGGTCGACGACGTCGAGCCGATCGTCGACATCGCCAAGCTGTTCGCGCCCGGCCGCCTGCCGAACGGAAAGGCCGTCGGCGTGCTGTCGATCTCGGGCGGCTCCGGCATCGTGTTCGCCGACCGCGCCGTGCAGGCCGGCCTCACGCTGCCCAAGTTCTCCGACGCCACGCTCGCCGCCCTGCGCAAGGTGATCCCCGCCTTCGGCTCGGTCGACAATCCGGCCGACGTCACCGCCGGCGTGTTCAACGACATGTCGCTGTTCACCACCACGCTCGACATCGTGCTGGCCGACCCCGGCATCGACCAGCTGTCGATCCTGCTGGCCTCGATCGGCGGCGCACCCGCGCAGCGCGCCGCCGAGGCCATCGCCGCAGCCGCCGCCAAGACCGACAAGCCGGTGCATGTCGCCTGGTCCGGCCGCCGCGCCAGGTCCGTCGCCGCCTACGAAATCCTGGAGGCCGCGCGCATCCCCGTGCTGACCACGCCGGTGCGCCTCGCCCAGGCCGCCGCCGTGCTCGCCCGTTTCGCCGATGACCGCCGCCGCCTGCTGCCGCGCAAGGCGCCGCCCGTCGCGATGCCGGCCGGGCTCGTCCTGCCGGACGGCCCCGTCACGCTCAACGAGGCGGAGAGCAAGGCCGTGCTGCGCGCGTTCGGCATCCCGGTCGCCCGCGAGGCGCTGGTTGCCGATGCGCAGTCCGCCGCCTCCGCGCTGCCGGATGTCGATGGGCCGTTCGCCGTGAAGATCGTCTCGCGCGACATCGCCCACAAGACCGAAGCCGGCGGCGTCAAGCTGTCCGTAGCGCGCGCCGACCTCGCCGAGGCAGCCCGCACCGTCATCGCCAACGCCAAGCAAGGCCGCCCCTGACGCACAGATCGACGGCGTGCTCGTCTCCGAGATGGCGCAGGGCCTGGAGGTGCTGATCGGCGTCGTCAACGATGCGAGCTTCGGCCCGGCGGTCGCGCTCGGCCTCGGCGGCGTGCTGGCCGAGGTGCTCAAGGACGTCACGCACCGCATCGCCCCGTTCGACATCGACACCGCGCGCGACATGATCGCCGAGCTGCGCGGCGCGCCCCTGTTCGACGGCTATCGCGGCAAGCCCCCCGCCGACAAGGAAGCCCTCGCGCAAACCCTGGTCGCCGTCTCGCAGATGGCCGCAGCCCTCGCCCCCCGCCTGCGCGAGCTCGACATCAACCCGGTGTTCGTCCGCCCGCCCGGCCACGGCCTCACCGCCGCCGACGCGCTGGTTGTGTTGAAATAACTGTCATCCCGGAATTTCGCGCAGCGAAATATCCGGGACCCAGAACAGGATATGGGTGTGGCCCCTGGGTCCCGGCTCTGAGCTGCGCTCAGGCCGGGATGACAGATCCAACTCAACTCAGCACATTGATCGGCTTGCCGGCCAGCCCAGCCTCGATCGTCGCCACCATGCCGGCATAGAAATCGCGGTAGGTCCCCTCCGTCACGTAGCCGATGTGCGGCGTCAGCAGCGCACGCGGCTCGCTCCGCAGCGGATGCGAAGCCGACAACGGCTCGCTGTCGTACACATCCGCGCCGTATCCGCCGATGCGCTTCTCGCGCAGCGCCGCCAGCAGCGCCGCCTCGTCCACGATCGGCCCGCGCGAGGTGTTGATCAGCAGCGCCGTCGGCTTCATCAGGCCGAACTCGCGTGCGCCGACCAGCCCGCGCGTGCGCGGCGACAGTATCGTGTTGATGGAGATCACGTCGGCCAGCCGGAACAGCTCGTCCTTGTCGACGCGCTCCGCCCCGTGCTCACTGCGCTCGCTCGGGCGTCAGGTTCTCGCTCCAGGCGATCGTCTTCATGCCGATCGCCTTGCCGATGCGCGCCACCTTGACGCCGAGATTGCCGAGCCCGATCATTCCCAGCGTCTTGCCTTCCAGGTCGAAGCCGACCGTGGTCTGCCAGCCGCCCGAGCGTATGTTGCGGAATTCCACCTCCAGGTTGCGCGCCAGGCCGATCATCAGCCCGATCGCCAGCTCGGCCGTGGAGCGGCCCACGCCGCCCGTGTTGCACACCAGCACGCCGCGATCCTTGGCAGCCGCCAGGTCGATCGAGGCGTTGCGCTTGCCGGTCGTCACCAGCAGCTTGAGGTTGGGCAGCTTGTCGAACAGCGCGCGCGGAAACGGCGTGCGCTCGCGCATGATGCACACCACCTCGAAGCCCTGCAGCGCCTTTGCCACCGCCTCCACATCGCCGAAGTGCTTGTTGAACACCTGCACCTTGTGGGCGGCCTGCAGTTTCGACCAGTCGGCCAGCTGCAGGGCCACGTTCTGGTAGTCGTCGAGAACGGCGATGGAGACCATGGTTTCCTCGATGGTTCGATTCGCCGCCATCATCGCCGCCATCCCGGCACTTGTCACCGCACAAGCTTGGCACTTTCTTTCGTCCCACTCACCCACTAGGTTGCGGCCAATGGGAGGTTTGCCGTGGCCGCAATGCTGATCGTTCTGGCGGTCGTCCTGTCCCTGGCGGTGCTGCCGCAGATGTGGGTGCGCAAGGTCATCAGCCGGCATGCGGCCGAGCGCGCCGACTTCCCCGGCACCGGCGGCGAGTTCGCCCGCCATCTGCTCGACGAGATGAAGCTCGGCCACGTCAAGGTCGAGGAGACCAAGCTCGGCGACCACTACGACCCCGACGAGAAGGCCGTCCGCCTCCTGCCCGAGCACTTCAATGGGAGGTCGCTGTCGGCTGTGGTGATCGCCGCGCACGAGGCGGGCCACGCCATGCAGGACGCAACCGCCTATCCGCCCCTGCAGGCGCGCACGCGGCTCGCCAAGCAGGCCATCAAGATGGAGAAGGTCGGCGCGGTCATCATGCTGGTGGCCCCGCTCATGATGCTGCTGGCCAAGAGCCCGCACGTGATGATCATCGAGGTGTTCATGGGCATGATGATCCTGGCCATGACGATCGTCATGCACGCGGTGACGCTGCCGGTCGAGTTCGACGCCAGCTTCCGCCGCGCGCTGCCCGTGCTCAAGGCCGGCCGCTACATCGGCGACCGCGATATGCCGGCAGCGCGCGAGATCCTGCGCGCCGCCGCCTTCACCTACGTCGCCGCCGCCGCCATGAGCCTGCTCGACGTCATGCGCTGGCTGCGCGTGCTGCGCATGTAGCGCGCCCCACCCGTCATCCCGGAACGCGCTTCAGCGCGTATCCGGGACCCGTCCAGCCACCACCGAAATGGCAGGCGATCCCGGATCGTCGCTGATGCGACGTCCGGGATGACGGGTGGTGACACCGCACTACCGCGTGACCGCGCTGAGCTGCAGCGACTGCACGCCGGCCGCCAGGTTGAGGCCCTTCTGCGCCTGCACGCTGAGCGGCTGCAGGATGATCGACCGGCTGGAGCCGCCGAGCAGCGCGTTGGCGCCGATGCCATATCCCACCGTCGCCTCCGCACCGATGCCGCCATAGCTGCCGTTCAACGAGCGCGGCGGCAGATTGGAGGTCGGCGCCAGCACCGCCCAGGAGATCGCCGTCTCCTGCGTCGAGCCGATATCGATGCCGAACTTGGACACCGTGCCGCTGTAGAACTCGTCGCGCCCCTGCCGCTTGAACTGGCAACGCAGCTGCCTGGTGGACGCGACCACGAGGCCCGTCGATGTGGTGGCGCTGCAATTGAGGATGCCGACCTCGACGCGGGTCTGTGCTTCCGCCGGACCGGCGAGCAACGCCGCCAATCCCACGCACGCTACGATCGATGCCTTGGTCTGCATCGGGACCTCCTTGGATGGTTGTGGTCTTGCAGTTATCGTCTTGCAAACAGTGGTCGTCTTGCAAACGAATCGAAATGCACTTCACCATGCAAAAATGACTTTCAGAGGAATCCGCGCGAGAAAGGTGCCGGCCACCCCGCCGTTAGCCCTTTTGCCTGAGGGCGGCCGCCATTCGATCGAACACCGAGCATCGCTGCGCCGAGGGACATAGTGTCATGACCGCCAAAGCAAGCTTCGCCGTCATCGGCGCAGGGATCGGCGGACTTGCCCTGGCCGCGCTGCTGTCGCGCCAGGGCGCCAAGGTGAGGGTGTACGAGCAGGCCAGGCAGTTTCAGCGCATCGGCGCCGGCATCCAGATGAGCTCGAATGCCGTGCGCGTCCTGCGTGCGCTCGGCCTGGAAGCTCACCTGTGCGAGCTCGGATTTCAGCCGCCGGCCTGGACGCATCGCGCATGGGACACGGGCGAGCATCTGGCCGACCTCGATTTCTCGGACGCCGCGCAGCGCTACGGCGCGCCCTATCTGCTCCTGCATCGCGGCGACCTGCACGCGGCGATCCTGTCCGCCGTTCCCGCCGAGCTGATCGCCTTCGACCACAAGCTGGTGGGCTTCGACCGCAGCGCATCCGGCGTCACGCTGCGGTTCGCCGACGGCAGCAGCGCCGTCGTCGACGCCGTCATCGGTGCCGACGGCGTGCACTCGAAGGTGCGCGAGATGATCCTGGGACCGGAAGAGCCGCGCTTCACCGGCAAGGTGGCCCATCGCACGACGCTGCCCACCGCCCTGATCGAGGGAGGCGCACTCGACACCTGCACCAAGTGGTGGGGACCCGATCGTCACCTGGTGACCTATCCCGTCACCCGCAACCGCGACGAGACCTACTTCGTGACCAGCGTGCCCGACCCCGACTGGGACGTTGAATCCTGGTCGACGCGCGGCGACATGGACGAGGTACGCCGCGCCTTCGCCGGCTTTCACCCCGAAGCGCAGCGCGTCCTCGCCGCCAGCCGCGAGGTGCACAAGTGGGCGCTGTTCGAGCGCGATCCGCTGCCGCGCTGGTCGGACGGCCCGGTCGTCCTGCTCGGCGACGCCTGCCACCCGATGATGCCGTACATGGCTCAGGGCGGGTCGAGCGCGCTGGAGGACGCGGCGGTGCTCACCCGCTGCGTCAAGGACATCGACGATATCGAGGAGGCATTCCGCCGCTACGAAGCCACGCGGCTCGAGCGCACCGCCCGCCTGCAGCTGACCTCGCGCGCCAACACCTGGGGCAAGGACAAGTCCGATCCCAGCTGGGTCTATGCCTACGACTGCTGGGAGACCCCGATCCTCTCGCCGCGCCGATAGACGTCAGGGCGGCGGCTCGGGCGATGCAGAGCCGGCTAGCCCCAGAAGCCCAGCACCGCGCCCTGCAGCACCAGCACGCCGAGCCAGTGCCCGCCGTCGATCAGCGTCAGAGACTGGCGCGCGCCGTGGAAGTTGTAGTTGACCACCATGGTGGTCATGACGAAGCCCGCCCACATCAGGATCCCGGCGATGATGCCGTTCTTGATGCTCATCGCCATTCCGCCCCGCGCCAAATGCAGCAGCAGTCCCGCCAGCATCCAGGCCATGATCAGCTGCGCGCCGAACGCCAGCAGGTAGAAGCCGATGCCGCCCTTCTCCTGGGTCGGGCTGCTCGCGCGGCCAACCGCCTCCAGCCACTGCTTGGCGAATACGTTGTACCAGATGCCGCCAAACACAAAGCTGACGGTGGCGGCCACCAGCACCGCCGCATAATGCAGACTTCCCACTTCCGTCCCCTCCTGTGTGCCCGCGCTCGCGGCACAGCCAGCCCCCCGTCAGGCCAGCCGCCAGACCGCGGAGCGCTTGATCTCCGCGTCCTCCAGCTCACGCGTAACCGGCACCGAGTATAAGGCGACCTGCCGGAACCGATCACCCGGAAAGTAACTGCGCCGCGGGTCCCCGACCAGCACCTCGGCGCCACCCTGGCGTGCAGCTTCGACGAATGCCAGCACCCGCTCGGCGAGTGCCCGCTCGTAGAACAGGTCGCCCACCAGCACGACCTCGGCCGCGTCGGGCGGGCCGGCCAGCAAATCTGTCGCGGTCGTCTCGACGCGGACGCCGTTGGCCTCGGCGTTGAGCTGGATGGCGTCCAGCGCCAGGGCATCGATATCGGAGGCAATCGCCTGCTCAGCACCCGCCAGCTTGGCGGCGATCGAGACGAGGCCCGACCCCGCGCCCAGATCCAGCACGCGCCGGCCGGCCACCAGCTCCCGGTTGTCCAGGATGAAGCGCGCCAGCGCCTGCCCACCCGCCCACGCGAACGCCCAGTAGGGGGGCGGCACATTCATCTGCCCAAGCTCCTCCTCGGTCTTGCGCCAGATGGGCAGGGACTCGGCGGCCAGGTGCAGGCGGATCTCGGGCACCAGGGGCGCGGCGATCAGTTCCGTGTTGGCTCGGATGAAGTCGGCGGGGATCATCGTGGCACAGCAACAGAGCCGACCGGGTCGCACAAGCCCCCATCTCGGGCGCCATGCCGGGGGCCCCATGCCGGGAGAAAGAGCAGGCTGGCGTTGATGCGGGCAGAGGTGGGCGATGCGCTCGGCGCATTGGCGAGCACCGTGACCGCTGCAGTTGGCCTTTGCTCAGATCGAGACCAAGGCCGAGCGGAATTAACCGCGCGCACCGGTTCCACCGGACGCTCGGCGCGAATCACGCTTTACCGAGCATTAGGCATCAATTGCCCACAGGCAAATGCGATCAGCCCGATTGCGCGCCAGTCCCCAATCATCGGAAATCGGAGTGGCGTCGATGGCACCCGCGCCCGCCGCAGGAATGCCCGCTTCCCGTTCTTTTAGTCGCAAGCGCCAGCCTTTCCTGCTAGCGTGTCGTATTCGGAAATCAGGGACGGGCTCAACGCTCCCGGCATGAGGTGATATGCGCGCTCCTCCGAGATCGCTGATGAGACTCGCACCTGCGCTGCTGCTCGGGCTGGTCGCCGGCGCCGCCCCCGCCATTGGCGGAGTGGGCGGTTCGAGCGAGAAAGCCGAAGAGACCCGGTCGCTGCTCGGAAACTACCTCGCCGGCAGGGTCGCGCGCGGCCTCAACGACACCGATGCGGCGGCAACCTATTACAGCCGCGCCCTGACCCGCGATCCGGGCAACGAGGTGCTGACCGAGTTCGCCTTCCTGATGGAAGCCACCGAAGGCAACTGGTCGCGCGTCGAGGCGCTGGCCCGTGATCTGCTGAGCGTGCAGGCCAACCACCGCACCGCTCATGCCTTCCTCGGCGTCGCGAGCTTCAAGGCCGGCGACTACCCGGCCGCCGACGAGCACTTCAAGCTGGCCAGCGCCAATCCCATCGGCGAGCTGACCAGCACGCTGGCGCGGGCCTGGGTGTACCAGGCGCAGGGCAAGACCAGCGAGGCGCTGGCGCTGCTGGACTCCCCGCGGCAGCCGGACTGGGCGCAATACTATCTGCGCTACCACAAGGCGCTGCTCGCCGATCAGGCCGGCCGCCGCGTCGAGGCCCGCTCCGCCTACGAGCGCATCCCGAAGAATGACCAGCGCACGCTGCGCATCTCGCTCGCCTTCGCGCGCCATGCCGCCAATGCCGGCGACCCGAAGCTGGCGCAGAGCATCCTCAAGGCCCACTTCGACCGCACCAAAGCCGACGGCCATCCCATGGCTCGCGCGCTCGAAGCCCAGATCGAATCCGGCCAGCGCACGGAGGTGCTGATCACCACCCCGGCGCAGGGCTTGGCCGAAGTGTTCTATGGCCTCGGCGAGGCTTTGACCGGCGAGGGCGGCACCAGCGTCGGCGCCATCTACCTGCAGCTCGCGCTCTATGTGGTTCCGGAGTTCCCGTTCGCGCTGGCGACGCTCGCCAACGCCTACGAGACGACCAAGCGCTACGACAGCGCCATTGCGGCCTACGACCGCATCCCCAAGGACACGCCGCTGCAGTCGAGCATCGACATCCGCAAGGCGCTCAACCTCAATCAGCTGGAGCGCGTCGATGAGGCGCAGAAGCTGCTCGACGAGGTGGCCCGCCAGAACCCGGGCGACATTCGCCCGCTCGACGCGCTCGGCACCATCATGCGCGGACACAAGCGCTACGCCGAGGCCATCGACTACTACACCAAGGCCATCGCCCTGATCGGCAAGCCGGAGCAGAAGCACTGGTCGTATTTCTACTCCCGCGGCACCTGCTACGAGCGCCTCAAGAACTGGGTGCCGGCCGAGGCCGACCTGCGCAAGGCGATGCAGCTCAGCCCTGAAGAGCCCCTGGTGCTGAACTACCTCGGCTACACCTGGATCGACCAGAACCGCAATCTCCAGCAGGGCCTCGCCCTCATCGAGAAGGCGGTGCGCCAGAAGCCGGACGACGGCTACATCGTCGATAGCCTGGGCTGGGCCCAGTTCCGCCTGGGCCGCTACAAGGAAGCCGTGAAGTATCTCGAGCGCGCGGTCGAGCTGCGCCCCGAGGACCCGGTGCTGAACGATCACCTGGGCGACGGCTACTGGCGCGTCGGCCGCGAGCGCGAGGCACGCTTCCAGTGGGAGCAGGCGCTGACGCTCTCGCCGGAGCCCGACGACGCCGAGAAGATCAAGCGCAAGCTCGCCAAGGGCCTTCCCAACCCTGCGCTGGCGCGCCAGGTGAAGCGCACCAAGGAAGCCGGCGCCGCGGGGAAGAAGAGCACGCAAGCCAAGCCGTCCAGCAATCCCTTCTGGTGAGTGGCGAGTTCCTCGCCCGCCTACCGTGACTGCGGCCATGCCCATCCGCGAGCTTGCCCGCGCCAAGATCAACCTCACGCTCACGGTGCGCGGCCGCCGCCCCGACGGCTATCACGAGCTGCAAAGCCTGGTGACTTTCGCCGAGGTCGCCGACGAGATCGCGTTCCACCCCGGCCCAGACCTTGGCGTCACCACCGTGGGCCCGTTCGCGCTCCGAGATCGCCGGCGCGAACCTCGTCGAAACGGCGCTGGCCCGGCTGCATGACCTCGGCCAAGGCCTGCGCCTCGGCACCGTCGTGCTGACCAAGAACCTGCCCGTGGCCGCCGGCCTGGGCGGCGGCTCGGCCGACGCGGCGGCGGTGCTGCGCGCCGTGCGCGCGGCCAATCCCGGCGCCGCCGACCGGATCGCCTGGCACGACATCGCCGTACGGCTGGGTGCCGACGTACCCGTCTGCCTGGCCGGCAAGCCCGCCTGCATGTGGGGGATCGGCGACAAGATCGAGCCGATCACCGTGGGCCTGCCCAGCCTGGCGGCCGTGCTCGTCAATCCGCGCGTGCCGCTGTCCACCGCCCACGTCTTCGCCGCCTTGAATGCTGCACCGGCGCCGCCGGCCCGCCGCCCTGAGCTTGGCGGAGACATCCACACTCTGGATGGTCTGCTCGGCCTGATGCGCCGCGTCGGCAACGACCTGGAGAAGCCGGCGATCGCGCTGTTGCCCGTCATCGCCGACATCAAGGCCGCGCTCATCGCCCAGCCGGGCTGCCGCCTCGCCGCGCTCTCGGGCAGCGGGCCGACCTGCTTCGGCATCTTCTCCGACGATGCGGCTGCCTCGCACGCTGCCGCGGCGCTCACCGCCGCTCACCCGCAGTGGTGGATCGTCGCCACCCGACTGGCCGGGACCGATTTAGCAGATACCCGTCATCCCGGAAGCTGAGGCGCAGCCGAGACTGTCCGGGACCTCGTGCGGCATATGCCCATGAGATCCCGGCTCTGAGCAAAGCTCAGGCCGGGATGACGGGTCGAAAGCGGATGGATGGGTAGATTTTTCGGCTCGCCGGTATGAACCTGGCCTTAGCTCGAGCGGCTGACGCAGAAGCCGATCACATCGGTCAGCGCCTTGGTGTGGCGGTCCGGCGGGAAGATGGCCAGCGCATCCTGGGCGATCTTGCCGTAGTGGCGCGCCCGCTCCAGCGTCGCCTCGATGGCGCTGTGCTTCTTCATCAGCCAGATGGCCTGCTCCAGGTCGCCGTCCTCGACCTTGCCGCCGCCGAGCGCGCGGTTCCAGAAGGCCCGCTCGTCCTCGCCGCCGCGACGGAAGCACAGGATGACCGGCAGGGTGATCTTGCCTTCCCGGAAATCGTCGCCGACCGACTTGCCGAGCCGGCTGCTGTCGCCCGAATAGTCCAGCGCGTCATCGACCAGCTGGAAGGCGATGCCGAGGTTGCGCCCGTACGACTTGAGCGCCGTCTGCTCGCCCACCGGCCGCTTGGCGATGGCCGCGCCCACCTCCGCGGCCGCCGAGAACAGCGCCGCCGTCTTGGCGCTGATGATGGTCAGGTACTCGTCCTCGGTGGTGGCGGTATTCTTGGCGGCTGCCAGCTGCAGCACCTCGCCTTCCGCGATCACCGCCGCCGCCGTCGACAGGATCTTCAGCGCGGACAGCGAGCCGACATCGACCATCATGCGGAACGCCTGGCCGAGCAGGAAATCGCCGACCAGCACGCTCGCCTGGTTGCCCCATACCAGCCGCGCCGACTTCTTGCCGCGCCGGTAGTCGCTCTCGTCGACCACGTCGTCATGCAGCAGGGTGGCCGTGTGCATGAACTCGACCGCGGCGGCCAGCCGGATATGGCCCTCGCCGGTGTAGCCGCACAGCTTGGCGGATGCGATGGTCAGCATCGGCCGCAGCCGCTTGCCGCCGGAATCGATCAGATGGTGCGCAAGCTTCGGGATCAGCTCGACGTCGGATACGGCCTTGTCGAGGATAATGCGGTTGACCCCCTGCATATCCCCGGCAACGATCTCCACCAGCGGCTTGATGCCGTCCGCGGGATCTCGCGCCTCTTCGAATGGGACGACGACGCCCAATTTGTGCTATCCGCCATTGAGTTCGGTTGCTCTCGTATAGCCGGGAAGGACGAGGGGTCAAGCCCCAGATGCAGCGCGATTTTGCCGCCAAGGCAACGGTCGCCAGGATTGCCCCAGGATTGCCAATGCACGAACTGCTCCGCAGCAACGATGCCGTCCTGATCAGCTTCGCCGAGTTGCTGCTGCGCGAGGCCGGCATCGCCAGCCTGGTGGCGGATCAACACATGAGCGTGATCGAAGGCTCGATCGGCGCGTTTCCACGCCGGCTGCTGGTCCAGGCCGGCGATGCCGCCGCTGCCCGGCAGGTGCTGACCGAGGCCGGGCTCGACGGCTGGCTGGTCAGCGACGCGAGAGGCGAGGCGTGAGCGAGCCCGGCTCGACACCCACCACCACCGACGACGCGTTCCTGGGCGGCGCGCTGCAGGTCCTGCAGCCGCAGAGCGGCTATCGGGCCGGGCTCGATGCCGTGCTGCTGGCGGCAGCCGCGACGGCTGGTCCGGGCACCCGCATGCTCGACGTCGGGGCCGGCGTCGGCGTGGTGGGCCTCGCCGTCGCACGCCGCATCCCTGATGCGCATGTCACGCTGGTGGAGCGCGACCCGCTGCTCGCGGACCTCGCCCGCGCCAACATCGACCGCAACGGGCTGTCCGACCGGGTCAGGCTGATCAAGGCCGACGTCGCGCAACCTTTGGGCGAGCTGGCGGAGCTCGACGCACTCGCCGAGACCTTCGACTGCGTCCTCGCCAACCCGCCCTATCACGCGCATGGTCGCGGCACCGCGGCTCGCGACGCCATCAAGGCGAACGCCAACGCCATGGCCGAAGGCGACCTCGACCGCTGGGTTCGCTTCATGACGGCCATGGCGCGTCCGGGTGGCCGCGCCATCCTGATCCACAAGGCCGAAGCCCTGCCCGAGCTGATTGCGGCCTGCAACGGACGCTTCGGCGAGCTCCTGCTCGTTGCCGATCCAGCCGCGCGCCGCAGCGCCCGCCGGCCGGGTGATCCTGCGCGGCACCAAGGGCAGCCGCGCGCCGCTGCAGATCCGCCCGGGCCTCGTCCTGCACGACCCCACCGGCCGCTTCATGCCGCAGGTGGAGGCCATCCTGCGTCACGGGGCCGCGCTCGACCTGGAGGGATGATCGGTCTCCGATGCCGGCCCCCCAAGCAAGCGAACAAATCACCCCGTCGGCGCGCGGACTCGACCGGCCAAACCCCTCCGACGCCCGCATTTTTTGGCGCCCAATTGCCCCCCGGTCACAAATTCTCCCACCTTGAGACTTCCTGTGTTTTTGAGGATATCAATACTGGGGGATTGGGGTACGAGTGCTAATGAACAATACGATTACCGTGATGAACGCCAAGGGCGGCGTCGGCAAATCGACGCTCGTTCTCGGTCTTGCCGAAACATTGGCGACCTATCACGGCCAGAAGGTTCTGGTCATTGATTCCGATGCGCAGGCCAGTGTCAGTCACATGCTGCTCCCGCAGGAGCGACTGGAGACGGTCCGCGAAGCCGGCCGCACCATCGTCGAGCTGCTGATCGGCGTGGTGCTGAGCGAGACGCCGCAGCGCTGGCAGGACTTCGTCGTCGATGGTGCTTCCGACGTGGACGACGCCCGCACCATCTCGCTGCTGCCGAGCGATACCCACCTCACCCTGTTCGAGCGCGAGGTGTCCAAGCGCGATCATGAGGTGAAGCTGCGCCGCTCGATCCGCACCTGGCTCGACGAGGCCAAGCGCGCCTACGACATCATAATGATCGACAGTGCGCCCGGACTTTCGGTGCTCACCGAGTGCTGGCTGCGCGAGGCGGACTTCTACCTGTCGCCGACCAAGCCGGACTACATCTCCACCAGGGGCCTCAAGTTCCTGCGCGAGTTCCGGGCGCGCGATCCCGAGATGGGCTTCGCCGAGCCGCTCGGCGTGATCATCAACATGAAGGACGCCCTCACACCCGAGGACGAGCAGTACGACCACTGGCTGCGGCAGGATGCACAGCATCGCTGCTTCCACCAGTCCGTGAACCGCGTCGGCCCCCTGCAGATGGCCGGGCGTTTTTCGGCGCGCACCCGCTCCTATTGGGCCAAGTATCCGGGCACGACCGGCGAGCATCTGCGCGACCTCACGGCCGAGCTGCTGCACCGCATCAAGAGCACACCGACGAAACGCGCGTAACGGCCCGTTGGGCTTTCTCAGTCGACCGCCGATGCGCGTCTTCGACGCGACCAAAGTGAGGCGACCTGCCGCCGTAGGTCGTCTTGAAAAGATCGCCGCTCTCCCCCACAGATATTCGATCGCGCGCGGCTGCCGAGGCCGGGTCGGCATCCGCGCGGCAGCAACTTTGCGCACGGCACAGCTGAGAAGGATGACTGGATGAAACGCACGACGCGGGCCTCCCTGATGGGTGGCCTCATGATCCTGGCGACGGCAGGACTGCTGGCCCCCGGCCCAGCGCAAGCCGTCAGCTCGAAGGTGCAAGCGGCGATCAAGTCCCTGGAAAAGATCGAGGCCGACGGGCCGAAATTCCAGTCATTCTGCAAGCTGTTGCGGGACATCGACGACCTGCCCGAGCAGGACGAGGCGAAGGCCGAGGCGCTGGAGGCCCAGCTCGATAGCCTGCTCAGGTCGATCGGCATCGATGTATACAATGCCTGGGACCTCGGCAGCGACCTCGACCCGCAATCCGAGGATGGCCAAGCCTTCGAGGCGGCCGTCGAGTCGCTCGAGGAGAAATGCCCGGATTGACGCTCGTCCGAGGTCATGCGACGCTCGCTAGGTGGAAGAGGAGAACGTCCATGACCAAGTCGCTCGTTCAGCAGCAGTTTGGCGCGCACGCGGCCGCCTACTCCACCTCCCCGGTGCATGCCAAGGGCGCCAGCCTCTCGCGCGTCGTCGAGCTGACCAGCCCGCAGACGCACTGGCGGGTGCTCGACGTGGCGACCGGCGCCGGCCACACCGCCGCGGCATTCGCCCCGCACGTGGCGAGCGTCGTGGCCAGCGACCTGACCGACGAGATGCTCGCCGAAGCCGCGGCGCTGGCCGCCTCCAAGAGCCTCGCCAACATGACGACCGCGCGCGCCGACGCCGAGGCGCTGCCGTTCGCGGATGCCTCCTTCGAGCTCGTCACCTGCCGCATCGCGCCGCATCACTTCCCCGACGTGCCGACTTTCGTGGCCGAGGCGCGGCGCGTGCTGGTGCCGGGCGGCACGCTGGCCGTGGTCGACAACATCTCGCCCGATCAGGTCTCGACGCCCGGCTTCTCCAGCACCGACCTGCGCGATGCCTCGCTCACCTACAATGCCTTCGAGAAGATCCGCGACCCGAGCCACGGCCGCTGCCTGGGCATGGCCGAATGGACCGAGGTGATCGAGGATGCCGGCCTCGAGCCCGTGCACGCCGAGCGCCTGTCCAAGGAGATGCAGTTTCAGCCCTGGGCCGAGCGCATGGGGGCCGACGCCACCACCATCGAGCGCCTGCGCGCCATGCTCGACGGCGCTTCGCCGGCGCTGGCCGCCTTCCTGAAGCCGCACCTGGTCGACGGCCAGCTGTGGTTCACGCTCGACGAGGCCATCCTGATCGCCCGCAAGCCCAGCTAGCTGCGCAAACCCAGCCCCGAATCCACCCCGCCCTGAGCCCGTCGAAGGGCGACTAAACTCGACAACGACGTGCTCGACAAGAACAGACTCAGCCCGGGCGGTGGGATTGCACGCCATCCGCGATGCGCACCGAGTCCGCCAATGGCGGTTGAATTGTTCACCCGTTCTCGGCTATAAGCCCGCATGATGAGCCGCCTTCACACGCTGATCGCACGAATTATGGCCCCGGCTGCCTGACGGCGCCGGATTTTGCGTGCCATTTCGCGATCCCGTGTAAGGACCCTCCCAATGCCCTCCGATGCTGTTGCCGCCGCAGGCGCCCTTGCGCCGCGTGCCGAGCCACGTACCGTGCGCGCCTTCTTCTTCGTCTCCGCCCCGGCCGATCCGCAGCTGCTTGCGCGCCTCATCGAACCCGTTGCCAAGCTCGGCGCTGTGCCCTCGCGCGTGCATGCATCGCGCGAGTCCGGCGACGGCACCGAGCTCAACGTCGACCTGCGCCTGACCGGTGTTGCCCCACGCACGGCCGAGCTTATCGAATACGCCTTGCGGGCGGTGGTCGGCGTCCGCCAGGTGATGGCCGTCGTCGAGCCCGAGACCTGAGCGGCGCCCTGGCTTCGCTCGCTCATGCCCGCTTATCTGTTGGGCATCGAATGCGCCGCAGAGGACGGAAGGCATGGCCGGCGGTAAGGACTGGCGCCATCGCAGCGCCCCGACGCTCGTCGAGTTCGAGGAGCTGGCCGATCTGGCCTGGCGACAGCTGCCGGCCGAATTCCGTGCCATGTGCGGCGACGTGCTGATCCGCATCGAGGACTTCCCGACCGAGGAGGTGCTCGACGAATTGAAACTGGAGAGCCCGTTCGACCTGATGGGCCTCTACCACGGCGTCAGCCTGGACAAGAAAAGCGTCTCCGACCTGCCGCGCCTGCCGGACATGGTGTTCCTCTACCGGCGTCCGCTGCTCGACGTGTGGGCGGAGGGCACCGAGACGCTCGGCCAACTCGTCACGCACGTGCTGGTGCATGAGATCGGCCACCATTTCGGCTTGTCCGACCGCGACATGGCCGCCATCGAGGAGAGCGCGACCGACACAAACGGGACGTGAAGTCACACCGTCGGCGTCTCCGTCGATGGCGAATAACTACGGGTTGCAAACGCTTGGGGAACCGGCGAAAGTGGGGCGCAAAGTGACGGATCACGGGGATTCTCCGCTTGAGCGGCTCAGGTTCCTATCCGCTGCAACCTAGGTTGGCGGTGCGTGGTGCGCTTTTGGCGCTGTCGCTGCTCGCCGTGAGCTGGACGGCCGCGCAAGCCGGCCCCACGCCTGAGGAATACGTCGGCCACGTCGGCGGCAACTCTCATATCGTCCCGTGGGACGCGTTGAAGCTGGATGGCAAGCGGACGATGTGCGGCAAGCGGCCGACCGTCATGGACGATCAGCTCGACGACTACGGCGCTGCCTATCCAGGGTTCCTGATCCTCAATCCCAAGTTGCTGTCGAGGGTAACTACAGCGGTCAAGATGTGGATTCACGCGCACGAGTGCGGCCACCAGTTCCGCGGACCGGACGAGGAAACCGCGGATTGCTTCGCCGTGCAGCGCGGCCGCCGGCAAGGCTGGCTGACCCCTGACGGGCTCGAGGAAGTGTGCAAGTTCATCGCGCCCGCCAAGGGCGACAGCATGCACTTCCAGGGCTCGCACCGGTGCGAGGTCATGCGCCAGTGCTACGCCGACCCGGCCATCCGCTGATTGCGGATTGGGGACTTGTCGTCCCGATCTGAACTTATCCCCGCGCTGCCAGCCGCCCCTATGATTGGGCGTTTCACGCTTGTGCGGCACCAATGGGCCTTCTCGACTATACGATCCGCATCCTCGGCCTGTCCGAGACGATCCTGAAATGGCAGGGCGCGCTCACCCAGCTCAGCGCCGAGCGCCGCGAGAAAGTCGCCCAATACGCCGAGCAGATCGCCGCCACCCTGGCTCGGGCCGCGGCCGCGTTTGCGGCCCTGGAGAAGGACCCGGGCAACCCGAAGGCCGGCCGGGAGGGGGTCCGCGAGCTGGGCCGTATCGCCGGCTACGTGGAGGACATCGTCCGCGCGCTGGAAGATCACCTTGACGGGCGCAAGCTTGCCGGCGTTAAAAGGCGGCTGGAGCTACTGGCGGAAAAGGAGCCGATGCGCGCGGCGGCCCGCAAGGCCGATGCCCAGCGTGTCGAGCGCCTGCTGGAGGCCGAAGGCTACTTCCGCGCCTTGGCCGATGGATTGAGAACCTGACCCGACTAGGGCCAGAGAGGGAAGGACGAGCGATGCAGAAATTCACCACCCTGACCGGCGTCGCAGCACCGATGCCGATGATCAACGTCGACACCGACGCCATCATCCCCAAGCAGTTCCTCAAGACCATCAAGCGCACCGGTCTCGGCAAGAACCTGTTCCACGAGCTGCGCTACGACGAGCAGGGCAACGAGAAGCCCGACTTCGTCCTCAACAAGCCCGCCTATCGCAAGGCGCAGATCCTGGTCGCCGGCGAGAACTTCGGCTGCGGCTCCTCGCGCGAGCACGCGCCCTGGGCGCTGATGGATTTCGGCATCCGCTGCGTGATCTCCACGTCGTTCGCCGACATCTTCCACAACAACTGCTTCCAGAACGGCATCCTGCCGATCAAGGTGTCGCCGGAAGACCTCGAGAAGCTGATGGACGATGCCAACCGCGGCGCCAACGCCACCATCAGCATCGACCTGGAGAAGCAGGAGATCCGCGGGCCCGACGGCGGCGTGATCACCTTCGATATCGATCCGTTCCGCAAGCGCTGCCTGCTGGAAGGCCTCGACAACATCGGCCTCACCATGCAGGAGGACACGAAGATCGGCGCGTTCGAGAAGCAGGCCTCCGCCGCCCGGCCCTGGGCTTGAGCTTGGGCGATATTGCCACACCGCGGCCAATAGCGTGACATTCTCGGCACCCCATTAGGCGTTTGGGGGCTAAGCGTGCTACATGCGGACACCTGGGTTTGGCGGACTGTTGTCGCGGACCCGCGGCAGCTTGCGACCCGCAACCCCGAGAGTGGAATTCATCTTTGGAACGAGTAGAGCCGTCTGCGAGGGCCGTTGCTGCCCGCGACTGGGTAAAAATTCTAGCCGGCTACCGCGAACCTAGCCACGTTCGCAGCACCCTGGAAATCGCCATCACCGTCGGCGCGTATGCCGCGCTCTGGGTCTTGAGCTGGCTGGCGCTCGGGTTTGGCTATTGGCTCAGCCTCATCATGGCGGTGCCGGCGGCCGGCTTCCTCGTGCGCCTGTTCATGATCCAGCACGACTGCGGGCACGGCTCCTTCTTCCGCCGTCGCGTCGCCAACGACTGGGTCGGGCGGGTGCTCGGCGCTTTGACGCTCACCCCCTATGACCACTGGCGCCGCAGCCATGCCATCCATCACGCCAGCTCGGGCAATCTCGAGCAGCGCGGCATCGGCGACATCACGACGCTGACGGTGCGCGAGTATCTCGCCCTGTCCCGCTGGCGGCGGCTCGGCTATCAGCTCTATCGCAACCCGATCGTCATGTTCGTAATCGGTCCGGCCTATCTGTTCATCATCCAGCACAGGCTGCCGATCGGCATGATGCGCAGCGGCTGGCAGCCGTGGGTCAGCGCCATGGCCACCAACGGGGCAATTGCCCTGCTGATCGTCGTGATGATGTGGCTGGTGGGCGTCGGCCCGTTCCTGCTGGTGCATCTGCCGATCACGATGCTGGCGGCCTCGATCGGCGTGTGGCTGTTCTTCGTCCAGCACCAGTTCGAGGAAACGTACTGGGAGGGTGCCCCTGCCTGGACCCACCACGAGGCGGCGCTGCACGGCAGCTCGCACTACGACCTGCCCGCCGTGCTGCGCTGGTTCACCGCCAACATCGGCGTGCACCATGTGCATCACTTGAGCAGCCGGATTCCCTACTACCGCTTGCCCCGCGTACTGCGCGACCATCCCGAGCTGAAAAGCGTCGGGCGGCTCACCCTTATGGAGAGTTTCGCGTGCGTGCGCCTGGTGCTCTGGGACGAGAGCAACCGCCGGCTGGTCTCGTTCCGCGACCTGCGTAGATCCATGCGCGCATCGGCGACGGCATGACCCTTCATACATGACTTCCAGTCATGACCCGGAAGCCGAGGCGCTTGCGCCGAGGCTATCCGGGATCTCGCACATTGAATCGCGGAGGTCCCGGCTCTCGATGATTGCGCGCTGTGCGCTCAAATCATCGAGGCCGGGATGACGGGTGGAAGCTTAAGCGTATTGCGCCAGCCCGTTGCCGAACGACCAGTTCTCCTTCTTCACCTCCAGCAGGTTGATGAAGATGTCCTCGCGCCGGAGGCCGGGGCTTTCCGCGAGGTGGTCGGCGATGCGGCGGAACAGGTGCTGCTTCTGCTCCACGGTGCGCGTGTCGCTGACGGTGATCTGGATGACCACCAGATCGTCCGTGTAGTCGATGCCGAGATAGCTCGGCGTGTGCACGATCTCGGCCTGCGGCGCGGCCTCGGTGATGATCTGGAAGAGATCATCGTTCGGAACGTTGAACGTCTCGACCAGCGCCGCGTGCACGCCTTGCGAAATGGCCTGGCGGTGCTCCGGCGTCTTGCCCTTCGGCATGGTGATGCGGACGAGCGGCATGGCGCGATCTCCTCGGCGTTTCTTCGATGCCGTCGAGATAGGCGCCGCCGCGCGCGACAACAAACGACATTGCTCGTCTCAGGCCTGAGAAACCTCAGCCACGTGCAGCAGCCAATCCCTCGTAGTGAGCCGTCGAACCACGCGGCCACCCAACCTTCCCTCGACGCCATGTACGCCGCAGGCTCAGTGCGCCTTGGCTTCGGCCTTGCCCGCCCTCGCCCCGGACGAGTGCTGCCCGAGCCGGTCGACATAGGCGATGCCGACGGCCGACAGGATGAACGTGACGTGGATGATGGTCTGCCACATCACGCCGGCCTCGGTGAGCTTCGCGCCCTCCGTGCCGATGCTGCCGGCCTCGATGAACGTCTTCAGCAGGTGGATGGATGAGATGCCGATGATGGCCATCGCCAGCTTGATCTTGAGCACGCTGGCGTTGACATGATCGAGCCACTCCGGCTGGTCGGGATGGCCCTGCAGGCGCAGGCGCGAGACGAACGTCTCGTAGCCGCCGACGATCACCATCACCAGCAGGTTGGAGATCATCACCACGTCGATCAGCGCCAGCACCAGCAGCATGATCTGCTGCTCATTGAACGACGTGGCGTGCAGCATCAGGTGCCAGAGTTCCTTGATGAACAGCACGACGTAGACGCACTGCGCAGCGATCAGGCCCAGGTACAGCGGCACCTGCAGCCAGCGCGAGCCGAAGATGAGAGATGCCAGCAGTCGCAGAAGCGTACGATCGGGTGGTTGCGTCATTGACCTGTCACGGAAGATACGAGCACGTCGCCACGAATGGTGGGACGCTGCATAGCATCGTTGCCCTGCGAAGGGGAGTGGTCGCGATGTGGCAGTCCGTTGCAGGGTCCGAGTGGCCCAGCCGAACATCTACGCATTGCAATCGGGCGGCGGCCACCCTACTGCCGGGTAGCCATGCGGCCCGTCTCCCAGCCGATCAGCGCGCGCTTGCGGGTGAGGCCCCAGTGGTAGCCGCCGAGGCTGCCGTCGCCGCGCAGGACGCGATGACAGGGCACCACGAACGAGATCGGATTGCGGCCCACCGCCGAGCCGACCGCCCGCGATGCCGACGGCGAGCCGATATGGCGGGCGATGTCCGTGTAGCTGACCGCGCGCCCCATCGGGATCTTGAGCAGGGTCTCCCACACCCGCACGTCGAAGTCGGTGCCGATCATGACCAGCCGCACGGGCGGTCCCTGCCCCACTTGGACGGGTTGAAGATCACCTTGGCGTGCGGCGCGGTCCTGCGGGCGCCTCGACGTAGTGCGCCTTGGGCCAGCGCTGCGTCATGTCGGCGAGCGCATGCTGGCGGGTCTCTCCCTTGTCCTCGTTGACGAAGGCTAGGCCGGCGACGCCGCGATCGGTGGCGACCAGCAGCGCCTCGCCGAACGGCGAGGCATGGAAGCCGTAGGCCATCTCCAGGCCCTCGCCGCGCCGCTTGTAGTCGCCGGGCGTCATGGCCTCGTGCGAGACGAACAGGTCGTGCAGCCGGCCGGCGCCGGACAGGCCGACCTCGTAGGCGGTCTCCAGGATGCTGGCTGATCCGCCCAGCAGGCCGCGCGCATGGTCGACGGTGATCGACTGCACGAACTCCTTGGGGGTGAGGCCGCACCAGCGCTTGAACAGCTTCTGGCAGTGCGCCGGGCTGAGCCCCAGGTGCTGGGCCAGGCGCTCCAGCGAGGGCTGCTCCACCCAGGTCTCCGAGAGGAAGGCGATGGCGCGGCGGATCAGATCGTAGTCGCCCGACTGGTCGGGCTTGAGCGGCGACGGCGCCCGTAGCTGTGGTCTGCAGCATGGTCAATCTCGCGGTTGTTAGCGGCGGTGACCCGACTAGGGGGCCGCAGGCCGAATGACCCGATTCCTGCGCGGTTCAAATGCTGCGCCGCCGCGCGCCTGCAGCAGGGCGCCTTCAGCCGCCAGGTCGCGCTTCTCGTCGTCGTCAGAAAGCGGCCGAACGCCAATTCCTGCCCCGATCGACGACGCTGAGCGCGGGCGGCCGTCGGGCCATTCCCGAGGCGCACGCTCGCCCAATAGGGGTTGCAATCGAACTGCTCGGTGCGGCCGGACGGATGCACGCGCGTGAGCAGAAGCGGGCGGCGTCAGCTCGATGGTCTCGTACAGGCGGCCGGCCCGATAGTTGAGCTTGAATGCCAGGTAGATGAGCGCGATGTCGAGCCCGAAGAAGCCGAAACCGGCCAGGCGCCCTCAGCAGGAACAAGACCGGCGGCGAAGCTCACCGCCACGGCGCTCATCAAGACAGGAAGCCGCGCGGTCCAGCGAGCGATGCGGCGTCAGCACGGCGTGGATAGCCATCCGGCCGGCTTGCGCAGGCGTCGTCTTTCGGTCATGACTGGCACCTACCAGTGTCCCACTCCGCGCGAAGCCATCCCCATGCCCAAAGCCGACAGACCGGGAGCTACGCCCAAGCCCGCCAGCGAGCGCGCGGCCGCACGTCGCATCGAAAGCGCGCATCGAGGAAATCTTCCGCCGCTTCCAGGCAGCAATCCGAGCCCAAGGGCGAGCTCGAATACGTCAACCCCTACACCCTGCTGGTGGCGGTGGTGCTGTCCGCGCAGGCCACCGATGCCGGCGTCAACAAGGCGACGCGCGGCCTGTTCAAGGTGGCCGACACGCCGGCCAAGATGGTGGCCCTCGGGCTCGACGAGGTGAAGGAGCGCATCAAGACCATCGGTCTTTACCGTAACAAGGCCAAGAACGTGATCGCCCTTTCCGAGCGGCTGCTGGCCGAGCACGGCGGCCAGGTGCCCACGGATCGCGAGGCGCTGGAGGCCTTGCCGGGGTCGGCCGCAAGACCGCCAATGTCGTGCTCAATATCGCCTTCGGCGAGGAGACGCTGGCCGTCGACACGCACGTCTTTCGCGTCGCCCACCGGCTGGATCTGGCCACCGGCAAGACGCCGCTGGAAGTGGAACTCGGCCTCTTGCAGGTGATCCCCAAGGCCTACATGCGGCATGCGCACCACTGGCTCATCCTGCATGGCCGCTATGTCTGTCAGGCGCGCAAGCCGCGCTGTGATGTGTGTATCGTGTGCGACCTGTGCAGCTCGGAAGACAAGTGGTTCGATTGCGGGCCGCCGAACATCAAGACAGCAAGGGCCAGCCGATGACCGTCAGCAAGGGCAGAGAATTCCTGAGCATTCCCGGCCCCACCAATGTGCCGGAGCCGTGCTGCAGGCCATGCATCGGCCGGCGATCGACATCTACTCGGGCGAGCTGGTGGGCATCACCGACAGCTGCCTCGCCGACCTCAGCCGGATCTTCGGCACCAAGGGCCGGTCCTACATTTACGCCGCCAACGGTCATGGCGGCTGGGAGGCGGCGCTCAGCAACGTGCTCTCGCGCGGCGACCATGTGCTGGTGCTGGAAGCGGCCGTTTCGCTGCCGGCTGGGGCAAGATGGGCAAGATGCTCGGTCTCGAGATCGAGGCCTTGAAGGGCGACTGGCGACGGGCCGTCGATCCCGCCGCCGTGGAGGGACGCCTGAAGCGCGACAGGGCGGGCGCCATCAAAGCCATCCTGGTCGTGCAGATCGATACCGCCTCCGGAGTGGTGAATGATATTCCCGCCATTCGCTCGGCGATCGACGCCGCCAACATCCGGCCTTGCTGCTGGTCGATTGCGTGGCCTCGCTTGGCTGCATGCCGTTTGCCATGGACGACTGGCGCGTCGATGTCGCCATGTGCGGCTCGCAGAAAGGACTGATGACGCCGCCTGGTCTCGCGTTCGTCGCTGCCGGCGACCGGGCGCCTCTCGCACAAGTCGGCCGGGCTGCGGACGCTGTATTGGGATTGGACCTTCCGCGAGGGCGAGATCCACTACCAGAAATATTGCGGCACGCCGCCTGAGCATCTGCTGTTCGGCCTGCGCAAGGCCATCGACATGCTGCTCGAGGAGGGGCTCGACAATGCCATCCGCCGCCATGAGCTGTTGGCCGAGGCCACCCGCGCGGCGGTGACCAAGTGGGCCGAGGGCCAAGTGCTGGCGCTCAACATCATCGATCCGGCCGAGCGGGCCAACTCGATCACCAACATCCTGATGCAGGGCCACGATCCACAGCCGCTGCTCGACTATTGCCGCGAAAAATGCGGGGTGATCCTGGGCGTCGGCTTGGGGGAATTGTCTGGCAGCTGCTTCCGCATCGCCCACATGGGCCACGTCAACGCGCCGATGGTGCTGGGAACGCTGGGCGCCGTGGAGATGGGCCTAAGGCGCTGGCCATCCCGCACGGAACCGGCGGCGTGCAGGCCGCCGTGGATTACCTCGGGCACGAGGTCGTTGCCTGAGGTGCATTGTTCCCGTTCGGGAGCATTTTGGCTCGGAAGTGAACCGCAGGTGGTCGAATGTTCCCGTACGGGAACATTTGATCAGCCGGAAATGCAAAGGGCCGCCCATTGGGCGGCCCCTGACTCTCTCCAAGTGC
>CAVTJY010000028.1:0-138971 GCA_963735125.1 uncultured Alphaproteobacteria bacterium | reverse complement strand
GAGCAGGTCTGCTGCACGACCGTGACCTTGGGACAGCGCTTGCGGATCTCCTCGGGGTAGGCGTGCGAGGTGATGGTGCGCGTGGTGCCGAACACGGCGACGATGTCGGTGTTGTACTTCTGCGGGTATTGCGGCGCCGTGACGGCCCAAGGCGTCTGGGTGGCGGCTTCCACCGTCGGCGCGACGATGCCGAGGATGTTGCGGCCGGTCCAGCCGCTGACCGGCAGCCAATCCTTCTGCAGGGTGCGGGCCGCCACGCAGGTCGCCGTATTGCAGCCGAGCAGGACGAGCCGGCAGCCGCGCTGGAACAGCGCATCGACGCCGTGGCGGGACAGCGCCACGATCTCGTCCGAGGGCCGGTTGCCGTAGGGGACGTGCCGGTGGTCGCCGAGATAGACGAGGGGCAGCTGCGGAAAGCGCTGCACCAATGCGCGAACTACCGTCAGGCCCCCGTGGCCGGAATCGAAGACGCCGATCATGCCTTCAGATGCCATGCCGGCGACGCCGGCGCAATCGCAGCCGCGGCGGCTATTCGCCCCCAGCGTCCTGCTCCTTCAGCGCTTCCAGGCTCGGCATGGCGACGGTGCTGTAGCCGCAGTCGACGAAGTGCACTTCGCCGGTCACGCCGCCCGACATGTCGGACAGCAGATAGAGCGCGGAGCCGCCGACCTCGTCCAGCGTCGGCGTGCGCCGCAACGGGGCGTGATCGCGCTGATAGTTGAAGATCACGCGCGCGTCGGCGACGCCGGCGCCGGCCAGCGTGCGCATCGGGCCGGCCGACAGCGCATTGACGCGGATGCCCTGCGGGCCGAGATCGGCCGACAGGTAGCGCACGGACGCCTCGAGCGCGGCCTTGGCCACGCCCATGACGTTGTAGGACGGGACCCAGCGCGTGGCGCCGCCGAAGGACAGCGTCAGCAGGGAGCCGCTTGCCGTTCATCAGCTCGGCGGCGCGCTTGGCGATCTCGGTGAAGGAGAAGCAGGAGATCACCATCGTGTTCACGAAGTTATCGCGCGTGGTGTCGGCATAGCGCCCCGACAGCTCGCGCCGGTCGGAGAAGGCCAGCGCGTGCACGACGAAGTCGAGGCCGCCCCACTTCTCCTTGATCTCGGCGAACACGTTGTCGACGCTCTTCAGGTCGCTCACGTCGCAGTTGACGATGATCTCCGAGCCGACCGACTTGGCGAGCGGAATGGCGCGCCGGCCGAATGCGTCGCCCTGGTAGGTGAAGGCCAGCTTGGCGCCGTGGCCGGCCAGCACGCGCGCGATGCCCCAGGCGATGGAGCGCTCGTTGGCCACTCCCATGATCAGGCCGCGCTTGCCGGCCATCAGCGGGCCCGGTTTGGCGATGTCGATATTCGTCATGGTCATCTTCCACTCATGCCGTGTGCCGATCGGCACCGGATCATCTTTGCGCTACTGCGCGCGCCGAAAGCGTGCGGCGCTCACGCGTCGCAGCGTCTCATCACCAAAGTCGCATTGGTGCCGCCGAAGCCGAAGCTGTTCGACATGACACAGTTAAGGCTGACGTCGTCCTGCCGCTTGCGGGCGATGGGGACGTCGGCGAATTCCGGATCGAGCTCGTCGATGTTGGCGCTCTCGCAGACGAAGCCGTTGTTCAGCATGAGCAGCGAGTAGATCGCCTCCTGCACGCCGGCGGCACCGAGCGAATGGCCGGTCAGCGACTTGGTCGACGAGATCGGCCGGCATGTCCTTGCCGAACACCTCGCGGACCGCCTCGATCTCTTTCTGGTCGCCGACCGGCGTGGCCGTGCCGTGCGGGTTGATGTAGTCGATCTTGCCGACGCCCTTGCCGTCCATGCCCTGCATGGCGAGGCGCATGCAGCGTGCCGCGCCTTCGCCCGACGGCGCCACCATGTCGAAGCCGTCGGAGGTGGCGCCGTAGCCGACGACCTCGCCGTAGATCTTGGCGCCGCGGGCCTTGGCGCGGCTCAGCTCCTCCAGCACCACCACGCCTGCGCCGCCGGCGATGACGAAGCCGTCGCGGTCCTTGTCGTAGGCGCGGCTGGCCCTGGCCGGCGTGGCGTTGAACTGGGTGGACATGGCGCCCATGGCGTCGAACAGGACGGACAGCGTCCAGTCCAGCTCCTCGCAGCCGCCGGCGAACATCACGTCCTGCTTGCCCCACTGGATCATCTCGGCGGCATTGCCGATGCAGTGCGCCGAGGTCGCGCAGGCCGACGAGATCGAATAGTTGACGCCCTTGATCTGGAAGGCGGTGGCGAGCGCGGCGGAGGGGCCCGAGCACATGCCCTTCGGCACCTCGAAGGGGCCGACCTTCTTGGGATCCTTCTCGCGCGTCACGTCGGCGGCGCGCGACGATGGCGCGCGTCGAGGGACCGCCCGCGCCCATGATGATGCCGGTGCGCTCGTTGACGACGTCGCCTGGCTCGAGCCCGGAGTCGCGGATGGCCTGATCCATGGCGATGTAGTTCCAGCCGATGCCGGCTTCCATGAAGCGGCGCGGCTTGCGCGGGATCATGTTCTCCCACTCGAGATTGACGCGCGCCGTGCACCTGGCAGCGGAAGCCCGAGCTCGGCGTATTTCTCGGCGCGCACGATGCCGGACTTGGCCTCCCGCAGCGAGGCGAGCACTTCCTGGGTGTTGTTTCCGATCGAGGAAACGATACCCATGCCCGTCACGACCACGCGTCTCATCGCAGTCCCTTTCCCCGCATCGCCGTGCCCCTGCGCCTGGAATGCAGCGCCGCCCGCCTGCAGTGCCGTCGCGCCCTCGTCAGGCCGCCGCGGGTTGCTCTCCCGCCTCGAACAGGCCAACGCGCAGATCGGTGGCGGCGTAGATGATCTGGCCGTCGGCTTTCATGATGCCGTCCGCAATGGCGAGCTTCAGTCTGCGCAGGATGACCCGCTTCAGGTCGACCACGTACTGCACCGTCCTGGTGGTCGGCACGACCATGCCGGTGAACTTGACCTCGCCCACACCCAGCGCGCGGCCCCTGCCCGGAGCGCCGAGCCAGCCCAGGAAGAAGCCCGTCAGCTGCCACAGCGCATCGAGACCCAGGCATCCCGGCATTACGGGATCGCCCTTGAAGTGACAGGCGAAGAACCAGTCCAGCGCCGGATTGCCGGCAACCTTGAGCTCGGCCACGATCTGGCCCTTGCCGTGGGCGCCGCCGGTCTCCGAGATGCTGGATATGCGATCGAACATGAGCATCGGCGGTAGCGGCAACTGGGCGTTGCCGGGGCCGAACAGCTCACCGCGGGCACAAGTCAGCAGCTGCTCGTATTCGAAGCTCTGCGGGCGCTCGGCCATTACCCTCTTTGTCCCATCCCCTTCATTGGACACCGGCCTGCGATAGATGGCCTGCGCCCTCTCGCAGCATTGCCGGTTTCCTAACATACTCGCCCGCCGCTCAAAAGCCCGTGTTCTACGGGCGCAGGCCCGCCTGCGGCGCAGCAGGGCCGCCATTGCGGCGGCCTGCCGAGGCGTTTATACTGATGTAGTCGCTTACTATGAAGGTTGTGAGGCGTCGTTCCGTCTCCTTACGGAGCCGGAGTGAGCCGATCTGCCACAGATAGGCCTGTTCTGACAGGGATGAGATCAGTCGTGCATAGCGCGAAGAGGAGTGGACGCTCCCCGGCGGCTTCGGCGGGCAGGCCTGCGCCCGACGCGGCAGCGCGTGGCGCTTGCGACGATCCTGTTCGGCAGCGGCGACCGGCACGTTACGGCCGAGTTGCTGCACGAGGAGGCGGTGCAGGCGGGCGAGCGCGTGTCGCTGGCGACCGTCTACAACACCCTGCATCAGTTCAAGCGGGCCGGCCTGCTGCGCGAGATCGCGATCGGCGGGCAGCGCGCCTATTTCGATACCAACACGTCCAACCACAATCATTTCTTCGTCGAAGCCGAAGGCAGGCTGGTCGACATCCCCGGCATTCGATCCGGGTGGACGGCGTGCCCGAGCCTCCGGCAGACCTCAAGATCTCCCACATCGACGTGGTCGTGCGCCTGGTCTCCAAGTAGCGTCGGCGGCATCGCGCAAGTGCGTCGCTACCGGATCACCTCGCCCTGCCGCGTCCCCCAGAGCTTGGCCTGCTCGACGTAGCCGCGAAACGTCCCGACCGAAATCCGACACCAGCGGCCGTTGCAGTCGATGACGCTGGCGAGCACGCCGGCTTCGACGTTGGCGATGGTGGAGTGCGCTCTCGCTGTCGTCGTCGCGCAGCGGCACGGTTTCCTGCTGGTCCTGTCCCGCCTTCTCAGGCGGCAGCACGAGCGCGGTACGCCTGCGGCTCAAGGCCGTGGTCCAGACCCAGCCGGTGGTGCCCTCCGCATCGCGCACCTCCGACCAGGCGTCGTTCTCGCGGGTGATCTCCACCGGCAGGCCCGCGCGGCGAAACACCCAGGCGACCGGGAACTCGGCGCCCGGGCCTTGGTGCAGTTGGACCCTGTCGGACTTCAGGCTGGCGAAGCGGGGGGCCTGGACGCCGGAGTTGGCTGGCGCTCACCCTGGGCGTGCAGCAGGCCGGCCCCGCGCACCACAGCGCCAAGCCCTGCAGGCCTCCGGCCGCCAAGCGGCGCGCCGAGCGCAAGCGCCTTGCGCATGAAACACCACTCCCTTTTGGCCTGCCCAAAGCATGATTTGATGGCGCATTTCAAGCCTTTTGGCCAGCGCGTGCCACGTGCACAGCATCCGACAAGAATGAACTCCTTTTTGTCATCGGCACGGCCTTCTGTTAGACAAAACGTCATGCGACGGGTGACGGGCGCCCCGCGCCCGACCGGCCCTTCGGCACACCAGACGCGAGCCCGAGCTTGCACAGATGGCGACAGTCACACAAAAAACCTGTGGTGGTGGTAACGCGCAAGCTGCCAGACGCGGTGGAAACGCGCATGCGCGAACTGTTCGATGCACGCCTCAACGTCGAGGACAAGCCGATGAGCCAGGCCGAGCTGGCCGAGGCGGCCAAGACGGCGCACGTGCTGGTTCCGACGGTCACCGACCGCATCGACCGATCGCTGATCTCCCAGTTCGGCCCGCAGCTCAAGCTGATCGCCAATTTCGGCACGGGCGTCGACAACATCGACCTCGATACGGCGCGGGTGCGCGGCATCATCGTCACCAACACGCCGGGCGTCCTGACCGAGGACACCGCCGACATGACCATGGCGCTGATCCTGGCGGTGCCGCGCCGGCTGGCGGAAGGCACGGCGCTGCTGAAGGACACGCGGCGCCATTGGCCGGGCTGGTCGCCGACCTGGATGCTCGGGCACCGCATCTACGGCAAGCGGCTCGGCATCATCGGCATGGGCCGCATCGGCCAGGCGGTGGCGCGCCGGGCCAAGGCGTTCGGACTGCAGATCCACTATCACAATCGCCGGCGCGTCAGCGAAGAGATCGAGCAGGAGCTGGAAGCGACCTACTGGGACAGCCTCGACCAGATGCTGGCGCGCATGGACATCGTGTCGGTCAACTGCCCGCACACGCCGGCCACTTATCATCTGCTGTCGGCGCGTCGCCTGAAGCTGCTCAAGCCGTCGGCCTACGTGGTCAACACGGCGCGCGGCGAGGTGATCGACGAGAACGAGCTGGCGCGCATGATCGAGGCCGGCGCCATCGCCGGCGCAGGCCTCGACGTGTTCGAGCACGAGCCGGCCGTCAATCCCAAGCTGCTGGCGAGCGATCGGGTGGTGGCGCTGCCGCACATGGGCTCGGCGACGATCGAGGGCCGCGTCGACATGGGCGAGAAGGTCATCATCAACATCAAGACCTTCCTTGACGGCCACAACCCGCCCGACCGCGTGCACGCGGCGATGTTCTGAGCGCTGCGACTCAAGCGAAAGCTGTCACGCCGCCTTCGCAGGCGGGTGATAGACGCCGCGCTCCGGCCGGCCAGACTCAGTCCTCGTATTTGAACGAGACCTTAAGACGTACGCGGTAGGCTTCGATCTTGCCGTCGGTGATGACGATGTCCTGCTCGGTGACCTCGGCAATGCGCAGGTCGCGGAGCGTAAGGGCCGCGCGCTCGACGGCAGCGGCGGCCGCCTTCTCCCAGGAGCTTGGGCTGGTGCCGACGATTTCGATGATCTTGTAGACACTCTCGGCCATGACGTCCTCCGTTCGCGTTGCAACAATTCCGAGGACTCGCGGACCCGGCTGCCTGCCAAGCCCCGCGAAGTTTAGGCACCGCCGCAATCGCAGCGCAATGCACATTTACACCACTGTTCGGTCGCGAGGCCCACTTCTGACGTTGTGGCGGCGCGGCCGGACGCATAGCATCGCGCCTGGGGAAGGAACCGTGCCGAGGAGGGCGGGTAACAACCGCCCCGGTTCGGCATGCCGGAGGGGCGCGCGTGCTTGATGGCACATCAGCGAAACAACCGCGTCTAGCGGACTGTGGGCTCGCGTGCGGGAGCACAGGCTGAGCCTGCTGCTGCTCGCTATCGCGGCCGCGTGGCTGCTGGCGGCCGGCCATTGGATCCTCACCGATACGGTCGTGCCGTGGGACGCCAAGAATCAGTTCTACGCATTCTTCCGCTTCCTCGCGTCCTCCTTGCATGAAGGCTTCACGCCGTTCTGGAATCCTTTCCACTACGGCGGACATCCGAGCGTTGCCGATCCGCAATCGCTGCTGTTCTCGCCGGCCTTCGTGCTGTGGGCGCTGATCGACCCGGCGCCGTCGATCCGCACGTTCGACCTGATCGTCTATGCGCATCTGCTGGTCGGCGGGCTGTCGGTCGGCATCCTGGGCTGGCGCGCGGGTTGGCCGATCTCGGCCTCGCTGCTGGCGGCCCTGGTGTTCATGTTCGGCGGGCCGGCCTCGGGGCGGCTGCAGCACACCGGCATCATCCTGATCTACGCGCTGTTTCCGCTGGCCCTGCTGCTGCTGCTGCTCGCCCTGCAGAAGCGCTCGCTGCTGAGCGCGGTCGGTTTCGCGGTGGTGGCGTCGCTGCTGGCGCTCGGGCGCAATCATGAGGCCCTGCTGCTGTGCTTCGTGCTGGTCGCGGTGCTGGTGGTGGAGGTGGCGCGCGCCGACCACCGGCTGCGCTATCTGCGCCAGCGGGCGGCGGTGATGTTGGCCATGGGTTGCGTCGGCGTGGGGCTGCTGGCGGCGCCGCTGCTGCTGACGATGCAGTTCGCGGCGCTCTCCAACCGGCCGGAGGTGACGATCCAATCCTCGCTCGAGGGATCGCTGTATCCGGCCAATTTCGCCTCGCTGGCGGTCCCCAATGTGTTCGGCTCGCTCAGAGCACGCAGGACTACTGGGGGCCCAACTACGACACGCTGCCCGAGGTGGGATCCACCGACCGTTCGTTCAACTACCTGTTCATCGGCGTCGCGCCGACCATCGTGCTGCTCTGGTTCGGCGTGGCCGGCGGTTGCTGGCGCAGGCGCGACAACCGACTGATGGCGGGCGTGCTGCTGGTGGCGGCGCTCTACACCATCGGCCGCTATTCGCCGCTCTATAGCCTCGCCTTCAACTATGTGCCGGGCATCGACCTGTTCCGGCGGCCGATCGACGGCAGCTTCGTGCTGGTGATCGCCATCGCCCTGCTGGTCGGCCAGCTGCTCGCCGCCTATGTGCGCGAGGGCGTGCCGCGCGTGCCCGCCTGGCGATTGGCGGCGGTGGCGGCCGGCGGGCTGGGCGTGATCGGCTGGGCGGTGGTGTTCTCGGAAAAGTCGCACCGCGGACTGGCGTCGCTGCTGGAGGTGGCGAAGGTCGCCCCGATCGCCCTGCTGGTCATCGTGCTGCTGGCGCGGGCGCGCACCGGGAGGCGCGGGCGCTGGCGGCTGCCCTGCTGGCGGTGATCGCGGCCGGCGAGCTGCTGTGGTTCAACACCGCCTCGACGCTGAATGCGGAGGCGCCCGCCTACTACTCCGTGCTGCAGAAGCCGACCGGCGAGGAGGCGCGCGCGCTTGCCATCCTCGAGCAGGAGCTGGCCAGCCGCCATCAGGAGGGCGCGCGCCCGCGCGTCGAGGTGGTTGGCGTCAGCGGCTCCTGGCAGAACCTGTCGGTGGTGCGCGGCCTGGAGGCGACCAACGGCTACAACCCGCTGCGGCTCGGCTCCTACGATCGCCTCGTGTCGCCCGGCGAGACCACCCACATCGTCGACCAGCGGCTGTTTCCGGCCTCGTTCTCGGGCTACGACTGCGCGCTGGCGCGCGAGCTCGGGCTCGAATACCTGGTGCTCGGCCGGCCGATCGAGGAGGTGCCGCACCTGGCGCGGCGTCCGGTGGCGGAGGTGCTGCTGGGCGGTCCCAAGGTTTGGATCTACCGCCTGCGCGGCGCCGAGCCGCGCGTGAAATTCATCAGCCGCATCGTCGTCGCCGACACCGACGCGCAGACCAAGGCCGGCACTGTATGCCGTCGATCCGACCTCGGATACGGCCATCGTCGACGACGAGCTGAAGCTGCCGCACTACTACTGGCCGACCAGCGGCGAGCACGTGCCGAGCCAGGCGCGCATCATCTCCTGGCGTCCGGATCGCGTGCGGGTGGAGGTGCGAGAGCCCCTATCCGGGCCTGCTCATCCTGCACGAGGCCTATTATCCGGGCTGGGTCGCCGAGGTGGACGGCAAGCCGGCCCGCATCGTGCGCACCAACGTGCTGTTCCGCGGCGTCGAGGTGGGCGACGGGCGCCACATCGTCGAGTTCCGCTTCGAGCCGTTCTCGCTCTCCAACCTGCGCGCGGCGGCGCTGGGGTTGGTGGAGTGATACCTGATCAATTGCGTAGGTTGGGTCAAGCGAAGCGCCGACCCAACACAACGCATGTTCCTCATCGGATATTGTGTTGGGTCATCGCTGACGCTCGACCCAACCTACGAGGGAGCAATCTTCCGGTTTCGGAGTGAGACCGCCGGCGCTACTGCAGCGCGCGGCCGACGACGCCTTTGTCGCGGTTCTTGAGGTCGTCGATCGTCTCTTGCATGACGGTCGCCGGGTTGAAGCTCGGCGGGAACGAGCGCGGCGTGAATTCCTTGAATGTCGCCGCGAACTTGAAGACCTCGTCCATCACCCCGTACATGTTGCCGACGTGGTTGAGCTGCCAGTCCCAGAAGGTATTGGACGTGATGTCGGCGCGCTCGAAGGGGTCCTGCATGACGTTGAAGATCTTCTGCAGGCGCAGCGTCGTGAACGGCTCCGCCCACAGGCCCATGGTGCCTTGCTTGCGCTGCTCGGAGAAGACGTACTTGTAGTCGCCCTGGCGCATGGCCACGAGCAGGCCGTCGTCGTCGGAGTAGAAGAACTTGTCGCGGGCGCTCTTCACGCCGTTGTTGTTGGCCGCCGAGCCGCTGACGTTGCGCAGGAACTGCGACTGGTCGTAGCCGTCGAGATGCACCTTGTAGTTGATGCCGTTGGCGGTGTAGCCGGCCTTCAGCTTGTTGACGATGTCGGGCTCGCCGGCGATGGCGCACAGCGTCGGAATCCAGTCGTTGTGGCTCATCAGCTGGTTGGTCACCGTGCCGGGCTTGATCGCGCCCGGCCAGCGCACCAGACATGGCACGCGGAACGCACCTTCCCAGTTGGTGTTCTTCTCCGAACGGAACCAGGTCATGGCGCCGTCGGGCCAGGTGTTCATGTGCGGCCCGTTGTCGGTCGTGTAGACGACGATGGTGTTGTTGGCGATGCCCAGGTCGTCCAGCGCCTTGAGCAGGGTGCCGACGGTATCGTCGTGCTCCATCATGCCGTCGATGTATTCGCTGTCGCCGTGCGTGTAGCGCCCGCGATGGCCATCGCGGACGTGGGTGCGCAAATGCATGCGCGTGGAGTTGAACCAGCAGAAGAACGGCTTGTTGGCCTGCACCTGCCGCTTCATGTAGTCGACGGCGGCGGCCGACGTCTCGTCGTCGATCGTCTCCATGCGCTTCTTGGTGAGCGCGCCGGTATCCTCGATGGTTTGCTTGCCGACCCGGCCGAAGCGCGGATCGACCGTGGGGTCGTCGCGGTCGGTGGCCTTGCACTTGAGCACGCCGCGCGGCCCGAACTTGGCGCGATACGCCGGGTCCTTGGGATAGTCCGGCAGCTCCGGCTCCTCCTCGGCGTTGAGGTGATAGAGGTTGCCGAAGAACTCGTCGAAGCCGTTCACGGTCGGCAGCGACTCGTTGCGGTCGCCGACGTGGTTCTTGCCGAACTGGCCGGTTGCGTAGCCGAGATTCTTGAGCAGGCCGCCGATCGAGGGATCGAGTTGGCTCATGCCCATCGGCGCGCCGGGGAAGCCGACCTTGCTGAGGCCCGTGCGGATGATGTGCTGTCCGGTCAGGAACGCCGAGCGCCCCGCCGTGCAGGACTGCTCGGCGTAGTAGTGCTGGAACTTGATGCCTTCGCGCGCGATGCGGTCGATGTTGGGCGTCTCGTAGCCCATCAGGCCGTTGGAGAAGGTGCTGAGGTTGGCGATGCCGATGTCGTCGCCGAACATGACGAGGATGTTCGGGCGGCGCGCCGGCGGCGCCGGCATCTGCTGCTGCGCCTGCGCGGGCCTTTCGGACACGACCGCTGCGAGGGCGGACGCAGCGACCAGCGATGTGCCTCGCAGCAAGAGATCACGTCGCTTCAGGCCTGCTCCGTGTTGCGGAGTGGCTTGGGGTGCTTGCCCGTTGCCGCGATCCTTACTCATTGCTGGACCTCTCTCTGACGATGCAGCGGAAACCGACGTGGCTGGTGGAGGTGTCGACCGGCTGGGCATGCCGGGCAGCCGGCCGGTAGCGGCGGCAATAGTTGGGCGCGCACAGATGCGAGCCGCCTTTCAGGACCTTGCGCGGGATATTGATGTTGGGCTGGCAGGAGTCGTAGCTGTCCTGCTCGCGTCCGCCGCGCGGGTTCTCCGGGATGCAGCAGGCCTTGGGAGCGTCGGCCGTGTGCTTGGGCGTGTACCAGTCGCTGGTCCACTCCCAGACGTTGCCGATCATGTCGAACAGGCCGTAGGCGTTCGGCGGATAGGCCGTCACCCGCGAGGTGCGCTTGCGGGCATCGCGCGCGAGGTTCTCGTGCGGGAAGTTGCCCTGCCAGGTGTTGGCCATGCGCCGGCCGCCGGGGGTGAGGTCATCGCCCCACGCGAATTCGGCGCCGTCGAGGCCGCCGCGCGCCGCGTACTCCCACTCGGCTTCGGTCGGCAGCTCCTTGCCGGCCCAGCGCGCATAGGCCTCGGCATCGCGGTGGGAGATGTGCACGACCGGGTGGTCGTCGAGGCCGCTGATCGAGCTGCGCGGGCCGTAGGGGTGGCGCCAGTCCGCGCCGAACTTGAAGGTCCACCATTGGCTCCAGTCGCCGAGATCGACGGGGCGCTTGGGTGGTGCAAACACCAGCGAGCCGGCCTTCAGCATGTGCGGCAGGGCGCCGGGGTAGTCCTTGGGGTTGGGCCGGATCTCGGCGAACGTGACGTAGCCGGTGGCGTTCACGAACTTGCGGAAGTCGCGGTTGGTGACCGGCGTCTGGTCGAGCCAGAAGCTGTCCACGGTCACGCGGTGGACCGGCGCCTCCTCGGGATAGTGCGTGTCCGATCCCATGCGGAATGTGCCGCCGGGAATGAAAATCATGCCGTCCGGCCATGCCGACGTGTAGGCCGCGGATGTCGCATCGGCCGCGACGGCCAAATGCGCCTGCTGCGGCGTGCGGGCCGATTGGAGGTCTGTCACAGGGTCCCTCGCCCGATCTCATGCTGGGTTGCCTGGATGGTCCCACGCGCCGCCGGGGGCCGGCATCAGGGTGAAACCTGATTTGCGGCTCGGGTGAACCCGCAAGAGGTTCCGGCGTGCTGGAATTACCCGATGGGCGGAGAGGTGCACGCCGCGGCGCGGGCGAGCAGCAGGTTGCGCTCGCGCTCGTTGCGGGTGAGGGAGGCGGCGCGCTCGAACTCGGCGCGGGCCTCCTCGAGGCGGCCGAGCTTGTGGAGCAGGTCGCCGCGCACGCTCGGCAGCAGGTGATAGGCCTCTGAGCGCCGGCTCGTCGGTCAGCGCATCGACAACCTCCAGCCCTGCCGCCGGACCGAACAGCATGGCGAGCGCCACCGCGCGATTGAGCTCGACGACCGGCGACGGCGTGATCTCGCTCAGCGCGCCGTACAGCCCGACGATGCGCGCCCAGTCGGTTGTCCTCGGCGGTTCGCGCGCGCGCATGACAGGCGGCGATGGCGGCCTGCAGCGCATAGGGGCCGAGCCCGTCGCCGGTCTTCTTGGCCTGCGCCTCGGCCTGAGCGAGCGCAGCAAGGCCGCGGCGGATCAGCAGCTGGTCCCAGCGCGCGCGGTTCTGGTCGAGCAGCAGGATCGGCTCTCCCGAGGGACTGGTCCGCGCCTTCAGGCGCGAGGCCTGGATCTCCATCAGGGCGACGAGGCCATGCACCTCGGGTTCGCCGGGAGCCAGGCCGGCCAGGATGCGGCCGAGGCGCAGCGCTTCCTCGCACAGCTGCGGCCGCATCCAGTCGTCGCCGGCGGTCGCCGAGTAGCCCTCGTTGAAGATGAGGTAGATCACCTCCAGCACCGAGGCCAGCCGCTGGCCAAGCTCGGCGCCGCGCGGAACCTCGAAGGGCACCTGCTTCTCGGCCAGCGTGCGCTTGGCGCGTACGATGCGCTGGGCAACGGTCGGCTCGGCGACCAGGAAGGCGCGCGCGATCTCGTCGGTGGTCAGGCCGCCGATCAGGCGCAGCGTCAGGGCCACGCGCGCCTCGGTGGCGAGCACCGGATGGCAGGCGGTGAAGACGAGGCGCAGCAGGTCGTCGCCGATGTCGTCGTCGAGCGCGGCATCGAGGTCGGGCTGCGGCGCCCTCGCCCTCGATCTCGATCTCGCGGCCGAGCTCCGCGTGCTTCTTGCTCGATCAGCTTCCGGCGCCGCAGCCGATCGATGGCGCGATGCTTGGCGGCGGCCATCAGCCAGGCGCCCGGCTTGTCGGGGATGCCCGACTTGGGCCACTGCTCGAGCGCCGTGACGAGGGCGTCCTGCGCCAGCTCCTCGGCGAGGCCGACATCGCGCACCATGCGGGCGAGGCCGGCGATCAGCTTGGCCTGCTCGATGCGGAAGACCGCGTCGATGGCCTGATGGGTGTCCGTCGCCGTCATGGCGACGGGTTACACCATCTCCCATCGGTCGGAGCAAGGCTGGGCGCGGCACGCGCACGGCAGGTGGTTACGCCTTGGCTACCCACGCAGCGTCTCGACCTACCGCTTGGCGGCGTTCTGCTCATCTTGGCGCGCGTGGCGTCCTCGCGGGCGCGCTCCTTGGGCGTGAACACCTCCTCGGAGAAGTCCTCGGCCTCGAAGATGGGGCGCAGCTCGCACTCGCCCTGGCCCAGCACCTCCAGGAAGCGCCTGGTCCAGTGGATGGCCTCGTCCATCGTCTTGACCTGGAACAGCGCGTAGGAGGCGACCAGCTCCTTGGACTCGGTGAAGGGGCCGTCGATGACGGTGAACTTGCCGCCCGCGAGCTTCACCCGCTTGCCCTTGGCGCTCGGGTGCAGGCCGTCGCTCGCCAGCATGACGCCGGCCTTGGTGACCTCCTCGACGAACGTGCCCATGCGCTCGATCAGCTCCTTGCTCGGCGGTGCGCCGGCCTCGCTGTGCTTGTCGGCGCGCAGCATTCCCAGAATTCGCATTGGTGTGTCTCCGTTCTTTTGAGTGGGTGAGGGATCCCGGATGCCCTCGGCAGGCCTCCGCGAGGCTCGGCCTCGGGCTCCGGGAACGCAGGTGGGTGGTGGGGAGCAGCTCTACTTCTTCATCTGCTCGCCGAGCCGGCGGTGGTGCTCGATGGCGTCGCTCTCGCCGAAGTCCTCGAGCTCGAACAGCTGGCGGATCTCGATCTCGCTCACCTCGTCGTGTGGATTGGGACAGCGCTTGATCCACGCGACGGCATTCCGCGAGCGACTTGCACTGCAGGATCCAGTAGCCGGCCACCAGCTCCTTGGTCTCCGCGAATGGACCGTCGATGACGGTGCGCTTGGTGCCGGTGTCGCCGAGCTTGCCGGCGGCGAAGCGGACGCGCGCGCCCTTGGAGGACGGCTGCAGTCCGTTGCCGTCGAGCATGACGCCCGCCTTCACCATCTCCTCGTTGAACTTGGCCATGGCGGCGAGCCCCTCCTCGGAGGGCATCTTGCCGGCTTCGGAATCCTTGCGTGGCCTTGACCATCACCATGAAACGCATCGTCGTCTCTCCTTTGGTTCGCTTCAGGAGCCGGGCTGCCCGGATGGGGTCGCGCCCTTGCTCTACTGTCACGACGAACCAGGGACGGCGAAATCGACAGGGGTTGGGAGATTTTTTGGAGATTGACCTTAGGGCGTTGTTTTCAATGTGAACTTTATCGTCGGGAGGCCGCTTCAATCCAAGCGTCGACGATGAGCAGGCTGCCGGCGATGGCGCGACGATGCGATCGCCCTATCACTTTTTTCTGATGCACCATGGCGGATGGGACGTGTCGTCCCGGCGAAGGGCCCAGGCGACGCAATCCAGGCCGACAGTCCGGTGGGCGGCGCGGTGAACAAATCGCGCGAGCACGCGGAGCGCACTCGGGAAAAACCCTTACGGCGCCAGCGGATGATGGCGGCGGATGGATGGGCTAGCGTCCCACCTCCTTCCCACGCAGACCTGGCGCAGGCGCGGCGCATCCCTGCCAACGTCGGCCTCCACAACCGCTATCAGCTAGCTTACACTTGGGCGGTGTTCAGTAAGAGTGAGTATGCGGGGGATGACTGATAACCGGTTTTCGACACGGCCTTTGTACCTGCAGTTGCGCGAGGCCCTTCTGGAGCGGATCGCAGCCGGGCAATGGAAGGCGGGCAACGCAATTCCAAACGAGTCGGACCTGGCGCGCGAGTTCGGCGTCAGTCCCGGCACCATGCGCAAGGCGCTCGACCTGCTCGAGTCGCAGCGGGTTCTCACGCGCCGGCAAGGCCGCGGCACGTTCATAAACGATCAGAACTCCGCCGAGATGGCGCAGCGCTACAACAAGCTGCGCGGCCCTGACGGCCGGCCGGTGCTGGGCGAGCCGGAGGTCGGGCCGATCAGCGAGGGAGCCGCCAGCGAGCCGGAGGCGCGTCGGCTCGGCATGGAGCCGGAAGGGCGCGTCTATCGCTTCACCCGCACCTATTTCCGCGAGCACCGGCCGTTCATGATGGACCAGGTCGCGGTGCCGGCGATGATGTTTCCGGGCCTCGAGAAGCAGCGGGAGGTGGCGACCGACGTGGTAACGCTGGCCCAGCGTTATGGCCTTCTCACGGGCAGCGCTTCCGAGCGGATCACGATCGCGCCAGCCGACGCGATGCGTGCCGATGTCCTCAATGTTGCGCCCGGAGCACCGTTGCTGAATTTTGATCGCGTCGTGTTCGAACTCAATGGACTTCCGCTCGAATGGCGCCTTGGATACTGTCACCTCACGAGCGGCTACTATCTGGCCGCATTGGGCTAGTAATTTCAGCACAGGCGTAAACCATTGGCGAAGAAACCAAACGCGACGCTCGAGGGTCCGCGCGCCCAGGGCCTGACGCTCCACATGGGCGTTCGACTGCAGAACCGCCGCCTCCAACTGGGCCTTCAGAAATCGGCCGTGGCGGCGCATCTCGGCATCGCGCCGAGCCTCTATGATCAATACGAGCTGGGAGAAGCACAGGTTCCGGCAACGGTGCTGGCCGATGTCGTGGACCTGTTCAGGGTGCCGCTGTTCTATTTCTTTCAGGATCTGGTCTACGACACTCCCGAGCCCGTGTCCGAGGAGACCGAGCCGGCGGCCGTGCTGAGAGTAGCCACCCACGCCGACCGTGTGGCGGCGCTCGTCGAAGATTTTCACAAATTGGGTTGGCAGGAGCAGCAGTACGTACTTATGTTGGCGCAGGCTCTGGCGCGGGATAGCGGAGCCGCCTGACAGGTTGTCCAGTACGATGCGGCAGGCTCAAGCGACGTTGATCGACGAAAAAGGCCGGATGTGGGACGCGGGATCGCGTCTGCTCCGGCAATCCCTCTATCTGGAGGGGGTCGAGGGCGATTTTCAGCCGGCGCTCATCGACAATCTCGGCTTCATCGGATTGTCGGCGCGCGGCGGCAGGATCATCGTCCGGTTCAATCCGAAGGCTGTATCCAAAGCCGCGTTGGGCGCGCTCTACTACTGGCTCTCGGCGCACAACAGCACGCGCATCTGCCTGGCATATGCGCCGAGCAAGGGCGAGCAGCGCTACGAGATCTTCGCCTCGGCTCGCGCTGCCCTGCTGCGCATGGAAGCCTTGCTGGATAGCGAGCACCAGCTGCATTGGACGCCGCTGTTCTGGGCGCAGCCGGGCGCGCTCGATGCGTTGCCCGAGCACCCGTTCGGTGCCTTGTTCGACTATTGGCGGGCCACGGGCGGCGCGTACATGGAGAGCGAGTACCTCCCATTGCTCAATCGCTTCGCGGGGGACCGCTGCGTGGTGTTCGAGCCTCGGCCGGAGGGCGGGTTCTCTTTCGACCGCGCCGGCAAAGGCCTGGATATTCCCGACGAGCCCGCGCGCCGCGCGCTGGGAGGCTCGCGCCTAGACGACATCTCCGACCGGGAATATGCCGCCTGGGTCGCGGATTTCTACTCGGCGGCCCTCGAGAGCCAGGAGCCGAGGTGCGATCATATCTGCGCCTACATCAACTGGCCGCAGGCCGGCAGGGTGGAGCGCAAATACACGCGCCTGATCCTTCCCTGCCGCACCAGCGACGGACGGCAGCTCCTGCTAGGCATTAGCGGCCCGTTTGCCGGCGACCGTCTCGCCCAGCCTGCCTAGCGCCGGATCGTCCAGGAAGTTCTGCAGATCCTTCAGCATCTCGTCGCGCTTTATCCAGAGCAGCGCGAAATGGATGGATCCCTCGCGCGTGTCGATGAAGTTCACGTCCCATTCGATGTTGCGGTATCCGTTCCTCGGGAACACGCCCTTGTTGATGTTGTGCTCGACCATCAGCGTGATGGTGCAGCTCGTATCCCACCGCGCGCAGGCGAGCGTGCGGGCGAGGCGCGGCAGCAGCGAGACGAGCCCGACGCCGCGATAGTCGGGGCGGTACCAGGCGCCGCCGGAATAGAACACGCGTCCCTTGATGGCGCGAGCCGCGAGCGCGGTCACCTCGCAGCGCTCGGTGGGCAGCTTGTGCTCGGGAGGGTTGCTGTAGAGCAGCCGCAGGGCCTGCATCTCGTGGTGGCAGGTGGAGTCGGTCCAGTCGTAGAGGCGGCCGGCCTGGGTGGCCACCACCTCGCCGGCCTCGTTGCGGCCGAGCAGGCAGAATGAATTGTCGTCGTTGAGGTCGTTGAGTTCCGGATCGAAGCCGCGGAACACGGCGCCCCAGGTGGCACGGTTCTGGGCGTGGGTGTCGAGAAACTCCCGCATGGTCGCGAACGAAAGCGTGACGCCGCGTTCGCGCACGCCTGCTTCCGCCTTGAGCAGCACGCGGCCGAGCAAACTTCGAGGTCCGTGATCGATGCTGGTCTTGGCAAAGATCGTGCTGTCGATGGCGATGTTCATGGTCACCTCCCCCGGACGTGGAAAGGCACCCAATCAATGTGATTCGCGGCACGGAGCTTATGGCCCAGTGTGGGCTATGCACCGATATCTGACCCAGCACAGCCGATTGCCGATGGCGTGAGCACAACGCACTGCAGGGCGGCAGGGCCGCGCTGCAGCGGCGCGCCGGGGCGCATCATGTCAGCGCCGCCGGCCGCCGACGACGTTGGCCCCTGATGCGCCGGACACGGACGAAGCTGGCGATGTTGAGCGAGGCCGAGATGATGCCGACGCTGTAGCAGACGATCTGGGTGGTGATGAGAAGGGTGTTCACGGCCTGGCTCCCTGGTTCGTACGCGGTGGTGAGCCGGCTGGTCGAATGCTCATGATCGGCTCTGCAGGGACGACGAACAGCAGACCGCGAAATCGACAGCTGGTTACTGCTTTTTCTGCCGCGATCCGGACGCCGACGCGACAGCGCAGGCCAATGACCTGATTCAGAAGGACAAGCAGTCGCCTGCAGCGGAGCTTTCAGCAAGCCCCGCCGCAGACGGATTTCCTTTCTCAGATCATCGTCTCGAGGCGGACGTAGCTCGCTTCCATGCCGTGCTCCATGCCGCTCGCCAGCATGGCGGCGCGCGTCTGCGCGTCGGGCAGGGTCATGCGCATGGTCATCAGCGTGCCAGCCCCGTCCGGCTGGAAGGTGGTTTCGACGTGGTTGTCCGGGCACGGGTCCGGCAGGTGCATGCGCTCGATGTGCACGATGCGGCTGAAGGGCATCAGCTCCACAAACTCGCCGGTCAGGAAGAAACCGCCGCCCTTGCCGTTGGTCCACTCGTAGCGGATCTTGCCGCCCGGGCGCGCGTCGTTGATGCACACAGGCATGGTCCAGCCGTCCGGGCCGAGCAGCCACTTCTGGACGAGGCTCGGCTCCGTGTGGGCGCGATAGACCGCCTCGGGCGGCGCCGCGAAGCGCCGGGTGACGACGACGTGTCTGTCACCTTCCGTCTTGATCGTCATCTTGCTCATGGCTGGTCCTTTCGCTCCTCGGGCTGCATGGTGGCCAGAACCTCGTCCAGCCGCTCGTAGTTCTTGGCCAACGCCTGCCGCAGCATCGCCAGCCATTGGTCGATGCCGGCGATGCCATCGGGCGCCAGCCGGCAGGGGCGTTTGGTGCCCTCCACCCGTCGGACGATCAGCCCCGCGCCCTCGAGCACCTTGAGGTGGCGGGAGACGGCGGGCTGGGTCATCTCGAACGGCTGGGCCAGCTCCATCACCGTCGCCTCGCCGAGTGCGAGACGGGCCAGGATCGCCCGGCGGGTCGGGTCGGCGAGTGCCGAGAAGGCGGCGTCGAGGTTGGGCATGTTGCGTTGTCCGTTATATAAATAAGAAAGTTATATAACGGAGCGCTAATTGTCAACCGCATTTGTTGGCGGCATGCGGCGCCGCGCGCTGTTGGACTAGGCCGGTGTGTTCTGCGGCGGGGTGACGCCCATCGAGACGTAGACGCTCATCAGGTGCTCGACGCCTCCGGCTGCCGGTTTGATCCAGCTGGAGGGCACGTAGATGAGGGCGCCGCCGACCGGTACGGGAGCCGATGGCACGAGGATGCCCAGGTACTCGTCCCTGCCGATGGTCACGGGCTTGGAGGACGGCAGCAGGGCGAGGACCGCCGCTCCCGGCTCGCCGCCGAAGAAGCACCAGACCGCGCTCATGCTGGCGAGGTTGTCGTCGCCCTTGAGGTCGACGATCGACGTGAAGCGCTTGCTGAGGTCATAGACGCTGGAGATGCCTGGAATGGGCCGCACGATGCGATCGACGATGGCGGTCGTCCAATCGCCGAGCCGGGACTCGACCAGCAGGCCGAGCACGTAGATGGCGACGACGACGATGGCGAGCCCGAGCAGGTAGGGCGGAACGCTGGACGTGTTGAAGCCGACGCCCATGGAGATCAGGAGCCGGCCGAAGCGGCTGCTGGGACCGGCATAGTCGACGACCAGCGTCACCAGCCACACCGTGACGGCCACCGTGATGATGAGCGGCAGGGCCGCCATGAAGCCTGCCCCGAAGATCCGCAAGATCCTGCCCACTGGACGTCTCCCTGGAAGTGCGCGAGCGGCGCAGAAGATGTAGCGGGAAAGCCTCGACTGATTGGTCGAAGGCCGTCAAGGGGCGGGCAAGGTGCGGCTGGGGAGAGGCCCGGGGTCAGGTTTCGCGCCGGATGCACTCAAGCGTTTGCCCGATACCACCGTCCAGGCGAAAGCTTCATCCTGATGCCTGGGCGCGGCTCGGCTCGCGCTCGTTGCTTCAGGGTGTCCCATGAACACGACAACGCTGATATTCCAACTGATCGGCGGCGGCGTAGCCGGTTATGCTGCCGGGCACTTCGTGAAGGACATCCACCTCGGCGGCCCGGTCGCCAATGCCGCGGTCGGGGCATTGGCTGGCGGCATCGTCGGGCAGATCCTGTTCGCGATGTTCGGACTGAGCGGCACCGTGCAGGTTGCCTCGGCGCTGATCACGGGCGCGATTGGCGGTGGCGTCGGCACGCTGCTGGTCGGATTCCTGAAATCGAGGATATCGGCTTAGAGAAGCAAAGCCCCCTCAGCCTTGAGCTTGTCGAAGGGCGAATGAATGCGGCAATGCCGTGCTTCGACGGGGCTCAGCACTGGGTTGGTGCTAGCGGCTGGTCTCGCCGGCGTCGGGCATGTTGCGGCGCACGACCTTCAGCGACAGGAGCGCGGCGCCGATCACCAGCACGACGAAACCCAGCACGATCTCCCAGGTCGCATACACCACAGCGCCGTGCGTGGCGATCAGGCCGCCTACCAGCACCAGTCCGAGGCCGGCCATTTTCTTCTTGAAGAGCACCGCGCAATCTCCTTGGTGAGAGTGGTTGTCATCTCGCGTGCCGCGAGTTGTCGAGTTGCTCGCGGCGGTTGCGTCGCGAGTAGGGAAAGGGCAGGCCGCCGATCCACAACGCGATCAGCACGATGGCGAGCAGGAACCCGGGCGGGAGGAGCGCCAGCAGCAGGAATTTCTTGATGTGGTCGGCTGCTTCCGATGGCGCGCCGCCGGTGCTTGCTCGCATGGCGCCGCCGGACAAGGATTCGTCCTCGAGGTTGCCAATGACGTCGCCCCGCTCGACCCGGAGAGAAGGCTCCGGCCAGGTCTGGATCAGCATCAGCATCGCCACGACCACCCACAGCGTGGTGAGGACAGCCCACGCTCCAAACAGCCAACGGGACCAGTTTGCATGCATGCGCGGCAGCCCTCGGCCTTGCGTTCGGCGGATCCTCGATCCGGCCGCGACGGGCTGCAATCGGGACTAACCCGCAATGCGGTCGGGGGGAGTTTCCCAGGAGGCTATACCGCAGGCGCGCAACGGCCGAGCTGTAGGTGGTGCCAGGGTCTCAGGCTGTCTTGCGGATCGGGCGGCGGATGGCGGTGATGGGGGAGCCGGCGCGGGCGATGCGGTCGACGGTGGTCTTCAGCGGCTCCAGCGCCACCGCCATATGGTGGGCGTTGGCGTGCAGCAGCAGGAAGCCGTCGGTCATGATGCCGACGTGGCCCTTCCAGAACACCAGATCGCCGCGCTGCAGGTCGTCCAGGTGCTCGCTGATGGTGACGGCGTCGCCAATTTCGGCCTGCTGCATGTCGCTGTCGCGCGGACAGACGTGACCGGCGGCCTGCATGGCCACCTGCACCAGCCCGGAGCAGTCGACGCCGAGCCGCGTCTTGCCGCCCCATGCGTAGGGTATGCCGACGAAGCGCTCGGCGATGGCGACGAAGTCGGCGGCGAAACGCGTGCGGTCGATGATGTGGCGGGTCGGCACGTGCCGGCCGTCGGCGAGACGGCAGAAGGTCGCGCCTTCCTCGGCGATCGCCAGCGACGCGGTGATGCTCAGGTGCATCCAGGGCGGCGATTTGATGTCGGGCTCGGGGTAGAGGAAGGTGCCGATCGCGCGCACCATGTGGGTCGGCTCGCGCACCTGATCGCTCAGCGCGCCTTCGTGCACGTAGCCGACGTAGTCGTCGCGCTCGAGCTGCACCCAGGCCCAGCCGTCCTTGCGCTCGTAGATGGTGACGATCTCGCCGAACAGCGCCTCCGTGGTCCAGCCGGCCTTGAGGTCGGGGCGGTCACGCAGCTGGGTGGCGGAGTGGATGACCTGGCCGCGCGTGCCGGGCACGTAGCGCTGGGCCGTGACGCGGTCGTGCAGGTGCTCGGCGGCGAGGTCGTCGCGATAGGCATGGCGGCGGCGGTCGAGGGTGGCGGTCACGGCTTGGCCTGCGTGCGCAGCATGTCGAACACGGCGCGCGCGGCCTGCACCTCGCCGCCCTTGGGGCCGAGCGGCTTCTGCACGGGCCGCCAGCCGTAGATGTCGAAGTGGCCGTAGCGGCGGGCCTGCCTGACGAAGCGGCGCAGGAACAGCGCGGCGGTGACGGCGCCGGCGAACGGGCCGTCCGAGACGTTGTTCATGTCGGCGACGGCACTGTCGAGGTTGGCCTCGTAGCCGGCCCAGAACGGCATGCGCCAGACCGGGTCGCCGACGCGCAGGCCGGCCGCCAGCACGGCATCGGCGAAGGCGTCGTCGTCGGTGAAGAAGGGCGGCAGATCGGGGCCGAGCGCGACGCGGGCGGCGCCCGTCAGCGTGGCGAAGCTGAGCAGCGTGTCGGGTTTGTCCTCGTCGGCGAGAGCCAGCGCATCGGCCAGCACCAGGCGGCCCTCGGCGTCGGTGTTGCCGATCTCCACGGTCTTGCCGGCGCGGCTCATCAGGACATCGCCGGGGCGGAAGGCGTTGCCGGAGATGCTGTTCTCGGCAGCCGGGATCAGGATGCGCAGGCGCACGTCGAGCCTGGCCGCCATGATCATGTGGCCGAGCGCCAGGGCAGCGGCGGCGCCGCCCATGTCCTTCTTCATGATCAGCATGCCGCTCGCCGGCTTGATGTCGAGGCCGCCGGTGTCGAAGCAGATGCCCTTGCCGACCAGGGTGACGCGGGGTGCCTCGGCGCGGCCCCAGCTGATGTCGATCAGGCGCGGCGCGCGCTCGCTGGCGCGGCCGACGGCGTGGATCATGGGGAAGTTGGCGGCGAGCAGGTCATCGCCGACCGTGCAGGCGAAGGTGGCGCCGTGGCGCTCGGCGAGGCGGCGGGCGGCGGCCTCCAGCTCCGCGGGCCCGAGGTCGCTGGCCGGTGTGTTGATGAGGTCGCGGCCCATGCCGACCGCTTCGACGATGGCGGGCGCGCGGACAGCGTCGGCGCCGGAGGGCAGTTCGAGGGCGGCGATGTCCTCGCTGCTGTTGCTGCCGCTCTTGTAGCGACGGAAGCGGTAGGCGCCGAGGCCCCAGGCGACGGCGGCGAGTTCGGCGTCCTCGACGGCGCTCGCCAGGCGATAGCGGCCGGGGGGCACGACACCCGGCAGCGCGCCGATGGCAAGCTCGGCACGATCCATCGGATCGCCGGCGCGGGCCTCGCCGAGCCACAGCACGACGCCGGCGATGCTGCCGTCGGCGGCGGGCAGCAGCACGTGCTTGCGCGCGCTGCCCTTCAGGCCCTGCGCGTCGATCCAGGCTTTCTGTGCATCCGTCAGGCCTGCCTGCGCCACCCACCCGGTGTCGCGGGCGAGCCAGACCGGGATCGATTTGACGCTGGCGTCGGCCGGCAGAAGTGCGCTGGTCGAGGCGAGCGCGGAATTGGTCTTTTCACTTGCCGGCATGGAGGTTTTGCTCAAGAGAGGGTGCGCAGGGTCGGGCGGGCTATCAGGTGGGGCACGTGCATTATCGGCAGGGCGGGCCGGAAAGACAATTGCCGGCGGTTTTGGGGATGTGGGCAAGGCAATGAGTTATCGGCTGGTGATCGGCAACAAGAATACCTCGAGCTGGAGCCTGCGGCCCTGGCTGGCCATGCGGCACGCCGGGATAGCGTTCAGCGAGATCAACATCAACCTGCGCGCGGCCGATGCCAAGGCGCAGATCCTCGCCCACTCACCGTCGGGCAAGGTGCCGGCGCTGATCGTCGACGATCCCGCGGCGGACGGGTTCGTCGTCTGGGACACGCTGGCCATCATCGAGTACGTGGCCGAGGCGCATCCCGGTGCCCGCCTGTGGCCCGACGACAGCCGTGCGCGGGCCGTCGCCAGGGCCGTATCGGCCGAGATGCATTCGGGCTTCCGGGAACTGCGCGAGCACTGCCCGATGGATATGCTGGCGCGCACGCCCAGGGATGCGCTGGCCGGCCCCGTGGCGGACCGACGTGCGGCGCATCGTGGCCATCTGGCAGGACTGCCGGCGCCGGTTCGGCGGCGCGGGCCCGTACCTGTTCGGTGCCTTCACCGCGGCTGATGCGATGTATGCTCCGGTGGCGTCGCGCTTGCGCACCTACATCCCGGACCTTGCCACCTACGGCGATGACGGTACCGCCGCCCAGTACGTGGCGACGGTGTTCGCGCACCCCGCGATGCGGGAGTGGGAGGCGGCGGCGTCCGCCCAACGCTCTGTCTGATATCCGTTATAGTACAATAACTTAGGCGAGATCATTAATGCATTGTTGACCGCCGTCCCGGAAACTCGCGTTAACCCGCGAATCAGCGGGAGCATTCGGGCGAGGGTCCAACAATGGCTGGAGCACGCGTCAGGGGCGCAATCGGCGCCCCGCGCAGAACGAACAGGCTGCTGACGGCGATCGGCTGCTGCCTGACGCTGGCGGCCTGCTCGAAGCCCGACCAGAGCCTGTCCGACATGCTGGCCGCGCAGAAGCCGGCCGAGCAGATGACCGCGGCCGAGCCGGCAGTCTCCAAGATCACCACCGGCGCCACCACGCCTGCAGCAACCAAGCCTGCAGACAACCACACCGGTAACGACGACACTGGCAACAACCACACCGGCAACGGACGGCAAGGCGGAGCTCGCCAAAGCCACCGAGTATTGGGGCAAGGTCTACGCGAAGAACCCCAAGGACGCGCAGACCGCCCTCAACTTCGCCCGCAACCTCAAGGCGCAGGGCGAGAAGCAGCAGGCGCTCGCCGTGTTGCAGCAGGCCTCCGGCGCCAACCCGACCCACAAGGGCATCGCCGGCGACTACGGCCGCCTGCTGCTCGAGTTCAACCACATCACGCAGGCCGACAAGGTGCTGGAGCTGGCCGACGATCCCAGCAATCCCGACTGGAAGGTGATCTCCGCGCGCGGCGCCGTGTTCGCCAAGCAGAGCCAGTACAGCAAGGCCGTGCCGCTGTTCGAGCGGGCCCTGCAATTGGCGCCGGATCAGCCCTCGGTGATGAGCAACCTGGCGCTCGCCTACGCCATGGAGGGCAAGGTCGACAAGGCCGAGCCGCTGTTGCGCAAGGCCGCGACGCTCGGCGGCGATGCGCGCGTCAATCAGAACCTCGCGCTCGTGCTCGGCCTGCAGGGCAAGTACGACGAGGCCAAGCTGGCGATGGCCAACGACGTGCCGCCCGACCGCGCGGCTGCCAACGTCGAGTACCTGCGCCAGATGGTGAAAGCCGAGCCCAAGCCGATGCCGAAGGCGGCGGCTCCGGACAAGGTGGCGGCCCAGCTCAAGCCCGCCGCGACCCAGGACGCCAAGGCGACGCCGGGCTGGTCGAGCAGCGTCGCCGTCGCCAAGCCGGCGAACTAGAGCGCCTCCGCTTTAGATGGAAGCACAGACCCTCAGCCCTGAGCTTGTCGAAGGGCGAATGAGTCCGGCAACGCCGTGCTTCGACAGGGCTCAGCACTGGGTAGCGACCGCTGATCGCAATTCCACCTGTATCCGAGGGACTCTAGCGCCCCTCCGCTCTTCCTCGAGGCCCTCTCACGGCACCTTGATGCCGGCTTTCTCGATGATCGTGGCGTAGGAGGCGCGCTCCTGCTTGAGGGCTTCCTCGTAGGCCGGGCCCGGCAATTCGGTCTGCACGACGCCGAACTTCACCAGCGCGGACCGAACGGCCTCGTCCTTGCCGACCGCGACAAGCTCGTCGATCAGTTTCTTGACGATGTCGGCCGGCATGTTGGCGGGGCCTACCCAGCCGAACGCGGGCATCTGCTCGAGACCGGCAATGGTCTCGCCCGTCGGCTGGATTTCCGGAGCCAAGGCGTAGCGGCCCGGCGACGTGATGGCGATGGCGCGCAGCTTGCCGGCACGCACCTGTTCGATGGCGACCGGGAAGTTGTCGCAAGCCACGCTGATCTGTCCGCCGATCAGGTCCTGGATGGATTGGTTGGACGCGCGGTAGGAGACCGGCGCCATCTTGAGGCCCGCCGCATTGGCCAGCATCTCGCCGCACAGATGCTGCGTCGTGCCGATGCCCGACGTCGCATAGGGCGTGCCGGGGTTGGCCTTCAGCCAGGCGATCAGCTCCGTCAGGTTGTTGACGGGGACGGACGGCGTGACGATCCAGATGTTGGCCAGGGCGGCCATGCCGTACAGGTACGTGAAGTCCTTCTCGACGTTGAAGGGGATCTTGTCCTTGATCAGGACCGGATTGATCACGATGCCGCCGGACGTGGCGACCGAGACGGTGTAGCCGTCGGGTGGTGCCTTGGCGGCGGCGTTGAGGCCCGTGACGCCACCGGCGCCCGGCTTGTTCTCGATCACGAACTGCTGGCCGAGCCGCCTGCCCAGGTGCTCCGCGAAAATACGCGCCATGACATCCGTGTTGCCGCCGGCCGCGAACGGAACGATCACCGTGACGGGGCGCGACGGCCACTTGTCCTGCGCCATTGCGGCACCGGAGCAAAACGTGGCGAGGACGATGGCCAATGACGCGAGAATGCCTTGCATGAATTTCCTCCCTTGTTGCTTCAGGGTGGCTTGGCGCCTTGGTCTGTTCCTGAAGTACCCGGATAGTTCTCCCACAATGCCGGACCGAAGGCGAGCGTGCGCGATCGATGGCTGCGCGCGCGAAACCTCGCGGCGTTGCTCGGGCGTATCTGGCCTTTGGTTCGCCCGAGCAGGAGGTATAGTGGGGTGGCGGTCGCTACCGTGCTTTCGTCGCGCATGCATTGAACATGAGAGGCCGACACGATGAGACGCTCGCTTGCCATATTGGTCCTGCTGGTGCCCGCAGGCGTTGCGCTGGCGCAGAGCCACCAGCCATACGCCGGCATGGAGCAGCGGCCCGTGAAGGCGCTCTCTCAGCAGCAGATCGCCGACCTGAGGGCCGGCCGCGGCATGGGGCTGGCCCTCCCGGCCGAGCTGAACGGATATCCGGGGCCGATGCACGTGCTCGAGCACGCCGACGCGCTGGGGCTCACGCCGCAGCAGCGGGAGCGGACCAGGGCGCTGATCGATGCCATGCGCGCTGAGGCGATACCGGTGGGCGAGCGCCTGATCGAGCAGGAGACCAGGTTGGATCGCCTGTTCGCCAATCGAGAGATCACGTCGGCGGCCCTGACGGCCGCGACGGCGGACATCGGGGCCACCCAAGCCAGGCTGCGAGAGGCGCACCTCAAATACCATCTGGTGATGATGGATGTGCTCACGCCCGAGCAGGTTGCCGAGTATCGTCGCCTGCGCGGCTACGCCTCACCAGGGTCGATGCAACATCACAAGCAGCGCCACTGAAATCCCGCCCGGCTTTCCTCAGGCGAGGGATGCGCGTCCGCAACGGGCGCCGGGCGGGCGCTTCCATTGCGAGCGATCTCGCTTTAGCGTCGCCATCGTTTCGGTTGGGAGGGCGCGTGCCATGAGCAAGACCACAGTCCACAGTGCTGCGATGTCCGCGCTTGGCCGGCGTGCTGCTTCTGCTGGGCGCCGGCGACCAGCGCGTTGGCCTACAAGCCCGAGCTGATCGCCGACCTGATCCGCAAGGCGGAGGCGGGCCAGCAGGAGCGGGCTTCTGCGCCGGCACCGGGTGGCCGAAGGGCGACGACGTCGCAGCCTTTACGTCGTTTCTCAACGCGGCCGCGGTCGGTACGGCCAAGTCGAACACGTTCGACAACGGCAATTGCCAGTTCGACAGCGTCATCAGGGTGCACGAGGAGAGCGGCGGCAAGTGCGTGACGCTGCGCACCTGGATCTGTGTCCGCGGCGGCAAATGCGGGCGGGGCAGCACGGTGGAATGCCTCGACCGCGCCGGCGCGTTCGCCTCGCGGCGCGCCAACTAGCGGCAGCGGGCGCCCGCTAAACTCGGCCCTTCCAGGGCACCAGGCGGCGTTCGAGCATGCGCATCACGAGCTCGAACACGTAGGCGACGCAGCCGATCGCCAGGATGCCGAGGATGACGACGTCGGTGCGCAGGAAGTTGGAGGCGTTGTAGACCATCTTGCCGAGCCCGGCGTCGGCCGCCACCATCTCGGCGGCAACCAGCGTCGTCCAGCCGACCCCCATGCCGATGCGCAGGCCGACCAGGATTTCCGGCAGCGCGCCCGGCACGATGACGTAGCGCACGACCTGGTCGCGCGTCGCGCCCATCGACAGGGCCGCCTGGATCTGCTCCTGCGGCACGCTGCGCACGCCGGCGCGCGCCGCCAGCGCCACGGGGGCGAAGATCGCCAGGAACAGCAGGATGATCTTGGCCTGCTCGCCGATGCCGAACCAGATGATCATGAGGGGCAGATAGGCGAGCGGAGGCAGCGGCCGGTAGAACTCGATCGGCGGATCGAAGATGCCGCGCGCGTAGCGCGACACGCCCATGCCGATGCCGACCGGGATGCCGATGGCAACGGCGAGGAGGAACGCCGCGAAGACGCGGTACATGCTCCAGAGGAAATGCACCCACAGCGTGTGGTTGTCGAGGTCGCCGGCCACCGCCTGCTTGAAGGCAAACCAGATGGTCTCGGGCTTGGGCAGGAACAGCGGCTTGACCCAGGCGAGCTCGGTGGCGATCCACCACAGCGCCAGCATGGCCGCGACGCTGAGGATGCTCAAGCGTGGTCGTCGAGCCCTCGCCGAGTACGCGGTAGCGGCTGGTCTTCTGTGGCTCGGAGCGCTGCGGGGCGGTGGCTTTGTCCTGATCGCTCATGCCGGCGACCTCGCGGTCGCGGATGTCGGCCAGCACCTGCTCGCGCACGGCGATGAAGTCGGGGTCGGACTTGATGGCGCGCGCGTTGCGGCTCGGCGATGAAGCGGCGGCCGAAATCGAGATCGTAGGTCTTCTCGATCTTGCCCGGACGCGGCGTCATGACGATCAGGCGGGTGGCGAGGAAGATCGCCTCCTCGACCGAGTGGGTGATGAAGAAGATCAGGTTGCCCGTGCGGTGCCAGACGTCGAGGATCAGCTCCTGCAGCTGCTCGCGGGTCAGCGCGTCGAGCGCGCCGAGCGGCTCGTCCATCAGCAGCACTTCCGGGCCGCTGGCGAGCGCGCGGGCGATGCCGACGCGCTGCTGCATGCCGCCGGACAGCTCGTAGATCATCTTGGACTCGAAATCGCTGAGGCCAACGAGCTTCAGCTTCTCGCGGGCAACCTGGTGGCGCTCCTCGCGGGCAACGCCGCGCATCCTGAGGCCGAAGGCGACGTTGTCGAGCACGGTCAGCCACGGCATCAGGGCATGGCGCTGGAAGACGACGCCGCGATCGGCGCCGGGACCCATGACAGGCTGCCCGTCCAGGAGGACCGAGCCCTGCGAGGGTGCGAGGAAGCCGGCGATGACGGACAGCAGCGTGGTCTTGCCGCAGCCGGATGCGCCGATGGCGACCGTGAACTCGCCACTGCCCATGCCGAGATTGACGTTGCTGAGCGCTTCGACGATGCCGGTGGACGACTGGTAGCGGACGGACAGATCCCGGATTTCCAGCGAGGCCATGCGGCAGGGGTCCTGTTCGGCGTCCTGGCAAAGGAAGGGTCCGGCACTCGATCAGAGGCCGGACCCTGTGCTATAGCGCCGCGGCGCCTACTTCGCTGCGGCTGCCGCGTAGGTCGGGTTGACGAACGCGGAGTAGTCGGGCGCCACCGCCGTGATGCGGCCCTGCTCCTTGAGGAAGTTGGCCGTGTCGGCCATGGCCTTGGCCACGCCGCCGTCCTTGCCGCCGCCGAGCCAGGTGCTGGAGGCCTGCTCCTTGGCCGACGGGAAGTTATACGCGGCCATCGCGGCCGGTACGTCTTCCGGCTTGGCGCCGACGATCTTGGCGACGGCCTTCACGTCCTCGCTGTCGGCCGTCCACTTCGCCTTGTTGGCGTTGTAGGCCTCGTCCTGCTTGGCGATGGCGGCGATCAGCTTGGTGACGAAATCCTGGTTCTTCTCGGCCCAGGCCTTGTTGACCATGATGGCGTCGAAGGTCGGCTTGCCCTGCTTGGCGATGTCGCCGGAGGAGATGATCACCTTGCCGTTGCCCTTCACCTTGGTGAGCACCGGATCCCAGATGAAGGTCGCGTCGATGTCGCCGCGCTCCCAGGCAGCCGCGATCTCCGGCGGACGCATGTTGAGGACCTGCACTTCCTTGGGATTGACCTTGGCGTCGGTCAGCGCCGCCAGCAGCTGATAGTGGGCCGTCGACACGAAGGGCGTGGCGATCTTCTTGCCCTTCAGGTCCGCGAGGCTGTTCACGCCCGAGCCGTTGCGGACGACCAGCTGCTCGGCGTTGCCGATGTCGTCCAGCAGCCAGATCACCTGCACGTCCATGCCCTGGCTGGCAGCCGCCGTCGCCGGGCTCGAGCCGACCTCGCCGATCGGCACCTCGCCGGACGCCATGGCCTTGATGACGTCGCCACCGCCGCCGAACATCTTCCAGTTGATCTTGTAGCCGGTCGCCTTCTCGAGCTCGCCCTTGGCCATGAGCACCCTGAGGGGGACGATCATGTCCTGGTGGGCGAATGTCACCTCCTTGGTCTGCGCGACTGCTCCCGTAATAGGCAAACCGAGTGCCAGGACGGCAGCGGCTTGCGCAATGAGCACGGCTCGTCTGGTGCTTTGCATATGATTCTCTCCGTGTAGCTCCACGTCCCAAGGGACCCAAAACCGTAGGGCGGCGCTTGCGTGACTATGCCAAGAGTTGATCGGGGTCCGCAAGCTGCAGTGCGGGCTCATTATCTCGCGGTTCCGAACGAACTGGCCGACCATGCCAGCCGGCCGTGCGTGACATGGCTCACCGCCCCAGCACCCGCATCAGCACCGGTATCAGTGCGATGATCAGGATGGTCGTCACCAGCCAGATCAGCAGCGAGGCGGTGGTGCTGTCGCGCAGCCCGCGCACGCGCTCGTAGATGGCGGCCGGGATGCCGCCGAGCAGCAGCGTGAACACGGTGATCAGCAGGCTTGGAAAATTCTCGAGCACCTGCGGCTGATGGAAGATCGTGCGACGGCTGAAGACCGACACGAAGTAGGAGACGAAGTCGTACAGCGGCGACAGGATGGCGCCGTGCGCAATGGCCAGCGCCACGATCAGCGCGAGCGGCAAGGCGCGCTTGAGGAGGATCGAGGCCAGGCTTGGAGAAGCATCCATGCTCGTCACCGGATGGTCTGGGCTGCGACGAACAGGGCGATGCGGATCACATACAGGCAGGCGATCGTGTAGATGGCGACGATGGCGCGCGGAACGATCCGCGGCGTGACCAGGGCAATAGGCACGCGCACGGGGCTGGTGACCGCGCGCAGCAGGCGCATCAGGATGTTGTCGTCGCGCAAGGCCAGGGACAGGATGGCGTACGCTGCCAACAGGTAGATGAGGGCCAAAACGACCGTGTCGGACGCGACCAGATGCCAACGCGCCAGCGTCATCGCAGAGCTGCTCCCTCCCCGTTTCCCCGGGCGGTCGGCTTATCATGGCGGCGGCCGGAATGAAACGCTTGCCGGCCTGGCGCCAGGGGCCGATCCTTCAGAGCGCTAGCAAGATTGCCCTACATCGAAGCACTTTGTTTGCATTTCGCTTCCATCATGGCACCCAACGAACAATAGAGCAGCATTGACGCTTCGGCCGCCGCCGCATTCCAGGCAACGGTGGCTGCATCCGAAGCGAACCAGCTGCGGGCGACAGCGGACAGAGGGTTGCAATGACATCACGGACATCGGGATTGCGGGCGGCTGTGCTTGGCGTGGCGCTGATCGCACTGGCGGGCCTCCTGGCGGGCCTCGCTTCGGCGCAGGAGGCCTGGCACACGCTGACCGGCCCCGAGGAGACCTTCACCGCGGATCTGCCGGCCACCCCCAAATACACCACGGGGCAGGCCGCGACGCCCGCCGGCGTGGCCTACACAACGCATCAGTACCAGCTCGAGCACGCGGCCTCGGCCTACCTCGTGCAGTTCGTCGACTACCCGAAGGATGTGGTGGTCGCCGATCCGCAATGGGTGCTGCGCCAGGCGCTCGACCGCACGGCTGCCGGCATGGACGGCGGCAAGTGGACGAGCAGCAATTTCACCAAGCTGAAGGGCGCGCTGGCGGTCGATGCCGTGGGGCAGCGCGGCGGCAGCGAAGTGCGCTCCTACATGGTCCTGAAGGGGCGCCAGCTCTACACGCTGATCCACATCGGCGCGGCGGGCTCGGCCGGCTCACCGGACACCGAGCGGTTCGTCGCCTCGCTCAAGATCGCGCAGTAGTGCATACCCGTCATCCCGTGCCGGCGCATTGGCGCCGAGCCGGGATCGCGTGCGGCCTTCGCCGAAGAGCTCCCCTACTAATCCGGCTGCGCCTCGGCTTCGGGGATGACGGGTGTCGTGTGTTGGTCGCCCATCATCCCCTGTAGTGCGCGAACTGGCCGTGGGGCTGGAAGCGCTCGAGGTAGGCCGGAACGACCGCGGCCATGGTGCGCGGGGCAGCGATGCCGAGGCCGGCCAGCGTGCGCGCTTCGGCGGTGGCGGCCTCGCTCACGACGTTGGGGCGCTGCAGCAGGCGCACCTGGTCGACCGTCAGCGGACGCATCGAATTGGGCAGCGGCACCGTCAGCAGCGCGCCGAGCTTGGCGAACAGGAAGGGCAGGCGCAGGTAAGGCTTGCGCCGCCCCGACCACGCCTGCACATGGTCGAGCAGCTCGCGGAAGGTGACGACCTCCGGGCCGCCGAGTTCGTAGACGGTGCCGGGCTTGGCATGGCCGGCGCAGGCCCGCGCGATGGCCGCCGCCACGTCGCCGACGTAGACCGGCTGGAACCTGGTGTAGCCGCCACCGATCAAAGGCAGGAACGGCGAGAACCGGGCCAGCGTCGCGAAGCGGTTGAACAGCTGGTCCTCGGGTCCGAACACCAGCGAGGGGCGCAGGATGATCGCTCCCGGAAATTCATCGAGCACGGCGGCCTCGCCAGCGGCCTTGCTGCGGCCGTAGCGCGAGTTCGACTTGCGCTCCGCGCCCAAGGCGGAGACATGCACGAAGGTCTTCACGCCGGCCTCGCGGGCGGCCTTGGCGGCGGCGCGCGCGCCCTCCACGTGCAGGGCCTGGAAGGTCTGCGGCCCGGACTTGGCGAGCACGGCGACCAGGTTCACCACGGCCTCGGCCCCCTCGACCGCGCGGCGCACGCTGTCGGGATAGCGCAGGTTGGCCTGCACCGCATGGATCTGGCCGACGTCGCCCATCGGCTGCAGGTGGCCGGCCAGATCGGGCCGGCGCACGGCCGCCCGCACCCGCCAGCGGTCGCGGGCCAATGCCCTCACCGTATGGCGGCCGACGAAGCCCGATCCACCCAATACGGTGACCAGACTGCCCTGTTCCAGCCGCGACGGCATGCGCCCCACTCCTGTAAGTCCCAGTTGCAAGCCCCGGTCCTTGAATCCTGTTCCCGGCGAGCAATAGCGAAGCCGGCGGCCCCTGTGAAGCGGTGCGCGCAATTGACAATGCCGAAGCCGGGCACTAACTCATGCCGTCCATTGAAGCCGGCCTGCCCAGGTGGCGGAATTGGTAGACGCATCAGCTTCAGGTGCTGACGTTCGCAAGATCGTGGAGGTTCGAGTCCTCTCCTGGGCACCATTTTGTTTGCGCGATGCCGCCCGCCAACCCATCGCGCGGGTTCCGGTTCGAGGAAAATCCTCTCACCTGCACCATCCCTTCATGGCATCCCTAGAGATCAATGGGCTGTATCCGGTGGGACCACGCTCCGACCTTCGGGTGGGGACTGGGTCCCCCCGTTGGGGCTTCCGGCTGCGCGGCCTGCTTGGTTGGGGCTGCGCCGACCCGCCTTACATCCAGTCACCGGCAGGTGCTTGTCACAAGGGGGCATCGACCAGTGTGAGGCGCTTCTCGATGCGGTCCAGTCGGTGCCCGATGCGATCAATTCGGTTGGACAGGGAAGCGTACTGCTGCTCGAGGATGCCGACGCGTGTTTTGATCTCGCTGACGTCGTCGATCACGCGGTCGAGCTTCGCGTCCATCTGGCGCAGGTAGCGCAGAACGATGTTATCGGGTTCGTCCACCGTATGTACAATGTAGCATGCGGCTGCAGCATCGCAATCGTAGCTGGCAGCGGCCGCGGATGCCTTGGCACGTAGAGCTTTCCTAACCACATCCTGGCCCTGAGAATTCGGTACCCATGGTCTTCCGAGGCTCCGCCCCTCCTGGGCACCATTTATCCCGAAAAGTCGGTTGCTTAGAGACGCGGATCGGCGGTAGGCGGGTGCGAATGGGAACGGTCCGGTCGCGCGCATGAACCGCTTCCTGTCCGTCGTGCTGGCGGTGGCCGTTACCGCGCTGTGTCTGTGGTTCCTGCTCACCCCGGACGTGCTCCAGTCCCTGCGCCGGATCGGGACGGACGCGAAGCCGTTCCCGATCGTGGGCGCGTTCCTGCTGTGCACGCTGGTGCAGTGGCTGCGCGCCTGGCGCTATTCGATGATGACGGCGGCCAATCTCGATCTTCCTCCCAGCGCCATGGTGCGCATCGCCTGCCAGGCCAACTTCCTCAACTTCGTGCTGCCGTTTCGGCTGGGCGAACTCGGCTATCCGGTGCTCATGCAGCGCCGCTACGGCATCCGCTTCCTGCATGCCACCGGCGTGCTGCTGCTGGCCCGGCTGTTCGATCTGGCCGCGGTTGGGTGCATCTTTCTGGCGTCGGCGTGGGCGCTCGGGATGGTGCCCGGCGTCCTCAATCTGCTGGCGGCGGTCAGCGCGGTGGCGCTGGCGATAGCACCGTTCGGTGTGGCCGTGGCGGGGCAGGCGTTGCGCCCGTATCTGGTGCGGTTGCCCTACATCGGGGCGACCATTGCCGAGCCGTTGAGCGCGGCGCTCGATGCGCTGGGCGACTGGCGCGTGCGCGTGGCGGTGGTGTCGGTGGGTTTTGCCATCTGGCTGGTGCTGGCCTGGATGGCGGTGCTGGTCGCGCAGGCCGTCGTCGACACTGTGCCGGCGATGGCCGCGGTGATCGGAGGCGCGGCCAGCAGTCTCGCCTTCGCGCTGCCCATCAACGGCATCGCCGGCATCGGGCCGACGCAGGCGGCCTGGGTGCTGGCGACGGTGCAGGCCGGCGTGCCTTGGGACGACGCCGTGGTGAGTGCGCTCGCCCTGCATGCGGTGGTGCTGGTCAATGCCATCGCGCTGGGCGGGCTTGCCATGCTGCCCTGGCCGGGCGACGCGGCGGCCAAGTGAGGCGATGCGATTTGTCCCGCCGTGCCAGCGCGTTTTCACGTGCATGCCCGGCTTGACGACCTTTCCATAACCCCTTGATGTGTTAGAAGCGGGAAGCTCCCGATCGCCGGATGGATGCCGTGGGTCCCGTCATCAAGCTGCACAAGAACGATCTGCCAGCCGATCTCGTCTTCCCGAATGGCGTCGCCATCGATTCGGAGACGATGGGGCTCAACCCGCAGCGCGACCGCCTGTGCGTCGTGCAGCTCTCCGCCGGCGACGGCAATGCGCACCTCGTGCAGTTCGACGGCAAGGACTGGTCGGCGCCGCGGCTCAAGGCCCTGCTGGCCGATCCGGCGGTGCTGAAGATCTTCCATTTCGCCCGCTTCGACATGGCCATGCTCAAGCAGTACCTGGGCGTCCTGCCGCAGCCCATCTACTGCACCAAGATCGCCTCCAAGCTGGTGCGCACCTACACCGACCGGCATGGCCTGAAGGATCTGTGTGCCGAGCTGCTCGGCATCGAACTGTCCAAGCAGCAGCAGAGTTCGGACTGGGGCGCGGACAAGCTGAGCGACCAGCAGAAGCACTATGCCGCCTCCGATGTCCTGCACCTGCACGCTTTGAAGGCAAAACTCGACGCCATGCTGCAGCGGGAGGGCCGGTTAACCGAGGCGGAGGCCTGCTTCCGGTTCCTCGGCACGCGGGCCGGGTCTCGACCTGGCCGGCTTTGCCGAAATGGACATCTTCGCGCATTGATTTCGCGGGCAACCAAGGCGGATCCCGTGCGCCGGCGCGCGCTTGTCACCGGTCCCAGAATAACCCAAATTGATCCGCAGTTTCCGCGCGACTCGGGCGGGGCTGGGGTGCTCCGCCGCAATCCGGTAGCTCGCCGATGGCAATGACGATGGACATGCGCGGCCGGGCGGTCGCCGGGGCGGCGAGTGCGTCCGAACGCGTGCGCTCCTTCAAGATCGCCGGCCGGCATACGCACCTGGTGAAGGGGCTGCGCGTGCTGCTGCCGGTGCTGGCGGTGGGCATCTGCCTGTCCTACGCGATCACGCTGAGGGGCAGCTGGCAGGTCGGCCCCGGCCGGCTGGACGTCGGCCAGGTGGAGCTGACGCCCGACGACATGACGATGAAGAACCCCAAGTACTTCGGGGTCAACAAGGACGGCAGCCGCTACGAGGTGCGCGCCAAGCGGGCCGTGCTGGAGCTCAATGCCAAGGCGCCGATCAAGCTGATGGAGATCGAGGGCGACCTCGTGCAGCCGAGCAACGTCGTCACCAAGATCAAGTCCAAGAACGGGCTGCTCGACAACAACAAGGGCGAGCTCGAGCTCTACGACGGCATCGAGATCGACGCCTCCAACGGCATGCGCGCCCGCATGTCGCGCGCCACGGTCTACTCCAAGGAGCACCGCGTCGTCTCCAAGGAGCCGGTGCAGCTGACCATGCCGACCGGCACCGTGCGCGGCGCGTCCATAACCATGAAGACCGACACGAAGGAGACAACCCTGGTCGGCGACGTGGCGGTCAATCTGGTGCCGACCGCGCAGCAGTCGACGGCCGGCTTCGGTCGCGACTTGCGCCAGCCGGTCGATGTCACCGCCCAGCAGCTCTACATCAACGATACCCAGGGCACCGCGCTGTTCACGGGCAGCGTGGTCGCCCTGCAGGGCGACACCACCCTCAAGGCCCCCGCGCTGCGCATCGCCTATGAGGGCAAGGCGGCCGACAGCCTGACGAGCGGGCAGACCGGTGCCGCCAAGTCCGAGCCGAAGGACGGCGGCTCGCGCCTGTCACGCATGGTCGCGAGCAACGGAACGGTCATCACGATGGGCACCGACCGCCGCATCGCTGCCGATCAGGCCGATTTCGACGCCAAGGCCGATACCGCGCTGTTCAGCGGCAACGTGCTCGTCAACCAGCAGAAGAACGTGCTGACGGGCCGGCGCCTGTTCGTCGACCGCAAGAACAACAAGAGCCGCCTCGACTTGCCGGCCGAAGGCGGACAGCCGGTCGGCCGCATCACGGCCATGCTCGTGCAGGGTGAGAGCAAGACCGCCCAGCCGGCCAAGCCGCGAAATCGGCAGCGGCCGAGATGGCATCCGCGGTCGGCGGCAACATGCTCGGCACCTTCAAGACCGATCCCAACGCGCCGATGGACATCGAGGCCAGTACGCTCGACATCATCGATGCCACCAAGCAGGCGGTGTTCCGCACCAACGTCAAGGCGCAGCAGGGCGACCTCGTGATCCGCACCGTGGAGCTGACCGCCCACTACACCGGGGCGTCCGCCTTCGGCATGGGCGGAGCAGGGGACGACGGCAAGGGCGTGGCCTCGCAACTCACCCGCGTCGATGCCAGGGAGAAGGTGCTGATCACCTCCAAGGACGGACAGACCGCCACCGGCGACTGGGCCACCTTCGACGTCAAGGCCAACACGGTGCTGCTGGTCGGCCATGTGGTGGTCTCGCGCGGCAAGGATGTGGCCGAGGGTCCGCGGCTGAAGATCGACCTCACCACCGGCATGTATCGCTTCGAGGTCGAGAACGAGGGCGGCGCCCCGCGGCCGTCGACGGTCGTTACGCCGGAGCCGCCCAAGGCCACCGGCCCCGCCCTGTCATCCAGTACGGCCGAGACGCCGACCGGACGCACCTGTCCGCCCGGCAAGCAGTGCCTGCTGTTCTTCCCGCAGGATGCCAAGGACCGGGCCAAGGGACTGATCGAGAAGAAGGGCGGGCCGGTCGACGAGGCCTGGCAGCCGAGCACCAGCGGCAGCTCGGTGATCCGGGGCAACTAGTGTGATGATCGAGAAGTCCGCAACGTCGCTTTGGGCTGGGTCGGGAAGCGGACTTCTCGATCTGAATCACACTAGAATCATGAGTTTTCTAGTGTCCTTCAGATCGCGAAATTCGCTCCCCGGTTGCCGCATGCTCAGACGAATTTCGCGATCAGGACACTAGCATGCGTCTGTTCCCCTTCAGTCTGCGCGGCAAGCCCAAACCCAAGCCGCCCGCCAATCGGCCCGCCGGCACCCGGCCAGGCACCGCGCATTTATCGCAACGGCCACCCGGCTGCGCCCGCCCAACAGGAGGAGATCTACGGCGGGCCGGGCTGGCTCACTGCCGTCGACGTGCAGAAGAGCTACGGCGGGCGCAAGGTGGTGAAGGGCGTCAGCATCGCCACGGGGCGTGGCGAGGCCGTGGGACTGCTCGGTCCCAACGGCGCCGGCAAGACCACCACCTTCTACATGATCACGGGCCTCGTCGCCGCGGACGCAGGCGCGATCACCATGGACGGCCGGGACGTAACGCGGCTGCCCATGTACCGGCGCGCGCGCCTCGGCATCGGCTACCTGCCGCAGGAGGCCTCGATCTTCCGGGGCATGACGGTCGAGCAGAACATCATGGCGGTGCTGGAGCTGGTGGAGCCGCGCCGCAAGAAGCGCAAGGAGCAGCTCGACAGCCTGCTCGAGGAGTTCAAGATCACCCGGCTGCGCAAGTCGCCGTCGCTGGCACTCTCGGGTGGCGAGCGCCGACGCTGCGAGATCGCGCGCGCGCTGGCGTCCCGGCCCTCGTTCATGCTGCTGGACGAGCCGTTCGCCGGCATCGACCCGCTCGCGGTGGGCGACATTCAGGAGCTAGTGCGCCATTTGACGCAGCGCGGAATTGGGGTCCTGATCACGGATCACAATGTGCGCGAGACGCTAGACCTGATAGACCGTGCCTACATCATCTACGATGGCCGGGTCTTAACACATGGTAACCCTCAGGAAATCAAATCCAACCCGGACGTGCGCCGCGTCTATCTGGGGGATATGTTCGATTAATGGGGTGTGCTTATAACTTGACCCCGTAGCGCGCTGTGGCGACGATCGGGGCTGTTATGTCGCTTACGCCAAAATTGGAGTTGAGACAGGGCCAGCAGCTGGTGATGACACCCCAGCTGCAGCAGGCTATTCGGCTGCTCCAACTGTCCAACATCGAGCTGTGCACCTACGTCGAGACCGAGCTGGAGCGCAATCCGCTGCTCGAGCGCACCGACGCGCCGGAGGAGCAGCCGGAGCGGGCCGAAGCACAGCGCGCCGACGACGCCGGCGATGCCGACGGCGAGCGCGACTGGAGCACGCCGGATGTGCCCGTGCTGGTCAACGGCTACTCGCACGAGGGCTCCGAGGACGGGGCCAAGCGCGAGCCGAGCGGCCCCGAGCCCGATCAGTCGGGGTGGGCGTCGCTCAAGCCCCGCACCAACAATTCGTTCGGCGGCGAAGACGTCAACATCGAGGACTTCGTGGCGGCCGGCCGCTCGCTGGCCGATCACCTCAACGAGCAGCTGCAGATGCTGGTCACCGAGCCCGCCGAGCGGCTGATCGGCGCGCACCTGATCCACATGGTGGACGAAGCGGGCTATCTGCAGGGCGACCTCGACGACCTCGCCGACAAGCTTGGCGCGCCGAAATCCCTGGTCGAGAAAGTGCTGGAGAAGCTGCAAGGCTTCGACCCGGCCGGCGTGTGTGCGCGCAACCTCGCCGAGAGCCTGGCGCTGCAGCTGAAGGACCGCAACCGCTACGATCCGCAGATCGCCAGGCTGCTCGACAATCTGGCCCTGCTCGGCAGCCACAACCTGGCGGCGCTGAAGCGCGCGGTCGGCGTCGATGCGCAAGAGCTGGCCGAGATGATCACCGAGATCAAGCAGCTCAATCCGAAGCCCGGCCTGAAGTTCGGCTCGGTGCAGATCCAGCCGGTGCTGCCCGACGTGATGGTGCGCCCTGCCCGCGACGGCAGCTGGACGGTGGAGCTCAACAACGACACGCTGCCGCGCGTGCTGGTCAACCGCGGCTACTACACGACGGTATCCAAGACCACGCGCTCCGAGCAGGACAAGGGCTACCTCGTCGAGGCCCTGCAGAACGCCAACTGGCTGGTCAAGAGCCTCGATCAGCGTGCGCGCACCATCCTGCGCGTGGCCGAGGAGATCGTGCGCCAGCAGGACGGCTTCCTGACGCACGGCATCGAGTACCTGAAGCCGCTCAACCTGAAGACGGTGGCCGACGCCATCTCGATGCACGAATCGACCGTCAGCCGCGTGACGTCCAACAAGTACATGGCGACCCCGCGCGGCATTTTCGAGCTGAAGTACTTCTTCACCTCGGCGATCGCCTCGGCGGACGATGGCGAGGCGCATTCCTCCGAGGCCGTGCGCCACCGCATCCGCCAGCTGATCGATGCCGAGTTGGCGGCCGCCGTGCTGTCCGACGACAAGATCGTCGATCAGCTGAAGCGCGACGGTATCGACATCGCTCGGCGCACGGTCGCCAAGTACCGGGAGGCGCTGCGCATCCCGTCCTCGGTGCAACGCCGCCGCGAGAAGCAGATGGCGGCCCGCCTGGATGCCGGGGTTTGAAGGCGTTCTAAGAAGCATTTGCCGCCACTTCCAAGGCCGCAGCGCGCTGCAACAAAAATTGCGCCGGGGCGATTTGACAGCCCCTGGCGCCTGATCTACGGTCCGCGCGTTTTCAGCCGCCCGCAAGGACGAGGTGGCACCGTAAGTCCCGTCATCTTGCAATGGCAATTGGGGGGCCCGCGGTTCGGGGGATGCGCAGGCAGAACCTGAAGCGGGCGCGGGAGCATTGCAGGGGATGGTGGATTTCTGCCCAGGCTGCGTGGGGACGCCCTGAGGGTGGGAATTGGGGGATATCCATGGGGTATCACTCAAATGGGGCGCAGGGTCGCCCAGCAACTCGCGTAGCGCCACGCTGCCCGAGCCCGCACGGGATGAGCGCAGGGCGGCACAAAAGGTGCATGAAGGCGTTCGGGCTTCGGACACAACGCAGCCAGCTTGAAGAGAAAAACAATGGATCTCGGTGATCTGCTGTCGCCGGAAGCGGTTTTCCCCTCCCTGAGGGCCAAGAACAAAAAGCAGGCGCTGCAGGAAGTCGCGCAGAAGGCGGCCGGCCTGACCGGCCTCGAGGCGCGCGATATCTTCGAGACGCTGCTGCAACGCGAGCGGCTGGGTTCGACTGGCGTCGGCCGCGGCATTGCCATTCCGCACGGGCGCATCGCGGCGCTGCCGCGCATCGTCAGCCTGTTCGCGCGGCTGGAGGAGCCGATCGACTTCGAGGCGCTGGATGGCGAGCCGGTCGACCTGATCTTCCTGCTGCTGGCGCCCGAGCATGCCGGTGCCGATCACCTGAAGGCGCTGGCGCGCATCTCGCGCCTGCTGCGCGAGCCCTCGACCATCGAGAAGCTGAAGGCTTCGAAGGACCGCGCCGCGCTCTACTCGGTGCTGACCGAGCCGGCCGCCTCGCACGCGGCGTAGTCGGGTTAGCGCGTCAGCGCGTAACCCAACATCATAGTCCGCCACACTTATTGGGTTATGAGCTTCGCCCTAGTCCAACCTACGGGGCCCAAGCTGAGCAAGTCCCTCCACTCCCGCATCGTTGCGGCGCCTGTGGTCCACGATCGCGCCAATGCCGCGCGCCTGATGGGCGAGCTGGAGCGACGCTGCGCCGAGACCAGCGAGCTGGCGCCGCTGCATGCGCTGCTCGCGGGCCAGCCTGTGCGAGACCTGCTGTCCGGCATCTTCGGCGCCTCGCCGTACCTGACCAGCCTGATCGAGCGCGACCCGGCTCGCCTGATGCACATGCTGGACGCGGCGCCGGAGGAACACTTCGAGCACCTGCGCCGAACGCTCGAGACGGACATGGCCGGCGCGGCCACGGTGGCCGAGGCGATGCGGGCGCTGCGCCAGTTCAAGACGGCCGTGGCTCTGCTGACGGCGCTGGCCGACCTTGCCGGCGTCTGGCCGGTGATGACGGTGACGCGGCGCCTGTCGGAGGCGGCGGATGCGGCCGTCGGCAGCGCGGTGCGCTTCCTCTTCCGGCAGGCGAAGGCGAGGGGCGAGTGGCTGTCCGACACGCCGGACGGCTACATCGTGCTCGCCATGGGCAAGTACGGCGCCTTCGAGCTCAACTATTCCTCCGACATCGACCTGATCGTCTTCTATGATCTGGCGCGCATCCGCCTACGCGCCGGCGCCGAGGTCCAGCATTTCTTCGTGCGCCTGACGCGCGAGCTGGTGCGCCTGCTGCACGAGCGCACCGGCGACGGCTACGTGTTCCGCACCGACCTGCGGCTGCGGCCCGACCCGGCCGCCACGCCGATGGCGCTCTCGACGGAGGCGGCACTCAACTACTACGAAAGCTTCGGGCAGAACTGGGAGCGCGCCGCCCTCATCAAGGCGCGCCCGGTGGCCGGCGACCTGGCGGCCGGGCAGGCCGTGCTGGAGGACCTCGCTCCCTTCATCTGGCGCAAGTACCTCGACTTCGCGGCCATCGCCGACATTCACGCCATGAAGCGGCAGATCCACGCCTTCCGCGGCTTCGGCGAGATCGGCGTGGCCGGCCACAACATCAAGGTCGGGCGCGGCGGCATCCGCGAGGTGGAGTTCTTCGTGCAGACCCAGCAGCTGATCGCCGGCGGCCGCCAGCCCGAGCTGCGCGTGAGCGAGACGCTGGTGGCGCTGGATCGGCTGGAGCAGCGCGGCTGGATCACCGGCAACGTGGGGCGCGAGCTGGCCGCCTCCTATCGTTTCCTGCGCACGGTCGAGCATCGCCTGCAGATGATCGCCGATGAGCAGACGCAGACCTTGCCCAGCGATGCCGACAAGCTCGCCTGTGTCGCCCGCTTCTGCGGCTTTGCCGATGTGGATGCGTTCGCCGCGGCATTGACCGCCGAGCTGGAGCGCGTGCAGGGCCATTACGTCCGCCTGTTCGAGCACAGCCCCCAGCTGACGCGCGGGGGCGCCAACATGGTGTTCGCGGGCAAATCCGACGACCCCGGCACCATCGAGGCGCTGAGCAGGATGGGGTATCACCGGCCCGCCGACGTGATCGCGGCCGTGCGCGGCTGGCACCATGGCCGCTCTCCCGCCGTACGCACGCCACGTGCCCGCGAGCTGCTGACCGAGGTGCAGCCGGCGCTGATCGAGGCGTTCTCCAAGGCCGCCAATCCGGATCTGGCGCTGATCGGTTTCGACCGCTTTCTGTCGGAGCTGCCGTCTGGCGTGCAGCTGTTCTCGCTATTGAAGCAGAACCCGCGCCTGCTCGAGCTGATCGCGGCCATCATGGGCACGGCTCCGCGGCTCTCGCGCATCCTGAGCAAGCGCCGCCGGGTGCTCGATGCGGTGCTGGCGCCGGGCTTCTTCGGCAACCTGGCGAGCAAGGCGGAACTCGCCGCCATCATCGCCGGCGAGCTGGCCGGCGCCGAGGATTTCCAGGACAAGCTCGATCGCGCCCGGCTGATCGTCAACGAGCAGGCCTTCCTGATCGGCGTGCGCGTGCTGACCGGCAGCATCGGTGCGGATCAGGCGGGCGGCGCCTATGCCCAGCTCGCCGAGTGCATGATCGAGGCGATGCAGCAGGAGGTCGAGCTCGAGATGGAGCGCGCGCATGGCCGCGTGCCGGGCGGCGCCGCTGTCGTCATCGCCATGGGCAAGCTGGGCGGACGCGAGATGACGGCCGCCTCCGATCTCGACCTGATCGTGGTCTACGACTTCGACGAAGAGGCAACTCTGTCGAGCGGGGTCAAGCCGCTCGCGGCGACCCAGTATTACACGCGCTACACGCAGCGCCTGATCAGCGCCTTCACGGCACAGACGGCGGAGGGCGCCCTCTACGATGTCGACATGCGCCTGCGTCCCAGCGGCCAGAAGGGGCCGGTGGCCACCCAGCTGTCGAGCTTCATCGACTACCAGAGCAATTCGGCCTGGACCTGGGAGCACCTCGCGCTGACCAGGGCGCGCGTCGTCTCGGGACCCCCGGCGCTGCGCGCTACCGTCGAGCAAGCCATCCGCGAGATCCTGACCCGGCCGCGCGACCGCGCCAAGATCGCCGCCGACGTGCGCGACATGCGCGCCCGCATCGAGAAGGAAAAGGGCAGCAAGGACATCTGGGACCTGAAGCAGGTGCGGGGCGGCCTGGTCGACCTGGAGTTCATCGCCCAGCACCTGCAACTCGTGCATGCGGCCGCCCGGCCGGACATCCTTAACCAGAATACGGTGGCAGCCCTGCAGAACCTGCAGGCGGCGGGCCTGCTGCCGGCCCAGGCTGCCGATGTCCTGCTGCCGGCCGCCTGGCTGTTCAACAACCTGACCCAGGTCGTGCGCCTGTGCCTGGACGGCCCGTTCGAGCCAGCCAAGGCCCCTGAGGGCCTCAAGACGCTGCTGGCGGCCTCCGGCCAGGCCCCCGATTTTGCCCGCCTGGAGGCCGATTTGGCGGCCCAGGAAGGCCGGGTCGCGGCGCTTTTTGGCGAACTTGTGGCCTGAACGGCGACGGAAGCCGCATTCCCCAGCGTTTCTAGCTGCAAAGGATCGCAAGATCCGGGATCTCGCCCCAGCCTGGAGACGGTTAATGTCGAAGAGGAAAGTTCTGCTCGTTGCCGGCGTTCTGGTGGCGGCCGGAACCGTTGCCGCCCTCGCCGCGGCGCCGCATTTCCGCGGCCACCACCGCATGGGCATGGGTTTGGACGGCGGCGATGGGCCCCGCGGTGCGCGGTTGGCCGAGCGGCTCAAGGAGATGGACGCCAACAAGGACGGCGTCGTCACGCTCGAGGAGTTCCTGGGCCGGCGCGACGCCGGGTTCGCGCGTCTGGACAAGACCGGCGACGGCTTCGTTGACGCTTCCGATATCGCGGCGCGGGCCAAGGAAAACACGGACTATCGCGCCAGGCGCTTCCTGAAGATGTTCGACGCCAACAAGGACGGCAAGGTCTCCAAGGAGGAGTTCGAGCAGCGCGCCAAGGATCGTTTTGCCATGCGCGACCTCAACTCCGATGGCGCGATCGATCTCGACGACATGGGCCCTGGTATGCGCGATGGCATGCGCGACCGCGCCGGCCGCCGGGCGGAGCAGCCCAAGGACGGCAAGGAGGGCGCCGAGGCCAAGGAGCCGCGCCGCTTCACGCTGGATCGCCTGCTCGGCCGTACGGACCGCCGTTTTGCTCGCCTCGACAAGAACGGCGACGGCGCGATCGACGCCAAGGACTTCGAGGCCGTGGCGGCCGAGCGTGTCGATTTTGCCACCAAGCGCTTCCTCAAGCGATTCGATGCCAACGGCGACGGCAAGGTCAGCAGGGACGAGTTCGAGCGGTTCGCCAAGGAGCGCTTCGCGATGCTCGACCTCGACGACGACGGCCGGATCACGGAAGCAGACTTGCCGCCGAGGATGCGCGGCATGGGTATTTTGAAGTAAGCTCGGGATCGAACGAGACCGAACTTGCGAGGCAGCTGCGTGCTGGCGCTGAAAAGCGGGTCTGGACCGCTCCCACGGTCCGGACCCGACGACAACGACGACGAGACGGAGCTGCTTGCTCGTGTTGCGGCGGGCGAGGCGCAGGCTTTTCGCGGCCTGGTCGATCGGCATCTGCCGACCGTGCTGGCCATCGCGCGGCGCATGCTGAAGGACGACGCGGAGGCCGAGGACGTGGCGCAGGAGGCGTTGCTCAGGCTCTGGCGCAATGCCGCAGCCCTCGAGCTGGGCGCCGGCGGCGTGCGTCCCTGGCTGCGGCGGGTGGCTTCGAACCTGTGCATCGACCGGGTGCGTTCGCGGCGCAACACGACGGCGGTGGATCAGGTCCCGGAGCAGGCCGAGCCGGCCAGCCAGGTCCGCCATCTGGTCGAGCGCGACCTCAGCGCGCGCGTCGATGCCGCCCTGAAGGCGTTGCCGGAGCGGCAACGATTGGCGATTACCCTCTTCCACTACGAGGGCATGAGCCAGATCGAGGTGGGCAGCGTGCTTGGAATATCGGACGAGGCCGTCGAATTGCTGCTGGCGCGTGCGCGAAGAACTCTGAAAGCAGCGCTGAAGGATGATTGGCAAGAGCTCATGCCCCAGGACGAGGCGTGAGGGAATGCAAGCGAAGGTGATGCCATGACGAATGCGGGCAACAACATGACGATTCCGGACCTCGAGCGCCTGCTCGATGTCTACGGCAGCGACCGTACGCGCTGGCCCGTCGATGCCCGATCCGGCGCCGGCCAGCTGGCGACGCGCGACAAGGCGGCTCGCCGGCTGCTCGGCGAGGCGGAAGCCCTCGACCGGGTGCTGGAGCGGGCGCCTCTGCCCTCGCTGGTCAAGGAAGCCGCGCTGGCCGACCGCATCATCGCTGCCGCGCAGCGCTCGCCGCGCATCGTGCACATCGATGACGCGCCTGCGCCGACAGCCGCCGTCGCAGGCGAGAACGTGATCCGCTGGCCGGGTGCGCGCACCAGGTCGCGATGGTTGCGGTCCGAGGCTGGCCGGGTGGCCGGCCTGTTTGCCGCCTCCTTGCTGTGCGGCATCTATTTCGGTCTGTCGAACGTGGCGCAGGGCGCGCTCGAGGACGTGGCCGGGATGACGTTCGGCGCCAGCACAAGCAGCGGTCCGACCCTGGCGCAGCTCGATCCGCTGGACGAGGACCTGCTATGAGCGACGCTGCAATGGCCCTGGGGCAGGCGGTGCGGCGGGCGCCGCGCTGGATGCTGCTGCTCCTGATTGCGTCGCTGGCGGTCAATTTCCTTTTCTTAGGTCTGGCGGCCGGGGCCATGTGGAAGTTCCGCGGCCCGCCGCCGCTGGCGGGCGTCACGCCCAATCTGCTGGGCTATGCCAGCACCCTCCCCTCCGATCGACGCAAGGCGCTGTGGGATGAAACCGAGGCCGACCGCCAGTATCTGCGGCCCTTCCGGCGCGAGGTGCGGGCGGCGCGCGAGGAGACCATCAAGGCCTTGGTGGCCGAGCCCTTCGAACGCGAAAAGTTCGTGGCGGCGCAGGACAAGCAAAGCGAAGCCGAGCAGCGCGCGCGCCAGGCGGTACGGGGCCTGTTCGCCAAGATCGCCACCGGCCTGACGCCGGAGGAGCGGCGCGCCTTCCCGCGCTGGCGCGAGCACCGCCGGCCGCCCGGCCAGAACCTGCTCGATGAGCCGGATCATCCCGCTCAGGCCAAGCAGTAGCTCACGCGCGTCGTGGCTGCGGGCGGCGTCGGTTGCGCTGGCGGCTTTGCGCTGCTGTTCCGCGAGCAAGCGCGCAATCTCCTCGGCCGGACTCGGCGGGCAGATGAAATAGCCCTGCATCTCGGTGCAACCCTCCGCGCGCACGCGATCCGCCTGCTCGCTCGTCTCGACACCTTCCGCGGTCGTGGCTATGCCCAGGCTCACGCCGAGTCGGGCAACGGAACGCACCACGGCGAGTGCATCCACATTGGCCCGCGAAAGATCGCTGACGAAGCTGCGATCGATCTTGATCTTGTCGAAAGGAAACCGCTGCAGATTGCTCAACGAGGAGTAGCCGGTGCCGAAATCGTCCAGGGCGATGCGCACGCCGATGTCGTGCAGCCGACTGAGAGTGGCGAACGCCTCTTCCTGATCCTGCTGCAACACCGCCTCGGTGATCTCGAGCTCCAATCTCGATGCCGACAAGTCGGCGGCCGCCAAAGCACTGATGACGGACTGGACGAATGTGCGGCACGTAAACTGTATCCGCGAGATGTTGACCGCGATCTTGAGGTGATCCGGCCAGTTCATCGCCTCGGTGCAGGCTCGTCTCAGAACCCAGTTGCCGATCGGGACCATCAGCCCGGTTTCTTCGGCCAGCGGGATGAAATCAGCGGGCGGGACATTGCCCCGCGTCGGGTGACGCCAGCGCAATAGCGCTTCGAACCCGCAGATTTCATTGCTCTCCAGGTGGACCAGCGGCTGGTAGTGGACCGTGAGCTCATCGTTGGCGAGTGCGCTTCTGAGATCACCCTCCAGCTGGCGGCGCGCCTGCATGCGCTGATCCATCTCCGCCTCGAAGAAAGTATACGCGCCGCGCCCTTCGCTCTTCGAGCGGTAGAGCGCCAGATCGGCACTGCGAATGAGCTGATCGGGATCGGTGCCGTCCGCAGGCGCGAGCGCGATGCCGACGCTCGTGCTGATCGATGCTTGATTGCCGTCGAGATCGTAGGTCGCGCTGAGACACTCGACAATTCTGCTTGCAAGCGCCGCAGCGTCCGTGGCGCCGTCCTTGCACGCTATGCACGATTGCAAACTCGTCACCGCCGAGACGGGCAACCGTATCGGTCTCACGGACGCAGCTGAGCAATCTCTCGGCGACCGCCTTCAGGAGCGTGTCGCCCGCGCCATGCCCGAGAGTGTCGTTGACCTCCTTGAAGCGATCGAGATCGAGCATCATCACGGACAGGCTATGATCCTCTCGGCGGTCGCCTGCCAGGGCTTGCTCCAGCCGCTCGCGCAGCAGTGCCCTGTTCGGCAGGTCCGTCAGTGCGTCGTAATGGGCCAGATGGGCGATGCGCGCCTCGATGCGCCGGCGCTCGGTGATGTCCTCGTGGGTCGTGACCCAACCGCCGGTCGACATGGGCCGCTGCGAAACGGCGATTGTGCGGCCATCACTGAGCTCCAGGACCTTGTCGGCGGCGGTGGTGACCGGTGCCAGGCGTTCACGCCGATACTGCGCGGGATCATTGAAAGCGAAGATGCCTCTGGCAATGCGATGCTCGATGATCTCGCCGAGGTGTGTTCCGGGCTTAACCTGGTCCGCAGACAAGCCGTACATTTGCCCGTAGCGCTCATTGCAAATGATGACGCGCTGCTGGCTGTCGAACATGCTGAGGCCCTGGGACATGTTGGCGAGAGCCGCATCGAAGCGCAGATTTTGCGCTTCGAGCTCGGCCTCCCGTTCCTTGAGCAGCTGGTTCTGCTGCTCGATGTTGCGGCGGAACACGGCGATCGCACCGACCATCTGGCCAATCTCGTCCTTGCGGTCGCTGTAGCCGATATCGTCGCTCGGTTCTGCCGGCTGAAACCTGCTTCATTGCCGTCGTCACCGCGCCGATCGGAGCGACGATCGAGCGGGCGATGAGGAGGGTCATGAGCCCGCTGATCAGCACGCCCAGCAGCCCGCCGATCGCGAGGAGATTTTTGTTCCGCAACGCTTCAAGCGTGATGTCGTGCGTGACGAGGCGGGTCTCGTTGCCGACCACGGCGGACAGGATCAGCAGTTGCAGGGAGATGCCCTTGAAGTGATCGTCCGCGCCCGCAAGCAGCATCGAGGCCATCGGCGGGTCGCTGGCGCCGATCAGTACCGTATTGCGCGCGTCGCTATGGTACTTCTCCCACCTGTCCACAAGCCCAGCCACCGTATCGCGTTCGACGGACGTGAGATCCTTGCGGGCCCGCAGAGCTTGCAGCCTGTCCTTGAGCAGGTCGAGGGTGCCGATCACCTCGCGGCCAAGCTCTTCCAGCAATTCGGCCTTCACACCGTTGGTCGCCCAGGTGACATAGCGGGACAGCAGAACCTGGGTTGCCATGACGTCGTGGGTCAGCTCCGATACCAGGCGCTGGTGCGGCAACTCGACCTGCGAAAGCGCGGTGAGGCCATTTGCCGTTCGTTGCAGCGCGAAGTAGGCGTTGATGCCGACCACGAGAAAGCAAAGCAGCAGGAAGACGGGCGCCGCCAGTGCTTTGATCCAAACGGGGCTATTGTCGATGAGGCGCAATGGCGCGCGGAGGTTCATTGCTCGTCCCGGGCTAGTGCTTCCAGACGCCTGCAGCGACGAGGTAGTCCCCCACTCTCTCGATGTAGGTCAGCTTCCCCTCGATGCGGTTGGTCTGCGGATTGGGCCACTTGTATTCGACCCATCCGCTGCCGGGATCCCGGGCGATGGCAATCATCTCCTGGATGAGGTAGCGGCCATCCTGGTCCTTGATGGAGGCCAGACTCATGCCAACCAGTTGCGTGCGGGAGCCGGTCGCCATCATCACGCCGTTCATGTCGACAATGAACGGGTAGAGGTCGCCGTCGTGAAACTCCGGCGTTGATTTGTCGTGCACCGCCTTGAAGGTGGCCTCGGGGCCGTCCGTGCGCAATTTCTCGGCGACGCGCTTCACCATCGCCACAGCCTCTATCGGCGGCCTGGTTTCGGCGCCCTGCTGCAACCGGCGCGCAGAGCACGATCGCGACCAACGCGCCCAGCATTGCATGACGTATGACCGGCATTGCGCAGGTACCTCGGCTTGCTCTCGGCCCGAGAGTAGAAGGTCCGGTCCCAAGGCATCCTTGATCCAGCGGCGTGAGGATCAAGATAGTCCCGCACATGGTTAGCCAAACGTTTGAGGAGGCAGCGCGATTGAGCTCTTGGCTAGCGCAGCGCAAGCGGGGCTGGAAACAGCGCGCTGGTGCGGCCCGCCATGTAGTAGGCGGCAAGGCCGATGTATTCGCGCGCGATGAAGTCGATGCGCCGCCAGCCCTCGGTGAGCGCGGTGTGCAGGCGCAGCGGCTGGAAGCGAGGGCTGGTGCGGAAATCGACCGGCCATGGCTCGACCGGCACTCCTGCCTGGCGGAAGCAGCCGATGGCGCGCGGCATGTGCCAGGCCGAGGTGACGAGCAGCCAGCGCTGGCCAGCCGTCGGCTTGATCAGCCGCGTGGTGAACGTCGCGTTCTCGATAGGTATCGCGCGAGGCGAATTCCAGCGTCATGCGATCCTTGGCGATGCCGAGCGCTGCGAACAGGCGCGCTGCCGTCTCGGCTTCGGGCGGTTCGTCGGCGAACATTGCCGCCGATCCCGCCGCTGAACACCACGCGCGCACTTGGCAGTCGGCGGGCGAGGGCGGCCGCTTCGGTGTAGCGCTCCGCCGCCTCGTTCAGCCCCGCCAGTTCGCGCGACGGTCCAGCGCGGCTATCCTCCGCGCCGCCCAGCACGATGATGCCGGCGATGTCGCCAGCCGAAAGATCGGCGCGGGGAAAGCGGTTCTCCAAGGGAGCGATCAGCAGATCACCCAGCGGCGAGATGCCGCCGATGACCAGCACCGGCACGGCCACCATCAGCAGGCGCCGCCCGAGCCGGCACCACGAGGTGGTGCAGAGTATTGCGGCAACCACGACGGCGCCAATGATCAGCGTCGACGGCTGCGCCAGGAACCACAGCACCTTCGCGGCGTAGAAGAACAAGGCGGGCGTATCCGTCCGGCTATGGCGTCTGGGCTGGCATCACCGTCGTTACGCCGCGCGTTCGATGGCCACCGCCGTCGCCTCGCCGCCGCCGATGCACAGCGCGGCCACGCCCTTCGTCTGCCCGTACTTCTCCATGGCGTGCAGGAGCGTGATGAGGATGCGCGCCCCGGACGCGCCGACCGGATGGCCGAGCGCGCAGGCGCCGCCATGCACGTTCATTCGATCGTGCGGGATGGCGATGTCGCGCATGGCCGCCATGGTCACGACCGCGAAGGCCTCGTTGACCTCGTACAGGCCGACATCGCCGGCCGACCAGCCGACCTGCTCCAGCAGCTTCTTGATGGCGCCGACCGGTGCGGTGGTGAACCAGGCCGGGGCCTGGGCGACGCCGGCCACGCCTGCAATCCGGGCCAGCGGGGCAAGCTTGCGCCGCTTGGCCTCGCTGGCGCGCATCAGCACCAGGGCCGCGGCGCCGTCCGAGATCGAGCTGGAGTTGGCCGCCGTCACCGTGCCGCCGTCGCGGAATGCGGGCTTGAGCTTGGGGATCTTGGTCGCATCCGCGGTGAAGGGCTGCTCGTCGCGCGCCACCTCCGAGGTGCCGGACCGGCTCTTGACCGCGACCGGGACGATCTCCTTGGCGAACGAGCCGTCCTCGTTGGCCGCCTTGGAGCGCTTGAGGCTCTCGACGGCGAATGCGTCCTGCGCCTCGCGCGTGAACTGATAGTGCTGCGCGGTATCCTCCGCGTAGGTGCCCATCAGACGGCCCTTGTCGAAGGCATCCTCCAGCCCGTCGAGGAACATGTGGTCCTTCACCTCGGCGTGGCCGAGACGGGCGCCGCTGCGCATCTTCGGCAGCAGGTAGGGCGCGTTGGTCATGCTCTCCATGCCGCCGGCGACGATGATGTCGTTGCCGCGCACGTGCAGGGCGTCGAAGCCCATCATGACCGTCTTCATGCCCGACCCGCACATCTTGTTGACGGTGGTGCAGGGCACCGACATGGGGCAATCCGGCGCCGATCGAGGCCTGGCGTGCCGGCGCCTGGCCTTGCCCGGCGGGCAGCACGCAGCCCATCAGCACCTCGCTGACGTCGTCGGCCTCGATGCCGGCGCGCGAGACGGCGGCCTTGATGGCGGCGCTGCCGAGCTGGGGTGCCGTCAGCGAAGCGAACGCGCCCTGGAAGCCGCCCATGGCCGTGCGGGCCGTGCCGACGATGACGATGGGGTCTTCGGCCGATTTCGACATGGGAGCGCCTTTCGAGGGAGTCGGTTGCCTGCGGACGATGAAACATCGCATGCGACACGGTCAACCGCACGTGAGAAGCTTTGTCTGGCCCACATGATGTGGGCGCATGCCGTGACCGGCGAGCAATTGTGGGCAAAGAAAATGCAATCGATCCGGAACGATGCCCTGCCGGTTGTGTTGTTGTTAACTGCTTGCGCGCAAACCTGCCAGTGGGGAGGGTTTCAGCGATGATGATCGGACGCGTTTGGCACGGCTGGACCACGCACGCCAATGCCGAGGCCTTCGAGGCGTACATACGCAACGAAGAATGGCCAGCCATTTTCGCAAGAAATATCAAGGGTCTTCGCGAGATCGAATGCCTGCGGCTGGTTCGCCCGGGCCACACCGAATTCAAGACGGTGATGCGCTTCGACTCGATGGACGCCGTGCGGGAGTTCGCGGGCGACGACTACACCAAGGCGGTCCTGCCGCCGCGCGCACGCGAATTGCTCCGCCGCTATGATGCCAGGGCGGAGCATTTCGAGATCCGCGAGGTGCGGTCGAGCGAGGCGTCGGTCCCCGTCCCGACCCCGGTGCAGTCTCCCGCTCCTGCCAAGACCCGACCCGGCCGGATGCATCAGTCGGCGTAGTCAGGCTCCTTGCGGTCGAGGATGCGCTTCAGCGCCGCGAAATGGCGCTCGGACGGCGCGGGATCGTATTGCTGGCGAACTCCTGGTGCTCTTCGTCGCTTCGACCACCGGCTCGGGGAGCTGCTTCAGGCGCTGGCCCGTCCACATGGCGTAGATCTGCACCTGCGCGGCGCGCTCCACGTAGTAGAGCCGGTCGTAGGCCTGCGCCACGTCTTCGCCCGCACGCGGTGATGCCGTGGTTGGCCATGAACAGGATGCTCTTCTTGCCGATGATCTTGGCCAGACGCTCGCCCTCCTCGGGCGTCAACGCCGGCCCGGTATAGTTGTCGTCGTAGGCGATGGCGTTCATCAGCAGCACTTCGGTCTGCCCGATCTCCTTGATGCGGGGTCCTCCAGCCTGCGTGAGCGCGCTGGCGTAGGGCATGTGCGTGTGGAACACGGCGGCGGCCTGCGGCAGCGCCTTGTGGATCGGCGCGTGGATGCAATAGCAGGACTGCTCGACGTCGCCGGAGCCGCGCTTGACCTTGCCGTCGTCGATGCCGACCTCCATGAACGAGGACGCCTTCACCTCCGACCAGTGCATGCCGAACGGGATCTGGTAGTAGCGGTCGGATCCGGCCGGGCACCGTCAGGGTGAGGTGGTTGAAGATGCCCTCGTGGAAGCCGTGCATGACGGCGAGGCGATGGGCGGCCGCGAGATCGACCCGCGCCTGCCACTCGGCCTCATTGCATTCCTGGCGACTGACGGGCGAAACCTTGAGCTGCATCGATTTCCTCCTGGTCTTGCCGGTCGCTGCTGCCGGCTTGTTGGGGCAAGTCTACCAATACCGTCCCGGCGAGAGGAAGGCCGGAGCGTACGATTTGCACCCGCAACGGCTGCCCGCCCTGTGCCAACACCCCGCAAAGGATAAGTGCCTGCCTCGCTTGACCGAAGGCCCTGCTCAGGCAATGTGCGATCACGCAATCGTGCCCGGCGGACGGGCTCACGGACCTCAGGGCTACATCGCTCTGCGGAGCGGTCGACGATCCGATCGTCCACCGCGCGTGCAGACGAATTTCGCGATCAGGACACTAGATGGCTTCCACCCTCGGCAACATCCTGCGCCTCGGCCGCGCCGGCATCGTGCTGGCCCAGCACGGCGTGCGCTTCGTGCCGGCTGGCATGAAGGCCCCTTGGGTCGCTGCAAGCGGCGCGCGTCGCCACGTTGCCGATCCGCGCCCTGACCTGGCCGCTGCGCATCGGCCGGCCGCAAGAAGCCCGCGTCGCCGACGCCCTGACGAGCCTGGGGCCCAGCTACATCAAGCTCGGCCAGTTCCTGGCCACGCGTGGCGACCTGATCGGCCCCGAGCTCGCCAAGGACCTGTAGCCGCCTGCAGGACAGGCTGCCGCCGTTCTCGATGAAGGAGGCCCGCAGCGCCGTGCAAACGGCGCTCGGCGGCCGGCTGGAGGATCACTTCGCCGAGTTCGGGCCGCCGGTCGCCGCGGCTTCCATCGCCCAGGTGCACAAGGCGGTGGCGGTCGAGAACGGCGTGCCGCCGCGCGGTGGCCGTCAAGGTGCTGCGCCCCGGCATCGAGAAGCGCTTCCGCCGCGACCTCGACAGCTACTTTTTCGCGGCCCGGCAGATCGAGCGCTTCCATCCGCCTTCGCGGCGCCTGCGGCCGGTGGCAGTGGTCGACACGCTCGCGCATTCGGTCGAGATCGAGATGGACCTGCGCCTGGAGGCCGCCGCCATCTCCGAGATGGCCGACAACATCGCCAAGGACGGCAATCTCCCCGACGGCCGCTTCCGTGTGCCGGCCGTCGACTGGCGGCGCACGCAGAAGCGCGTGCTGACGCTGGAGTGGATCGACGGCATCCCGATCGCCGATCACGCCGCCCTGCGCGCCGCCGGGTTCGACCTGAGGGCGCTCGGCCTGACCGTGCTGCGCTCGTTCCTGCGCCACGCCATGCGCGACGGCTTCTTCCATGCCGACATGCACCAGGGCAACCTGCTGGTCGACCGGGACGGCCAGGTGGTCGCCGTCGATTTCGGCATCATGGGCCGGCTCGGGCCGATGGAGCGGCGCTTCCTCGCCGAGATACTGCACGGCCTCATCACGCGCGACTACCACCGCGCGGCCGCCGTGCATTTCGAGGCCGGCTACGTGCCGGCGCACCATCCGGTCGCCGTGTTCGCGCAGGCCATGCGCGCCATCGGCGAGCCGATCCACGGACGCACGGCCGATGAGATCTCGATGGCCGACCTGCTCGGCCAGCTGTTCGCCTACACCGAAGTGTTCGACATGCAGACGCGGCCGGAGCTGATCCTGCTGCAGAAGACCATGGTGGTGGTGGAAGGCGTGGCGCGCTCGCTCGACCCGAGCCTCAACATGTGGACCGCGGCCGAGCCGATCGCCAAGGAATGGGTGGAGGCCAACTACGGCATGGTCGGCCGCCTGAAGGAGGCCGGCGAAGGCGCCGGCACGCTCGGCAAGGTGTTCGCCGAGGTGCCGCGCGTGCTGGCCCAGGCCGAGCGCACCGCGCTGGCGCTCGCAGACATGGCGCGCGGCGGCTTCCGGCTGGACGACGACACCGTAGAGCGGCTCGCCGCCGCCCAGGCGCATGCCAACCGCTGGACGCGCCGCGCCCTGTGGGTCGGCGCGCTGGCGCTGGCGGCGATTGCGCTGTGGCTTATCGCGCCGGTGGGTTAGATCCCATTGACTGATGGGCAATTCCCCATAGAATGCCCGTATGAGCGGAACGGCCAGGGAGCTGCTGGGCGAGATCGAGGGCTTCCTCGCCCAGTTTGATGTCACGCCAGCAAGTTCGGCGTGGCCTCGGTCAACGACGGCCATCTGGTCGCCAAGCTGCGCAAGGGCAGCAGCGTTACGCTCAAGACCGCCGACCGCGTGCGCGCCTACATGGCAAGCGAGCGCAGCAAGCACGCCCGCGGCTGCTTCCGGCAGGTCGGCGCCGTCCCATCGCGTGCTGCTGATCATCGGCGGCGGCATCGCCGCCTACAAGTGCCTCGACCTGATCCGGCGGCTGCGCGAGCACGGCATTGCCGTGCGCGCGGTGATGACGAAGGCGGCGCAGCAGTTCGTCACGCCGCTGTCGGTCGGCGCGCTCAGCAACGAGCGCGTGTTCACCGAGCTGTTCGATCTCGACGACGAGCGCGAGATCGGCCACATCCGCCTGTCGCGCGAGGCCGACCTGATCGTGGTCGCGCCGGCCACCGCCGACCTGCTCGCCAAGATGGCCGGCGGCCATGCCGACGATCTGGCGTCGGCGTGCTGATGGCGACCGACAAGCCGGTGCTGGTGGCGCCCGCCATGAACCCGCGCATGTGGCTGCATCCGGCCACCCGGCGCAACGTCGCCCAGCTCGCGGCCGACGGCATCGCCTTCGTCGGCCCCAACGTCGGCGAGATGGCCGAGCGCGGCGAGGCCGGCCCCGGCCGCCTGGCGGAGGTGCCGGAGCTGATCGAGGCGATCACCGCGCTGCTGTCTGCCGCCCCTGCGAAGCGCATGAGTCCGATGGAGGCGAATATCGCTCCGAGCGCTCGCTCGCCGGCCGCCATGTGCTGGTCACCAGCGGCCCGACGCACGAGCCGATCGATCCGGTGCGCTACATCGCCAACCGCTCCTCCGGCAAGCAGGGTTCCGCCATCGCCGCCGAGGCCGCGGCGCTGGGCGCGCGCGTCACGCTGGTCACCGGCCCGACGCGGCTTGCCGATCCGGCCGGCGTCGAGGTGATCCACATCGAATCGGCGCGCGAGATGCTGGAAGCGGTACGCCGCGCGCTGCCCGCCGACGTTGCCGTCTTTGCCGCCGCGGTCGCCGACTGGCGCGTGGCGACGCAGTCGGACGAGAAGATCAAGAAAGCCCCCGGCAAGGGCGCGCCGCATCTCGAGCTGGTCGAGAACCCCGACATCCTCAAGACGATCGCGAGCGAGAAGGCCAGTCGTAGGCCGCAGCTGGTAATCGGCTTCGCGGCCGAGACGCAGAACGTCATCGAGTTCGCCAAGAAGAAGCGCAAGGCCAAGGGCGCCGACTGGATCGTTGCCAACGACGTTTCGCCCGAGACGGGCATCATGGGCGGCGATCGCAACGCGGTGCATGTCATCTCGGAGGACGGCGTCGAGAGCTGGCCCGAGCTCGACAAGTCCGAGGTGGCGCGCCGGCTGATGGCGCGCGTGGCGAGCCACTTCGCCGACGTAGCGGCTGCGCCGGCATGAAGCGCGCCGCCGCCAAGCCGACCATCAAGGTGAAGGTCGTGCGTCTCGCGCACGCCAAGGGGCTCGATCTGCCCGCCTATCAATCGCCGGGTGCTGCCGGTATGGACCTGCTGGCGGCCGTGCCGGCGCGCAAGCCGATGCGGCTCGCGCCCGGCGCCCGCGCTCTCGTTCCGACCGGCTTGATCCTGGAGCTGCCGGCAGGAACGGAAGGCGCAGGTGCGGCCGCGCTCGGGCCTCGCCTTGCGGCACGGCATCACCGTGCTGAACAGCCCCGGCACCATCGACAGCGACTATCGCGGCGAGGTGATGGTTCTGCTCGCCAACCTCGGCGATGCCCCGTTCGACATCCGACGCGGCGAGCGCATCGCCCAGCTGGTCATCCAGCGCGTGGAGCAGGCGACGCTCGTCGAGGTCGATGCAACCACGGCGACCGAGCCGAGGCGCGGGCGGCTTCGGCTCGACGGGCCGCAAGTCTAAGCGCCACATTACAAAATCGAAATCTCGCCGCTGAGCTAAAGCGCCGTCACAATGCCCTGAAGGCGGCGCGCCTTCGCCGTTGCAGCAACGAAGCCCGGCCGCAAATCTCCACTAAAGCATAAGCCATTGTTTCCCCGAATCGTTACGTGGAAAGGAAAGCTTATGCGCATCTGGACGTTTGCTCCTCTCCTGTTGGCCGCAGTCAGCGCGTTCGGCTTCACAAAGCCCGCCGCCGCCGACCAGGGCATGCGGATCTCCGGGCCGCACGTGCATGAAAATCTCGCCGTCTACTTCGTGCACGGCGTCAGCGCCGGCGGCGCGATCCCGCTCACGCTGCAGGAGGCGCTGGCCAAGAGTAGCGTGCAGGTCGTCGAGACCGGCCAGGTCAACGAGCTGCAGATCGAGAACACCGGCAGCGAAGAGGTGTTCATCCAGGCCGGCGACATCGTCAAGGGCGGCAAGCAGGACCGCGTGCTGACCGTGAGCTTCGTGCTGCCGCCGAAATCCGGGCGCGTGCCGATCGCCTCGTTCTGCGTCGAGCAGGGCCGCTGGTCGGCGCGCGGCAAGGAGGATCAGTTCAAGTTCTCGAGTGCGCACGAGGCGATGCCCTCGCGCGCCGGGCTGCTGGCCATGGTCACCCCATCCGACCCGGCCAAAGCGGCGGAGCCGGTGCAGAATGCCGAAACCGGCCGTCAGCAGATGGCGGGCCGAACGCAGCGCGGCAACGACGTCGCCGAGAAGCAGCGCAAGGTCTGGGATTCGGTTGCCTCCGTGCAGGGCAAGCTGTCGAGCGGCCTCAACGCGGAGCTCAATGCGCCGCAGTCGGCAACGAGCCTGCAGCTCACGCTCGAGCATGAGAAGCTGAAGGAGGCGCGCACCGCCTACGTCACGGCGCTCGAAGCCGCGGGCCTCAAGGAAGGGGACGTGGTCGGCTACGTGGTCGCCATCAACGGCAAGATGAGCAGCGCCAACCTGTACCCGTCGAACGGCCTGTTCCGGAAGATGTGGTCGAAGCAGCTGGCGGCCACGGTCACCGAGGCGATCGGCGAGAAGCGCGAGGCGGCCGCACCCGAGGCGCCGAAGCCTGCCGCGGCCACGGAGTTCCTCGCCGAGGCGGAGAAGGGTACCAAGCAGGAACGCGCGGTGGCGGCCGGTGCGCGGGTCGAGACGCGCGATGCGGCCGGCGCCCTCTACAACGAGGCGCGCCAGGCGGACGGCAAGTGGGTGCACCGCAACTATCTCGCCAAGTAGCGGCGAGTCTTCCATCCGTCATCTCGGATCGCGCGCGGGGCGCGTATCCGGGATGACGGCTGGCTCGGCAGGGCAAATCGGCTAGAGTAGCTCTGTCGAGTGCAGCTGCCGCAGGGCTTCGGATGCCGACATCGTTGCCGCGCTTGCGCGCCCTGGCCTTCATCGCCGCGCTTGTGGTCGCGGCACTGGCTGCGCAGGCGCAGAAGATCGGCAGCACCGGGGGCTCGTTCGAGCTGACCGATCACACCGGCAAGCCGTTCACCAGCACGGCTCTGGCCGGCCGGCCCTACGCCATCTTCTTCGGCTTCACGCACTGCCCGGACATCTGTCCGACCACGCTGGTCGAGATGAGCAACCACCTGGCGGCGCTGGGTGCGGACGCCGACAGGCTCAGCGTGGTGTTCGTCAGTGTCGATTTCGAACGCGATACGCCCGACATGTTGCGCGCGTATCTCGCCTCATTCGATGCGCGCATCATCGGGCTGACCGGCAGCGAAGCGCAGATCGCCGAGGCCGCCAAGGGCTGGAACGCGCACTATGACAAGTTCACCGAAAGCAACGGCAGCATCACCATCGTGCATTCGGCCCACGTCTACCTGATGGACGCCGACAACCGCCTGGCGGCGACCTTGAACTTCCAGGAGCCCGAGGCCGAGCAGCTCGCCAAGCTGAAAGCACTGCTGGCGGGCAAGCCCGGCAATGACCCCGATCGTAGCCTCGCGGTCAGCGCGAGATGCGGCTGATCTTCGAGCCCTCGAGGGTGAGATTGTACATCAGCCCCTTGTTGTCGAAGATGAAGCCGACGATCGGGTTGACGATCTTGCTGGTGTCGATCGAGCCGCCGACGCCGACGGTGATCAGCGCCACCGACCCGTCGACGCCGATCTTCCAGCCATTGACGCGGCGGAAGCTCGACAGCGCATCCTCGGTCATGAATACGATGATGACAGAACGCGCCTGCGCGCCGAGCTGGAATCCGACCGAAGCAGACACGGTGTTGTAGTAGGCGGCCGTCCTGCCGCGCACCAGCAGCGCGCCCTCGCCGTACTCGCCGCCGATGCCGACGCCGGCCTTGATCACCGACGGGAACACCAGCACCGCGGCCGACTTCGCCAGCAGCTCGCGCGAGCCCCTGATCTGCAGGTCGAACTGATGCAGCGTCTCCCGCACCTCGCCGTCGATCTGCGCACCGGATTTGGCTTGGGCCGGCAGCGCCGATCCGGCGACTGCAAGGGTTGAAAGCAGCGAGAGCGAGAGTGCCTCGCGACGGCTGATGATGGCCATGGTGTTCCCCCGATTATGAGTGGCAAAGTCGTCGCTCGACGCAAAGCAACGTCCACGCCACAGTCGCGCCTATCAGCGTTGTTTGTCCAGAATCAGGCAAGTATTGCACAGGGTTAACCCGAACTAGTCTGCCGCGGCTAGCGGGCGGGACACCTCCTCCAGCGGCTTGCGCTCGGCGGCGATGCCCCAGCGCAGCATGACGCCGGCCGCGGCCAGCATCAGGACAGCGCCGAGCAGGTAGCCCGCGAACACGCCGGGCCGCGATCCGGTCTCGATCAGCGCGCCCATCAGCCAGGGTCCGATCACGCCGCCCACGCCCGTGCCGACCGCGTAGAAGACGGCGATCGCCAGCGCCCGCATCTCCAGCGGAAACGTCTCGCTGACGGTGAGGTAGGCCGAACTCGCCGCCGCCGAGGCGAAGAAAAACGTCACCGACCAGCCCAACGGTCAGCGTGCGCACGGAGACGACATCCTGCGCAAACAGGAAGCCGATGCCGGCCAGCAGCAGGCCCGATATCGAATAGGTGATGGCGATCATCGGGCGGCGGCCCCAGGTGTCGAACAGCCGCCCGAGCAGCAGCGGCCCGAGGAAATTGCCGGCCGCGAAGGGGAGGATGTACCAGCCGACATGATCGGCCGGCACGGCGTAGAAGTCGGTCAGGATCAGCGCATACGTGAAGAAAATGGCGTTGTAGAAAAACGCCTGCGCCGCCATCAGGCTCAAGCCGACCAGCGAGCGCTGCCGCTCAGTCGTGAAGAGCACGGCCGCGACTTCCCGCAATGGCGTATGCGAGCGCATGCGCAGGCGAATGCGCGGGAACGGCCCGGCGCTCAGCACGTGTCCCTGCCGGCGCAGGCTGTCCTCGATGCCGGCCACGATCGCCTCCGCTTCCGCGGCGCGGCCGTGCGTGACCAGCCAGCGCGGGCTTTCCGGGATCCACATGCGCATCACGAAGATGACGGTGCTGAGCAGCGCCCCGATCGCAAACGCCGCGCGCCAGCCGACATCGACGGGCAGGAATGCCGGATCGAGCAGGGCAATCGACGCCACGGCGCCGATGGCGGCGCCCAGCCAGAAGCTGCCGTTGATGACGAGATCGGTCCAGCCGCGCACGCGGGCCGGGATCAGCTCCTGGATGGTCGAGTTGATCGCCGCGTACTCGCCGCCGATGCCGGCCCCGGTCAGGAAGCGGAACGCGATGAAGCTCCAGAAATTCCACGAGAACGCCGTCGCCGCGGTGGCGATCAGGTAGACCGTCAGGGTGGCGAAAAACAGCTTCTTGCGGCCGATGCGGTCGGTCAGCCAGCCGAAGAATAGTGCGCCCAGCACCGCGCCTGCCAGATAGGCGCTGGCGGCGAGGCCGATGTCGGTACTGCTCAGCTGCAGCACCGGGCTCTGCTTGAGCGCGCCCGCCACCGCGCCGACCAGCGTCACCTCGAGGCCGTCGAGGATCCAGGTGATGCCGAGTGCGGCCACCACCAGCGTGTGGAACCGTCCCCACGGCAGCCGATCGAGGCGCGCGGGCACGTCCGTTTCGACGATGACGCCGAGCGAGGTGGTGTTGTCGCGTTGAGCGTCGAGAACTGCCATCGGGGTCCGGTCCTGCGCCGTCCACTCAACTTGCAAGCCATGGCCAAGGTTCCGCTGACGATGCCACCGCTCGCACGCGCGTTCCTCTGGCGACTGCACGCGATGACGTCCAGCCATGCAACTCGCAGGGGGAACCTCTCCAGAAGGTCTGCATTAAGACTTTCAAGTTGAGGCGTAAGGGAACGGTGCCATGTCAGCCAAATCGAAGTTCGCGTTTGCCGGATTGCTAGCTGCTGGTCTGCTCCTCGCGCAGCCATCCCTGTCGCACGCCGTGACGATCGATGAGATGGTGCAGGAGACCATGGGGGCTCCGGTGTACGCCTCCGACGGCCATGAAGTAGGCAAGGTGGTGGACGTTTCGGTGAGCGACGACGGCGAGATCGACGCGCTCCGCATCAAGACCGGCGCCTTCCTCGGCTTTGGCGAACGCGTGCTCGCCTTGTCCAAGGACGATTTCACGGTCCTGCGCGGCGCGGTGATCGTGGATCTTCCCGCCGAGGCCATCGAGACCCTGCGGCCCGTGCCGGCGGACGGAGGATAGATGCAGAGCGGCCGCCCACGGCGCAGTGCGGCTACTTGAGGAACCGGTCGTACAGGCCAAGCCCGATCTCGATGGCGATCAGCAGGATGATGTACCACTCGAGGCGATGGCTGGTGCGGGTGGAAATGAGGTCGGTGATGGTATCGGCGCTCTCGCGGATAACGATGAGCTTGCGCTCGATGGCGCGAGAGCGCGCCGGCAGATCGTACTCGTCGACCAGCTTGGCCCAGAAGCGCTCCAGCTCCGGATGATCCCATAGCACGTCGGGCTTCTCGTCGAGGTCGACCCTGCCCGCCAGCCGCTGCTGCACGAGCAGCGCCTCGCCGATCTGTTCCAGCATCGCCGATTGCGGCCCGGGCGGGAGCCGCCGCTTGATCAGGCTGGCCGCGACCGGCTCGATGCGCTCGAACGCCTTGGCGATGCGGCGTTCGTCGTAGGCGAGCGCGACGGAGACGGCCAGAGCCTCGCCGACCAGCAGCAGCCGCGTCGGGTCGGCGCTCTTGAGATGGATGGACCCCGAGCTGCTCATCAGCTCGTCTTCGTTCGGCTTGACGATGACGTGCGCGGTTTCGATCTCACGCAGCTCCAGCGGTCCGGCGATGCGCGGCGCCAGGTCCTGCAGCAGCTTCTCCTCCTCCACCGGCGTCATATCGGCAAACACGATGGCGCCCGTCTTGAACAGCATCGCCATGCCGCCGCCCGAGGTGCGGAACGCCAGCGGGTTGTTCGAAAACGCGTCCTCGCGCTCGAGCCCCTTGATGTCGAGGCCTTCTCCGACTTGCAGCGCGCGAACGGTCATGCCGGTGGCAGGCATTTGCCATCTCGTTGGTGGTGATGCTTGGGCTCAGGCTGGTAGCACGGCAGACCGGTCGATATCATGACTGGTCCACAAGCGCCTACCCGGCAGAGCCGCGCCGAGCCATGGCCTGCGCCTGCAGCGCCAGCTCGCACACCTTGAAGCAGTGGCGTTGCTCCATGGCGGTCTCGGTGCGCTCGAAGATGTCCTTGCGCAGGTCGGTGTAGTAGGGCAGCTCGGCGTCGGAGCAGTCGACGTAGCGCGTGCCCTTGTTGTCGACCAGGAACAGGTGGTTGATGCCGGGCCGGCCCGCGATGTCGACGTACTTGCGCATCTCGATGGTGCCTTCCGTGCCGACGATGACGCAGCGGCCGTCGCCCCAGGTGTTGAGCCCGTCCGGGGTGAACCAGTCGACGCGGAAATAGCCCGATGCGGTATCGGTTTCGAGCATGACCTCGCCCAGGTCGTCGAGCCCGGGATCATCGGGGTGGGCGACGTTGACGGCGCGCGCGGCGACGATGCGCGCGTCCCTCGAGCCGGTGAAGAACAGGAACTGGTCGAACTGGTGCGAGCCGATATCGACCAGGATGCCGCCGTAGGCCTCGCGGCGGAAAAACCACTCGGGCCGCAGATGACGGTTCAGCCGGTGTGGCCCGAGCGCGCAGGTGTGAACCACGCGGCCGATGGCGCCGGCCTTGACGAGTTCGGCAGCGCGCGTCGTCGCCTTGACCTCGAAGCGCTCGGTGAAATCCACGGAGAATATGCGGCCCGTTTCCGCCTGCACCTGCTTGACGGCTGCCAGCTGCTCGAAGGTCGTCACCCCCGGCTTGTCGACCATGAAGTCCTTGCCGGCCCGCATCGCCTCGATGGCGAGGTCCGCCCGCTCGCAGGGTATGGCGGCACAGGTGATGAGGTGGATGGACGGATCTTCGAGGAGCCGGCGCCGGTCGGCCACGCGCGGGATGTGCGGGAAGCGCTCGATGAAGCCCTGCAACGGCACCACGTCGTCATGCGTCCAGAAGCCGACGCACTCGGCGCCGATGTCGAGCAGGCTCTTCACCTGGTCGTAGATGTGCCGGTGGTCGAGCCCAACCGCCGCGAAGCGAAGCTTGGGGTAGGGCGTGCTGGAGGTGCTCGGCATGAAACCTCGGATCGCTGATGGGGCGCGCTGCGACGCGCGGCTCGGCGAGACGCCGGCGGCCGATCCTTTCAGAGAGCGAGGAATTCGTCGAGTGTTGGTCCGAGCGGGGAGATTCGAACTCCCGACCCCTTGCTCCAAAATTGAGGCACCGGCGAGAAATCTCTAGCAAAATCAACGAAAGCGCGCTCCAGCGCTTCTACTTCGTTGCATCCTCTTGCGGGGGCTTCTGGTGCGTAACTGGCGCGCGGTCACGTTTTGTTTTTCCGCTTCGGCATGGCGCTGGCGGCACCGTTCTGAAGGTCTGGATGATGGTGGCCGTATTCGTTCCAAAGCATCTCCGGGTCATGCCGAGATATCCAGCCGCCTCGTAGACATCGGTACCGGCCTACATCTGCTAGGTCGCCGACGTGTGGCGCACGATGTGCGGGGCGTCCTTGCTGGTCGATCCAGCCTCGTGCGCCACAGTGTTGTGGGCGACCGGCCCTCCACGTGGATGACGTGCGGGCACCTGATCGCGTCGTCCAGGCGCTTCCAGCGCAGCAAAGTAGACAGGAGCCGGTCGTGGATCTTGGCCGGTGGCTGGCGCTTGCGGCTGCGCTTGGCCTGCGAACCGCGCGTATGCAGGGTGTCGGACTCGAGGTCGAGGTACCCGCTGAGTCGGAATAGCCGACAATGGCCCGTGTTCAGCTGATACCAGCGGATGGCCGCGCGCAGCGCCTTCGTCTCGTCGCGGCTTGAACGGGCTCCGCCTTCGGTTTGAACCAATTCGCCTTCTGCCGCGACGAACACTGCAAGCGCGCCCGCGAATTTGCGATGCGCGCATGGGCAGGAGGTCGTCATGCAGAAGCACAGCGTTGGCCAATACGAGCCGAACCCCTTGGAAGAAAATAGAATCGCGGTCGGTGTCCGGTGCCGGGAGCGAACATCGGGCCGGCGCAAGGCCATGCTGGCGACAGCGCCAGCGCGTCTCAACGAGTGTGCGCTTCTGGCCGCGGTAGTCCTGCTCGCGCTTTGCCTCATGATGCTGCAGGCCACTGGCGCCAGGGCGCAGGGGCAAGGCATTTTTTCGCCCGGCGACGCCGTCGTCACGGGCTTTGCCGGCATCAAGGCACCTGACGCGCCGATCGCGCCGGGCGCCGACCCGCTCGACATGTTCCACATCGACCTCGACGGCCCCTCCGCACAGATCCTCCATCTCGGCGCGACCGGCGCACCGGCGCACGGTCAGATCATTTCCGCGCAGACGCCCTTCAAGCTGCGCGCGCGTGACGCAGGACAGGTATTTGCCATCGCCCTCGACGACGCCCTGCCGCCGAACATCTACGTCGGCCAGACCTCGGCGTTCGGCCTCAACATCGTCGGCCCCGATGCCAACGGCGACGGCCGTCCGGATCGCTTGAAGAAGGGACAACCCGACGCGCGGTGGATGGCCGGCCAGTTCGGCACCGACAAGAGCGGCGGGCCCGGCAGCATCTATCGTATCGACGGTCGGACCGGCGCAGTCGCCCTGTTCGCGACCATCCCCGCCAACAGCGGCGCCGGCCTCGGCGCCATCGTATTCGACAGAGCCACTCGGCAATTCCTCGTGTCGGACCTCGACAGCGGCTTGATCCACCGTCTGGACGCCAGCGGTGCGGTGATCGAGAGCTTCGACCACGGCACGGCGGGGCGCGCCGGCGCGGGGCTCGATGCGATTGCCGATGACGGGCGACGCATCGACATCAAGGACTCCGCCTTCGACGTGGAGGAACCCGACACCTGGGGCTTCGCGCAGCCCGAGCGCCGCGTATCAGGCATGGCCATCCTGCTCGGCCGCCTCTACTACGCCGTTGCAGACGAGATCTGGTCGATCGGCATCGGCACGGATGGCCGTTTCGCCGGCGACGCGCGCCTGGAGGTGCAGGTCGCGAACGCGCCGATCGACAGCGCCATCACGAAGATGGCGTTCGACGGCGAGGGCCGCATTACCTGGCCCAGCGCGGAGCCCAGCGCGGCAGCTATGACTATTCCGTATTTGCCGAACCGCTGCGCTCGTCGGTGCTGCGCTACCAGCGCGCAGCCGGCCGCATCTCTGTCCGATTGGGTACGATCGCCGAGCAATACGCCATTGGCCTGCCACCCGACTTCCGCAACGGCTCGGGCGGAGTGGCGCTCGGTTACGGGTATGACGAGAGCGGCTCGATCCGCCGCGGCGCGTGCAACCGCCGCTCTGGTCGACCGGAGACAACCTGCGCAACGCCCGTCCTACGCCGGCCAGCTCGGCGACGAAGGCCCGCTCGACGTGCACGGCCTGCAAGGCAACGACGTATCCCTGGTGCGGCCGAAGAACGAGCCGCCGCTTGCCAGCTATTTCGTCGACTACGACGGCCAGTTTGGCGACGGCGAGAAGGCCGGTCACGTCGGCGATGTCGAGATCTGGCAGCCTTGCCACAGCTCTATCGGCCTCGGTCAGCTGACGCCAGGCTTTTGGCCGGATGGCGAGTGGCCAGGCTTTTGGCTCCCCCCGACCGGTACGCTTGCGACCAATCTCCGGCTGGAGAAGAAGGCGATCGCCTGCTGGCCGATCGGTGGCGGCAAGCACCGCTGCGGCTTCAGCATCAAGGTCACCAACACCGGCCCTGGCCTCTACCATGACCATATCCAGGTCCGGGACATGATCCCGGCCGGGACGACGGCGATCTTCTCGAGCCCGAAGTTCGACGCCTTCCCGGGCGGGCCGCCCAATCATACCTGCACGACGTTGGCGCCGGTGCATCTCCTACCGTGGGAGCAGGTGAGCATTCCGGTGCGCGTGGACGTTCCCAACAACCTTGCCAAGCAGCTCGACTGCAAGGTCAGGAACCGGGCTCTGATCCTACACGCCTCTTCACCCAGCGAGCAGAATACCGACCCGAGCGACGACGATGATACGGCCACGGCGCACCTGCCGGCCCACCTCTGCAAGGACCCGCCGAAGGAGAAGAACAACCTGCGGATCACCAAGCAGCCGCTGTCGTGCTTCAAGACGGTCGGCAACAAGATCCGCTGCGGCTACCACGTCCGCGTCTGGAATATGGGCCCCGGCGACTACAACGACACAATCACCGTCAGCGAGACAATTCCCGCCGGCGCGACGCCCATCTTCTCGGGCCCTGCGCCGCTCGGCTGGAACTGTGCGGGCGGCAATCCTTACGCCTGCACCAGCAATCCGGTCTCCCTGAGCCCGGGCCAGAACGCCCTTCTGGTGGTGCGTCTCGACATTACGCAGGCGCAGGCCAAGGCGATGAACTGCAAGGTGCACAACACCGCGAGCATCACGCACGCACCGGGCGGCAGCGACCACAACACCAACCCGGGCGACGACAACGCCGTCGCGATCGCCAACGTGCCGGCCGAGCTCTGCGATCCGCAGGTCGAAAAGACCAACCTGAAGATCACGAAGCTTCCGCTTGGCTGCTTCAAGATCGCCGGCGACAAGATCCGTTGCGGGTATCACGTCAGGGTCCGCAACACCGGCCCCGGCGTGTACAACGACAACATCAAGTTCACCGACCAGGTGCCGCCTGGCACGACGGCCACCTTCTCGAGCGCCAAGTTCGACGCCTGCCCCGGCGGGCCGCCGACCTACACCTGCACGACGACCGCGCCGGTGTCGCTCAACTCCGGCCAGAGCGTGCTGGTGGTTGCGCGGGTCGACATGCCGGTCAACGTCGCCAAGCAGATGGACTGCAAGGTGCGCAACCGCGTGCACATCACCTACGCGCCGGTCGGCAACAAGAACACGGACGCTGGCGACGAGCACGCCTCGGTGCTGGCGACCGTCCCGGCGGACATCTGCGATCAGCCGCAACCCGCCAACCTGAAGGTCACCAAGGTCGCCAATCCGCAGGTGTGCACGAAGGTGGCCCAGGGCTGGAAGTGTGGCTACGACATTACCGTCGAGAACACCGGCCCCGGCGTCTACAAGGATTGGATCGAGCTGAAGGAAACCCTGCCGGCGGAGCCTGTCACCGCCAGCTGGAACCTCGGCTGGAACTGCCAGGGCACCGGCGGTGGCGGGCGCGATCTGCAAGTCGCTGGTCAACCTCACCCTGCAGCCGACGCAGCACGTCACACTGAAGCTGAACGTGACGTTCTCCGACGCCGACGTGATCCAGAGAAGCTGCCGGCTTCCCAACATTGTGGAGATCACCCACGTGGCGGGCGGGCCTGAAAACACCAACCCTGCCGACGACAAGGCCGGCGCGGTGGCGTTCGTGCCGGAGGAGTTCTGCAATGGCGTGACCAACCTCGCGCTGCAGAAGACGACCTACGGCGGTGGAATCAATCCCGACTGCCCGCTGGTCGGCAATGCGACCTGGTGCAGGAGGTTCCGGATCGCGGTGTACAACACCGGCCCCGGCACCTTCAATGGTCCGGTAAAGGTCGTCGACCTGCTTCCGCCCGGCGGCGTCACTCTCAACCTGGACGGCGCAATCGGCCCGTGGTCGTGCAACAACGCCACCAAGACCTGCCAAACCAATGGCAACGTCGTCCTGAAGCCCAACGACAACAACGACATCCTGGTCGTCAATGCACACGTGTCAGGCGACGACAATGTTGCCCGCACGCTGAACTGCAAGCTCAACAACTGGGCGCGCATCATAAGCCCGGCGGGAGCACCGCAGGACGTCCAGGCCGCCGTTGACCAGGCCCACGCGGACTATGATCTCCGGCCCGGTTCCCACCGCGTCGCCGGTCTCGCAGGTCTGCCCGCCCGGCTTCCGGTGGACCGGCGCCGCTGCTCGCGCGGGCCGGGATTGGTGACGCTGCCGGGCTTCCCGGATGGCATGGCTCATCAGGGCCATTGCTGCCCTGTCGGCGAGGTTTGGACCGGTCGGAGCTGTGCCGAGCCGCCGCGCAAGGAGTGCCCGGAGGGTACGACTGGCAAGTGGCCCAACTGCCGCGAGGTCGAAGCAGCCCAAGCAGTGCCCCGAAGGCACGACCGGCAAGTGGCCCAACTGCCGCAAGGTGGAAGAGCCCAAACAGTGCCCCGAAGGCACAACCGGCAAGTGGCCCAACTGCCGTAAGGTGGAGGAGCCCAAGCGATGCCCGGAAGGCATGACCGGCAAATGGCCCAATTGCCGCAAGGTCGAGGAGCCGAAGAAATGCCCCGAAGGCACCACAGGCAGGTGGCCGAACTGCAAGCGGCCGGAGCCACCCAAGTGCCCAAAGGGCATGATCGGGACCCCGCCCAACTGCAAGCGGCTCGTTCCCGAGAAGTGCCCGACGGGAATGGTCGGTAAGCCGCCGAACTGCCGCAAGCTCGAGGTGAAGCCGCTGCCGAAGCTCACACGCGCCTCGAATCAGAAGAGCCGCTCGAAACAAGTCCAACGTTGAGCAGGCAGGTGAGCAAGCGAGGGAGGCGAGCCTCCCTCGCTAATCCACGGACCGACGCAGGTCTGGAATGAGCAGCCGTAGTTGTCGACGCCTCGTGATTCAAGAGAATATAGGCGGTGCTCGGCGTGCCCTTCTTGCGCACTGAGGCGTGAGTAGGCTTCCACCTCGCCCCAATTGGTCAGATCGCCCGTGACGACCACAAGCTCCGCGTCGGCATGATGCCGGTTGATGTCGGCGATGGCCGCATCGAGCCGCGCCCGCGGGTCGAGCCCGTAGAGCTTCATGCCCGGCGCGACCAAATGGGTGTCTGTGATGTGGATGAGCTTCATGGTGGGATCAGCCGCCGGTTGTTGGTCGCGGTGACGAGGTGGGTTCTGCAAGGGCGCGCTAGCGTCATCGAGGTCACACGTCGGACACGCATCCATTACGAGGCTATATCCCCGCCGTGATGGCGATCAATATGGCGAGCGAAAGTTCTCGCAGGGGCGCTCAACCAACCCGGACCGACCGAAAAGCACCCGGCGCACAGCCCGCCCGACGTGCTCGTCTTCATCAAGCCGCCAGCGGTTCCAGATGAAACCATAAGAGAAGCCTTCCGGTTCTCTGAGGAAGTCCACGTGGCCTTCGACATTCTGTTCGGACCGAACTGGCCAAGCACGTCAGGGCCTTCAACAACACCAAGCCCTGGCAAGATGCTCTTGGCTCAACTCGCATTCTCCTGATCAGCAACTCCCCGCTGGACAGATACTTTCCAGACCCGCGAAGGGAGCCTACGACGCAGCAACGCGTCGGTCTGGAGCAACTCGGTCAATTCCGCCACGAGTTCACACAGAACATGGCAAGTACCGTCGTGACGGAAGACGCACTTGGTGGAGCTGAGATAGGCGACTGGTTGCAACAACTGCACGATGACGGCCTTCTACTCTCTATTTTCGGCCGCTATTTCCTCACTGATCAGGCAAGGAAGAAATATATCATCGAAGATCCTATCAAACGTGCCCTCGCGCATGGGCGAGCTGCCGCTGCCTGCGCGCCGTACATAAGCCCAAACAGGCTGCCCGGCCTCATCGAGTTCGAGGCGAGCCTGCCCGAGATGGTCCACGAGGCCGAATATCACCTTGAGCAAGCAAACCGCCGCCCGAAGCAACTGGGCTACTACGAAGACAACTGGAACAAGTATTCACGCGGTAACATCCTCCGACAACATCCACAGGCTCGTCTCTCATGTTCCTATGAAATGAAGACCTGGGACGTGCCACGGTATGCCGTCGCCGTACATGACTTTCCCCTTGTAGCCGACGCGATGAGGATCGCGGTCGACCTCGCAACGGAGAGGAGGCAAAAGAACGAAAAACTTCGCGGCTTTGAGCTCTCGTCCACGCTCGGCCTAATCGATAGATACTTGGAAGAACTTGCTCGCGGAGCAATGCCGGCTGATTCCGATGAGCTGCGCGAGTTAACGACACTCGCTTCAGCTCTCGCGCCCGCCACCTATAAGGCCTTCAGCGCCCTAAAGGCATCCGAGCATACCGCCAAGGAAGCAGCATTGCTTGGAGCGCGTCTTGCCGCGATCGCAATGCTAGGCAGGCAACGCAAGCGCGAACTCTCGGCCCGCCAAAAAGAGATCACCGAGAGCGCGCAATCCACGTCGCCAAACAACACGCCTGCGAAGGTTGAAAAACCACCCAAACTTAGCATGCGGCTCCTATGGTGGCCGCAAATCAACAAGATGAACAACGGTTCTCCGACACGAGCGCTTTCACGAGTTCAAGCGCTTTTTGCGCCAGGTTGGCGGCCTCGAACGCGATCATCCTCTCTGGCGTGACGGGCGGGCGAAAATTGTGCAGCTGGGACCCGTTTAGCCACCGACCACCCGCGCGGCCCGATCGTGTGGTTGAATTTCCATGGCTGCCAACATTACGCCCATGACGGCACGCGAAACCGAATTCCGGGAGCCCGCAAAAAAATTTTTGGTGCGCCCGGTTTGCCCCGCAAAGCCTCCGTCGGTCTCTCGAGGGAACAGTAATCCCTCAAGCCTAGTAACCCAGGAGGTTTGTATGTCACATCCCCTTGTTGAGTTGGATCGCCCCGCCGCTAGGCCGGTCGAGCAATCAAGCGCTGCCCTGCCCCAGACTTCAGCCGAACTCGATACATTGCTGGTCGGCTTGATCAGAGGCCGTGACCGGGCCCTGTGTGATGAAATGGCCAAGATGAGAGATCAGGTCGATGCACTTGACCGGAAGCTGGTCGGTCTTTTCCAGAAAACTGAAGCCGGCATCGCCAGCGAAGGTTCCAGAACGCGGGCGCGTACGAACGCCCTCATGGTCGCCCTCTCCGTCGTTGCCTTGGGCGTCGGTAGCGTCCTGCTCCTCGCAAAGCCCGGCTTAATTCAGACAGCTGTCGACGGATTGCTCAGGATCGTCAGCTAGGCATCGTAGGGCGGGCCATCCTTGGATGGTCCGCCACAAATCATCCCGCCTGCTATTTGCTAACGCTGCTGACAGTGGGCTTTAGTCCCACAATCAGTGCCTCCCCGCGTTGGGCGGCGGTGGGCGAACCAAGTGTTGGTCGGAGCGGGGAGATTCGAACTCCCGACCCCTTGCTCCCGAAGCAAGTGCGCTACCAGGCTGCGCTACGCTCCGCCCGACCGATGATAAAAAAAGCCCGCCGTGCGGCAGGGTGCCGCCAGCGAGAGCGCCTTATAGCCTCGGCTGGCCAGGGCCGCAAGGGAAGGGGATGTTGCTTCCTCGACCCCGGCCGGGCGGCCTGCGTCAGACGTGCTGGCCGCCGTTGATGTGCAGCTCGGCGCCGTTCACGTAGCTCGACTGGTCGGTGCAGAGGAAATAGATGGCCTTGGCCACCTCCTCGGGCTCGCCGAGCCGCCTGAGCGGGATCTGCTCTTGCACGATCTTCTCGGTGCCGGGGGAGAGGATCGAGGTGTCGATCTCGCCAGGAGATATGGAATTGACGCGGATGCCGCGCGGGCCGAAGTCCGCCGCCATCTCGCGGGTGAGGCCGGCGAGTGCCGCCTTGGAGGTGGCGTACGCGGCGCCGGCGAAGGGGTGCACGCGGCCGCCGGCGATGGAGGTGACGTTCACCACCGCGCCCTTGGCCCGCTCCAGCTCCTCGATCAGGCCGCGCGCCAGCATGATGGGCGCGAAGAAGTTGACCTGGAACACGTGGCTCCAGTCGGCGAGCGGCGTTTCGATGGCGCCGAGCCGGACGCCGTCCGCGCCCTTGGGCGAGATCGCAGCATTGTTGACCAGCGCATTGAGGCGGGAGCCCTGCGCCTTCAGCCTCTCGCGCATCTCGCCAATGGCGCGCAGGGTGTCGGCGGCATCGGCGAGGTCGACCTGGATGTGATCCTCAGGCCCCATCTCCCAGGGGCAGTTCTCCGGGAAGGAGTGGCGCGAGCAGGTGATGACGCGCCAGCCGGCGGAGGCGAAGCGCTTCACCGTGGCATGGCCGATGCCGCGGGAGGCCCCCGTCAGGATCAGCGTCTTGCGCTCGGCGTTGGGGATGGTGGTCATGTCAGTAAGCGATATCCCGCTATGCGGAGGGCCGGCAAGCTCAGGGATAGAGCCGGGTCCGGGACCAGGGCTCGGCGGGTGACGGGCGGCGGAAGGCGACCCGCTCGTGCAGGCGGAACGGCCGGTCGTGCCAGAACTCCATCTCGAGCGGGGCGATGCGGAAGCCGGACCAGTAGGGTGGGCGCGGGATGTCGCCGATCGGATATTTGGCGGTCACGCCGGCCACGGCCTTCTCCAGCGCGAAGCGGCTTTCCAGGGGGCGCGACTGCTGGGACGCCCAGGCGCCGATGCGGCTGCCGCGCGGACGGGAGGCGAAATAGGCGTCGGCCTCGGCGTCGGAGACCGTGGAGACCAGCCCGCGCACGCGCACCTGCCGGCGCAGGGATTTCCAGTGGAAGCACATGGCGGCTTTGGAGGAGGCGAGCAGCTCGCGGCCCTTGGCGCTCTCGAAGTTCGTATAGAACACGAAACCGCGCGGATCGGCGGCGGCCTCGTCGAGGCCCTTCAGCAGCACCATGCGCACGTTCGGCAGCCCGTTGCCGTCGACGGTGGCGAGCGCGAAGGCGTTCGCGTCGTTGGGCTCGTGCGCCACGGCGTCCTTGAACCACGCCTCGAACAGGGCGAAGGGCTCCTGCGTCTCGGCGAAGTCGCCGGCCTGCGGGGCGGTGTAGTAGTCGGGCTTGCTGTCGTTGGCCATTCGGAGATCTGCGTTGCTTCCGAAACGCTGCTTCACGCCGTCTTAACCATGCCCAGGCACACTGGCAGCGGGTGTTGCCGCATGTCGCGGAACGGTTCTTGTACGCGGGTAGCTCATGCGTTTGGCTCGTTGTGTAGCATTGTTTGTCACGGCGGTCGCCGCTTGTGCGGTGTCGCTGGTGCTGGCGGCCCCGATGAGTGCGCAAGCGGCCGAGGCCGTGCCGTCGGAAAAGCCCTCGTGCTCGTGCCCTAGTCAGGACGCTCCCAAGCGCGAGGCGCGGCCCAAATTCGCCGACCTGCAAGCCAACCTCGACGAGGGCGACGAGGTTGCGGCCCTGGAGGCGATCCGGATTGCACTGACGGAAGTCGGTGACGGCGCGACCTTCGTATGGCGGCGCGGCAACGGGCGCATCAGCGGCGTCGTCAAGCCGACGTCGTCGTTCAAGGCCGTGGACGGCAAGATCTGCCGGCACATCCTGATCGTGTTGGCCGCGGGCAAACGCACCGGCCAGATCGAAGGCGTCGCCTGCCGCCTCGACAACGGCCGCTGGGAGCTCGACGGCTAGACAGCTAGACAGTCGCCGCCCCTGTGCTGAGCTTGTCGAAGCACGGCCCGCGCCGGATTTATTCGCCCTTCGACAGGCTCAGGGCGAGGGTCGGTGACGGGGTTCAGAACGAGCTGCCCGGCTGCTTCAGGAACTCGATCTCCTCCGCCGTCGAGGTGCGGCCCAGGATGTCGTTGCGGTGTGGGAAGCGGCCGAAGCGCTGGATGATGTCGCAATGGGCCTGCGCATAGCGCGTCAGCTCCGCATCGCCGAGGCCCGACATCAACTCGACGCAGCGGACCTGCGCTGCGTTGGTCTTCGCTGTGCTCGAACGGCAGGTAGAGGAACAGCCGCTCGTCTTTGCTCAGGTCTGCCGGATAGCCCCTGGCGATGGCGGCCTCGGCAAGCGCGAGGGCCTTGGCGTCGCTGGCGAAGGCGCGCGGACTGCCGCGAAACATGTTGCGCGAGAACTGGTCGAGCACGATGACCGCCGCCAGAGCGTTGTGCGGGTTGGAGAGGAGCGCCTCATCCGGCATCGCTGATACTTGGTCGTGCAGGGACAGGAAGCGCGCGCGGATTTGCTCATCGAGGGCGCATCCCGCTTGAACCATTGCTCGCGCGGTCATCTCCCGGAACCAGAACTGCAATACCTCCGCGACCCACCCTGGCACGGCTGCAGGCGAACTCGAACCGGGTTCAGTCGGGTTGGTGGTCACGGCAAATACCCCTTCTTTTCAACATCCTAGCACACGACCCTGGCACACGAACCCGGCGCCGCGACACGCCGCCGCGTTGGCCGAACCAGTGGGCCTCGCCCACGTTTGGCCTATGCGTTCGTGCCGTCGACAAAAAGGAGATAACACCATGAGCATCACGCAAGCCGAGCGCAATACTCGACCAGCCTCGTGGTCGGCATTGCGGCCGTGGTCGGCGTCGCCTCCGTGGCTGTCTCCCAGGTCGGCAAGCCGCAGACGGTGCAGCAGGGACCGGAGTTCCGGCCGACAAGGCGGCAGCCGTGGACAAGGGTCCGCACGGCTCAGACCGCCGCGACGACAATCGGACAGCGTCCGGCCGCAACGTCCATGTCGATGCGCCGACGCACCAGCGTCGACGTCGGCAAGGACACGGGCAAGGTGCGCGTGAAGGCCCCGCACACCAGACGTCAAGGTCGATCCGGACAGAGGCCAGGTGCGCGTGCGCGCGCCCTATGTCGACCTGAACATCCGCTGGTAATAGCAACCCGCGGCGGCCGGTCTCGGCCGGGCCGCACGCGGCAGCTGCCTCACTTCTTCGCCGCGACCGGCTGGTCGGTGCCCGCGTCGTCGATGGTGCGAACCACGCTCGACGTCGGCCGATCGCTGCCGGGCACGGCGCCCTTGATCTCACCCTTGGCGGCTTCGTCCCACTTGGGCAGCGTCGCCAGCGGCGCCTTGGCCTTCATGTGCACGACCTTGTAGCCCTTCGCCTTCAACTCGCTCAGCAGCTCGGGCATGGCCTTGGCGGTCGCCTGCTGGAAGTCGTGCATCAGGATGATGCCTTTGCCCTTCTTCTCCAGCTTCGCCATGATCGATTTCACGACGTCCTCGGGCTTGCGCATCTTGAAATCGAAGCTGTCGAGGTCGTGCGAGAACATCGCAATGTTGCGGCTGCCCAGATAGACTCGCGCGGCTTCCGGATCCTGCAGGTAGGGGAAGCGGAAGAATGGTGCCGGGTTGCCGCCGATGGCGAGCTTGATCGCGCTGAAGCCCTTCTCGATCTCCTCGGTCGGCCGTTTCACCTTTGGCCTTGGAGAGATTGGCGTGCGACCAGGTGTGGCCGCCGACGGTGTGGCCCGCGGTCGCCACCTCCTTGAGAATCTCCGGATGACACAGGGCGTGCTTGCCGATCGGGAAGAAAATCGCCTTCGTGCAGTGATTGGCGAGCGCCTCCAGTACGGCGCGGGTGTTGTTGGGCCACGGGCCGTCGTCGAACGTGAAGACGACCTCCTTGAGCAGCAGGAAGTCATGCGACTTGTACTGCTCGAAACCGAAACCGGGCCCGGAGGTGGTGTCGATCTCGACCGTGCGGGCGACGCCCAGTGCGTTCGGATTGGCGCACTGGCTGCCTTGAGCCTGGGCCATTGAAGCGCCCGCAATGCCTACGACCAATGAAGCCGCAACTGCTGCCGCGATGCGCATGCCCATCCTCCCATGAATTCTACTCTGATATCACTCTGGCCGAAATTTCTGCCGGGAACTCCGCTGTGTATGCAAGCTCCGCGTGCCGCAGACCGCCTTGAATTCCACCGGCTGTGTCGTGGCAAGCGCAAAGTCGATCAGCGCTCCTTTACCAAATAGTTCTGGCGTTGCGCCTCGCAGGTGGACATAATTCTACCATGCGCCGATGATCGGTTGGCGTTCCTTCACGCAATCCAATCCACATCGGGGCACTCATGTTCACGCGTAGCGCCACGGCCGAGCCCAAGTCGCTTGAGCCCGTAAACACCAATTCCAACGTCGGGCTCAATATGCAGCAACGCAGACCAGTCTCGACCGAAAACGCCACCAAATCCGTGATTGGCAACGATCTGAAGATCATCGGCCAGGGGCTGAAGATCATCAGTCAGGGTACCCTGCAGGTGGACGGCGAGGTCGAGGGCGACGTGCGCGGCAGCGAGGTCATCATCGGCGAGAAGGGCAAGGTGACGGGCACCGTGGCGGCCGAGCGCGTGATCGTGCGCGGCAAGATCGCCGGCGTCATCCGCGGCGTGACCGTGGCCCTGCAATCGTCCTCCAAGGTCGAGGGCGATATCCATCATATGTCGCTCGCTATCGAGCAGGGCGCGGAGTTCGACGGCCGCTGCCGGCGTCCGGGCGACGCCTCCGAGCTCAATCTTGATCTGGATGCCGGCCGCTCCAATTGAGGCTGCAACTCAGCCGGCGGCAGCGGCATCTGGCCGCTTTGCCGCGAATTGGTGCGCTGGTAGACTGAAATCGGTTCAACAACGGAGAGGAGGTGATCCAATGTCGAGTGGGATCTTGATGTCGGCGATGACGCTGAAGCTCGATCGCGCCTACGTTGGAGCAACCTCCAGCGAGACCTGAGCGAGCCCGGAAGCCGCCGGACCTCTGGGATGGGGTCCGTAGGCGCAGGATGGGTCATCCGCCGCCGATCTCACGGGGGCCGCCAGTTTGGCGGCCCCTTTGCTTTTTGTCATTTCCCAGCCGCCAGAACCGCTTAGATAGAGCGGCCGTCATCTAGCCGCGGGACTGGCGCTAGCCTAACGCCGGGCAACCGGAGATAATCGGACCGGGGCAGGGCTACGAGGGAGGGAACCATGGCGGGCGCGCGCATTTTCGTTGCCATTGTATTTGTGCTGCTGGGCGCATCGTTCATTGCCTCCAGCGCGCTGCTCATCTACGAGTTCCAGCAGCATGGACTGGTTCGCCCTGCTCGCGGCCCACAGCTACCTGTTCTTCTTCTTCCCGGTGCTCGGCATCCTGGCATTGGTTGCGTTCTATCTTCCGTCCGTCATCTTCACGGACCTCTACTGGCACCACCTGCGCTACGGCAAGCTGCGCTTCTTCTTCGGCATGGTCGTAGTCGCGGCGGCAGCCATCGGCTTTGCCAAGTTTCTCGACAAGCCTCCGCGCTCGATCTGGGAGGCAACGCCTGGCTGCGTCTGCAGGCAGACCGGGGCGATCAGGCAAGCCGCCGCGTGCCCATCCTGGCGGCGATGGCGGACGTGCGCGAGAAATCGCAAAGCCGCATCGGGCTGTCGAGCTTCGCACGCCCGTGCACGCCCGACCCGCTGCTCGAAGTGCCCGACGAGATGGCCAAGGAGCGCTACTGCTTCCCCGCCCAGGCGCGGCTCAACGGCACGGCGTGCTGTGCCGTGCAGGCCAAGTTCACCGAGGCGGTCGGACGCCTGCACGCGAGCCCGGCCACGCGCTCGCTGTCGGCGCAGATCGATGCCTCTGCTGTTCCTGCCGCTCAAGGTGTTCTTCGTGCTGATCGTGGTCGCCATCGGCCTGCTTGTTGGCCATGTGGCGCGACCGCATCGATACGCACTACCGCGAATTCGTTCCGCAGCTCGAGCGCGGCGTGATCATCGGCGCATTCGCCATGCTGTTCTGGCCGGCCATGGACTACGGCTACCAGCAGACCGCCAACGTCCTGTTCGGCCGCGCGGACGCGGGCGCGCAGATTGCGCCTCAGCCTGGTGATCGCGCCCTGGGCCCTGCTGCTGCTGTTCTACTTCCTGCGCCGGCTCGGCAAGCAGGGCGAGCTGATCGGCCAGATCTCCGGCGTCATCGTCGCGGCGGTGGCCGTCCTGCGCTACGAGCAGCTCAACGATTGGGTGGGGCGCCTGTTCGGCAGCGGCATGGACGAGAAGATGATGATCGCGCAGGCCGTGCTTGCCGTGCTCGGCCTCATCGCGCTCTTCTCGTTCCGCAATTTCGGCCAGAAGCCGCAGCCCGCAATGACCTCCAGTTGAAGGCGCCGCTGCAGGTCCAAGCGAGCGGGCGCTGGCACGGCGCAGGCTTCGCTTGCCACGGCGCTGAACGGTATGACATTAGCGGCGGCAGGATTCGGAGAGCGCGCGATGCTGACCATCTACGATGCCGCCGACGGCGTTCTCATCAAGCGCGACGGCGCGCCTTCCATCACGCCCGCTACCGTCTGGATCGACCTGCTCGAGCCCAGCAAGGACGAGGATCTGCTGGTCGAGCAGGCGCTCGGCATCGCCGTTCCCACACGCGAGGAGATGGCCGAGATCGAGGCATCGAGCCGCGTGTACCAGGAGGGCGGCGCGCATGTCATGACGGCGATCGTCCTGCACCAGTCCGACGTCGGCCTCGAAACGCTGAAGGCGACGCCGGTGACCTTCATTCTTGCCGGCAACCGCCTGGTCACGGTGCGCTACGCCGAGCCGCGCGCCTTCAAGATCTTCCTCAGCCGCGCGGAGAAAAAGGATGCGCCCTGCATCTCCGGCATAGCGATTTTGGTCGGCCTGCTCGAAGCCATCATCGATCGCGAGGCGGACCGGGTCGAGCGCATCCAGGGCGAGGTCGACAAGCTCTCGCACGATGATCTTCGGCGGCAAAGGCGGAGAACGCACGCGCTCGCGTCGCTTCGACGTGAATATCCGCACCATCGGCCGCGAAGGCGAGCTGACCTCCAGGTCGCGCGAAAGCCTGCTCACGCTCGACCGCCTGCTCACCTATCTGGCGCACGTCATGGACGAGCGGGGCGACGACAAGCCGTTGCGGGCGCGCATCAAGACGGCCCATCGCGACGTGCAATCGCTGGCCGATCACATCGGCTACCTGTCGACCAAGATCACCTTCCTGCTCGATGCCACGCTCGGCATGATCAGCAACGAGCAGAACACCATCATCAAGATTTTCTCGGTGCTGGCGGTCGTGTTGCTGCCGCCGACGCTGGTCGGCACCATCTACGGCATGAACTTCAAGCACATGCCGGAGCTCGAGTGGACCTATGGCTACCCCGCGGCGCTCGGGCTGATGGTGGTGGTGGCCGTGCTGCCGTGGCTCTACTTCCGGCGCAAGGGCTGGCTGTAGGCGATCGTGGTGCTCGGGGTCGCCAATGCGCAATGAAACGGAGGAGCAAGCCATGCCGGAAATCTACGTCTATGCCATCGAAGGGCGCAGCATCGACCAGAAGCGCGCGCTGGTGAAGGAGATCACCGACGCGGTCGTGCGCAACTTCAACGTCGGCCCGGAGGCCGTCATGGTGCAGATCGTGGAATCGCCCAAGACGTCGAAGGCCAAGGGCGGCGTGCTGTTCAGCGACAAGATGCCTGGGTAGGCGGCCGCGAAGCTCTCATCCCACGAGATGCCAGGCGAGTGCCAGGGCCGCGCAGGCGCCGAGCGTCGTGACGATGCCGCGGTGAAGCACGAACAGCAGCACCACCGCCAGCGCCGACAGCAGGAGAGCCGGCCAGGATACGCTGGCGAGTTCCGGAACCTGCAGCCGCAACGGCCCGACGTTGTGTTCGCGCACGGTTGCAAACAGCACATGCAGGGCGAACCACACCGTCAGATTTAGGATCACGCCCACCACCGCCGCCGTCACCGCCGCCAGCGCGGACTTGAGGCGCGGCTCGGCGTTGAGGCGCTCGATGTAGGGTGCGCCGGCGAAAATCCACAGGAAGCACGGCACGAAGGTCGCCCACAGCGTCACGGCCGCGCCAAGCACGCCCATCGCCCAGGGATTGCCGCCGCCATGGCGGTGCGCCGCCAGGAAGCCCACGAACTCCGTCACCAGGATCAGGGGGCCCGGCGTCGTCTCGGCGAGGCCCAGGCCGTCCAGCATCTCTCCGGCCGTCAGCCAGCCGTAGTGGGTGACGACGTCCTGCGCCATGTAGGCCAGCACCGCGTAGGCGCCGCCGAACGTGACCACCGCCAGCTTGGAGAAAAACAGGGCAGCTGCGTGATGACATGCGACTGGCCGAACATCGCCGCCAGCGCCAGCAGCGGCAGCACCCAGATGGCGAGCCACACGAGAACGGTGGCGGCGGTCTGGGCGAGGCTGACGCTGCTCGCCGGCGCCGGCTGAGGTGCAGCCTGAGCAGGCACCGCGCGGAAAAAGCCAACCAGCGCGGCGCACAGCACGATGATGGGGAAAGGTACGGCCAGGAAATAGATGCCAACGAAGGCTAGGCCCGCCGATCAGCCACTCCACATTGGTCTTGAGCGAGCGCCGGGCGATCCTGAGCAGCGCCTCCACCACGATGGCCAGCACCGCAGCCTTGACGCCGACGAACACCGCTTCCGCCACCGGCAGCTTGCCGAACGCGGCATAGAGCATCGACAGCACCAGCACCACCAGTGCGCCCGGCAGCACGAACAGCAGGCCGGCGGCGAGCCCGCCCTTCAGGCCGTGCAGCCGCCACCCCACGTAGGTGGCAAGCTGCATGGCCTCGGGTCCCGGCAGCAGCATGCAGAAATTCAGCGCATTGAGGTAGCGCGGCTCATCGATCCACTTGCGCTCCTCCACCAGCTCGCGGTGCATGAGCGCGATCTGGCCGGCCGGGCCGCCGAACGAGAGGACGCCGATCCTGGCCCACACGCGCAGCGCCTCGGCGAAGGTGGGGGAAGCCTCGGTACCGCCGGGGGTGGTCGTGGCGAGGTTGGATGCATCCTGCATGGCTAGTGTCCCGATTCCGAAGTTCGCCATACCTCGCCGCCAGCATCCCGAGCGAACTTCGGAATCATAAGGGACACTAGAATCATAGAGTTTCTAGTGTGATTCAGATCGAGAAATTCGCTCCGAACCAAGCCGCGAACTCTGGCGAATTTCTCGATCATCACACTAGCTGCCCCTCAGGCCGATTTCTTGGTCGAGGGCCAGTTGTGCGTCTCCTCCGACGCGTCCCGGCACCAGCGATAGAAGGCGTCGTAGAGTGCCATGGCCGCGTCGAGCTGCTGAAGATCGTCGCGGAACATGCGCGAGTAGCCGAGCGACGCCGCCAGCAATCCGGCCGACTGCGGGGTCAGGTCGAGCCTGGCCGTGTCGGCGCCGCGCACGATCGCGGCGAGCGTCTGCAATGGCGCGGACGTCAGTCCGAACTCGCGCAGCATGGTGTCGAACGTGCACGTGTCGCCGCGGTGGCTCCAGAACACGCCGTCGATGTCGAACGGCGTGGCGTTGAAGCGCTCGGCGACGGCCGGCACCTCGGCGGGCGCCACGAACAGGAACACGGCATCGGGATCGATGAAGCGCCGGATCAGCCAGGGGCAGGCGATGCGATCGACCTTGGGCCGCGCGCGCGTCACCCACACCGTGCGGCCCTGCGGGTCGCGCGGCGGCAGCTTGTCGGTGCGGACCAGCGGCTGGCCGCCGGCCTGCCAGGCCTCGAACCCGCCTTCCAGCGTCTGCGCGTCGATGCCTTCGTGGCGCAGCCAGGCGGCCGCGCCCTGGCTGAGCTTCAGGCCGCGCTGGCAGGTGACGATCACATCGCGCCCGGCATAGGCAGCGGCCCATTGCGAGACGGTGCGGAAATCGCGGCGGATCGAGCCTGGGGTCAGGCGCGGATCGGCGGCGAAGTCCTCGTCGGTGCGTACGTCGATGATGGCAGGCGCAGTTGGGCAGCCCGATCAGGCGCGAGAGCTGGGCAACGGTGATTTCGGTGGTCGACGGCATGATGCGTCCTCCTCACGAGAGAGGTAAAGGACGCGATGTTTGGGCTGTCGCCTCACGGGGCAATCGCGATCAGCCCCTTGCGCCCAAAATCCATGCAAATCGTTCGCCTGTCAATTGGCGGCTCGCCGGTGCTCGGCGCGCCATGGATCGGCCAACTCTTTGCTGTCTCCTGCGCCCGGTCCATTGCTCCACCCATTGCAAGCAGGCCCGCCGTGACGTTGCCTCCTTCCACGACCAGCCCGCCCAAACTGCCGTTCTGGCGCACCGTCGGCGCCTGTTACGCAACCGTCTTCGGCAATTTCGGCCAGCTGCTCCGCATCAGCTGGCTGTGGCTGCTGATCATGCTGCCGGTGTATGCCGCAGCAGAGTGGCTCGACGCGCGCTCGCAGGGTGATCAGATCGGTGATTTTCTTCTGAGCATGCTGTCCAGCGTCCTGGAAGTGCCGGCGCTGGCTTCCATCGCCGTGGCCTGGCATCGGCTGGTGCTCCGGCAGGAACGCGTGCAGGGCGCAGTGTACCTGCGGCTGGATCGCGTCGTCTGGTGGTACGCGATGATCTTGCTCGCATTTATCGTCGTGACCGTCGGCCCATTCCTGGCTGGCGTGGCGCCCGTGTTGCCCGAGGGTAGTCCGGACACGCCGCTCTTGCTTGTCCCGATCTTTGCGGGCATTGGCGTCGGCCTGGGCATCGGCATCTTCGTGCTGCCGCGCCTGTCGCTGGTGCTGCCGGCCGGCGCGCTTGGAGAGCGGCTGACGCTTGGCGAGGCGTGGCGCGCAACCCGCGGCAATACCTGGCGCCTTGCCTGCGCCAGCATGCTCTGCAGCCTTCCTCTGCTGATCCTTGTCGCCGTCCTGCTATGGCAGATCGAAGGCAGCACGCTCCCCGTATCGATCATCGGCAGAACCGTGTACTCGCTGGCCTCTGTGCTCATCGTCACGATTGCGGTTACGCTGCTGTCGCTGGCGTACCGGCATTTCGTCTCGCGGCGCCAGGGCGGCGTCGAGCTGGCGGCTTGATCCCAGCGGCTGGGGCGGGCATGTTCGGCGCACAGCAGCGCCAGGATGAGGAAAGACTCCATGGATCTCGGCATCAAGGGCAGGACGGCCATTGTCTGCGCGGCCTCGAAGGGCCTCGGCAAGGGATGCGCGACGGCGCTGGCCCGGGAAGGCGTCGACCTGACCATCTGCGCGCGTGGAGCCGACGCCCTCAATGCCACGGCCAAGGAGCTTGCCGCGTTCGGCGTGAAGGTGACGCCGGTGGTCTGCGACGTGACGACGGAGGAGGGCCGCGCCGCGCTGCTGAAAGCGTGCCCCAGCCCCGACATCCTGATCAACAATGCCGGCGGGCCGCCGCCGGGCGACTTCAAGAATTTCTCGCTCGACGATTGGCGCAAGGCGGTGGAGGGCAACATGCTCACCCCCATCGCGCTGATCCATGCCACCGTCTACGGCATGATGGAGCGCGGCTTCGGCCGCATCGTCAACATCACGTCGGCCTCGATCAAGAATCCCATCGCCAGCCTCGAGCTTTCGAACGGCGCCCGGCTAGGGTTAACCGGCGCGGTAACGGTGCTGGCGCGCAAGGCGGCGAAGTCGAACGTGACCATCAACGGCATCCTGCCGGGACCGTTCGATACCGACAGGCTGCGCGGCACCAGCGTCAAGATGGCGGAGGCGCGCAAAGTGCCGATCGATGTCATCGATGCCGAGCGCAAGGAGGCAGTGCCCGCCGGCCGTTTCGGAACCACCGACGAGTTCGGCGCCACCGTCGCTTTCCTCTGCTCCGCTCACGCTGGATTTCATCACCGCGCAGAACCTCCTGATCGACGGCGGTGGTTATCCAGGGTCGCTGTAAACGCAGATCTGATCGTCCTCAGACGAATGTCTGGCGCCTATTGTCGCGTGGCCCATGGACCACGGTCGGTAGTCGGCGTATTGATAATCCACAGATTTTCACGCCGCCTTGCAGCTCCGTGCGGCAAAGCCATGAATCTGGTTCATAATTTCGGGTTGACCATAAAGCATTGAGTTGCTCGGTTCCGCGCGCCGGAGGCGGCTGTCGGGAGAAATTCGACTGGCTGCCAGCGGGTTTCCGGCAGTTGGTTCTGGGCACAAGTTAATTCGGGCACAAAACACCGCTTCAAAACTTCAACAAATCGTCGGTGATCCCGGGAGCGCACCCCGCGCTTCTGCATTCTCCGGCTGTTGTCCGCAACGCTCCGAACCAACACGTCATGCGCAAAGGAGATCGAAAGTATGAAATCGTTCGTGTTGTCCCTCGTGCTTTTGCTCGCGATTGGGTTCGCGGGCTCAGCGCCCGCATCGGCGGCCGTCAGCGATGATGCCCGCGAGACCGCCCGCCGCGATCGCGCCGCGTCCTATCAGGACTCCGGCACACACCTGAACCGCCAGCGGGTAGCCCGCGCCACGACCAATGACGCCGACAGCTGGGGCTATAGCTCCGAGAGGCGCCGGTACTCCGAGACGTACCACGCAAAAGCGGCGCTACGCGAAGCGCAGCACGGTGCGCACCGCCAAGTACGGCAAGCGCAAGCATTACGCGCGCAGCAAGGGCAAAAAGCACTACGCGCATCGCCAGGGCAAAAAGCGCTATGCCACGACCAAAACCAAGCGCCGGGTCGCCACGCAGCGCAGCCGGAGCTTCGATCCGATCGGCGCGGTTCTGCAGGGCATTGCCTCGTTCTACTGGCAGCCGCAGCGCGTGGCCGCCGGCGGCTGGTTCAACCCGAACGCCATGACGGCGGCCCACAAGACGCTGCCGTTCGGCACCAAGGTGCGCGTCACGCACCTCGGCAACGGCAAGTCGGTCGACGTCAAGATCAACGATCGCGGTCCCTACATCGCAGGCCGCATCATCGACCTGTCCAAGGCGGCTGCCGGCGTGATCGGCATGCAGGGCCAGGGCATCGCCAGGGTGAAGGTGACGGTGCTCGGCCGCGGCTGAGGCCCGACCACCTGCGAAGCGGTGAACTGTCGAGGTGGCGGGTGCGCGAGCATCCGCCACCTCTTCTTTGCGGCATTTGGTCAATGCGGCCACGTTCACCTTTCCTTTGGCGTTATTGCGCGATGTAATTGCCGAACAGGAGACCGCCATGCTCGATCCATCGACGCCCAAGGGCCGCATCATCTCCGCCGCGCTCGAATGCGCTGCCGCCAAGCCGTGGGGCGACGTCACGCTGCTCGACATCGCCGAGGCCGCCAAGCTGCCGCTGACGGAGGTGCAGGGACGCCTTTGCCGGCAAGGCCGACATCCTCGCCGCCTTCCTGCGCGCGGTCGACGACGAGGTGCTGAAGCGCATCCCCAAGGCGCGCCGAAGGCCAGGACAGGCGCGATGCCCTGTTCGATGTCGTCATGACGCGCTTCGACGTGCTGGCGCCCTACAAGGCGGCCCTCAAGTCGATCCACGCATCGGGACCCGCCGATGCCTCGCTGGCCCGGCCGTTCCTGGCCTCGCAGCACTGGATGCTGCAGGGCGCCGGCATCGGCACGGACGGCGCAGTCCGGCGCCCTGCGGGTCGCCGGCCTCGGCATGATCTATGCCTCCGTGTTCGGCACCTGGCTCGAGGACGACGATCCGGGTCTTGCCCGCACCATGGCGGCGCTCGACCGCCGGCTGCGGCGCGGCGAGCGCACCTTGCGCGGGGTCGAGCAGGTCGGCACGGCGCTCTACCGGCTGGCCTCCGAAGGCCCGGGCTTCATCCGCTCCACCATGCGCGGCCGCGCCAAGCCGGAGCCGACCGCCGGCACCGACGCGGCGCCTGGCACCGGCGCCTAGCACGATCACCTGTCATCCCGGCCTGAGCGCAGCTCAGAGCCGGGACCCAGAGCCGCACGCACCATCCGCGGCACTGGGTCCCGGATATTCGCTGACGCGGATTCCGGGATGACACTGCTACATGCGCTCTCGCAAGCAGATGGAGGAACGGAGCACGCCATGACGGAGCGCATCAGCTTCGACGACTTCATGAAGGTCGACATCAGGGTCGGGACGATCCTGGCGGCCGAGCCGCTGGCGGGCGCGCGCAAGCCGGCCATCCGGCTGGAGATCGATTTCGGCCCCGAGATCGGCGTCAAGAAAAGCTCGGCGCAGATCACCGTGCATTATCGGCCCGAAAGCCTGGTCGGCCGGCAGGTGGCGGCGGTCGTGAACTTCCCGCCGCGCCAGATCGGCAAGACGATGTCGGAGGTGCTGACGCTGGGCTTCCCGGACGCCCAAGGCGAAGTCGTGCTGATCATGCCGGAGCGCGCCGTCCCCAACGGCGGCCGGCTGTTCTGAGGTTCTTCCAACATCATCTCGTCTCCACCTCATAGTTCCACCCGTCATCCCGGCCGGCGCGTTGGCGCCGAGCCGGGACCTAACGCGCTTCTGCTGACCGGGCAGGATCCCGGATCGTCTCGGCTGCGCCTCGCGTCCGCGATGACGGGTGGGGACGAGAAGACGGGTGGTCCTTGGGAGCGCCCTACTACAGCGGAGCGCGGATGATGGCCCGCAGGCCGCCCATCGAGCTGGTGTCGAGGCGCGATGTCGCCGCCGTGGCCGCGCACGATGTCGCGGGCGATGGCCAGGCCCAGCCCCGAGTTGCCGGTATCCTGGTTGCGCGCGTCGTCGATGCGATAGAACGGCCGGAAGACGTTGTCGCGCTCGCCCGGAGGAATGCCGGGCCCGTCGTCGTCGACCTCGATGCGCAGCCAGTCCTCCTCGGCGCCGGCGCGGATCACCACGGTATCGCCGAAGCGCGCGGCGTTGGTGACGAGGTTGGTCACCGCGCGCTTGAAGGCCTGCCGCTTGAGCGGCAGCACCAGCCGGCGCCGCGGATTGCGCATGCGCACCTCGATCGGGGTGCCGATGTGCTCGCACTCGTCCTGCACTTCCTCCAGCAGCTCGCGGATATCGGTGGGCGCCGCCTCCTCGCCTCCGTCGCCCTTGGCGAAGGCCAGGTAGTCCTCCAGCATGTGCTGCATTTCCTTGACGTCGTTCTGCAGCGCGGCGACCTCGCGGCTGTTGCCGAGCAGGGCCAGCTCCAGCTTGAAGCGGGTCAGCACCGTCCGCAGATCGTGGCTGACGCCGGCCAGCATGGTGGTGCGCTGGTCGACGTGATGGCGGATGCGGTCGCGCATCTCCAGGAACGCCTGCGCGGCCTGGCGCACCTCGCGGGCGCCGCGCGGGCGGAAATCGGGCGGCACGGGCCGGCCCTTGCCGAAGGCGTCGGCCGCCTCCGCCAGCCGCAGCACGGGGCGGATCTGGTTGCGCAGGAACAGGATGGCGACCGTCAGCAGCACCACCGAGGTGCCCACCATCCAGATCAGGAAGATGTGCGAGTTGGATGCGAACGCCTGGCTGCGCTGGGCCACGAAGCGCAGGATGGCGTTGTCGAGCTTGACGCGGATCTCCACATGGCGCGTCTGGCCGACCGTGTCGATCCAGAATGGGCGCTTGAGGTTGCTGCGCAACTCGTCGGACAAGGCGCGGTCGAGCAGATCGAAGAACGGCTTGGGCTTGGTGGTCGGCAGGTCGCCGTTCGGCAGAACCCCGAACGACAGGGCTGAACCGGTTCTGGGCGATATCGACCAGCTTGTCGATGTCGGTGGCGAACGCGCGGCTCTCGTAGACGTCCATCACCGAGGCGATGTCGCGGGCGAGACCCTCCGACAGCCGGCGCGTCACCTGGTTCCAGTGCCGCTCCATGAAGGCGAAGGCGACCACGCTTTCCAGCAGCACGATCGGCGCGATGATGATGATGAGGGCGCGTGCGTAGAGGCCCTTCGGCGCCAGGTCGCTGAGCGCCGTCGCAGGCGGGCCCACGACATGAGCGGCCACTGCAGGGTCGGCCAGCGCACGTTCGACCAGCTGGCATGCGCGGCCACTGAACGCTGGGCCAGCGCACGCCTGGCCGATGCACGCGGCTGATGAGCTTGCGCCAGGTCTCCTGTTTGGGCACCAGCATTATGCTTTCGCACGCCCTCCCCGGCGGCCTCTGGTCCGCGATCGGACGTCAGTCGGTGTGCAGGATGTAGCCCTTGCCTCGCACGGTCTGCAGGTAAACGGGATTGGCCGGATCGCTCTCGATCTTGCGGCGCAACCGGTTGATCTGCACGTCGATGGCGCGCTCGCTGCCGGTGGAATTGTCGCTGGCCAGCTCGTGCCGCGCAATCGGCATGCTCGGGCCGCTGCGCGAACATGCGCAGCAGGTCGCGCTCGCGCTCGGTCAGCTTGATGCTTTCCTCGTTGCGCTTGAGCTCGCCGCGGCCGACATGGAAGGTGAAGTCGCCCATGCGGATCTCGTCGCGCGGGCCCGGACGGCCCGCGTCCGCGCTTGAGGATGTTCTGCAGGCGCAGCAGCAGCTCGCGGGGCTCGAACGGCTTGGCGACGTAGTCTTCGACGCCGATCTCCAGGCCCTCGATGCGCTGCTCGGGCTCGGCGCGGGCGGTCAGCATGCAGATCGGTATGTTGGAGATCGACTTGAGATCGCGGGCAAGTTCGAGACCGGTCTCGCCCGGCATCATGACATCGAGGATGACGACGTCGAACGACAGCCCGCGCATGGACGAGCGCGCGGTGGCGGCGTCGGTGGCGGTCGATACGCGAAACCCGTTCTCGAACAGATAGCGGGCCAGCAGATCGCGGATGCGCTGGTCGTCGTCGACGACCAGAATGTGGGCAGCGTTGTCGGGCAGCTGTTCCATGCGTCCGTCTCGCGGCCGGTGTCGGATCGGCTACTTGCGCGGCGAGGCGGCAGCCTCGACAGGCCCAGGCAGCAGCATCTCGACCGGTGCGCGCTCCTCCTTGGTGATCATGGCAAACAGGAAGCGGGCGACCAGCGTCCCGATTGCCGCCCGCGGCCTCCAGCGCCTGCGCGACGCGGCGCGCCTGCATGGCGTCGAGCCGGCTCGACAGGGCGGCGCCCTTGTCGGTCGCATGCAGGAGCCGCTGGCGTCGGTCGGTCTCGCCAGCCATCTGCGCGATCCACCCCTCGTCGACCAGCTGCTTGAGCACCCGGGCGAGACTTTGCTTGGTGATCTTGAGGATGTCGAGCAGGTCGGCGACGCGCAGGCCCGGATGGCGGTTGACGAAATGCAGCACCCGGTGGTGCGCCCGCCCGAGCCCGTACTCGGCCAGCATGGCATCGGCCTCGCGCGTGAAATCGCGATAGGCGAAGAACAGCAGCTCGACGAAGGTGATGAGCTGCGGGTCCGCATTTGGCGTGCCGGTGCCTTGCCCGTCCTTTGGTCAACCGGCGCCCGATGCCTGCTCAGCAGCTCGGAATTTATGTCAGCCATGTTGACTTATTTGACCCCGATTGTTAGTGCTGGCAAGACATTTTACTGGCTGAGATGTCATTGGCAGCGGGCGGCGCAAGCAGCTACAAAGCCCTGAAATTGGGCATTTCGCCGGCTGCCGGCGGATCACGGAAGGCGACTTCACGGTCCCGCCGGACGCTTGGCCTCCATCCCGGGAGGATCTACGGCATGGCAACTACGGCCCCCTATCACGATCGCGACGGCTTCATCTGGTTCGACGGCAAGCTGGTGCCCTGGCGCGAGGCCAATCTGCACGTGCTGAGCCACGGCCTGCACTACGCCAGCGGGGTGTTCGAGGGCGAGCGGGCCTACGGCGGCGAGATCTTCGAGCTGACCCAGCACAGCCAGCGCCTGGTGGACGGCGGCAAGACGCTGGACATGACCATCCCCTACAGCGTGGCCGAGATCGACCAGGCCTGCCGCGACGTGGTCAAGGCCAACAAGCTCGTCGACTGCTACGTGCGGCCGATCGCCTGGCGCGGCAGCGAGATGATGGGCGTCTCGGCCCAGACCACCAAGATCCACCTGTCCATCTCCGCCTGGGACTGGGGCTCCTACTTCCCCATGGAGCAGCGGCTGAAGGGCATCCGCCTGACGATAGCCCAGTATCGCCGCCCCGATCCGGCGACGGCGCCGGCCAAGACCAAGGCCGCCGGCCTCTACATGATCTGCACGCTGGAAAAGCACCGCGCCGAGCGCATGGGCTATGCCGACGCGCTGATGTACGACTGGCGCGGCCGGGTCGCCGAGTGCACCGGCGCCAACATCTTCCTCGTCAAGGACGGGGCGCTGCACTCCCCGACGCCCGACTGCTTCCTCGACGGCATCACGCGGCGCACCGTGATCGGGCTCGCCAAAAAGCGCGGCCTGCAGGTGATCGAGCGCACCATCATGCCGGACGAGCTCGGCACCTTCTCCGAGTGCTTCATCGTCGGCACGGCCGCCGAGGTGACGCCGGTGTCGGAAATCGCCGAGCACAAATACCAGCCCGGCAAGATCTCCGAGACGCTGATCAACGACTACACGGCGCACGTGCAGCCGAAAAAGGTGGCGGCGGAGTAGTCGGTTTGGCGGTCAGCCGGCCACGGTTGCGCATGCTGCGCCGCATTAAGATCGTAGCGGATGCGTGGCCGCCAAGGCACAGCCACACACCGATGCTGCACCTTGAACACTGTGAAGCGTTGCAGGAACGGCTGATCTTCTTCAACGTGGCCTCTGGCAACTTGGTCCAGGGCGATCGTGATGAGCATCGCGCGCATTAGCCTGTTCGCAGTATTGGCGTGCGGCCCGCTGGTCTGGGCTGCCAGCACGGCATCGGCGCAGCTGGTGCCTCCCGGCGCCTCGCAGCGCGATTGCCAGACCATCCGCACCTGCAACTATAGGAGCGGCGGTAGTTATCGCGGCTGCCTCTCGTCCTACTCGTGCCGGGTGTGCAGGTTCGTCCGCACGGCTTGCAGCATCGACGGCACGCGCAAGACCTGCCAGCAGATGAAGTGCGCCTGGGGTTGATGCGCAAGCTCGACTCGCGGCCGCTTCTCTTCGCCTTGAATCCCGACAGCTGAGCGACTATCCTGCGGACCGGCCGTCATGGTGGCCACCTGTCCGCGGAAAGGGCCAAGCCCGCCATCCTACCTTTGCGTCGTCTGAACCTTTTCCTGCCCGTCCGGCGGACACCGGGCTCACGAGGAAAGGGTTTCGCTATGACCATCCCGCAAGGGCCGAAGCGCCGTCTGCCGGCCAATCCCTCCCAGGAAAATCTGCGCAAGCAGGCCAAAAGATTGGCCAAGGCCGAAGGCCTGCGTCTCGCCGCCGCCCAACGCCGCCTCGCCGGCGAGTACGGCCACCGCACCTGGGCCGACCTGATGCGCGCTGCCGCTCCGGCCGCGCGCCGCCGATGCCAACGCCAGCCCGTTGTCGCTGGCGGCCGCACGCGCCGACGCAGCCGAGGTCCGCGCCCTGCTGGCGCAGGGCGAACCGGTCAACGGCCGCAACGACGAACTCAAACCCCCGCTGTGGTACGCCTGCGCGAGCGATGCGCCGGCCGATCAGCGCATCGCCATCGTCCGGCTGCTGCTGGAGGCGGGCGCATCACCGCTGCAGCAATGCGAGGACCGGTCGACGCCGCTTGCATGCCGCCGCCCGCAGCGGCCCATTGGAGCTGGTCGAGACCCTGATCCGCGGCGGGGCCCTGTCGTGGATGAGCGACCGGCGCGGCAAGACGGCGCTCGACTATGCGCGCGCCGGCACCGCGCCGGATCGCGAGACAATCGTCGAGTTGCTCGACCGGCCGGTCATTCGCGATCCCAACTTCCGCGCCGCCGTAGCCGCCATCCGCACCGGCGACGTCGATGGCTTGGGCCGGCTGCTGGACCAGCACCCTGAGCTGCTGCACATGCGCGCCATCGAGCCCGACTGCTATCCGAGGGACTACTTCCGCGATCCCAAGCTGTTCTGGTTCATCGCCAACAATCCGACCGTGATGCCGAAGGTGCCGGCCAACATCGTCGCCATCACCCAGGCGATGATCGATCGGGGCGTCGAGCAGGCCGACCTCGACAACACGCTCGAGCTGGTCATCAGCAACAGCGACGAGATCATGGGCGGCCACCAGGCCGAGGTGCTGGCGACCCTGCTGGCGGCCGGCGCCAAGGCGTCGCAGCAGTCTCTCGTCGTGGCGCTGGCGCACTGGCAGCTAGCGCCGGTGCAGGCGCTGCTCGATCACGGCCTGCCGATGACCGCGCCTGTCGCCGCGGCGCTCGGCCGCAATGACGAGCTGGCAGCGCTTCTGCCCGAGGCATCGGCGGACGATCGCCAGACCGCGCTCGGCCTCGCCGTCATCAACCGGCAGCTGGAGGCGGCGCGGCTTTGCCTCGATGCCGGCGCCGACGTTAATGATTGGCTGCCGGTGCATAAGCACTCGACGCCCCTGCATCAGGCGGCCATCAACGAGGACCTGCCGATGCTGGAGCTGCTGGTGGCGCGCGGGGCCCGGCTCGACACCCGCGATACGCTGTGGGACGCCACGCCGCTCAACTGGGCCGTCCACAACGGCAAGACCGCCGCGGAGGCCTATCTGTGCTCGCTTGCGTAACGCGGGACCCGTTCCGTTGAACGGCTTCGCCTGTTGACTGACAGTCCTGATCCACGGCGGTCGTTGCATAACGGCTGGTTGTGACGTGGATCAGGAAAACTATCTTTCGCCCCGGCCTACGTCGCCTTACTCGTGCTGGACCCAATATTTCTTGAGCAGCAATGGGGAAAGCATGCCGACGCAAGACCTCATGCAAACCATCGCTGCGCGCTTGAGAGAGGCGGAGCGGACGCTGCATCCCATCGCGCCGTTCGCCGACCAACTCGGTGTCGGCGACATTCCCGTGGCCTATGCTGTCCAGCGCCTCAACGTGAAGCATTGGATCGCAAGTGGCCGACGCCTCGTCGGTCGCAAGATCGGCCTCACATCCAAATCCGTGCAGCAGCAGCTTGGCGTGGATCAGCCCGACTATGGTGCATTATTTGCCGACATGGAGATTGTGCATGACGACAGCATCAAACGGGAGCAGCTGATCGCACCGCGCATTGAGGCCGAGATCGCCTTGATCCTGGAGAGGGACATCACCCGGGCTGACGTGACCGCGTCGGAGCTGATGAGTGCCGTCGGCTATGCCGTCCCTGCCTTGGAAATCGTGGACAGCCGCATCAAGGATTGGAAGATCAGCATCGTTGACACCGTTGCCGACAACGGAGCGTCCTCTCAATTTGTCCTGGGACTGGAGCCCAGGCGCCTCCAGGATGTCGATCTCCAAACCTGCGGGATGGCTCTATTGCGCAACGGCGAGGTGGTTTCGGTCGGCGCCGGCAGTGCCTGCCTTGGCCACCCATTGAAGGCGGCGCTTTGGCTTGCCCGGACGTTGGTGGCCGATGGCGAGCCGCTGCGCGCTGGCGATACAATTCTAACGGGCGCACTTGGGCCTATGATTGAAGCCCGCTCCGGCGATTTCTTCGAGGCCCATATCGGGTCGTTTGCCCCAGTACGTCTGCGCATCAGCTAGTGTCTTTCCGGTTTTGGTTGAACCGGAATGCACAGCAAACTGTCATCCTCGGGCTTGTCCCGAGGATCCAGCCATCCATGCGCACCTGAGCAAGTTGATGGATGGATGGTCGGGCCAAGCCCGACCATGACACGGCGGCGATTCCGTCAGAAGCGGAAAGGCTCTAGTGTAACAAGGCCGAAGCTTTGTCCCTGCGAATTTGACGGTTAGTTCTGGGAGGTAGCCTACCGGGAGATTCCAGGGCGGCTCCTCCCGGTAACCAGCGGCTCACCAGCCCTTGAACGGCGTCTCCGCGACCGGCGTCTTGGGCGGCTTGCGATCCACGTAGGCGGCGAGGTTGTCGACCACCAGCTGGCCCATGGCGTCGCGGGTATGCACCGACGCCGAGCCGACGTGCGGCAGCAGCGTGACGTTGTCGAGCGTCAGGAACGCCGGATTGATCTTGGGCTCGCCCATGTAGACGTCGAGGCCGGCCGCCATGATGGTGCGGTTCTTCAGCGCCGCGATCAGGGCCTCCTCGTCCACCACCGAGCCGCGCGACACGTTGATCAGGATGCCGCGCGGTCCCAGCGCCTGCAGCACGGCGGCGTTGATCAGCTTGTTGGTGCCCGGGCCGCCCGGCGTGATGACGATCAGCGTATCGACGTCGCGCGCCATGGCCACTAGGTCGGAATAGTAGCGGTTGCTGACGTCGGCCTGCTTGCTGCGGCCGAAATAGCTGACGGACAGCCCGAACGCCTCGCAGCGCTTCGCGATGGCCTTGCCGATGCGGCCCAGGCCGACGATGCCGACCGAGCGGTCGCGCAGCGAAGCCGGCGTCAGGCGGTAGTCGCCCTCCTTGGCCCAGTGGCCGTCGCGCAGCCACTTCTCGGCCTGGTAGAACTCGCGCACCGTGCCGAGCAGGATGCCGAGCGTGGTGTCGGCCACCTCCTCGGTCAGCACGTCGGGTGTGTTGGTGACGACCACGCCGCGCTTGGCGGCCGCGGCCACGTCGACGGAGTTGTAGCCGACGCCGAAGTTGCCGATCACCTTGAGGCCCGGAAAGCGCGCCATGAGCGCGTCGTCGGTCTTCACGCCGGTGTGCCCGCCCGTGCAGATGGCGCAGATGGAGGGGGCCACCTTCTTCAGCAGCGCTTCGCGGTCGCTGGCCTCGTGCAGGCGATGCACGGTGAACACCTTGTCGAGCCCGTCGGCAATCAGGGGCATCATCGGGCCAGTCATCAGAAGGTCGGGCTTGGGCATTGCGGTCTCCGCCTATTTCTACTCTGGCGTCGTAGCATTTCGGGACGAGGCCGCACAATGTTCCTGCGCGGATCGCATAGGATATTTGCCCACGCTGGCGATTCGGCACACATATGGGCCATGCAGCAGGCGCCCATCGACGTTGCCATCATCGGCGGCGGCCACAACGGCCTGGCCTGCGCCGCCTACCTGGCCGGCGCCGGGCTCAGCGTGGTGGTGCTGGAAAAAAACGCGGTGGTCGGCGGGGCGGCGCTGACGGAGGAGTTCCACCCGGGTTTCCGCAACTCGGTGGCCGCCTACACGGTGAGCCTGCTCAACCCGACCGTGATCCGCGACCTCGATCTGCACGCGCACGGCCTCACCATCGTCGAGCGGCCGGCCGCCAATTTCTGGCCGGTCGATGCGCAGCGCTATCTGCTGATGCCCTACGGCCTTGCCAACCGGCAGAGGGCAATCGCCGCCTTCTCGGCCCGCGATGCGGAGCGGCTGCCGGCCTACGATGCGGCGCTGGAGCGGGCGGCGTCGCTGCTGCGCGAGCTGGTGCTGCGGCGGCCGCCCAACGCCGGCGGCGGCATCCTCGAGCTGATCGGCAACGCCGGCCTCGGCCGGCAATTGCTGGGGTTGTCGCTGGAGGACAAGCGCCTCCTGCTCGACCTCTTCACCAAGAGCGCCGCCGACTACCTGGCGCATTGGTTCGAGAGCGAGATCGTGAAGGGCGCGTTCGCCTTCGACGGCATCGTCGGCGCCTACGCCAGCCCGTATACCCCCGGCACTGCCTACGTGCTGCTGCACCATTGCTTCGGCGAGGTGAACGGCAAGTCGGGCGTGTGGGGGCATGCGCTGGGCGGCATGGGCGCCATCACCCAGGCCATGGCACGCGCGGCCGAGGCGCGCGGCGCGCGCATCCGCACCAACGCCGGCGTCGCCGGCCTGATCGTCGAAGGCGGCAAGGCGACCGGCGTGCGCCTCGAGTCCGGCGAGCGCATCGAGGCTCGCGTCGTAGCGGCCAACGTCGGGCCCAAGCTGCTGTTCCGCGACCTGGTACCCGAAGGCGCCATCGAGCCGGACCTGCACCGCCGCTTCACTGGTATCAAGTCCGGCTCGGGCACCTTCCGCATGAACGTGGCGCTCTCCGAGCTGCCGGACTTCGTCTGCCGTCCCGGCAAGCAGCAGCAGGACCACCACGGCTCCGGCATCGTCATCGGACCGACGCTCGACTACCTGGAGCGGGCCTATCTCGATGCGCGCACCTACGGCTGGGCGCGCCAGCCGGTGGTGGAGATGCTGATCCCCTCGACGCTCGACCCCTCGCTGGCCCCGTCAGGCCGGCATGTCGCCAGCCTGTTCGTGCAGCACGTTGCGCCCCAGCTGCCGGACGGGCGCAGCTGGGACACTGCCAAGGACGAATTCGCCGATGTCGTGATCGACACGGTGACGGCGCACGCCCCCAACTTCAAGGCCAGCGTGCTGGGCCGGCAGGTGCTCTCGCCCCTGGACCTGGAGCGGCGCTTCGGCCTGCTCGATGGCGACATCTTCCACGGCCAGCTGAGCCTGGACCAGCTGTTCAGCGCCCGCCCGGTGCTCGGCTATGCCGCCTACCGCATGCCGCTGCCGGGCCTCTACCTGTGCGGTTCCGGCGCCCATCCAGGCGGCGGCGTGACGGGTGTCCCCGGACGCAATGCAGCCATCGAAATCCTGCGCGACTTCAGGCGCCCGGCCTGGTTGAACTGCGGCCGTTGAGAACCGTTCCAGGCAAGGCCGGAAGGGCTTCGTTTTTGGCGGCGAACACCTTATATTGAGGCTGTTGGACCGCCCGACGTACAACTTGAGCCGCCGCCAGGATCTTGCATGAGCACGCCAAGACCAAGACCGCAGGTGATGAAGCTGACCGACCGCGCCGCCCGGCGCATCAAGGCCATCCTGGCCGACAAGGGCGGCAGCGGGACGGCGGGCGGCCTGCGCATCGGCATCAAAAAGGGCGGCTGCGCCGGCATGGAATACACCATGGAGTGGGCCGGCGAGGGCAAGCCCTTCGACGAGGTGGTGGAGCACGACGGCGCCCGCGTGCTGATCGACCCGAAGGCGGTGATGTACCTGCTCGGCACCGAGATGGACTACGTGACCGACAAGCTGTCGTCGCAGTTCGTGTTCTCCAACCCGAACCAGACCGGCTCGTGCGGCTGCGGCGAGTCCGTCAACCTGGCCCCCGCGTCCAAGGACAAGCTGGAAGCGCTCGGCACCTGAGCTGCGCCGCCAGACCTGAGCCGCCCCTGGGCCGCCTCAGAGGCAGGTGGTTCCCTTCGGACACGAAGCCGGCGCGTCCTTGGGCTTTGCCAGTGCCTTCAGCCGCACCCTCGCGAACGTCTGCCCGGTTATCTGTGCGAACGTGATCGCCTTCAGGGCCGACGCGGCTTCATAGGCCACAATAGCCTCCTCGGAGCGTCCCAGCGCCTCCAGCGCCTGTCCGCGGCCGACCTGGCTGGTGATGTCGGCGGGCAGCAGGGCCAGCGCCGCATTGAAGTCGTCGAGCGCCTTCTGATGGTCCTTCCTGGCCGCGTGTATGTGCCCCCGCACGCGCAGGGCTCCGACGTGCTTGGGCGCCAATGCGAGCGCCCGGTCGACGCTGGCAATCGCCGCTACGAAATCCTTCTTGGCGAAGTACGCCGCCCCGCGAAACACGTGGGCGTCGGCGAGCTTTGGATCGAGCTCCAGCGCCCGGTCGAGCTGGGCCAGCGCCCGCTCGGGCTCGTTGCGCAGCACGAAGGTATAGCCGCGATAGCAGTAGGCAAGGGCCAGGCGCGGGCTGAGCTGCACCGCGCGGTCGAGATCCGTCAGGGCATTGTCGAGCTTGCCCATCAGCGCCAGCCCGTAGCCGCGTCCCGTATAGGCCCAGGCATTGTTCGGGTCGACGATCAGCACCCTGTCGAAGTCGGCCAGTGCAGCGTCGTACTTGCCTTCGGTCAGCAGCTTGAAGGCCTTGAGTATCTCCTGCGTTCGGCCCACGCCCTCCAGCCGTTTCGGCGTCTCCGCTTTCGGCGCCTCCGCTTTCGGCGTCTGGGCCGACGCCGTCGCCGTGCCCCCTGAGTTCGGCCGGCAGAACGAGGTCGATGCATTCTTTCGTGATGCTCGCGGAAGCGAGGCACGCGTCGTACCGCAGAGTCATCTGCGTGACATCACCGCCGCTCCAGGCAACGACGTCAAGCATGGGGATCGTTGTCGCGCCACATGATCCTCGCCCAGCCGGCAGACGGTGCCGTCCGGCTGCCTGCGCGTATGGGTCAGGGTCTTGCTGCGGCAGACGGCAACGCGATCCAGCACCGTCTCGGGCTCTCCACCCGATGCCGGCATGCGCAGCACCATGCGGTAGCCGCAAGCCTCGTTTGCGGGATGCAGCCACACGCTGAACAGCGTCGATGATCCGATGGTGACGGCCGTCTCGACGCCGAGCGCCTTGACGTTCTGGAATGTCTTGTAGGGGCGCCCGTCCAGCTCGATGCTGCCGGTGCTCTTGCCCCGGTTCAGGAAGCTCGCGACGCGCCTGCCTCCCGGGCTCTCCTCCCCCGTCGGAACGCCGCGCTCCGGACGATCCGAGGGCGGGTGCGATGTACTCCTCGGAGCAGATTGTCGCCGCTGCTCGCCGCAAACAGGCAGGGCCTGGCCGGCTGCTCGGTGACCACCAGCTTGCCGTCACGGGGGACGGCGACGCTCACTCGCGCGCTGTCTACCCTGTAGGCGAAGTAGGCCCAGAACTCCCAGTTGCCGCGCTTCTGGCGCAGGTCTCGGCTGGACATGTTGCAATCGCCGAACCGAGGCGTGACCTCGGCGCTTCCTCCTGTGGCCATGGGGATCGCTACCAGGATCTGCGTGGAGCAGTCCTGCGCCGGGGTTTTGGTCCAGATGGTCACGAGCGACAGGGTGGAGCCAGGCAGGAAGACCGGCTTCTTGAACTGGGCGACGTTGCCGACCGTGCTGATGACCTTGCCGTTGACCTCGATGGCGAGCGTCGAGGCGGCCGCGTCGTGACGGGCGCGCACGACGTGGCCCTTGTAGGCCACCTCTTCAACCGTGGTCGCTGCTGCCGGCTTGGCGGGCGCAGCCTTCTTGGGTCGCGGTCGCCCTTCTTCGCTCCCTGTTCCTGGGTCGGCCACGAGTCCAGCTGTCGGACATCTGCGCGAAGCTTGCAGCCGGACACAGAGCCACAATCAGCGCAGCGATGATGGCGCCCTGGAACAGACGCAACAACGCGACGAACAGGCCTTTCCCGGGACATGCAGCAATCCATTTGAACTGCGGTCAGGTGACCGTGGGACCACAATGTCTCGGCTGCATGGCGCCCGCGTCGCGCGCTGCCGACCGTAACTCAGGAGACGTTGCACCAGTCATCGAGCAACACGCAAGCCAAATGCCTGCGACCTACCGCTGCCACCGCTCCAATGCGGCATCGTCCGTCTCGCGGGCATCGACCCAGGTGCCCGTGCCGTCGGCCGTTTCCTCCTTCTTCCAGAAGGGGGCGCGGGTCTTGAGGTAGTCCATCAGGAACTCGGCGGCGGCGAAGGCGGCCTGGCGGTGGGCCGAGGCCGTCACCACCAGCACGATGTTGTCGCCGGGCGCCAGTGTCCCGATTCGATGCACGATCAGGCTCGCCTGCAGCGGCCAGCGCGCGTTGGCCTCGCTCTCGACCCGCTCCAGCTCGCGCTTCGGTCATGCCGGGATAATGCTCGAGGGTCATGCGCGTGATGGTCTTGCCGCTGCCTTCGCCGCGCACCGTGCCCGTGAAGGTGACGATGGCGCCGATGTCGGTGCGGCCCTGCGTCAGGCGCCTGGTCTCGGCGCCGACGTCGAAGTCCTCGGCCTGCACGCGCACGGCCATCGCGTCACCCTCCCGTCACGGGCGGGAAAAACGCGATCTCGCGGGCGCCGGCAATGCTGGCGGTCGGCTTGACGTGGGTCCGGTCGAGCGCGACGCGGATCACCTCGGCGCGCGCAAACGCCTCGGCATACTCCGGCCCGCGATCCTTCAGCCATGCCATCAGCTGCTGGGCGGTCTCGACGCCGGCCGGCACGTCGAGCGTCTCCTCGGCCTTGCCGACCTTCTCGCGCACCCAGGCGAAGTAGAGAATCTTCACGGGCATATGTGCTCAGCCGGCATTGCGCACTATGCGTCGGTGTCAGCGAACGTGAAAGTGGCTGTCGGTTCGGGGATCGGCAAGCCGTCCTCCTTCAGGCCATCGATATGAAACTTCACGGCTGCGCGAATCTCCGTCTCGACTTCTGTCCGCGTGTCGCCCGTGGCGACGCAGCCGGGCAGATCCGGCACATAAGCCGAATAGTTGTGATCACCCTTCTCGATGACGACGGCATAGCGCATTCAGCGCGTCTCCTTCAGACCAGCCTGTTTCAATATGCTGTTCAATGTACCAGGCTTCAAGTCGTGTGAGGTTGTGGTCCTCGCCGGCAAGGCCCTTCTCCCCGTCGCGTCGAAGACGCGCTTCCAGCGCGATGGGGAAGGTGGCCCGTAGGGCCGGATGAGGGGCGTGTCTCTGGAGAGCGGAAAGAGTCGCCCGCTCACCAACTCGGCCAAATGACTTACGACCGCGCCATCAGCGTTCACGTGATCTTCGAGCGTCGAGCACGCGGCCGTAAGTCATGGCCTCGTGTCCTCTCCCCCAGGGGAGAGGCGCCTTAGCGGTGCATGGCCGCGCGGACGGCCGCCTTCAGGTAGTCGAAGCCGGTCCACAGCGTCAGCAGCGCGGAACCCACAGCAGCACCAGGCCGGTCGACGTGAGGCCCGGCATGATCTGGTCGCCGGCGGGCCCCGCCAGCAGCACGCCGAGCGCGATCATCTGCAGCGTCGTCTTCCACTTGGCCGAGCTGGGTGACATGCACCTTGACGTTCAGCTCGGCCAGGAACTCGCGCAGCCCCGACACCAGGATCTCGCGGCACAGGATGATCACCGCCGCCCACACCTGCACGCCGTCGATGGTGTTGTCGTGGGTCAGCATCAGCAGCGTCGCCCCCACCAGCAGCTTGTCGGCGATCGGGTCGAGCATGCGCCCCAGCGTCGACTGCTGGCGCCAGGCGCGAGCCAGATAGCCGTCCAGCCAGTCGGTGAAGCAGGCGATGAGATAGATCGCCAGCGCCCACCACCGGCCGTTCACGTCGGGGCCCAGGTAGAGGCAGGCGACCACGGCAGGAACGGCCACGATACGTGCATAGGTCAGCACGTTGGGCAGGCTCGCGACCCGCGCACTAGTCATGGCTTGTTCCATCGGCCGGACAAGAGCATTTCGGGGCCTGGACCGTCAATGGCCAGGGGTGCGCCCAATTATGCATAAGGGGGATGTTCGACGGGCAGGCTGATCACGTTTCATTCATTTCATTCGCTGCGCTCGTGGAAAAAATCGTAGATGGCCTGCGCCATCTGAGCGCTGATGCCTTCGACCGCCTGCAGATCCTCGGTGCCGGCGCGCGAGACGGCCTTGGCCGAGCCGAAATGCTTGAGCAGCGCGCGTTTGCGCGACGGGCCGATGCCCGCGATCTCGTCGAGCGGATTGGCGCCGATGGCCTTGGAGCGCTTGGCCCGGTGCGTGCCGATGGCGAAGCGGTGGGCCTCGTCCCGCAGCCGCTGCACGAAATAGAGCACCGGGTCGCGCGGCTCGAGCATCATCGATCTGTCATATCCGGGCCTGTGGAAATGCTCGCGGCCGGCGTCGCGGTCCGGGCCCTTGGCGACGCCGATCAGCGCCACGTCGTCGATGCCGAGCTCGCGCAGCACCTCCTGCGCCACGCCGAGCTGTCCGCGCCCGCCGTCGATCAGCACCACGTCCGGCCGGTCGGGGAACTCCTCGGCGACGGCCTCCTCGGGCTCGTCGGCGTCGGCGCGCAGCATGCCGAACGCCAGCGCATCGGCCCCGCGCTCCGTAGGGGCGGCCGCGGCGCCTCGATCCGGGAGGCAGAGAGCACCCGTCATCCCGGAAGCCGAGGCGCTTGCGCGGAGGCTATCCGGGACCTCATGCAGCGAGTCGGAGCTTCCGCCAGATCCCGGATCGGAGCGCTGCTCGCCTTCGGCTCCCTTCACTCCGTCCGGGATGACGGGTAGGGAAGCCGGGGCTGCCGCTTCATCCAGCGCCAGCCGCCGGAAGCGGCGCGTCAGCACCTCGCGCATCATGGCGTAGTCGTCGCCGGGGGCCAGGTCGGCCGACTTGATGTTGAACTTGCGGTAGTGGCTTTTCATGAAGCCGTCGGCGCCGGCCACGATCATGGCGCCGACCGCGTTGCTGCCCTGGATGTGGCTGTTGTCGAACACCTCGATGCGGCGCGGCGTGGCGGGCAGGTCGAAGCGCTCGCGCAATCCCTCCAGCAGCATGCGCTGCGAGGAGCTCTCGGCCAGCCGGCGTCCCAGCGCCTCGCGGGCATTCTGCGTGGCATGCTCGACGATGCCGGTCTTGCCGCCGCGCTTGGGGGCGCGGATCTCGACCTTGCGCTCGGCCTTGGTCGACAGCGCCTCGCTCAGCAAGTCGACGCCGGGCAGGTCGTGCGACAGCAGGATCAGCCGCGGCACCGGCTTGTCGTCGTAGAATTGGGCGATGAAGCTCTCCAGCACCTCCTCGACGGGCAGGCTGCGGTCGGCGCGCGGGAAGTAGGCGCGGTTGCCCCAGTTCTGGCCGGCGCGGAAGAAAAACACCTGGATGCAGGTCTGCCCGCCCTCCTGATAGGCGGCGAACACGTCGGCCTCCTCGATGCCTTCCGGATTGATGGCCTGGTCGGCGGTGACGTGGGCCAGCGCCCACAGCCGGTTGCGGAACTTGGCGGCCTGCTCGTAGTCGAGGCTCTCGGCCGCCTCCTGCATCAGGCGCTGGTACATCTGGCGGGCATTCTGGCTCTCGCCCTTCAGGAAGCGCGTCGCCTCCTCGACCAGCGCGCCGTAGTCCTCGAGGCCGATCTCGCCGGTGCAGGGTGCCGAGCAGCGCTTGATCTGGAACAGCAGGCAGGGCCGCGTGCGGCTCTCGAACACGGGGTCCGAGCAGGAGCGCAGCAGGAAGGCGCGCTCCAGCATGTTGATGGTGCGGTTGACGGCACCGGCCGAGGCGAACGGGCCGAAGTAGTCGCCCTTGCGGTTGCGGGCGCCGCGATGCTTGAGGATCTGCGGCGCCGCGTGGTCGCGGGCGATCAGGATGTAGGGGAACGACTTGTCGTCGCGCAGCAGCACGTTGAAGCGCGGCCGGAAGCGCTTGATGAGGTTTGCCTCCAGCAGCAGCGCCTCGGCCTCGGTGCGGACCGTGACGAACTCCATGGCCGTGGTAGCCGCGATCATGCGGGCGATGCGGTTGGTGTGCTGGCCGCCGCGCGCGTAGCTGGTGACCCGTGCCTTGAGGCTGCGCGCCTTGCCGACGTAGATGACGTTGCCGCCGGCATCGATCATCCGGTAGACCCCCGGCGATCCGGGCAGGCCCTTCAGGTATCTGGCGATGGCTGCCGGGCCGCTGACCGCGGGCGCCGTGCGCTCGGTCGCCTGCTGCGCGTCGGCGGCGAGCGGAACTTCCCGCGTAGTCCTGAGTGGCATGGCCCTGACTTAAGCCGCATCGCGCCGGATATCCAGGGATCCTCGGCCGCGGCGCGGACAGGTATCGGACGACCTTTCGCGGTGTTACCGGCCAATCGCGGCAGATCGCGGCGTGCTTAACGTCCTCTTGAACAAGTCCTGGTAGCAAATCGCAAAAACCAGGGTAGCCGAAAAGTGTACAGCGTTTATTTGTGCCTCACAACTCAGCACGACTGGCGGTTCGTCCTGCTGGCGGCCTGCATCTGCGCCGTCGCGTCCTTCACGTCGTTCCACATCTATTCGCACGTCACCGACGGCCCTGGGCAATCGGGTAACGAGATGCGCCGCCTGGGTTGGCTGGCGCTGACCGGGATCAGCGCTGGTGCGGGCATCTGGGCCACGCATTTCGTGGCCATGCTGGCCTATAGCCCTGGCATGTCCGTGGCCTACGCGCCCCTGGCGACGGTCGTGTCGCTGGTCATCGCCGTGGTCGTCACCAGCCTGCGGATTTGGGGTCGCAGCGCGGCCGGGCGACCAGTACGCCATCATCGGCGGATCGATCGTCGGTGCGGGCGTCTCCGCCATGCATTTCGTCGGCATGCAGGCCCTGGTCGTGCCGGGCAAAGTGCAGTGGGATCTCGGATTGTGCGCGGTTGCAGCCGTGCTGGCGGCATGGCTCTGGGCGCGGCGGCCATGGTGGCATTCCAGCGCCTGCCTCGGCCATACGCCAAGTGGGTCGCGCCAACGCTGCTGACGCTGGCCATCTGCTTCATGCACTTCACGGCCATGGGTGCCGTCAGCGTGGAGTACGATCCGACCGTGGTCGTGGTTCCGAGCCGGATCGATGACACCACCATGGCGCTGGCGGTTGCCGGCGGTGCCATGCTCATCATGCTGTCGGCGTTCGGCGCCGCGTTCATCAACGGCATGGCGCAGAAACAGGTGCAGCAGGAACTGCGGCGTCAGCGCGACGATCTGCAACACGGCAAGGAGGAGCTGGGCCGGCAGAATCTGCTGTTCGATATGGCGCTGAGCAACATGCCGCACGGGCTGTGCATGTTCGATGCCGACCAGAAGCTGGTGGTCTGCAACCAGCGCTATGCCGACATGTACCACATCCCGCGCGAGCTGACGCGTCCCGGGACGTCCCTTACCGATATCCTCAAGCAGCGCTTTGCCAGCGGCGTGCAAACTCCCCTCGACGCCGATACCTTTGTGCGAGACCGGCTCGATCGGCAGCAGGACGCCATCAGGGTCGACGTCCTCAGCGATGGCCGCGTCATCCAGGCGACCCGGCGCGCCATGGCGTCGGGCTGGGTCGTATCGACCCACGAGGACATCACCGAGCGCGAGCGGCTCGCAGCGCAGCTCAAAAAGCAGAACAAGCTGCTGCAGCAGCGCGAGCGTGAGGTCAAATCGCGCAACGCCGACCTCGACGCCGCGCTCGTCGACCACGCAAGCATGGCATCGCCATGTTCGATGCCGACGAGCGTCTCGTCGTCACCAATCAGCGCTACGCAGAGGTCTACGCGTCCAATCGCGACCGATCAAGCCCGGCATGACGCTGCGTCGAGATCATCGAGGGCGGCGTTGCCGAGGGACGCTACGGCGGACAAACGGTCGAGGATGTTCTGCAGGCGACCAGGGCGCTGGTGGCCAGCAAGACAGGCAAGGAAGTGATCAGCCGGCCGAAGCCCGACCTCATCCTGTCGGTGTCCTTCAATCCGCGCTCGGAGGGCGGCTGGGTCGTCAGCGTCAGCGACGTCACCGAACGCGAGCAGCTCAACAGCCAGCTGCAGCGCCAGCACGAGCTGCTCAGCGCGCAGCAGGAGCAGCTCAGGACGCAGAACCTGCAGTTCGACGCGGCCCTCAACAACATGTCGCAGGGCCTCGCCATGTTCGACGCGGATCTGCGGCTGATCGTCTGCAACCGGCGCTACTCGGAAATGTACGGCTTGACGCCCGAGCAGGTGAAGCCCGGCACTTCCGCCAGCGAGATCTTCCAGGCGCGTCTCGACAACGACCAGTATTCGGTCGCCGACGCCGAAAGCTTCGTGAAGAGCTGGATCGACCACCGTGGCGAGTTCGACTCGCGCATCCAGGAGCTGGCGGATGGCCGCCTGATCAGCGTCGCGCGCACGCAAGATGCCCGATGGCGGCCTGGTCGTGACGCACGAGGACATCACCGAGCGGGAGAGGCTGAACGCCCGCCTCGAGGAGCAGCATGAGCTGCTGAAGGCGCAGGAGGAAAAGCTCAGGACGCGCAACCTGCAGCTCGATACCGCCCTCAACAACATCGTGCAGGGCCTCGTCATGTTCGACGCGGACCAGCGCGCGGTCGTCTTCAACCGGCGCTATGCGGAGCTGTACGACCTGTCGGAGGACCAGCTGAAGCCGGGCGTGACGCTCGCTGAAATTCTCCAGTATCACATCGCCAATGGGAAGATCGCCCGAGACACCGCGGACAATATCCAGCGCTCGGTCGACCGCACCATGGATGGCAAGCAGTCGGCGCAGTACATCAACCGGCTGGAGGATGGCCGCTGCATCTCCGTCACCGCGCAGCCCATGTCGGGCGGAGGCACGGTGGCGACCCACCAGGACATCACCGAGCAGATGCGCTCGGAGGCCAAGATCGTGCACATGGCCAAGCACGACACGCTGACCGGCCTGCCCAACCGCGCCCTTCTCAACGAGCGGCTCGAGCAGGCCTTGACCCTCGCCAGGCGCGGCGACCTGATCGCCTGCCAGCTGCTCGATCTCGACTTCTTCAAGACCGTCAACGACACCCTGGGGCACCCGGTCGGCGACAAGCTGTTGTGCCAGGTCGCCGACCGCTTGCGTGCGCTGGTGCGCGAGGGCGACACGATCGCCCGCATGGGCGGCGACGAATTCGCCATCCTGCAGACGACGCTGAACCGGCCTGGAGATGCAACCACCCTGGCCCGGCGCGTCATCGACGAGCTGAGCCGGCCCTACGACATCGACGGCCAGCAGGTGGTGATCGGCACCAGCGTCGGCATCGCCATCGGCCCCGACAACGGCCTCGAACTCCGGCCGAGCTGATGCGCAACGCCGACCTCGCGCTGTATCGCGCCAAGAGCGATGGCCGCAATACCTACGCCTTCTTCGAGGCCGAGATGGACCAGCAGATGCAGGCGCGCCGCGTCCTGGAGAGCGATCTGCGCAAGGCCCTGGCGGCGGGCGAGTTCGAGCTCCACTACCAGCCGATCGTCAACCTGCGCAGCAACCAGATCGCGGGCTTCGAGGCGCTGGTCCGCTGGCGGCATCCCGACAAGGGCATGGTGCTGCCGGCCATGTTCATCCCGCTCGCCGAGGAGATCGGCTTCATCATCCCGCTCGGTGAATGGGTGCTGCGGGAGGCCTGCGCCACGGCTGCCAAGTGGGCCGAGCCGCTGATGGTCGCCGTCAACCTGTCGCCGGCGCAGTTCCGCAATCCGAACCTGATCGACACGGTCGCCGACGCGCATCGCCGCATCCGGCCTGCCGCCCGAGCGCCTGGAGCTCGAGATCACCGAGATGGTGCTGCTGGGCGACAGCGAGGCGACGCTGTCGACCCTGTTCCAGCTGCGCGACCTCGGCGTGCGCATCGCCATGGACGACTTCGGCACCGGATACTCCTCGCTCAACTACCTGCAGTGCTTCCCGTTCGACAAGATCAAGATCGACCGCTCGTTCGTGAAGGACATCACCGACGGCGTCGGCTCGCTCAACATCGTGCGGGCGGTGACCGCCATGGCGCAGGGCCTCGGCATGACCACCACGGCCGAGGGCGTGGAGACCAACGAGCAGCTGGAGATCGTCAGGGCCGAAGGCTGCACGGAGATGCAGGGTTTCCTGTTCAGTCGCCCGGTGCCGTCAGATGAGGTCGACAGGATGCTGGCCGCGCCGGACAAGGCCCGGCAGGCCAGCGACCAGACCGCGGCCTGATCGGATCAGCCGCGCTTCATCTCCGCGCGTGCCGTTGCGGTGCCGTTGCCGGAGCGCCAGGGCTGCTCCAGCCCACGCCGGCCGATCGCTTCGGGCCTGCCCTGCTCGGCCATCACGGCGGCGCGGACTTTCGCCTCGGGCAGCGCCGGCGAGCACAGCTCGATGAAGCGATAGGCGTAGTTGCGCAGGTAGCTGCCGCGACGCACCGCGATCAGCGAGGTCTTGGCCTCGAACAGATGCGCGCTGTCGATCAGCCGCAGCCCCTGGTCGCGCTTGGGATCGAAGGCCATGGCCGCGATGATGCCGACGCCCAGCCCCAGCTCGACGTAGGCCTTCAGCACGTCGGTATCCATGGCCGACATGACGACGTCTGGCGCCAGCCCCGCGGCGGCGAAGGTCTGGTCGATGGTGCCGCGGCCGGTGAAGCCCTCGTGGTAGGTGATGATCGGCCACTCGGCGATCGCCTCCAGCGTCAGCGGCTTGACGGCCTCCAGCGCATGTCCCTTGGGCACGATCACGCCGTGGTGCCAGCTGTAGAACGGGAAGGTGGTCAGCGTCGACGCCTCCCGCAGCGTTTCGGTGCAGATGCCGATGTCGGCATCGCCGTCGCTGAGCATGGTGGCGATCTCGGTCGGGCTGCCCTGGTGCAGCGTCAGGCGCACCTTGGGATAGGCCTTGCGGAACTCCGCCACCACGTGCGGCAGCACGTAGCGCGCCTGCGTGTGCGTGGTGGCGATGACGATCTGGCCCTGCTCGCGATTGGAGAACTGCTCGCCCAGCCGCTTGATGTTGGCCGTGTCGACCAGCACGCGCTCGACGATCTCCACCATCTCCTTGCCGGGGTCGGTGAGGCCGAGCAGCCGCTTGCCGCGGCGCACGAACAGCTCGACGCCAAGCTCGTCCTCGAGGTCGCGGATGTGCTTGCTGACGCCCGATTGCGAGGTGTAGAGCGCGTTCGCCACCTCGGTCAGATTGAAGTTGCGCCGCACGGTCTCGCGGACGATGCGCAGCTGCTGGAAGTTCATGGGTCTTCTCCGGCGGTCTAACCGAGCCTCGAGTTCAACGTCATCCTCGGGCTTGTCCCGAGGATCCAGCCATCAACTTGCGCCGGCGTACGCGGCTCGCTGGACACCGGGACGAGCCCGCAATGACATCGGCATATGCGGGCGCCGTGCATCTCTCACACCATCCCGAACAGGATGGCCGCCACGTAGCCGAACGACAGCACGCCGATCAGGCCGAGCCATACGCTGGCCGGGTCGATGCCGGCGCTGCCCCAGCGGTCGTCGATCTCCACCGCCACGCCCGCCCCGCGCATCAGGATCGCCACCTCGTTGGCACGGCGCCGCAGCTCCTCCTCGGAGCCCTTGGGCGGCAGATCGGCGCCGACGCCGCGCTCCAGCACCTCGCGCGTCAGGCGGAATGCATTCGTCCGGATGGCGCTCTCGCGGGTGCGCCGCGCCGTGACGACGCCGCCGGCCACGGTGGCGCCGGTGATCGGATCGATCAGCACGAAGCTGCCGGTCTCGCGCTGCTCCGCGAACAGATCGAGCGCGGCCCGGCGTCCGAGTTCGATGCGGGCCAGCGCGATGTCGTTGCTGACGCAGGTCGAGGCCGGCCGCTCGCTCAGGGCTTCCAGATCCAGGTGCGCCTTGATGTCGATCGAGGCGATCGGAACAAGGTCGGTCGCCGTGCGCAGCAGGTAGCCGCGGTCGCGGTCGAACGGCTCATCCGACATCCAGACCAGCCGCGCGTCGATGCCCTGCGCGACTCCCGGCGCGTGTCCGGGCAAGCCCAGCACCGCCCCGCGCGAGAGGTCGAGGTCGCGGTCGAGGCCGATCACCACCGCCTGGCCGGCACGGGCCGAGGCGAGGTCGCGGCCCATGGTGGCGATGCGCGCCACCTTGGCCACGCGCCCGCTGACGGCGTCGACCACCTCGTCGCCGACGGCGACGCTGCCCGAGGCGACGGTGCCGGCGAGCCCGCGGAAATCCTGCCCGTCGCGCACCACCAGCTGCACCGGAAAGCGGAAGGCGCCGCCGGTCCTGGCGATGCCGGCCTCGGCCTGCTGCAGATGCTCGAGCAGCGCCGGGCCGCTCGTACCAGGCCATGTTGGTCGAGCGCTGCGCGACGTTGTCGCCCAGCACCGCCGACACCGGAATGGCCGCCGCATCCTCGAAGCCGAAGCGGTCGGCGAGCGCCTGGAAATCCGCCTCGATGGCGCGGAAGGCCGGCTCCGACCAGTCCACCAGGTCCATCTTGTTGACGGCCAGCACCACCTGCGTGACGCCCATCAGGTCGAGGATGGCCGCATGCCGCCGCGTCTGCGATTTGACGCCGCTGCGCGCGTCCACCAGCAGGATGGCGATGTCGGCATGCGAGGCCCCCGTCGCCATGTTGCGCGTGTACTGCTCGTGGCCGGGGCTGTCGATGATGACCAGCCGCCGCGCCGGCGTATCGAAGTAGCGCCAGGCGATGTCGATGGTGATGCCCTGCTCGCGCTCGGCCGCCAGGCCGTCGACCAGCAGGCTGAAATCGGGCGTGCCGGCCGCCGTCCTGGCCTGCTTTTCGAGGTGCTCGCGCTGGTCGGCATGCAGGCCGAACGCGTCCCACAGCAAGCGGCCGATCAGCGTCGACTTGCCGTCGTCGACCGAGCCGCAGGTGAGCACCTTCAGGCTGACCGCGCGCTCCTGCGCGCGGCAGCGCGGTCGGCCTTGGCGTGCGTCCGCAGCAGCACCGGACGTGCGCGATCCTCGACAGAGGCGAGCGTGGCGACCGCCGACATCAGAAATAGCCCTCCTGCTTTTTCTTCTCCATGGCGCCCGACTGGTCGTGGTCGATCAGGCGGCCCTGCCGCTCGGACACCTGCGCCGTCAGCGTCTCGGCCACCACGCTGTCGAGGTCGGCGGCGTCCGACACCACGGCCGCGGTCAGCGGCCAGCAGCCGAGCGTGCGGAAGCGGACGCGGCGCAGCTGCGCCGCCTCGCCGGCCCGCAGCGGCATGCGGTCGTCGTCGAGCACCAGCAGGGCGCCGTCGCGCACGATGGTCGGCCGCAGGTCGGCGAAATACAGCGGCACCACGTCGAGCTGCTCGCGGGCGATGTAGCGCCACACGTCCTTCTCGGTCCAATTCGAGAGCGGGAAGATGCGCGCCGTCTCGCCGGGGCCGAGGCGGCCGTTGAGCAGCCGCCACATCTCCGGACGCTGCCGGCGCGGGTCCCAGCGGTGGCCCTCGCTGCGGAAGGAGAACACGCGCTCCTTGGCGCGCGAGGCCTCCTCGTCGCGCCGCGCGCCGCCGAAGGCGGCATCGAAGGCATGCGCATCGAGCGCCTGCCGCAGCCCCTGCGTCTTCATCACGTCGGTGTAGGTCGACGGCGGGTAGTCGAACGGATTGATGCCGCGTTCGACGCCCTGCCGGTTGATGTGCACGATCAGGTCGAGGCCGAACTCGCGCGCCGTGCGATCGCGGAAGGCGATCATGTCGCGGAACTTCCAGGTGGTGTCGACGTGCAGCAGCGGGAACGGCGGCTTGCCCGGCCAGAACGCCTTGCGTGCCAGGTGCAGCAGCACGGTGGAATCCTTGCCGATCGAATAGAGCAGCACCGGCCGGCGGAACTGGGCCGCGGCCTCGCGGAAAATGTGGATGCTCTCGGCCTCGAGCGCATCGAGGGGCGACAAGGCTGCGGTCACGCGACGCGCCCCCGCCGCCTTCGCCGAGGGCCGCTTGTGCAGGCCGCACTCCTTGCCGTCCTCCTGCTCCCACCACCAGCGGCCGGCGCGGATGTGCTCGCCGGGGCGGATGGCGCGCGTGCAGGGCTGGCAGCCGATCGAGGGGAAGCCGCGCGCATGCAGCGCATTGATGGGCATGTCGTTGGCCGCGACGTAGGCCTCGACGCGCTCCAGCGACCAGTCCGCCAGCGGGTTGATCTTGACGAGGCCGAGGCCCGCGTCCCACTCGGCGAATGCCACCTCGCCGCGTCCGGCCGATTGCCCGCGCCGCAGCCCGGTCACCCAGCCGGCGGCACCGGCCAATGCGCGTTGCAGAGGGCGGACCTTGCGCACCTCGCAGCAGGCCTTGCGGCTGTCCACCGAGGTGCGGAAGCCGAACAGGCCGTCGCGGGCCACCAGCGCCTCCAGCTCTCCGGCATCGGGTGCCAGCACGCGAATGCGCACGCCGTAGCGGCTCTCGCTCGCCTCCAGCGTCTCGAGCGTCTCGGGGAAATGCCGGCCCGTGTCGAGGGTGAACACGTCGACCGGTGCCCCCGTCGCGGCGATGGCATGCAGGATGACCTGGTCCTCGATGCCGAGACTTGTGGAAAACGCCACGCGTCCAGCAACGGCACTGGCCAGGATAGCCAGGCGCTCCTCCAGACGATCGAGGCGGGCAAGTTCGCTGGCGATGTGCTCGGCCAGCCGCACTTCGCCCTCGAACGGAGGCAGAGGGGCGGATGCTCGCGACAGGACGGCACTCGATGCGGCAGCCATGGGCGTACCTTTTCCAAAACGGAACGACACCATATCGAAATATTCTTCTAATAGAATGGGATCGGTGAGATAAAAACGAAATTCCGTCCCGTTTCTCCGGTCGATCGGAAATTTCCTACCTGGTAGGCGTCGCCGCCAAACCGATATCCGGGCACCCGGCTGCGGCAGCAAACGCGTTCATCGGCGAGCGCAAGTCCGCCCGCCTGCGAGACGCCTCCGGACCAAGGTTAGGTTCGCGCGACCTTGGATACGCCCCACCGCACCCCGCTTGTCACACCCCTGCAACCCGAATCCGCTTTCTAGCGGCTCATGCGAGATACCTCCGACGATGCCGACCTCCCCAATCCCCACATCCACACCCACGTCCGGGCCCTGTTCATCTCCGACGTGCATCTGGGCACGCGCACGTCGCAGGCCGAAGCGCTGCTCGAGTTCATGAAGCACGTGGAGGCCGACACCATCTATCTGGTCGGCGACATCATCGACTTCTGGCGCGTGCGCCGCGGTCCGGTCTGGCCGCAGGCGCACAACGACGTGCTGCAGAAGTTGATGCGGCGCGTGCGCAAGGGCACCCGCCTGGTGTTCATCCCCGGCAATCACGACGAGTGCCTGCGCGACTACGTCGGCCTGCAGTTCGGCGGCATCGAGATCCACCAGGACGTGGTCCACACCACGGCGGCCGGACGCCGCTACGTCGTCATGCACGGCGACGAGTTCGACATGGTGGTGCGCACCGCCAAGTGGCTGGCCTTCCTCGGCGACCGCGGCTACGAGATAGCGCTGTGGCTGAACAATCCGTTGAACTGGGTGCGCCGCCACATGGGGCTCGGCTACTGGTCGCTGTCGGCCTACCTCAAGTATCGCGTCAAGTCGGCGGTCGCCTTCATCGGCGCCTTCGAGGAGGCGGTGGCCAACGAGGCGCACCGGCGCGAGGTCGACGGCGTGATCTGCGGCCATATCCATCATCCCGCCGACCGCACCTTCGGCGGCATCCACTATCTCAATTGCGGCGACTGGGTGGAGAGCTGCACTGCGCTCATCGAGACGCGGGCCGGCGAGCTGCGTGTCGTGCACTGGCGGGCCGAGGGCGGCATCGAGCCCCTGATGGCCGCGGGCTCGGACGCCGTGGCGGCCTGAGGGTTTTCCCTCCTGGCAGGTCGGACCAGGCGCCTGCCATGGTGAATTGCGGCTGAGCCAATAGTCGAGGGTTACAAGGCCCGGCCGGCGGTGCTAGCCTTTTTCCCGACTTTCCTGCCTAATGCCGGCAACGGATGTTATGGGCTGTCCAACGCCCCGCCCGCAGCGCCCACTGCGGCTCATCCGCTTGGCTTGGCTGTCAGATAAAGGGACTGACCGATGCGTTATCGTCTAGCCATTCTTGCGCTTGCAGCTCTGGCCGCCGGCTTTGCCCAGAGCGCCGCCGCGCAGCCGTACCCCAATAAGCCGATCACCGTGATCGTGCCGTTTGCGGCCGGCGGTCCGACCGATGTCGTCACGCGCATCGTCGGCGAGCACATGTCGCGCACGCTGGGCCAGCAGCTGATCATCGAGAATGTCGGCGGCGCCGGCGGCACCACCGGCATGACGCGGGCAGCCCAGGCGGCGCCCGACGGCTACACCATCGCCGTCGGCAACATGGGCACCCAGTCGGCCGCGCCCTCGCTCTACCCGAACCTCAAGTACGATCCGGCCACCAGCTTTGCCCAGGTCGGCATCGTCAACTTCACGCCGCAGGCGATCGTCGCCAAGCCTGCCACCGAGGCCAAGGACCTCAAGTCCTTCCTCGCCTATCTGCAGGCCAATCATCAGAAGCTGAGCTACGGCCACGCCGGCGTCGGCTCGATCAGCCACGTGTCGGGCACGCTGTTCAACTCGCAGTTCGGCCTGAGCCCGGGCCTCGTCGCCTACCGCGGCACCGGCCCGGCCCTCAACGATCTGGTCGGCGGCCAGATCGACTACATGGTCGACCAGTCGCTCAACGTCATCCCGCAGATCAAGGCCGGCACCATCAAGGCTTATGCCGTGGCGGCGCCGGAACGACTCGAGAGTCTGCCCGACGTGCCGACCACCAAGGAGGCCGGCATCGACTTCATCTTCAGTGCCTGGAACGCGATGGTCGCGCCCAAGGACACGCCCAAGGAGATCGTCGACAAGCTGGTCGATGCCCTCGGCAAGGCCTTCGACGATCCGACCATCAAGGCGCGCTTCGTCGAGCTCGGCAGCACCGCGCCGATGGGTGCGGAACGCGGTCCGGCCGGCCTGCAGAAGCTGGTCGAGAGCGAGGTTGCCCGCATCACGCCGGTGCTGAAGGCGGCCGCCGCCAAGGCTGCCGAGGCCGAGAAGGCTGCCGGCGGCGAGAAGAAAAACTGATCCGCGTATGACTTTGCGCGGTTAGCGCGGAGCAGGGCGCTCAGGATGCGATTGAGCGACGAGGAGCAGGCCATGCTGGCGGGCGAGCACGGCCCTGCCCGCCAGTGGGCCATCCGCCATCAGATCGCGGTCGGCGAGTTCTTCGACGCGCCCGATTTCGTGGCCGTCGGCCAGGCGCACATCATGGCCGACACCGAGAGCCTCGGCCCATCGGGTGTCGACTGGCTCGAGCAACTCGCCGCCCTGCCACGCGAGCAGCGCCGCGTGCGCATCCCCACCATCACCGATCCGCGCGGCCTCGACTTCGACAGCTACAAGCGCCTCAAGCAGACCCAGGCGATGGCCGACATCGAGGCGCGCGCGATTGCCGCCTTCGAGGCGCTCGGCGTGCTGATGACCAACACCTGCATCAACTACCAGACCATCATGCCGCCCGTCCGCGGCGAGCACCTGGCGATGGGCGACACCGGCGTCGTCATCTATTGCAACAGCGTGCAGGGCGCGCGCAGCAACTTCGAGGGCGGCCCCTCGGCGCTGGCCGCGGGCCTCACCGGCCGCACGCCGCGCTACGGCTATCACCTCGACCAGCACCGCGCCGGCAGCCGCCATTTCACGCTCGCCCATCAGCCGCGCGATCTGGCCGACTGGGGTGCGCTCGGCGGCATCGTCGGCAAGGCCACCAACAGCTACTGGGAGGTGCCGGTCCTCACCGGCCTCGACGCCGTCCCCAACTCCGACGAGATGAAGCATTTCGGCGCGGCGCTGGCGAGCTTCGGCTCGGTTGCGCTGTTCCATATCCCCGGCATCACGCCGGAGGCGCGCACCATCGCCGAGGCGTTCGCCGGCCGCCCGGTGCCGCCGGCCACCCGCATCGAGCGCGCCGACTTCGAGGCCTTCTACGCCACCTACGCGGCGCCCGGCGACAAGGCCGACGTGGTGGTGTTCGCCGCGCCTCAGTTGTCCCTCGTCGAGATGGCCCAGGTGGCCGACCTGCTCGACGGCCGCCACGTGCACGCCGCCACCTCGCTGATCGTCACCACCTCGCCCGAGATCAAGTTCGCCGCCGACCGCATGGGGCTGACGCGGCGCATCGAGGAGGCCGGCGGCATCGTCGCGGCCGGCGTGTGCTTCTACCAGAGCTACGCGCGCGAGATGGCGGAGGCCAACGGCTGGCAGCGCCTGCTCACCAACTCGGCCAAGCTGGTCAACATCATCGCCGGCTACGGCTACAAGCCCTCGCTCGCCAGCATGGCCCGCTGCATCGACAGCGCCGTGGCGGGGAGGATCGTGTGATGGCCGATCGTCCTCAAATGCCACAAGGGCATCGGCCCGGCGGTGACGGCACGGCGCTGGTGGCGGCCGACAACTTCTCCGCCCGCTACGATCTCGACCGCCTCAAGGGCGTGTTCTCGCGGCCCGCGCACAAGCTGCATGGCCAGAGCTATGTCGGCGTGATCCTGGTGCTGCAGACCGCCAAGGGCGGCGTCGCCTCGGCCTGGATGCTGCGCGAGATGACCTCGCGCAACCTGGCGCCCAAGGCCATCATCTTCGACCGCACCAACACCATCCTCGCCCAGGGCGCCGCCTTCGCCGAGCTGACCATGGTCGACCGCTTCGAGCTGGGCGACCCCACCACGCTCATCCGCACCGGCGACCAGCTGAGATCGCCCCCGCCGAAGGCCGCGTCACCATCCTCAACCGCGACGCGTAGCTGGTGTCAGAGCGCCAGTCGATGCATCCCGAACACGGTCGAGGTGCAAGCGCAGAGGGTCTGCGCTTCGCTTGACCCAACCTACGTGTTCAGCGCGCGCAGGGCGCCCGGCGCCAGTTCTGCGCCGGCCATCCACTTGCACACGCGCAGTTTGCTTCCTGACACTCCGGCTCAGCGGATGTCAGCCTATAGAGAAGAGGGAGCAGGGCTCCGACAGCCGCTCGGTACGGCACAAGAAAGAGACGCCCGCGCCTTCCTGAGCCTCGCCGTCGCGCTGGAATCCGGCTGAATGGTCCAACCGGCCAGGCTGCACGGGTGCAACCGTGTCACCGTCGCGCGACCCCCGGCCCGTGCTGCTCGCAGGTGACCCTCTCGAGCGGGCACCCCTCGTTGAGCCGAGGTGGGCAAGTATCTCACGCAAGGGGGTGCCGGGGATAAGCGCCGCTGCGCGGCATCAATCCCCGCCCCGCCGCGCGGGCCTTACACTGCCGCTCGTGGATCATCCCAGCCCTCTCCAGTCGCATCCCTATTCCGCGCCGGCCCTGCTCGTCATGAAGCGGCTGGCCCGGCACGGCGGGTGCCTGCGCATTGCCGCTCTCGCCCGCGAGACCGCTCTGTCGTGCGACGACTTGTGCAACACGCTCAACGATCTCGCTCAGCGTCGCTGGCTATTCATCACCCCGCGGAGGACACCGCATGCCACCCTGCCGGCCAGGTTGCGCAACGCGCAGCGTGTGACGCTGACGCGCCTCGGCCGCGCCCGCCTGCCGGTGCCCTGGGAGGGGTATCCGAAGCGTCCGAGCCGCAGGCGCGTGCACGGGGCCGCTTCGCTGAAGCCTAGCGCCGCTCGGCCAGCATCTGCGTGGTGATGGCGAACACGACCTCGCCGTGCTGGTTGCGGCCCTGCGCCTCGGCCACCAGCAGGCCGCGCTCGGGGCGCGACTTCAGGTCGACCTTGTCGGCGAGGCGCGTGCGGTACTCGATGGTGTCGCCGACGAACACCGGCTTCAGCCAGCGCACATTGCGGAAACCTGGCGACGGGCCGTAGGTCGCCAGCTGCACGCCCTGCGCCCGCGCCGTCGCGCTGGCCTGCTGCCGCGTCGTGATGATGCCGCGGATCAGGAAGGCCGCCGTCTGCCAGCCCGACGCGCACAGCCCGCCGAACAGCGAGGCCTTGGCGGCCGCCTCGTCGAGATGGAACGGCTGCGGATCGAACTGGCTGGCGAAGCCGATGATGTCGTCCCGGCTGAAGGTGTGGCTGCCGACGTCGGTGGTCTCGCCGATCTGGCGATCCTCGAAGGGGAGATCGGCATAGGGCTGCACCACAGCCGCCGGATCATCCCAGAGAGTGACGATCGGGCTTCGCGCGGCCTTCGGCGTGGAGGATGGCGCGGGCGCCGGGTCCTGGCGTGCGCAGCCGCGTCAGCTGGTTGGTGAGCCAGTTGGCCAGCACCTGGTCGCCGCTGTCGATCAGCTCCACCAGCACCTTGGTGATGCCGACGTCCGGCCGCGAGCCCAGCACCCGCTTCTCGAGCGGCGTGAGGCGCAGGCGCACAGCTTCGCCCGGCCGCACGGGTTTCAGCCAGCGCACCTCGTCGACGCCGGGCGAGCCTAGCGAGGCGGCGCGGCCGAGGAAGCCATCGACCAGCATGCGCATCATGATCGCGCAGGTATGATAGCCCGACGCGCACAGCCCGCCGACGATCGACGTCTTCGCCGCCTCCTCGTCGAGATGGATGGGCTGCGGGTCGTAGGCCCGCGCGAAGGCGACGATGGCGTCCTTCGTCACGGTCGTGCCGCCCAGCATCAGCGGCGTGCCGACCTCGATGTCCTCATGGTGCAGGATGCCCCTACCCGCCCTGTCGTCGTGCACCCGACCTCTCCGCGACTGTCACCTACCGGCTCGTCTGACACTGGTGAGCCAATGCTTTCACCCGTCATCCCGGAATCCGAGACACAGTCGAGGATATCCGGGACCTGCCGCGAGGATCTCTCTAGCCGCAGATCCCGGATGGCCTCCGCAACAGCGTCGGCCTCCGGGATGACGGGTCGATCAATCTGCTCGCCGGTATCTACAGGGTTGCGCGCGCACTGTCAGGCGGCACACCCGTCAGGGCTTGCGCACCATCGCCTGCAGGGTCCGCAACAGCAGATCGGGCGTGAAGGGCTTGGCGACCACCGGGCGATCCTTGAATGTCGGCGGGATGGCATCGCCCTGATAGCCGGTCAGGAACGCGAACGGCACGCCGGAGTCGGCCAGCCGTTCGGCCAGCGGCACACTGGTATCGGCGCCGAGGCGCAGGTCGAGGAAGGCCGCGTCCAGCGCCGAGGAGCCGATTGCGTTCAGCCCTTCGCTGACGCTACGGGCGAGCACCACCAGCTGCACCCCCATGGCTCGCAGCGTAGCTTCGCCGTCCATCGCAATCAGGGGTTCGTCCTCCGCCAGCAGCACGCGCAGCCCGGCAGGCAGTTGTTGTTGCACTGGGTTTAGCACCCCTGTCCTCGTCCCCGGGCGTTGGTCCAAGCCGCACTTGCGACCACGCTTCCCTATCCTACGCACGGCGTCATTTAACAATGATATCTCGCAGGCCCCGATGCCCAGCCCAAGAATCGTCATTTTTTGCAAGGGCCGAAGCGCCTGATCGTCGCGGAGCGGGCTGGCGCGGCTGGGCTCGTCCCAGCCTCGTCGGCGCCAAGGCCGGAAGGTAGTGCGCAACTCGCCCGGCCGCCGCCATGGAGCGTCGACACTGGTTAACCCGTCGGGCTCGAGCCGCAAGCCGCCGGAACCCCCGGGTCACCCGCGTCCGTCAGGGGCTAGCTCGCCTACTCGATTATGAGCGGTCCGGCGAGCGTGGTACGCGACCTGTTGCGTCCTCAGTTTCGATGCCGGTCTTCACACGGAGAAAGGCCAAATGCGACTTTACGTCCTGCCAGGAGCCTGCTCCCTTGCCAGCCACATCGCGCTGGAGGTCGTTGCGGACTGCATGCCGATGGGGTCGTTCCCGTGGGAGGTCGTCGTTCTCCAACGCGGTCGCAACCATGATCCCGAGTACACGGCGGTGAACCCACTCGGCACCGTGCCTGCCCTGGTCACGTCGGACGGACGACTGATCGTCGAGAGCTTGGCAGTCCTCCTGCACATAGCGGACGCTTGCCCGGCTGCCCGGATAGCACCTCCGGTGGGTGATGTGGATCGGGACCGGATCCTTACACTCCTGTCCGTGATGGTCACCGCCGGCCATACCGCATTCCAGATGCTTTGGCGTTCGGAGCGCTTCGCAGATACAGAGGAGGGACGCGCGTCGGTGCAGCGGATGTGCGAGCATCGGATCGCGACCCTATTCGAGAGGCTCGAACGGGAGATCGGGGAGGCCGGCTATCTGGTCGGCAACCGTCTCAGCGTGGCAGATATGTACCTCTTCGTCCTTGGTCGCTGGGGACTTCGCCTCGCACGTCCGACAAGCTGCTACCGCCTCCTGTGGAAGTTCACCGAGCGCTTGGCGGACGTCGGAGCGGTGCAGCGGGCGATGGCCCGCGAAGGCATTGCACTGCAAGGGCCGAAGGCCGGGCTCGGCTAGACTAGTCTGCGTCACGTCGATCGAGGGCAAGCTCGGGGTCACGCTCGCGCGACTTCCGCTACGGACTGTGTTCGCACTTCTCCTCTCACCTCGCGCCAGTCGGGTACACGACTTCAGTTCGCGAAGCGGAAGTGCATCACGTCGCCGTCCTTGACGACGTACTCCTTGCCTTCCAGGCGCATCTTGCCGGCTTCCTTGGCGCCGACCTCGCCGTTCAGCGTCACGAAGTCGTCGTAGGCGATCGTCTCGGCGCGGATGAAGCCCTTCTCGAAGTCGGTGTGGATGACGCCCGCCGCCTGCGGCGCCTTGGTGCCGCGCACCACCGTCCAGGCGCGCGCCTCCTTGGGGCCGACCGTGAAGTAGGTGATCAGCCCGAGCAGGCGGTAGCCCTCGCGGATCAGCCGGTTGAGGCCGGCTTCCGCGAGGCCCATCTCGTTCAGGAACTCGGCGCGCTCCTCCGGCGCGAGGCCGGCGAACTCCGCCTCGATCTTGGCCGAGATGACGACGCAGCCGGCGCCCTCCGCGCGCGCCCGCTCCTCGACCGTCTTGGAGAACGCGTTGCCTGCCGCCGCCGAGGCCTCGTCGACGTTGCACACGTACAGCACCGGCTTGGCGGTCAGCAGCTGCAGCGCGCGATAGCCCGGCTGCTCCTCGGCGCTCAGCTTGGCCAGGCGCGCCGGCTTGCCCTCCCGCACCAGTTCCAGCGCCTTGTCGATCAGGACGAGCTGCGCCTTGGCTTCCTTGTCGCCGCCCTTGGCCTTCTTCTCGAGCGGGTCGCGGCGCCGCTCCAGGCTGTCGAGGTCGGCCAGCATCAGCTCGGTCTCGACCGTCTCGGCGTCGGCGATCGGATCGATGCGGCCCTCGACGTGCGTGATGTCGTCGTTCTCGAAGCAGCGCACCACGTAGGCCACCGCGTCCACCTCGCGGATCACCGCCAGGAACTGGTTGCCGAGCCCCTCGCCCTTGGAGGCGCCGCGCACCAGGCCGGCGATGTCGACGAACGTCAGCCGCGTCGGAAGGATCGCCGCCGACTTGCCGATCGTGGCCAGCTTGTCGAGGCGCGGGTCGGGCACGCCGACGTCGCCGACGTTGGGCTCGATGGTGCAGAACGGATAGTTGGCAGCCTCCGCCGCCGCCGTCTGCGTCAGCGCGTTGAAGAGGGTGGACTTGCCGACGTTCGGCAGGCCCACGATGCCGCATTTGAAGCCCATGTGAGGATCAGTCACGGTGAGGATCAGCTCTCTTTTCGGCGGCCGGTCAGCCACCGCTTGAGATTGTCGGCAAGCGCGCCCGCCCGCTTGGCCTGGCGCTCGCCGGCGGGATGGCCGGCCCCGGCATGCGCCGGCTCCGTCTTCGCCGCGACGGGACGCGGGGCTGCCTGCGGCAGCGGCTCGTCGTTGCCGCGCTGGCCGCGCGACACGTCGGTCAGGAAGCGCGCCGCATCGCCCGCCGCCAGCCTGCCCGAGGCTTCGGCGACGGCGTCGAGCAGCGGCTGCAGCCAGGCGGCGTCGGCCTTGGCGAAATCGTGCAGCACGTAGCCGTGCACCAGCTCCTTGGAGCCCGGATGGCCGATGCCGATGCGCACGCGCTCGTACTCGTTGCCGATATGGGCGCTGATCGAGCGCAGGCCGTTGTGGCCGGCATTGCCGCCGCCGCGCTTGACCTTGATCTTGCCGGGCGCAAGGTCGAGCTCGTCGTGGAACACGACCACGTCTTCGGGCGCGACCTTGAGATAGCGCATGGCCTCGCCGACGCTGCGGCCGCTGTCGTTCATGTAGGTCTGCGGCTTCAGCAGCGCCACCTTGCGGCCCGCGATCACGCCATCGCAGGCGAGTCCATGGAACCGCTTCTTCCAGGGGCCGAGGCCGTGATGCTCGGCGATGCGCTCCACCGCCGCGAAGCCGACGTTATGGCGGTGGCGGACATACTCACTGCCCGGATTGCCGAGGCCTACGAACAGCTTCATCGTGCGTCACCAGCGGCCGCCAGCGGAGCCTCTACTTCTTGGCGGCAGGTTTCGCAGCCGGCTTGGCGGCTTCCTTGCCGGCGGGCGCCTTGGCGCCAGCGCCCTCCTTGCCGGCGGCGGCCTTGGCATCGCCACCAGCCGCAGCGGCGGCGCCTTCGGCAGCCGGCGTCGCACCTTCGACAGCGGCGGCCTCGGTGGGCTTGGCTTCCTCCTCGACGCGGTGACCGGCAACCGTCGCCACCGTGAAGTCGCGGTTGGTGATGGTCGGCCGCACGCCCTCGGGCATCGTGACCGCCGAGATGTGGATCGAGCGGCCGATCTCCAGGCCCTCGAGGTTGAACTCGAACACGGCGGGAATGGCGTCGGCCGGGCAGATCACCTCCACCTCGTGGCGCACGACGTTGAGCACGCCGCCGCGCTTCAGGCCGGGCGACAGCGCCTCGTTGATGAACTTGACCGGCACGTTGACGCGGATCTTGCCGCTGGTTCCGACCCGCTGGAAGTCGACGTGCACGGGGAAGTCCTTGACCGGATCGAGCTGCACCTCGCGCGGGATCACCCGGCTCTTCTTGCCGTCGATGTTGACGTCGAACACGGTCGACAGGAACTTGCCGCGCCCGATCAGCTTGGCCAGGTCGGCGAAATCGACTGCGACGGTCTCGGGCTCGCTGCCGTCGCCGTAAACAATAGCGGGCACACGGCCTTCGCGGCGGATGGCGCGGGCGCCGCCCGTGCCGGAGCGCGGACGCGCGGAAGCTTTGATCTCGCTGACCTGCTGGGCCATGGCACACGATCTCCAAATGGAAAACGGGCCCGTCCGGAGCGCCGGAGGGTGGCCCGATTGCGCCGCCTTATAGCGGGCGGCCGCCGGCAACGCAATGGCCGGTTGGTAGGCTAGGCTGGGCCGGGGGGCAAGGCCACCTGATCGCCCGGTCAGGCACGCCGCCGCAGCAGGAGAAGGACGGAGAAGGCCCTCCGGTCTTTTCGGGGTGTGGACAGCAGTGCGTCAATTGCATTGTTGGCTTGCTTTATCGCACTAATGGCGTCGGCGCGAAGGACGCGGTGATCCGGGTCGTAGTCCGCGCTGTGCCGACTTTCCTGCAAGGTGACAAAGGTGTCGGCACAGGTCACGATGGTCGCGGGAAATCCCAATTTGCGGACTTGCGCGCAGGCGTTCTTGGCATCGCCGTGCTGCAGGGCACGGTAAACCTGCGCCCAGGCCTTGTCAGGCCGGTCGGGTCCCACGCCGACCAGCACATCGGCCGCATCCTTGGCCATGGCATGAAACAGCGCGTAGTAGGCTGTGCTGACCGCACGCCTCAAATCGGCTTGGCGCGGCTTCTGCGGACTGGCATTGGCAAGCTTGCGCGCCGTGACGATCAAGTCTTCGCCTTCCGGGAGCCGCTTATTTGATGCCTCTCATCGAACTTGTGCCGGATATGGGGAAACCGCGTCTCGCCACGGTTCCATAGCCGGTCACGCAGTATGGTTGTCAGCGCTGCCGTTACATCAATCTCAATCGGCCGGTCGCTGAGGTCGTAGTGTGCCTCGACAAAAATGACTGGGTCACCATCGTGATCTTCGCCCGCGCGCACGTCCACGGATCGCAGCCCGAACGGTTCCATGCTTTCGCGAATCGTCTGCTTCACCAGCTCGACGGTTTTCGGATCAATCGTGTGCGCTATATCCTGCATACGCACAGTCTACGAGCAGTTGGCTGCGTCGTCGAGGAGGCAGCTCAGGCGTTGGGCAGGGGGATCCAATTGTACAGCGCGATACCGCCGTCCACGGCCACCGTCTCGCCGGTGACGTAGCCCGAAAACCGGTCGGACAGCAGGGCTAACGCCATATTGGCCATGTCCTCGGGCTTGCCCATCCGGCCCAGCGGGATCTTGGCCGAAAAATCGAAGGCCGCCGCATTGAACCCACCGCCCGGCACGGCCCCTGGCGCCAGCGCATTGATGCGGATTCCGGAGGGGCCCAATGCCCGAGCCAGCTCCCGGACCACCATGGTCTGGCCGGCCTTGGCCGCCGAATAGTGCGGGATGTTGCGCGGCGCATAGGCGTGCAGCGAGGTGATGAACAGCATGCGGCCTTTGACGCCGCCATCGCGCATGCGCTTACCCAGTTCCCGGGCCAGGAAAAAACCCGAGCGCAGGTTGGTATTCTGCATGGCGTCCCAGGTTTCTTCTGAGACAGTCAGGGGGCCATCCGCCTCCCGGCGCGGCGGCGAGGCCGAGTGCACCAGCATCGAGGGGATGGCTCCGCTGGTCGGCAGCACGGCCTTCCACCCGCCCGTGGTGGAGAGATCGACCGTCACCGCCTCGGCGCGCCCGCCGGCCTTGACGATCTCCTCGGCGACCGCACCGTTGCGCACCGGATCGACGTCGACGCAGCGCACGCTCGCACCCTCGGCCGCCAGCGCCAGCGCGATGGCGCGGCCGATGTTGGAGGCCGAGCCGGTGACGATGGCAGTCTCACCCTTGAACAGGCCGATCGGGGTCATGGGTCACCTCGTGGCGATGCGTGCGCGTGGCCGCAATCCAGCACGTTTCACGCCGGCAGCCTAGTCGTGGGCAGCGCGGGCCAGACGTGACTTTTATTTCTTGCGGAACTTGTCGAGGCTGACGACCTTGGCGTCGTTCGCTGCAGCCGCGCTGTCGGTGTTGGCCGCAGGCTGCTTGGTCGGCGCTTTGAATTGAGGTTTCTCGGCCTGATCGTCGGCGGGCTTGTCCGAGCGCGGCTTGCGCACGGCGCGCGGCTTCTTGAGGGCCGGCTGCACCGGCGCCTCCGCGTCCGTGCCGTCTGCAGGTTGAGCGACCGCCCCATCCTGCGCGGCGCCATCGATCGCCTCGCTCTCCTCGAACTGCAGCCCGTAGGGCACGCTCGGGTCGAAGAACACCTTCACCGCCGTGAACGGCACCGACAGGCGCTCGGGGATGCCGTCGAAGGTGAGCTTCACCTCGAAGCGCTCCTCGGTCACGGTCAGGTCCCAGAAGCGGTGCTGCAGCACCACCGTCATCTCTTCGGGATATTTCTGCTTGAGACGCTTGGAGATGACGACGCCGGGCGCCTCCGTGTTGAAGGCGATATAGAAATGATGCTCGCCGGGGAGGCCGGTTTTTGCCACGCCCTCCAGGACGGTGCGGACAATGCCACGCATGGCGCCCTGTGCCAGGGCTTCGTAGTCGATGTGCCTCTCGGCGGTCATGCGTCGTCGCAGTGCCCTTCGATCGCGCCCCTAGCCACTGTGGCGCAAGGGAAGTGGAGGGCTTCTTGTTGCCCGGTGCCCTCCGAACCGCGCCTGACGCGGCTAAGCGTCAGGGCTTCAAGTTTAGGCTAACCGCACTGCATTACGCAGCGAGAGCAGCCTCAGCATAGTTGTCATTGGCAACTATTCTGATTGACCCGATAACGGTGGTATCATGCCGAGCGAAAGCGCGCCCTTTACACCCTCGTCGATCCTAGTTCGCCCCCATCAGATGCCGCCGCAACAGTGCGGCCCAGCGGCATGTGGTGGAGGCGCCGGGTACTGCCCCCGGGTCCGATAGGCTTATTACGACGTCCATTTATCGCCATAGCCGGACGAATCCGGCACCCCTAATATAGAGGGTCACAGCGTTAAAAAAAAGCGTCACCGCTTCCGAGCGGGGCATGAGCAACCCGGAGCGGCAGGTTTTGGCGGTATCTGAACTGAGTGCAAGTGGCGGTTTGTTCTGGGGAAAACCGGCTTATGTGGCGCGAACAGCATGGGGTCCGTGGCTGGCCGTGCTGGCAACTCTGGCCGTGCTCGGCGTTGCACTGGTGGCCGCCGGAGTGCTCGCCGGCCTGCGCCCCGATACACAAAACCTCGAACTGGTCGTCCTGGGGGTCTGGCAGGGGCTGGTCGTCCTCCTGACGCTCGCCCTCGTGGCGTTCCGGGGCGGCGCCCGCGACGTGCTGGCGCTGGGGCAGCCGCGCGGAGCACCAGGGGTTTATCTGGCCGCTGTCCTCCTGCTGATGCTTCTGAACGCGGCCGTGAGCGTCGTTCAATATCTCACCTTCCCGCAGCACATGTACACCGACCTGCGGCCCTTCGTCGGCTTCATGACGGGTCCCGACTGGCTGCTGGCGCTGCTGGTGATCGGCGTCGGCGCGCCGCTGTCGGAGGAGCTGCTGTTCCGCGGCTTCCTGCAGTCGGCGCTGGCCCAATCGCGGCTGGGCTTCGTCGGTGCCTCGCTGATCTCGACGGCGATGTGGACCGCCCTGCACGCCAGCTACACGCCATTCGGCATCGCCCAGGTATTCCTGATCGGCCTGTTCTTCTGCTGGCTGTTGTGGAGGACCGGCAGCCTGTGGGTCGCCATTTTCTGCCACGCCCTCTACAACTCGCTGGTCGTCATCGTGCTGCGCTACGTGCCCCTGCCGGCGTAAGTCGAGGGGTGGGCAGAGAGCCGAATCGCTTCTATCTAAGCCTCATGCAGCAATACCTCGATCTCATGCGCCGGGTTCGCACCCAAGGCGTCCGCAAGACCGACCGCACGGGCACGGGCACGCTGAGCGTGTTCGGCCATCAGATGCGCTTCGATCTGAGCGAAGGCTTCCCGCTCGTCACCACCAAGAAACTGCACACCAAGTCGATCATCCACGAGCTGCTGTGGTTCCTGGCCGGCGACACCAACACCGCCTATCTCAAGGCCAACGGCGTCTCCATCTGGGACGATGGGAGGACGAGCAGCGGCAACCTCGGCCCCGTCTACGGCAAGCAGTGGCGCTCCTGGGCCGCCCCCGACGGCCGCACCATCGACCAGATCCAGGAGGTCGGTGGAGACGATCCGGACCAATCCCGACAGCCGGCGCATCATCGTCAGCGCCTGGAACCCGGCCGACATCCCGGACATGGCGCTGGCGCCCTGCCACTGCCTGTTCCAGTTCTACGTCGCCGACGGCCGCCTTTCCTGCCAGCTCTACCAGCGCTCGGCCGACGTGTTCCTCGGCGTGCCGTTCAACATCGCCAGCTATGCGCTGCTGACCCTGATGATGGCGCAGGTCACCGGCCTGCAGCCCGGCGAGTTCGTCCACACCCTCGGCGACGCGCACCTCTACCTGAACCACCTCGAGCAGGCCGACCTGCAACTCGCACGCCCCCCGCGCGCCGCTGCCGCGCATGGAGATCAACCCGGACGTGCGCTCGATCTTCGCCTTCAAGTTCGAGCGACTTCCGCCTCACCGGCTACGACCCGCACCCGCACATCAAGGCCGAGGTGGCGGTGTGACGGCCCAGGTCCGCATCGCCTTCGCGGTGGCCGTGGCGGAGAACGGCGTCATCGGCGCCAACGGCGATCTGCCCTGGCGGCTGCCCACCGACCTCAAGCGCTTCCGTAAAACTACCATGGGCAAGCCCATCGTCATGGGCCGGAAGACCTATGTCTCGATCGGCAAGCCGCTCGATGGCCGCGACAACATCGTCATCACGCGGGACCGCTCCTTCAGCGCCCCTGGCGTGCACGTGGCCTTCACCATCGAGGAGGCGATGGCGCTCGGCCGCCAGCTGGCTGTGCAACGCGGCGTGGACGAGGTGGTCGTGATCGGCGGCGCCGAGATTTTCCGGGCCACCCTCGCGTCGGCCGACCGCATCTACCTGACGCTGGTGCGCGGCCAGCCCGCCGGCGACACCCGCCTCGACGCATTCGACCCCGCGGTCTGGACCGAGACCGCCCGCGAGCCCATGCCGCAGGGCGCCGGCGACCAGTATCCGGCCGATTTCATCGTCCTGGAGCGCAAGCGTTAATCTGCGCCGGGTACACATGGTTTTGTGCATGCGGCATCCCCATATACCTATTGCCGTACGTTCATTTGCGCACGCTGGGAGGGTGCCCTATAAGCAACAAAACGCACGCGGATCCCCTCGAGAATGTGTTGATGGAGCGCGATGGGCCTGGCGGAGACGCCGGAACACCGCGCTGAACGTGTAACTCCCGACCTGAGCAGAACCGGAAGGTCAAGCGAATGCCTTGGAGCAGTCAGAATGGCGGCGGCCGAAAAACCGGCGGCGGCGGTGGCCCGTGGGGCCAGGGCCCGTCGGGCGGCCCACATCAGCCCGACCTCGAGGAGCTGCTCAAGCGCAGCCAGGATCGCCTGAAGCAGGTGATGCCGGGCGGCAGCGGCCTGCCGGGCCCCGTGCTGTTCCTGATCGCGATCGTGGGCGCGGCCCTCGTTGCGTTCTTCGCCTTCACGTTCCGCGTCAATCCCGACGAGCTCGGCGTCGTCGTGCGCTTCGGCAAGCCCGTCCGGCAGGAGCCGCCGGGCCTGCACTTCCGCCTGCCCTACCCGATCGAGGAGGTGCGTCTGCCCAAGGTCACGCGGCAGAACATCATCGAGGTCGGCTTCCGCTCCGGCGTCACCAGCCGCGGCTTCCCCGGCGGCGTCAGCGACCGTCCCGAGGAAAGCCTGATGCTGACCGGCGACGAGAACATCGTCGACGTCGACTTCGTCGTGTTCTGGCGCATCCGCGACGCGCAGCAGTATCTGTTCAACATCCAGAACCCCGAGGTGACCGTCAAAGAGGTCGCCGAGAGCGCCATGCGCGAGGTGGTCGGCCAATCCAACATTCAGCCGCTGCTGACGGGGCCCGCCAGAAGACCGAGCAGGCCGTGCAGAAGCTGATGCAGGAGGTGCTCGACAGCTATCAGGCCGGCATCCGCATCGAGGAGGTGCGGCTGCAGAAGGTCGACCCGCCGACCCAGGTCATCGACGCCTTCCGCGACGTGCAGGCCGCCCGCGCCGACCAGGAGCGTCTGCAGAACGAGGCGCAGGCCTACGCCAGCCGTGTGCTGCCCGAGGCGCGCGGCGAGGCCGAGCGCATCCTGCAGGGCGCGCGCGGCTACAAGGAGCAGACCGTGGCCGAGGCCACCGGTCAGACATCGCGCTTCCTCAAGGTGCTCGAGGAATACAAGAAGGCGCCCGAGGTCACGCGCCGGCGCATGTATCTGGAAACCATGGAGCGTGTGCTGGGCGGCACCGACAAGATCATCATCGACGGCAAGGCCGGCCAGGGCGTCGTGCCCTTCCTGCCGCTCGATCAGCTGCAGAAGCGCAAGGAAGGGGCAAACTGATGTTGAGGACCCTTGCCGCTATTGTAGTGGTCATCGCCGGCGCCATCGCCGCGGCCGCCTATTTCGCGCTGTTCGTCGTGCACGTGAACGAGCAGGCCATCGTGCTCGAGTTCGGCAAGCCGGTGCGCATCATCTCCGAGCCCGGCCTGTACTGGAAGATCCCGGTGGTGCAGACCGTCGATACCTTCGACAAGCGCATCCTGGATCTCGACACCGCCGAGCAGGAGGTGACCGCCGTCGACCAGAAGCGTCTCAAGGTCGATGCGTTCACGCGCTTCCGCATCGTCGATCCGCTGCTGTTCTATCAGGCCGTGCGTGACGAGCGCAGCGTGCGCTCGCGCCTGGGCCCCGTGGTCGAATTCGGCGCTGCGCCGCGTGCTCGGCGGCTCCACCTTCACGGACCTGGTGCGCGACAAGCGCGAGGCGCTGATGAAGCAGATCGCCAAGCAGGTCAACGAGGAAGGCAAGGAGTTCGGCCTCGAGGTGGTTGACGTGCGTATCAAGCGCGCCGACCTGCCCGACCAGAACCAGAAGAACGTGTTCGACCGCATGCGCGCCGAGCGCCAGCGCGAGGCCGCCGAGTTCCGCGCCGAGGGCAAGGGCGCGGCCAACCGCATCCAGGCCAACGCGGACCGCGAGGTCACCATCATCAAGGGCGACGCCACCCGCGAGGCCGAGCAGACACGCGGCGAGGGCGATGCGGAGCGCAACCGCATCTTTGCCGACGCGTTCAACCGTGACCCCGACTTCTTCGGCTTCTATCGCTCGATGCAGGCCTACGAGCAGGGCATCAAGGCCGGCGATACGCGCATGGTGCTGTCGCCCGACAGCGAGTTCTTCAGGTATTTCAGCAACCCCAGCGGAAATGTGACTGGCCAGCCCAAACGATGAGCGACATCCTCGTTGCGATCGGGCTCGTACTGGTGCTCGAGGGTTTGTTATGGGCATCGGCGCCGCATTTGGCCCTCAGACTGCTGGCCGCGGCTGCGCAGATGCCCGAGCAGGCCCTGCGCACGGCCGGGGCCGCGGCTATTGCCGTCGGAGTTGTGATCGTATGGCTGGTGCGGGGCTGAGCGAGGCGACGCTCACCCCGTAGCCGGCGTGGGATTTGTGTTCAGATGCAAGCCAGCGGCTTCCACCTGAAGCGATCTCCCTCTAGGGTTGAGTGCAAAGCAAGTGTCAGGAGAGTTGGCCATGAGCGGGCCTCTGCAATCGGATGCGTCACGTGCGTTGACGGGCGCCACCCGCGGCCGGCTCCGACTGGTCCGGCGCGGCAGCCTGGCCGCCGCCGGGCTGCTCCTGATGCTGACCCCCGCCAGTTCGCAGACGCGCGGACCCGCCAGCGTCGCCCCGGTCGCCGAGAAGCTGATCGAGGCGGTGGTCAACATCTCGACCAGCCAGACCCTCAAGGGGCCAGAGGGCGTGCCGCTTCCCAAGGTGCCCAAGGGCGCGCCGTTCGAGGAGTTCTTCGAGGACTTCTTCAAGCGCAAGGGCGGCTCCCCGTCCGACCGCAAGGTCTCCTCGCTCGGCTCCGGCTTCGTCATCGACGGCAAGGAAGGCTACATCGTCACCAACAACCACGTGATCGACGGCGCCGACGAGATCACCGTCAACTTCCACGACGGCACCAAGCTGAAGGTCGACAAGGTGATCGGCAAGGACACCAAGACCGATCTGGCGCTGCTCAAGGTCACCCCGAAAAAGCCGCTGGCCGTCCGTACCGTTCGGCGGTTCCACCAAGCTCAAGGTGGGCGACTGGGTGATGGCGATCGGCAACCCGTTCGGCCTCGGCGGCTCGGTGACGGTCGGCATCATCTCGGCCAAGCAGCGCGACATCAATTCCGGGCCCTACGACGACTACCTGCAGACCGACGCCGCCATCAACAAGGGCAACTCCGGCGGTCCGCTGTTCAACATGGACGGCGAGGTGATCGGCATAAACACGGCCATCATCTCGCCCACCGGCGGCTCGATCGGCATCGGCTTCGCCGTGCCGTCCGATACGGCCACGGTGGTGATCGACCAGCTGCGCCAGTTCGGCGAGACGCGCCGCGGCTGGCTCGGCGTCAAGGTGCAGTCGCTGACCGACGACCTGGCCGAGACCTACGGCGTCAAGGAGAACACCGGCGCCCTGGTGGCGGGCATCACGGCGGACAGCCCGGCCCAGAAGGCCGGCATCCTGGAAGGCGACATCATCCTGAAGTTCGACGGCAAGGACGTCACGACCATGCGCGGCCTGCCGCGCCTGGTGGCGCAGACGCCGATCGGCAAGGACGTCGACGTCGAGGTGTTGCGCAAGGGCCAGAAGCGCATACTGCGCGTGGCCGTCGGCCGCCTCGCCGAGGAGGACGAGCCCACCAAGGCGAGCGCCAAGGACGCCCCCAAGAACAAGGGCAAGGGCAAGAGCAAGGAGCCCGAGAAGCAGGGCAGCACCCCCAAGCCGAGCGGCCAGGTCCTGTTCGGCCTCGGCCTCGCCCCGCTCACCGACGACCTGCGCACCAAGTACGGCCTGAAGGCCGAGACCAAGGGCGTCGTGGTGACCGAGGTCGATCCCGCCAGCCCCGCCGCCGAGAAGGGCATCAAGGCCGGCGACGTGATCGTCGAGATCGCCCAGGAGCCCGTTGCCTCCGTCGACGACATCGCCAAGGGCATCGACAAGGTCAAGACCGCCGGCAGCAAGCAGGTCCTGCTGCGTCTGGAAGGCGGCAAGGGAGACATGCGCTTCGTTGCGCTGCCAGTGCGGTGAGCCGGTGCGGTGAGCCCCGGTGCGGTGAGATTGGCCATGCGACCGGGCACGGCTGACAGAATTGGGGAACGCACGTGTCCGACCGCCACAGCCTGATCGACACGATCACCGACAGCATCGTGCCCGTCCACAGCGACGGCTACAAGTTCCTGGCGATCGGCGCCGGCGTCTGCCTGCTGCTGTTCCTGGTGTGGCCGCCGGCTGGCCTGGGTCGCCGTGCTGATCACCGCCTGGATCGCCTACTTCTTCCGCGATCCGCCACGCGTCACGCCGCTGCGCGACGGGCTCGTCATTGCGCCGGGTGACGGCCGCGTCAGCGCCATCGAGCTGGTGCGCCCGCCGGCCGAACTCGGCTTCGGCGACGAGCCGCGCCTGCGCATCTCGATCTTCCTGTCGGTGTTCGACGTGCACATCAATCGGGCGCCGGTGGCCGGCCGCGTGGTCCGCTCGGTGTATGTGCCGGGCACCTTCCTCAACGCTGCCCTCGACAAGGCCAGCGAGGAGAACGAGCGGCGCTGCCTCGTCATCTCCACCCCCAACAACCAGGAGATCGCCGTGGTGCAGATCGCCGGCCTCGTGGCCCGGCGCATCGTCACCTTCATCCGCGAAGGCGATACCGTCGGGCGTCGGCGAGCGCTACGGCCTGATCCGCTTCGGCTCGCGCGTCGACACCTACCTGCCGCCCGGACACGGGGCGCTGGTCGCCATCGGCCAGCGGGCGGTAGGCGGAGAGACCATCCTGGCCGACTTCAAGTCCGACGAGCCCGAGCGCGAGGCGCGCGTACAGTAGGTCACAGACAGATACACAACGAGGCTCACCATGGATCCCCTGCTGCCGAGACTGGAAGGCGAGGAGCGCCGCCGCCGCGGGCGCACGCTGTTCCGGCACAGCAAGATCCCGGTGCGCATGCTGGTGCCGAATTTCTTCACCCTGCTCAGCCTGTGCGCCGGCCTGACCGCCATCCGCATGGCGATCGAGCAGCGCTACGAGATGGCCATCGCCCTGGTGGTGATCGCCGCCGCCCTCGACGGCGTGGATGGCCGCCTGGCGCGCGCGCTGAAGGCGCAGTCCAAGTTCGGCGCCGAGCTCGACAGCCTCGCCGACTTCGTCAACTTCGGCGTGGCGCCGGCCGTCATCGTGTTCGTCTGGGGGCTCACCCCGCTGAAGGGCTTCGGCTGGATCGCGGTGCTGGTGTTCGCGCTCGCCATGGGACTGCGGCTGGCCCGCTTCAACGCCATGATCGACGTCGAGCGGCCCAAGTGGCAGTCCAACTACTTCACCGGCATGCCGGCGCCGGCCGGCGCCATCACGGTGCTGCTGCCGCTGTACGTCGCACCACCTCGGCCTGTTCGACGTGCAGGTCTGGCCGGTGCTCGTCTCCCTCTACGTGCTGGCGATGGCCTTCCTGCTGGTGTCCACCATCCCGACCTTCTCCGGCAAGCTGATGGGCGAGCGCATCTCGCGCGAGTACGTCATGCCGATGTTCGTCGCCGTCGCGGCCGTGGTGGCGCTGCTGGTCACCTACCCCTACGGCACGCTGACGCTGCTGACGCTGCTGTACCTCGCCTCGATCCCGCTCAGCTATCGCCGCTTCCAGCAGCGCCTGCGTGATCCGGCCTTGCAGCAGTACACGCCGGCCGCAGCCGGCGCCACCGAAGGCATCGACCCCGGCCTCTCCGGCAAGGAACTGCCCGGCGCCCGCGACACCAAGCATTGATGAGCCTCTCCCTCTCCCCGCTTGCGGGGAGAGGGTCATGGCGGAGCCATGCCTCACGGCATGAGGTGAGTCGGATCCTCGACAGCTCCGGAGCAAGCGCTGCCCATCATGCCTAACGCATCTCCCGACGGAAGAGCGGGGAGATGGAGCGGCCTACTTCGTCTCTTCGGGCGCGCGATTGTAGACGTCGTCGGCGCGCACGATGTCGTCCTCGCCGAGGTAGGTGCCGATCTGCACCTCGATCATCTCGAGCGGCGTCTTGCCGGGGTTCTCCAGCCGGTGCCACTGCGTGGCGACGATGTAGACGGACTCGTTCTCGCGCACGAGCTTCTCCTCCGTCCCCACCACCACCTTGGCCGTGCCCTGCACCACCACCCAGTGCTCGGAGCGGTGATGGTGCATCTGCATGGACAGCTTGCCGCCCGGCTTGACGTGCAGCAGCTTGACCTGGAAGCGCGGGCCGATGTTCAGCGTCTCGAAATAGCCCCAGGGGCGGTGGTTCCGGAGGTGCTGCTCCTGCTCCTTGCGGCCGCTCTTGCGCAGGCGCGCGACGATCTTGGAGACGTCCTGCGCGCGCTGGCGGTCGGCCACCAGCAGCGCGTCGGGCGTGTCGACGATGACGAGATCGCGCACGCCGATGGTCGCCACCAGCGCCTTCTCGCTGTGGATGTAGCTGTCGTGCGTGTCCTCGAGCACGGCGGCGCCGCCGGTGAAGTTGCCGGCCGCGTCGCGCGGCGCCAGCTCCCACAGCGACGACCAGGAGCCGACGTCGCTCCAGCCGACGTCGATCGGCAGCACCGCCGCCTTGTCGGTGCGCTCCATCACGGCATAGTCGATGGAGATGCCGGGCGCGGCTGCGAAGGCCTTTGCATCGAGGCGCAGGAAGCCCAGATCCTCCTTGGCCCCGGCCAGCGCCGCCGTGGCCGCTTCCAGGATGGCCGGCTGCAGGCGCGCCGAGCTCGTCCAGGAACGCCTGCGCGCCCAGCACGAAGATGCCGCTGTTCCAGGCGTAGGTGCCGGCCGCCAGATAGGTCTCGGCCTTGGCCTTGTCGGGCTTCTCGGTGAAGGCTTCGACCGCGTAGGCGCCCTCGAATCCGGCGAGCGGCTTGCCGCGGCGGATGTAGCCGTAGCCCGTGTGCGCGCCGTCCGGCTTGATGCCGAACAGCACCAGCTTGCCGGTCGCCGCCACCGCGGCCGCCCGCTGCACGGCGCGCCACGAAGTCCGGCTCGTCGCGGATGACGTGGTCGGACGGCATGACGACCAGGATGCCCTCGGGGTCCTCGCGCGCCACCAGCAGGGCGGCCACGGCAATGGCGGGCGCCGTGTTGCGCGCCACCGGCTCCAGCACGATGGCCTGCGGGGCGACGCCGGCCCGCGTCGATCTCGTCCTTGACCAGGAAGCGGTGATCGTTGTTGCAGACCACGATCGGCCTGGCGAAGCCCTCCGTCGGCCGTCAGGCGCACAAGCGTGGCGGCGAGGAAGCTCGCGACCTGGCTCTCGAAGAAGCGGATGAACTGCTTGGGATACATGGCCCGCGACAGCGGCCACAGGCGCGTGCCGGAGCCGCCGGAAAGCACAACCGGATAGATGGATTGCATGGTTGTTCCTGCCCCCGAGTCTGATCGTCGCTACCCTTAGCAGTGTGCGTGGGCAGGCTCAACTCGCCGCCGCTGCGGGGCACGCCGAAGCTACAGCCTTGGCAGGTGATAAATCGCGGTCAGGATTTCGGCTGCCACTACCTCAGTGACCGACCGAGTGCTGAGCTTGTCGAAGCACGGCATGGTTGAACTCATTCGCCCTTCGACGGGCTCAGGGCTGAGGGTGGGGAAGCGGCTCCAAGGTGAGCCGGGAGGACACTAGCGCTGCTGCAGGCGCTCGCGCATGGCTCGCAGCGAGCTGTCGATCTGCTGCTGCGGTGCTCTGCTCGCGGCGCGACGCAGGGACATCGCGGCGCGCGGGCGGCTCCGCTGCGGTTCGCGGGGGCGAGCGCGGCGCTCCTCGCTGGCCGGGGGTTCCGACGGTGCCGCGCCCGGCAGCTGCATCGACTTCGGCGAACATGGCCATGTGTTGGCCTGCGTCGGACGTCACGGCGCTGCGCCAGCGATCGACGATGCTCTCCAGGAAGCCCTCGTCGCCCACCGACTTCTGCCATTTCTCGCTGAAGCGGGCGCCGGAGCTCTTCGGCATGCAGTCCTTGGCCAGCTCGTCGAAGCGGATGCGGACCGGCAGCGACACGCCGTCGCCGAAGGCGATCGCCTCGCGCTGGCCCAGCGCCGACAGGAATTCGAGCATGCCCGAGCCGGTGTCGGAGATGGCCGACTCGACGATCTGCTGATCGCGGTCATTCGACATGCGCAGCGCGAACACGGTGTTGCACTGGGACAGGATGGTGGGGTCGATCTCGGCCGGGCGCTGCGTGACGATGCACAGCGAGGCGCCATACTTGCGGCCTTCCTTGGCGATCTTGGCGATGGCGCGCTTGCAGGGCTCGAAGCCGAGGCTGGGATTGGCCGGCACGTAGCGGTGCGCCTCCTCGCACACCAGCGTGACCGGCACCTGCCCCTCGCTCCACAGCACGAAATCGAAGGTCATGCGGCACAGCACCGACACCACCACGTTGACGATCTCGGTCGGCAGGCCGGCCAGCTCCAGGATGGTGATCGGCTTGCCGTTGACCGGCACGCGGAACATGCGGCCGAGGATCTGCACCAGGCCGTCGTAGACGGTCAGCGATCCGAACATGAAGGCATAGCGCGGATCGGCGCTGATCGCCTCCAGGCGCGCACGCAGGTTGCGGTAGGGCGACAAGTCCCGCTTGTTCTCGAGCTTGCCCATGCGCTCGTCGATCATCTGCACCAGGTCGGAGATGCGATAGGGGACCGGCGTATCGACGGTGAACCTGCCATCGCTCACGGAGCGGCGCAGGCCCTGATCGCGGGTGGCGGCGCGCGGCCGGCGCCGTAGCGGGCCTTGGCGATCGGGATCAGCTCCTGCAGGATCTCGACCTCGGCCTTGCGCTCCTGCGGGTTGCCGATCAGGACCTCGACCAGCTCCTCGAAGGTCAACAGCCAGTAGGGCAGCTGCATGTTGCGGTGGCTGATCACCTCGGCCCATTCGCCGAACGCGCTGGCGTACTCGTTGTGCGGATCGATCAGCACGATGTGCGCGGCCGGGTTCTTCATCAGGATGGCGCGCAGGATCAGCGCGGTCGTGCACGACTTGCCGGTGCCGGTGGTGCCGAGGATGGCGAAGTGCTTGCCGAGCAGGTCGTCGACGCGGACCATCGCCGAGATGCTCGGGTCCTGGCGAATGCAGCCGACGCGCACCGAGTGGCGCTTGTCGCCGCTGAAGGCCAGCTCCAGCTCGTGACGCTGGGCAACGCGGACGCGGTCGCCGAGCGCCGGATAGACCGTGACGCCGCGGTTGAAGGAGGCCGGCCTGCCGCCGGCGGCTTTCCAGAGCTCGCCGACCAGGCCCAGCTCGGCGATCCACAGCTCGCTCTCGCCGTCGCGCTGCGCCGGCACCGGCACGCTCAGCGCCGAGACGATGGCAAGCACCGTGGTATTGGTCGTATCGATCGCGAACAGGGTGCCGATCTCGGGCCGGTGCGCGTCCGGATTGGGCTTGCCGCCGACAGCTGCCCGGCCGCCATCGAGCAGCACGATCGCCTTGCTCCCGGTGACCGACACGATGCGGCCCAGGGATGTGTTGGCCGGCTCGGCGCCGGCGTTGCCGGCTGCTGCCGGAGCGTGCTTGATATCGACGTTCATGAATTCCACCTAGCCCGCGCTAGCCTGCAGCGCTCTGGTCGAGCGCGAAGTCTGCGGCATTCGTCGCCGCGGCCTCGAGGGGGGACGGCAGCATGACCGCCACCTCCGTGCCCGAGGACTTGGCACTGCGAATCTCGATGCTGCCCCCGTGCAGCTGCACGAGCGCCTTGGCGATCGGCAGGCCGAGCCCCGCGCCTTCCCGCCAGCGGGAGTGGCTGGCATCGACTTGACCGAACGGCGTCAGCGCGATCGCCACCTCCTCCTCGGTCATGCCGAGGCCGGTGTCGCGCACGTAGACGGCCGCGCCGCCGTCGGGTTGCGGCCGCGCCTCGATCGTCACCGAGCCGCCCGGCTGCGTGAACTTGACGGCGTTGCCGAGCAGGTTGGAGAACACCTGGGTCAGCTTGGCCGGATCGCCCTTGACGGCCGGCAGCCCGGGATCGAACACGGCTGTTGAGCAGCACGCCCGCCTCGACCGCATTCAATTTGTGGGAGGCCAGCACCGACCTGCAGGACCTCCTCGAGATCCACCTCGCGTGCATCGAGCGTGTACTTGCCGCTTTGCATCTTGGAGATGTCGAGAATGTCGTTGATGACGGCCAGCAGGTGCGTGGCGGCGTCGCGAATGAGGTCGGCGTACTCGATGATGTCGGCGTCCTGCAGGCGCCGCTTGTCGTGCTCGCCCAGCAGCTTGGCAAAGCCGATCACCGTGTTGAGCGGCGTGCGCAGCTCATGGCTCATGTTGGCGATGAATTCGGATTTCACCTTGCCCGCGAGCTGCGCCTCGACGCGCGCCGTGTTCTCGGCCAGCCAGGCGCGATGACGGAGTACGATCGAGTGCTGAGTACTCCCCCATCAAAGTATTGCCTTTGCCCGGCGCCACTGTCCCGCTCAGCATGATCCAACCGATAAGTCTGCGCAGCTTCGTCGGCTCGCTGACAGTAGGAACGATGGGATAACTTGCGGTTAATGGCGCCGTAGCAGATTTCATTGCGGCATCAACCCTTTGGCTTCCGTTTGGCACTGAGGTGTGGGGGGCGTTTGGCACTGGCGGTTCGGTTTGTGTTCTGTTCCAGCTTGAGGATGGCAGCCGTAGCCAGCGCCGGCTGGTGTGCGGCTTTAGTGTAGTCCTCGATCTGCTTGAGCGAGCGATGGCCCGTGATGCTCGCGATCTCATGCGTGGTGCATCCGGCCTCGGCCAGCATGCGAGCGGCCGTCTTTCTCAGGCCATGCAGAACGCAGGTGTCGGCCAAGCCGGCTTGCTTAATGGCGTCGGCGAACCAGTCGCTGAGATGGCGCCCGCTGAAGGCGCTCCCGTCGGTCCGTGTTAGGAAACTCATGTGTCCTCCGCCGCCCAATGCAAGCTCGGTAGCAAGGTCGTAGTGCAGCGGTATCCACATCTCTTGGTTCGTTTTGCCCTCGGTCGTCTTCTGCTGCATCACGCGGACGGCGCCGGCTTTTAGATGGGCCCGGGTCATGCGCGCGAGGTCCCCGCAGCGCTGGCCAGTGAACTTTGCAAGCATGTAGGCGCGCCGCTGCATTGAACCCGCCGGCCACTTCGCCTCGAACCTCGCGCATTCCGCATCGGTCCACGCGCGGTGCTCGCCCAACTTAAAGAGATCGATGCGCAGAGCCGGATTGTCCGTGCGGTAGCCGTTTTCGACCGCGTAGCTCAGCAGCAGTCGGACGACCTTGACGATCATGTTTGCCGTACCAGGCGTCTCAGCGCGCGCGTTTCGCCATTGTTTGATGTGGCGGCGCTCAAGCAGGGCCACAGGTTTGTCGCCATGCCGTTCGGCGAGCGGATCGATGATCTGGCGGTACATCTTCTGAGTGTTTGGCCGCCTCTCCACTCGGAATTTCCGTTCCGCGAGGAAGTCCCGAACGAGGGCGCCAAATGAACCTGGGATAGGGCCGCGGCGAGCCGGAGATGGAAGCGGTTGCGTTGCGGCGTGGAAGCGCCAATAGGCAGCCATGAACTGCGGTGAACCAGGTTCCTCTGGAAGCCGCCAGCGGCGACCAGCCCGGCGAAAATAATAGTAGCGGATCCGACCTCGGCCCCGCAGTGGCGAGCAGAGAGCGGCGCACGGGCGACCACCTCAAGTGCCAAATCGGTTGGGAGCAAACGCCTTTGGACTCGGTGGATCGTTGGATGATTTCGCCGCT
>CAVTJY010000027.1:0-180088 GCA_963735125.1 uncultured Alphaproteobacteria bacterium | reverse complement strand
TCAATCGCACGGACGCGCACGCGCCACGCAGCGCCACTTGTCGCCCGGACCTTCCTTGTGGCAGCGCGTCGATCTTGTCCTCCGCCTTGCTCCAGAACACGTAGCCCGAAGAATAGCGGTCGCTCACCTCGCTGCGCCAGCGGGCGCGTGAGAGCAGCTCGGTCGGCAGCTTAAAGGTGCCCTCGGCCGAGGCCTGCACATAGCCGCGGCAGCCGGCGCTGGCCGTCGCCGGCGCAATTGCCATCACGCCGACCAGCGCGGCAGCACCCATCACGGCAAGTCTGACTGACATCTCGATCTCCATGGTCACTAGCAATTGTTGGTGGCGAGTCATGCGAGGGCGTTTCCGCGCGGGCATTCGATGCGCTTCGCTTCGGACTTGTCGTCGTCCCCTCTGGTCCGCATGAACGGTGGGCGACGCAACATCCGTCGCCGCACGGCCGGTTGACAGCGGCCGGCCGCAACAAAGGGCCCGCCGCGGTTGCGACGGGCCCACCCTGCACTCCCACCCAAACGGTAACCGCCGGGATCAGCCCTTGCGCTTGTAGGCGCGCAGCGCGTCCCAGGTGCGGTCGTCGACCTGGCCGCTCACTTTCAGGTCGTTCTCGCGCTGGAAGCGGCGCACGGCCTGCTGTCGTCTTCGGGTCCGAACTCGCCGTCCACGTCGTCACGCTCCAAAAAGCCCGCCCGCACCAGCCGGCGCTGGATGGCATAGACCCGGCGATCCTTGTCATCCCAATCCTTGTCGGCCTCGTCGTCGTCGGCCGCTGCCACCACGTGGCAGGGGAAGCCGGCCACATTGCAGCGCTTCATGCGGCTGCCGATGGCGCCGATGCCGGCTTCGCTGCAATCGACGCGACCCTGGCGCGCCTTGGTGAAGTCCATGAACTGCTCGCCGTATTTCTGGCGCACCTCGCGCTGCCAGTTGTCGATGGCCAGCCGCTGGGCCCGCTTGTCGCCCCAGAACGTTGCCTTGCCAGCCGCCGTGATCTTGTCGCCCTTGCAGCGCTCGTCCTGGGCGGCTGCGGTGGTGGCCAAAGCACCGGTCAGCAGCAGCGCTCCCGTTGCTCCCACCAGAATCTTCTTCATCTGCATTGCGTTCTCTCCACAATATACGGCTCGTTCGGTGCCGTTGGCACGCGCCGAGTCCTACTACAACTGTCGTGTCAGATCGGAGACTGTGTTCCCGAGCTTCTTAGGGACTAAGAGGTTCTTCCCCTGAAAACTTCGCGCACCGTATCGAGAGTGCGCGCAACCGGCAATGATCCGGCGCGTACTAAGCGGAAAAAGTCGGCAAGTTCGCGGCAGCGTCAAGAAAAAAGCAGCGATGCTCGGCTGATGCACTGCACAGGCGCCGTTCATGGGCGACCCGCATCGGCGCTGTAACTCACGGAACAGCCTCGCCGTCGCCGCCCGTTGATATTGCCAAAGCGTGAGCCGTGCCGGGGCGCGCTCACGCAGGGGTATTTGCATTGGTCGAGGGGCATCGGATGTTTTGGGAATTGATCATTGCGGCGGGTGCCGCGGGGGTGTCGATCGGCCTTTGGTTCCGGGTTCCGGCGCTGATTGCAGCGAGCGTCCTGGTCGCAGCCGTCGGCATTGCGGCCGGATTCATGAGAGGTCATCCCGCGTTAGCAGTGCTCGACATCGCTTTGGCCCTTACGACCCTGCAGGTCGGCTATCTGCTGGGCCTGCTGCTGACCTGCCGGGGCCGGCGGCCGCGCTGATCCGTAACTGCAAGAGGTTCTTGCAACCGTGGGCAGGTTCCGAAAAGTTCTGCTAACGTCCCCCGGATCGGGTCGAGGGACATCGGAATGAACTGGACGAAACGGCTTTCCATCGCCGCCATCCTCATCGCGGCGCTGGCCGCGCTTGGCAGCGCCCAGGCCCAGGCGCAGACGGCAGCGGGGTGCGCCAACCCGCGCGCCATCGGCGTATCGCGGGTCATTGAAATAGACGCCACCGGCGGGCCGCGCTTTGGCGCGCAGTTCAGCCGCAGCAGCCTGCTCAATGACGGCGAGGTGATCCTCACCTTCGACGACGGCCCGCTACAGCCCCATACGCAGCAGGTGCTTGCCGCCCTTGCCGATCACTGCACCAAGGCCACCTTCTTCATGGTCGGCCGGCGCGCGATGGCCGATCCGGCGCTGGCCCAGGAGGTCGCGCGCCAGGGCCACACCGTCGGCACGCACACCTGGTCGCATCGCAACATGAGCACCATCACGACCATGCACGCGCTGGCCGAGATCGACCTCGGCTTCAGCGCGGTGCGGCGTTCGGTCGGCGCACCCATCGCGCCATTCTTCCGCTTCCCGTACCTCGTCCAGGACGAGGCCGATGCTGGCGCACTTGCGTTCGCGCAACGTGGCGGCCTTCTCGATCGACATCGACCCGTTCGACTACCGCACGCGCGATCCTGCCCAGGTGGTGCGCGACGTGATGCGCAAGGTCGCCACGGCGAAAAAGGGCATCATCCTCATGCACGACGTCGAGCCCTCGACGGCGGGCGGCATCAAGACCCTGCTTGACGAGCTGCAGGCGCGCGGCATCCGCGTCGTGCACCTGGTCGCCAAAGGGAAAGCGGAGACCGTCGCCATGTACGATGCGTTCGTCGCCAAGCCCCTCACGGACGGCGCCCGCGATCTGTTGACCCGCCGCTCCTCCTACTGGCCACTGACCAAGGACGGCGAGTTGGTCCTCACCATGCCGGGCTCCGCCCGAGCCGCCGCCCCCGACCGCCCGCCGTTGACGCGGCGGTGAGCGGGGTGTCGGGCCGCCCGTTCCGCGCGGTCCTGGTGCACTATTTGAAATCTACGTTATGCCTGCTAATATGCCATACTTTGCCAGCAGACGAGTAGGCAATGACCAAGAGCAGAAAGCCCGGAGACAATCCGCGCAGGGAGGCCGCGAAAGGCGGGTCCCCGAAGGCTGCGCCCAGGCAAAAGCGGTCAGTTCAAGAAATCGGGACACGGACCCGTCCGCCCAATCCCGCGTCAGCGGCTCGCGAGTTCATGGTGGCGGGCAAATACCTGTCTGGCGACGGCCTGGTCGACGTGGATAAGGTCGCCGCCGAGGTCAAACTGACCAAGGCTTCCCTAGCGCAAACCCTCGGGTTTGCAGAGGAGACCCTGCAACGCTTCTCTCGGGCATCCGCGCAGAAGACGCAGCAGCGGTTGCGGGAAATGCTGGAGATCCTGACACGCGTCGAGCCCTGGGCCGGCGGCACACCCCAGGCCGTGGGTTGGTATCGCGGTCAAAGCATCCCCGCTCTCGGCGATCAGACTGCCGAGGCGCTTGTGAAGAACGACCAGGCAGTTGTAGTGCGCGCATATCTTGACGGTCTGGCGGCCGGAGCATTTGCGTGAGATTCCAGGGAGCGGCCTACCGCGCCCACAATCCCAGGTGGTCGTGGAGCCCTCTCTCCGGTGAAGGCGCCCAAATTCACGGAGGTCGCTTCAACCCCAAGGGGACGGTCGGCTCTCTACCTGGCGCTGGAACTCAGCACTGCGATCATCGAGTTCAATCAAGGCCTCCCGCTGCGCCTTGTGCCGCCGATCACCATCGTTTCATATGCGGTTGACTGTGACGACGTCGCGGACCTGACCGACGCCGCGGAGCGGAAACGGTTCAGCGTGACGCCTTCCGATATGGCTTGCGCCTGGAAGTTGCTGGCGGAAACCGGCCGACCGGTACCATCGTGGATTCTGGCTGAGCGGATCAAAGATGGCGGCGCAGCCGGTATCGTGGTGCCCAGCTACAGTCCTGGTGCACCGCCCGGCACAAAAAACCTGGTGCTATGGCATTGGACTGATGATCGGCCCCACAGGGTGCGCATCCACGATCCTGACGCCACGCTTCCCCGCAACGATGCGTCTTGGCGCACGAAATAGCTGGGTCTAGCGCTTGCCGGGACGACGCCAGGCAGTTGCCGCCGCTTCCTACCCGCGCCATATACTCGGCGCATGCCGCGCACCCCCAAGGACACCACCCCCAAGCCGCGCCCCTCGCGCGGCAAGTCGGGCAAGCCGCCCGCGCCGCCCGTGGAGGGCGCCGGCGGCACGCCGGAGACCAAGCGCTCGACAGCGCTGGGCTTCGCCGAGGCGCCGCAGGCGCCGTTCCTGCCCGCGAGCCCTTCGACCCTGCCGGCCCTGCGCAACGTCGGCCCGCCGTCGCGCAACATCGGCGACATGACGGCGTCGCTGAACGCCATCCTGGCCAAGCCGCATGAGCGCTCCGAGCGGGCGCGCGAGGTGCTGGCCCAGCAGCCGATGATCGCCGCGCCATCCGCTCGTCTCGGGCAGCCTGCCGCAGTTCATCCCGCACCGGCCCGAGCGCCCCGAGAAGTCCGAGGGCGGCGTCGCCTTCAAGCTGGTGTCGGAGTACGAGCCCAAGGGCGACCAGCCCACCGCCATCGCCGAGCTGGTCGCGGGCGTCAACAAGCACGAGCGCGACCAGGTGCTGCTCGGCGTCACCGGCTCGGGCAAGACCTTCACCGCCGCGCAGGTGATCTCGCGCACCCAGCGCCCGGCCCTGGTGCTGGCGCCCAACAAGACGCTGGCGGCCCAGCTCTACGGCGAGTTCAAGAGCTTCTTCCCCGACAACGCGGTGGAGTATTTCGTCTCCTACTACGACTACTACCAGCCCGAAGCCTACGTGCCGCGCACCGACACCTACATCGAGAAGGAATTGTCGGTGAACGAGCAGATCGACCGCATGCGCCACGCCGCCACGCGCTCGCTGCTGGAGCGCGACGACGTCATCATCGTGGCGTCAGCGTGTCGTGCATCTACGGCATCGGCTCGGTCGAGACCTACACGGCCATGACCTTCACCGTGCAGACCGGCGAGACCCTGTCGCAAAGACAGCTCTTGGCCGATCTCGTCGCCCTGCACTACCGCCGCAGCGACGCCAACTTCATTCGCGGCACCTTCCGCGTGCGCGGCGACACCGTGGAGCTGTTCCCGGCCCACTTGGAAGACCGCGCCTGGCGCATCTCGCTGTTCGGCGACGAGGTGGAGTCGATCACCGAGTTCGATCCGCTCACCGGGCATAAGTCCGACGAGCTGAAACTCATCAAGGTCTACTCCAACTCGCACTACGTCACGCCCAAGCCGACCCTCCAGCAAGCGATCAAGTCCATCAAGGCCGAGCTCAAGCAGCGCCTCGAGGAGCTGTACAACTCCGGCCGCCTGCTGGAGGCGCAGCGCCTCGAGCAGCGCACCGTGTTCGACATGGAGATGATGGAGGCGACCGGCTCCTGCGCCGGCATCGAGAACTACTCGCGCTATCTCACGGGCCGCCAGCCCGGCGAGCCGCCGCCGACCCTGTTCGAATACCTGCCCGACAACGCCCTGGTGTTCGTCGACGAGAGCCACGTCACCGTGCCGCAGATCGGCGGCATGTTCCGCGGCGACTACCGGCGCAAGGCCACGCTCGCCGAATACGGCTTCCGCCTGCCCTCCTGCATGGACAACCGCCCGCTGCGCTTCGAGGAGTGGGACGCCATGCGGCCGCAGACCACCTACGTCTCGGCCACGCCGGGCGGCTGGGAGCTGAACCAGACCGGCGGCAGCTTCGCCGAGCAGGTGATCCGCCCCACCGGCCTGATCGACCCGCCGGTCGAGATCCGCTCCGCCAAGAGCCAGGTCGACGACCTGATCGACGAGGTGCACCAGGTCTCTCGCAAAGGCTACCGCACGCTCGTCACCACGCTCACCAAGCGCATGGCCGAGGACCTCACCGAGTACATGCACGAGCAGGGCATCCGCGTGCGCTACATGCACTCCGACATCGAGACGCTGGAGCGCATCGAGATCATCCGCGACCTGCGGCTCGGCGCCTTCGACGTGCTGATCGGCATCAATCTGCTGCGCGAGGGCCTCGACATCCCCGAGTGCGCTCTGGTGGCGATCCTCGACGCCGACAAGGAAGGCTTCCTGCGCAGCGAGACCTAGTCTCGTCCAGACCATCGGCCGCGCCGCCCGCAACGTCGACGGCAAGGTGATCCTGTACGCCGACCAGATGACCGGCTCCATGCAGCGCGCCATCGCCGAGACCGACCGCCGCCGCGAGAAGCAGATGGCCTACAACACGGCCAACGGCATCACGCCCGAGAGCATCAAGCGCAACATCCACGACGTGCTGTCCTCCGTCTACGAGCAGGACCACGTCACGGTCGATGCCGGCCTCGCCGAGGAAGGCAAGCCGCTGGTCGGCCACAACCTCAAGGCCGTCATCGACAACATGGAAAAGAAGATGCGCGAGGCGGCGGCCGACCTCGAGTTCGAGACCGCCGCCCGCCTGCGCGACGAGATCAAGCGCCTGCGCGAGACCGAACTCGCCATCGCCGACGACCCCCTCGCCCGCCAGACCGACGTCGAGGACAAGGCCGGCGCCTTCGCCGGCGACCGCAAATACGGCCCCAAAGCCAACATGCCCGCGTGCCGCTCACGCCCTCTCCCCGTTCCACGGTGGAGAGGGTGCAGGGGTGAGGGGCAGCCGCAGGACAGACTCCCGCATCCAGCGCGAGTACCAGCCCGTCCAGCCCACCTACGCGCAGAGCACCACCGTTCCCGGCACGCGCGCCAAGAAGCCCTCGCTCGACGACATGGGCCCCGGCACCGACCGCCCCGAGCCTCTGCGCGATCCCGACGCCGCCTCGCGCATCCGCAAGCCCACCCTCGACGAGATGGGCTCCGCCGCCAACCGCCCGATCCCCGCCCGCGCCCCCGATATCGACCCACGCACCAAGGCCGGCGCCTTCGGCGAGCAGGTCAAAGGCCCGCACAAGCCGACGCTGGACGAGATGGGCCCGCACGCCGAACGCGGCCTGCCCGTCGCCGGCAAGCCGGTGCCGCCCAAGCCGCCCATGAAGACCATCGACGTCCCCAGCGACGCCGAGAAGAAAACGCACCGCCACGGCCGCCCCCGCAAGACCGGCCGGCCTGGGGCCTGAGGGCGCGGTCACAATAGCTTCGGCTGTGTACGGCGGCGGTGCGGCCGCCATTGCCGCGACGACTTGCACTACCTTCCGGCGTCCGGCACGCTCCCTGGGAGAAAGCCCATGCGCCTGGAACAGCCCGTGTCAGCGAACCTCGTCGCCGCTGCTGTGTCCAACATGCTGGAAGATGCCGGCGACTTCAGCCCGTCCGATCGCGGGATGATGGCCTGGGCCGAGGGCATCCTCACGGCTGCGGCCATTGGACCTGAGCGCACACGCCCGGACGAGTGGGCCAAAGCCGTGTTCGGGCCCGATTGCACGTACGAGGATGCCGAGCAGGCGCAAGCCTCTGTCGCGATGCTCGCCCTCCTGTACAACAAGATCGTCGATGATCTGCGCCATATGCGGGCGGACTACGCGCCGTTGTTCCTCGAGCACGCCCGGGATGGCGAGGAGATCAGGCTGGCGGCGGAATGGGCGCAGGGTTTCATCCGTGGCATGCACCTGCGGGAACACGTGTGGGACGCGCTCGTTGCGTCCAAGCAGGGCAAGCTCAGCCTTGCCGCCATCATCGTCTTCCTGCCTGGGGTTCTCAAATCCGATTGGGCCCGGAGGAACTCGCCGCGGCGCAGAAGGATGCGTTGGCGTGGATCGGACCCCCAGTGTTCGAGATTTCGCAATACTGGAAGGCGCACACCGGACGGGCGGAACCGGCGATCGTCGACCCCTTCCGCAAGATCGGCCGCAACGAACCCTGCCCGTGCGGCAGCGGCAAGAAGCACAAGAAGTGCTGCTTGCTTGCCGATGCGGATCTGGCCTGAGCACTCGCATACGCCACGATGACCTCAGCGACCCTCAGTGTTCGCAGCCGAGGAGACCTGTCGGTATCGGGGAAACTGCTGAATGTTTGCGCGCAGGCACCCCAGCGTTTCCGCCAAGCTGCGAGCATCGCGGCGAAGCTGCGGCCTCCGGCAGAAAATTGCTGAGCGCGCACGAACGTGAGACCGCCGCGTGTCATGCAATCGACACAGATGCGCCGCGCGCCCGCTCCGACAAAATCCGCCGGGCGTTGCCGCCGAGGCATAGCGCGTCAGCACGCCGGCTGATTTAGTGCGCACGGATCGTAAATTCATTCCGTACGGGTATCGTGCATGGCGGCGTGGCTGCGGTTCGTTGGTGTCATTGGCTTGGTGCTTCTCGTCAGCACCCCCATGGCGGGCTGCGGGACGACGACGGACGAGAATGCGTCCCTGGCCGGCAAGCCGCTGAAAGGCGCGCAGGCGCGGCTCAAGATCTTCCGCACGAGCGAGTTGATAGCCGCCGTCCCTTCCGCGCGCGTCAAGGTCGACGGCCGCCAGGTCGCCGAGCTCGGTGTAGGCGGCTCCACCATGCTCGATGTCCCGGCCGGCTCGCGCACGGTCGTCGTCGATGCGGTCGGCCACCTGAACGTCTATTCCATAACCCTGAAAGCCAAGGCCGGCATGCTCTACACCCTGGAGGTCTCGCCGCGCACGGAGGCGGCGGTGGCGGGTGTGTTGTTCGGGCTGGTCGGCTCGCTGGTCGAGGCGGGCGTCAACCAGAATGGCGGTACGTTCCAGGTTCGGGTGACTGACGCCAAGCCGGCGGGCTGACCGTTTCGGCGGCAAGGGCAACGAGCCGGCAGCAGCCGCAGTCCGCGAATTGGCGTAGACAGGCGGCATGTTCGGGATCGATCCGCTGCTTGCCCTGGGCGTGGTGCTGGCCACAGCCGCCACCGACGCCGTCTACGTGATGTTCACCTCCGCCGTCATCGCCCGCAAGCGCATCCCGGCCGCGAACTGGAGCAGCATCTGGTACGTGCTGTCGTCGTTCGCCGTCATCTCCTACACCAACAACTGGGTGTACGTGGTCTTTGCCGGCGTCGGCTCCTGGCTCGGCGCCTACGCGACCATGACGTTCCTGCACGGCGCTCCCGGCAGTCCGGCAGCGCCACGGCCGCCGGCCGGCGATTCCGGCCACCACCCCTGAACGGGCCCTGAAAGGGGCCGACCTCACCCCCCAGGTCAGGCCGGATGGGCAGGTCCGGTCAGCGATTTCAGCTCCTGCGTGAGCACGATGGTCTCGGCCCTGATCCGGCCAAGCACGTCGTGCAGTGGTGCAGCCGCCTCGCCGACGTGGCCGTTCGCTTCCGAGGCTAACGGCCAGATCTCATTGAGCTGTCTGGCAGCCTTGCGCTCGTCGTCCGTCAGCTCCTGGAAACTCGCCAGCGAAATGTAGGCGTCCTGGAGGAACTCCCGCTGCTCCTGGCCTTCGAACGTCCTGATGCAATGCTGAAGCACGAACTTCACGTTGTCCTTCGGAAAGCCGATCGCGCTCACGTCGCGGACCACCGCGCCCGCCGACGCGCTGAGTGCGGTGACATATCGGTCGAGCACCTCGCGCGCATTGTACTCACTCATGCCCTTCCCTCTCCCCTCAAGCATGCCCAAACCGCCCCAAATAAGGGCGCGGCGTGGCGAACGCATGGCAGGCGTTGAACATCGGACATGCCGCATCGAGCATCAAGGTGTCCGGTCAAAGTTTCTCGCGCGCGGCGTCGGCGGCTACCAAAGCTATGATCGCAGAGGAGATTTGCCGTTCGTCCGCAGTGCTCCCATCGTGTGGAACGCTGGTCAGGTGACGGTAGCATCCGTGGCTTCTTCGCGCGAAGCCACCCATTTCAGAATTGCATCCAGAGCGGGGCACAGCGCCTGGCCCCAGTCGGTGAGGCCATATTCGACCTTGGGCGGCACCTGGTGATGCACGATCCGGCGCACGATGCCGTCGCTCTCCATCTGCCGCAGCTGCTGGATCAGCATCTTCTGCGAAACAGCAGGGATGGCCCGCTCCAGCTCCGAGAAGCGCAGCAGCTTGCCGCCGAACAGCTGAAACAGGATGACCAGCTTCCAGCGCCCCTCCAGAATCTTGAGCGCCTGCTCCACGCCGTCGGCGGCCGACGCGGGCGTGTGCCCCCGGTCCGCACTTCCGGGTAAGTACCTTACTTTCCGGTGGGTTCTTGTCATGTGGCGAGCATAGGAACATCTCTTGCCTCGAACAATGCGCCGGCACGCACGCCGGCCGCAACGAGGAGCAAAACATGGCCATCAAGCTACCCGCGCCGATCGACATCTATTTCACATCAGGCAATGCCAACGATGCAGCCGCGCTCGAGCAATGCTTCGCCGCTGACGCGATGGTGCGCGACGAGGCCAGGACGCTTGAAGGTCTGGCGGCGATCAAGGCCTGGCGCGTCGAGACCAAGAGAAAATATAATTTCACCGCCGAGCCGCTGGCGATTGTGGAGCGCGACGGCAAGATCGTCGTGACGGCCAAGGTATCCGGCAGCTTCCCCGGCAGCCCGATCGACCTCGACCACATCTTCGAGGTTCAGGGCGACAGGATCGTATCGCTCGAGATCGGCTAAGGCCGCAGGCAGGCCTCGACTCGCACGCACTGTGCTGGAGGCAGCGACCGGGTTCACATCGCGGTGTCGGATGTCCTGCGAGGCAGCCGCATATTCGAGCACATCGCGCGCGCTGCTCAGTTCGTCAGCACACCACATGCAACACTCGCGACGCACCATGACGAGCGCGCCGCACCAAATCGACAGTGCATTCAAACATTCATTTGCATCGTCGCACCGCGCGGCGTTGATTGTTTCTCAAGTGACTCCCATTTCGTCTGGAGAGCCACGCAACATAAGGAGGAACGTCTCATGCGCATCCAAGTGCGGTCGGCGCCCACCACGATGAGCGTTGAACTCGGCAAGCGGATGGTCGGCGTCATTTTCACCGACGTATCCGATCGCACGGTGCCAGGCTCGTACTTCGTGCCCATGTCCAATGTCCTCTTGCGCATGCCTCGGTTCGAGGACTGCGCGGAGTTCTCGCCTTTCATGGAGGGCATCTACCTCCCGAAGGCCTCCTGCGTGGTCGTCTGACGCGACCCGCGAGAGCGCGCTCTAACTCTTCCGTGTCAAGCGGACCAGCTCCGCACCCGACGCATCGTGCAACGTCAGCACGGCGTCGGCGACCCGATAGCTGCGCGTTGCGGCCATGGCGTCGAGCAGCCTGCGCTCCTGCTCCATCACCTTCGGCGCGCAGGCCATGCGCGTGGTCGCGAGCGTGCCGAATGTGATGCTTGCGCCGTTGATGTCCGCGCGGCCCATCAGCCGATTGCAGCCGCCCGAGCCCGTCACCCGCCCGTCCGCCGCAAAAGCGATGCGCGCGCGCCGTTCGCCGGAAGCAGCCGCGCCGCCGACGCTTTCCACCACCCATTCGCCGCCGGTCAGCTGCACTGTCGTTGTTCCTTGCGCCACGCCCGCCGATGCGCCGGCGCACATCAGCACCGCTACGGCGATCAGATCACGATAATTCGGAACGCGTCGCATGTTGGCTGGCCGCTGGGTGCTGTCGTCGGTCCGTCACAACAGGCGGGCGCTGAACGCGCGCATAACATTGACCGCGGACTCCGAACGCCAATACTCAACGGATCTGGATGTTCGGCAGCATCTTCTGCAGCTTCTTGGCCTGCTTGATGTTGAAGCGCATGCCGCCGGGCAGCGTGAAGTCGCCGGGCTTCATGCCTTCGGGGCAGGAGGCAGCGGTCCAGCGCGCCGTCTGCACCATCAGCATGTCCTGCGGACCCTTCGGCACGTTGGGCAGCGGCAGGCCGTCGGTCTTGCCCTCGATGCGGATCGTGTAGGTCGACTGGAAATCGCCGGACATGGTGGTGCGCGTCGTGCTGCTGACCGGCCCGAAGCTGCATTCGGAGTTCGATCACCAGGTTGCCGCCCGCGCGCTTCATGTCGAAGCGCGTGCACACATCCTTCGACATGCGCAGCCCGAACTCCATCAGCTCGCGGTCGGTTGCCGCGTCCAGGCAGACCTGTGTGTCCAAGGTGGGTGCGCCGGTCGGCTTCTCGGTGACGATGCGGATTTCCCAATGGCCGGGGCGGCGTGCGGGAAAGTCGACCGATTGCGCGGCCGCCGGCAGCGCAAGGCCTGCGGTGGCGGCGACGACCAGCAGAATGGCGGGGCGGTGCATGGGCAAGCCTCGTTCGTTGCAGCGGCGCACCTTATCTCGCCAACCTGGACCAGCGCATGGCAGCCGGAGGGCCTGTCCATGCCGAGCAGGGGGCCGAAGCGCTGCACTACATCAAATGCACGAATGACAACAGCGCGCGTGATCTGGCGATTTCTCAAAGAAATACAGTAGAGGTCTGAATATAAACCATTTCTTTGTGGGTCGGGGCGAATATTCGAGCTGTTGATAGAAGCACCAGCCCCCCGGCGACCCTTATGCTCAACGCACCCGCCCTTATCGTCCGCCACCGGCCCAAGACGCTGGTGATCGGCGTCCTGCTCGCCTGCCTGATGGCCATCGCCTCGATCGCCGCCAGCATCGGGCTCTATCTTGCTGATGCCGCACTCGCGATCGTGCTGGCACCGCAGATTTTCACCTTCATCACGGCCGGCCTGCTCAAGCTCGCCTACGATCGGTGGGCCACCTCGCTGGTGTGCCTGCGCGTATCGGCCGAGGGGCTGGTGCTGCCCGGCCTGTCTGCGCGCCGCATCCCGTGGATCGATGTCCATAGCGTGCGCTGCATTTCCTGCACACCGACGCCCGAGCATGCCACGACACCACGCCAGTATCTGCTGCTCGAGGCGGATGTGCCGGCGGTCAGCCGTAGTCAGCCAGGGCTGCTGTGGTGGCGCACACAACAGTTGGTGCTCGACGTGAGCGATCTCGATACGTCCAAGGATGTGATCCTGGAAGCCATGTACCGCTACAACCCGGCGGCGATCGCCGATGCCGAGGTTGCACGCGCGCAAACTGCGGCGCCTGCAGCGGCCAAATCCAATGCCGCGCACCCCCGCCTGCCGATGGCCGAGACGATCAGATTCGGTGCCCAGTGCATTCGTGCCGAGGCGGCGTCCCTGCTGGCCGACTGCAGACAGATGTGGTCCGCCGTGGTGGCCGCGTGGCACCGGCTCGCACGGCGGGTGCGCAGAGAGGCGCGCCTGACAATGCTCGGAGCGACCATAGTGCAGCGCACCACAGCCTCGCATGCGCAACGGCTCGCGCTGATCCTGCGTGACATGGCGATGGCGAACCTCGCGCGCGGGCATCGCACCGTGCGTGTGGCCGCGGTCGTCATCCGCCACAGATTTGTCCGAAGCGTTTGAAATGAACGGCTCCTGAACTGCTTGTTGCATCGTCATTCAGTTGCCCTGCGCATAGTGTAGTGCGCGGGGAAAAGATCAGACGGGGTGCATGCCCCGCTGCTTCGACGCGACAATGGGGTATGGAGCCATGATCGGAAAACTAGCCCTGGCAGCCGGCCTGGTTGCCTTCGGCATGCTGGCGACGCCGCCAGCCGCATCCGCCGCAGCGTTCCCGCAATCGCGGCCGGCCGTCGATGTCGACAGCTCGATGGTGCAGCAGGTGCGCCATCGCCGCCATCATCGATTTCACCGGCATCGTTTCCATCGGCATCGATTTATCCACCTCAGGGCGGGACCCAGCTACTGCTCGGTGTGGCGTCATCGCTGCGCCAATCGCTGGGGCTGGCGCACGCGCGCCTACTTCCGCTGCGTGTGGAGGCACGGCTGCTGATCGGCCGAGGCGGACGTTCGGCGCAATCGGATTATGCAACGTGAACCTTCGGTGAACCCCCCGTTGCGCATCCATTAAGCTGGAGGTTGGTTGTCTTTGACGCTCTGGCGTCAAGTTGATGTCCGGGTTGACCGACACAGGAGGAAGCAAAATGAATGGCAAGCATTGGCTCGTGGCAGGTGCACTGGTGCTTGGAGCTGCGTTAGCTCCGCACGCAACGTCGGCCGCGACGCTGTCGCCGCAATCGACGCTGCGCACGACCGACGCCCACGAGTTGCTGGTGCAGAAGACGCAGTACAGATACTGCCGTCGCTGGCGCCACGAGTGTGCGGAGCGCTGGGGCTGGCGTACGCCGCGCTACTTCCGCTGCCTCGCCCGTCACGGCTGCTGACGCTACGCGCGCAGACACGATTGCCAGGCCGGTCCCTATGGGGCCGGCCTTTTTCATTTGCGACCGCATGGTCAGCGGCTGTCGAGCGAGTAGGGAAATGACGGCGGCACGACCAGGCCGATCGCCATGCGCACCGCCACGGCGAGCACCAGCAGCGCCAGCAGCGCGCGCAGCTGCTCGGCCTTCAGGCGCTCGCTGAAGCCGACGCCGAGCTGGGCGCCGATCACGCCGCCCCCGATCAGCGGCAGCGCCAGTACGATGTCGACGCTGTGGTTCTGCACCGACTGCAGCACGGTCGTGAAGGCGGTGATGCACACGATCTGGAAGGTCGATGTGCCGATCACGATGCGGGTCGGCAGCCGCAGCAGGTAGATCATGGCCGGCACCAGCATGAAGCCGCCGCCCACGCCCATGATCGCCGTCAGCCAGCCGACGAAGGCGCCGAGCACCACCGGCGGGATGGCGCTGATGTAGATCTTGGACTGCCGGAACCGCTGCTTGAGCGGCAGGCCCTCGATCCAGGTGTGCTGGCCGCCGCGCCGCATCGAGACGGCCGCGGCGCCCTGCTTGGGCAGCAGCTTCTGCACGCTCTCGATCAGCATCAGGCTGCCGACCACGCCCAGCAGGATGACGTAGGACAGCGAGACGAACAGCTCGAGCTGTCCATACTCCTTCAGGATGGCCAGCACCTTGACGCCGGCCAGCGCCCCGAACACGCCGCCGCCGATCAGCAGATAGCCCATCTGCAGATCGATGTTGCCGCGCCGCCAATGCCCCGTCGCGCTGGAGACGGAGGACGCCACCACCTGGCTGGCCCCGGTGCCGACCGCCACGCCCGCCGGCACGCCGAGGAAGATCAGGAACGGCGTCATGATGAAACCGCCGCCGATGCCGAACATGCCCGACAGGAAGCCGATGGCCAGGCCCAGGCCGACCAGCACCAGTATGTTGAGGGAAAGCTCCGCAACGGGGAGGTAGATCTGCATGGAGCCTGTCTAAAGCAGGAGCGGAACTGGCGGGTAAGCGGCATTTGCGACCTGCGCGTGGCGAGGGCCGCTCAATTGCTACCGCGCCAGCTCTTTGAGCCCGCGGCGTATCAGCGCCGGTGTCTGCGCCGCCTCGCCGAGTTCCTTCATGGCCGAGGCGATGGCGTGGCTGGCCTGCGCCGGCTGATAGCCGAGATTGGTGAGCGCGGAGATGGCTTCGGCAGCGGCGTTGTTGCCCGGAGTGCCGGCAGCACCTTTGCCCGCCGCCACCGGCACGTCGAGGCCGGCGACCGACAGCGCCGGCGCCTTGTCCCTCAGCTCGGCGACGATGCGCTGGGCAAGCTTCTTGCCGACGCCCGGCGCCTGCTCGACGGAGGCCCAGTCCTGCAGGGCGATGGCGTTGGCGAGGTCCTGCGTCGACAGCGTGCCGAGCACGGCCAGCGCCACCTTGGCGCCGACGCCCTGGATGGTCTGCAGCGTGCGGAACCAGGCACGCTCCACCTCGCTGGTGAAGCCGAACAGGCGGATGGCGTCCTCGCGCACGTGCGTCTCGATGGCGAGGCTCACCGCCTCGCCCATCTGCAGCGCGCCCAGCGTGCGGGAGGAGGCGTGCACCTCGTAGCCGACGCCGTTGACATCGATGATGGCGTGCGCCTCGCCCACCGCATCGACGATGCCCTTCAGCTTGCCGATCATGTCGCGCGCCATCTCCGCGCGGCGTCCGACCTGTCCCCCTCCCCTTGACGGGGAGGGGTTAGGGGTGAGGTGAGGACGGAGATAGATCGCAATTGCGGTTCCGTGCGTGAGTCTGTGCACCGCGAGCGTCGGTTCTGCTGAGTCCCCCACCCCCAGCCCCTCCCCGCGAGGGGGAGGGGAGCGCCCGGGCATAGCGTCGGTCTACTGCCCCCGTTCAAGACACCGCCTCCCGGCGCGCGCTGCGGGCGGCCAGCATCTGCGCGCTGCCGCGATGGCTGGCGTGGCAGATGGCGATGGCGAGCGCGTCGGCCTCGTCGGCGCTTTCGAATTTGGCTTTCGGCAGCAGGAAGCCGACCATGGCCGCGATCTGGCGCTTCTCGCCATGGCCCGTGCCGGTCACCGTCTTCTTGACGACGTTGGGCGGATACTCGGCCACCCGAAGGCCGCGCTGGGCCGGCGCCAGCAGCGCCATGCCGCGCGCCTGGCCGAGCTTCAGGGTGGCGCGCGCGTCCTTGTTGACGAACGTCTCCTCGATGGCCGCCTCCAGCGGCTTGAAGCCGGCGATCACCTCGATCAATCCCTGGTAGATGGCGAGCAGGCGGTAGGCCAGCGCGTCCTCGGCGTCCGAAGTGATATGCCCGCTGGCGACATAGATGAGCCGCACGCCATCCGACTCCAGAATGCCCCATCCGGTGCGGCGCAGGCCCGGATCGATGCCGATGATGCGAATCGCGTTGGTTGCCATGCACCCCTGTTAGCACGCACCAGCGGGAGGCGAGGCGCAGCCTTGCCGGCACCTATTTTCCCGCGCATTCTTGTGGCCGGCGGGTGACGCTCTTTGGGGGGGATCGACCAATGTTCACGACCAGCACCTGGCTCATGCTGTCCGGCGCCATCCTGGTCCTGCTCGGCTTTGCGATCCGCTGGAAAGTCTCCGCCTACGACCTCAAGGATGCGGCGTTCGATTTCGGCCTGGACGCTGGCGCGCGGCAAGCGCACGGCCGAGAACCCGACCGCGCTCGAGGCCAAGTACCACGACATCCAGAATCAGCCGACCTGGACCGGCAAGGCCACCAGGACAGCCGGCACCGTCGCCGGCCATTTCATCGCCCAGGTGCTGGGCGTCGCCGCGTTAATAATGATGCTGGCGGGACTGGCGCTCGGCGTCGCCGGATACCTGTGGCGCTAGCGTTGCTAGAGATGCCGATTGGCCGCAGGGGATTGCGCGCGCTAACTCATTGCATCTGGCCGTGGCGATGATACTTTTGTGACAGGATGGCCGCACCGCTGTAGCGGTGACACCACAAAACAATGGCCACCCGGGGCGGGATACCAGAGGGCATAACCGCAAGACCGGCGGGAGTGAATGCCATGGTACGCCCGGACCCCTCGAAAGCTCCCGCAGCTGCACCCTCTGACGACCGCCCAGACATGATCGGCCCAGACACTATTGGCCCCGAGCGTCGCGTGGTGCGAGGCCGGCCGGCCAAGCCCGATGCCGCGCTCGACGAAGGCATGGAAGTGCAGATGCAGCGCGCCTGGATCGACCTGTTCGAGGCCATCAAGGCCGCGGGCTACGAGAAGCGTCACCTGGTCAAGACCACGGTGTGCGTCACCGAAGGCGGCCACCTGAAACTGTTCCGCGCCGTGCGTGACCGCATGATGCGCGGCCACGTCACCGCCAGCGCCTACCTGCACGTGGCAGGCATCGGTGCGCCGACCCACCTGGTCGAGATCGAAGGCGAGCTGGTGCGCGGCGCGCCGCGCTGACGGCTCAGGCCGCGGTCAGCCTGGCCAGCACCGCGTCCGACACCTCGAAGTTCGAGAACACGTTCTGCACGTCGTCGTCGTCCTCGAGACCGGCGATCAGCTTCAGGATCGATGCCGCCTTCTCCTCGTCGACCGAGGTCGTCAGGTTCGGCTTCCACACCGCCTTGACGGAGCCCGGCTCGCCGAGCTTCTCCTCCAGCGCGCCGGCGACCGACCCCAGGCTCTCGAACGCGCAGGTGATCAGGTGCCCGCTGGCGTCCGACTGCACGTCGTCGGCGCCCGCCTCGATGGCCGCCTCCAGCACCGCATCGGCGGTACCGGCACCGAGCCGGATAGGCGATCTCGCCCACGTGGCTGAACATATGCGAGACGGCGCCGGTGGCGCCGAGGTTGCCGCCGTGCTTGGTGAACACCGCGCGCACCGCCCCGCCGGTGCGGTTGCGGTTGTCGCTCAGCGCCTCGACGATGATGGCGACGCCCCCCGGCCCGTAACCCTCGTAGCGTACCGTCTCGAACGCCTCGGCCTCGCCGCCCGCCGCCTTCTTGATGGCGCGCTCGATGTTGTCCTTGGGCATGTTCTCGGCGCGCGCCGCCTGCACGGCGAGCCGCAGCCGCGCATTCATGGTCGGATCAGGCGTGCCGGATTTGACGGCCGTGGTGATCTCGCGCGCCAGCTTGGCAAACAGCTTGGAGCGCATCGCGTCCTGCTTGCCCTTGCGGTGCATGATGTTCTTGAACTGCGAATGGCCGGCCATGCTCGTCTCTTGGATAAAGCGCTGGATCGAAGACTTTATAGGATTCTCGGGGCGGCAAATCCAGGCTTTGCCGCTCTCAATCCCTGCGCAGGAACAGCACGTTGCGGTTGCGGATGGCCGAGCCCCAGGTGGTGTTGCTGCCCAGGCTGCGGATCACCGGCAGCGCCTCGACCCTGCTGCCCTCCAGGGTCACCAGCCAGGCGGCATAGCCGTAGGTGGCGCAGATCGTCTCGGTGGCGGCGGCGGGGTCGGCATGGGCGCCGGTCAGCAATTCCACGATCAGCGGCGGCCGGTCGCGCAGGATGGTCTCGCGGCCGCCCGCCAGCACCGCCAGCTCGCTGCCTTCCACGTCGACCTTGATGGCCCGTACGTCCCGGAAGGCGAAGCTGTCGATGGTGCGCAGCTCGACGTCGAATCGCATGGACTTGCCCGCGGCGGCGCCGCCGTCGGTGAGGCTGCCGCCCAGATGCAGCACCGTGCCGTCATCTCCAAGCGGCACCACGAACTGCGCCCGACCGGCCTTGTCCGACAGGGCCAGCTGGTGGACGCGGGCGCGCCGGCCCAGCATGCGTTGCGCGAAGCGGGCGTAGTCGGGGTTGGGCTCGAACGCCTCGACCTGCGCGGCGATGCGCGAGAAGGCGTAGGCGAACACGCCTTGATTGGCGCCCGCATCGATGGCGATGCCGCCTGGCTGCATGATCTCGCCAAGCACGCTGAGTTCGTGCTCGCCCCAGGTGGCCTCGTCGGCGATTCGGCTGCGGTAGTAGAGCGCCGCCGGCATCAGGGTCTGGGTGAGCCGCTCGCGCAAGGACAGGGGCATGGGCAGGCTTTCTCCACAGCGATCGTAGCGAGGGTTGCGTGAGCACTCGGATGCAGGACAGCGATTAACTATTCATTAACCAATCGCGCCTAGCCTCTGAATCAAGGATGCAAGCCATCCTGGGATCGTCGCCCTGCTGCCCATGGCGCTGATCCCGAGAGTCGCGAGTACCTGGCTCTCGCATATGGAGGACGGATTGGCCGTCTTCCCAAGAAAGAACATACTCTCTTTCTCACTCGACCCAGAACAGCGGCTCGGTAGGTGTCAAAACACCACCGAGCCGCAATGCTGTCGTGCGCCGGGCAAGCCCGGTGGCGTCATCCACGTCGACGGCAAGACCCGACAGCGTGGCCGGGCCGCTGGCCGGCTCGAAGCGTCCGCGCGGGATCTTGGTGAGGAAGCGGTTGAGCGGCTCCTCCTTGTCCATGCCGAGCACCGATTTGTAGTCGCCGCACATGCCGGCATCGCACATGAAGGCGGTGCCGCCCGGCAGCACGCGCTCGTCGGAGGTGGGACAATGCGTGTGCGTGCCCACCACGCAGGTGGCGCGGCCGTCGAGGAAGTAGCCCATGGCCTGCTTCTCGCTGGTCGCCTCGGCGTGGAAGTCGACCAGGATGGCATCGGAGCCGCGCTTCAGGGCGCAGGCCTCCACCTCGCGCTCCACCGCGCGGAACGGATCGCCCAGCTCCGGCATGAAGATCAGGCCCATCGCATTGATCACCAGCACGTCGGCGCCGTTCTTGGCCTTGAACAGGCCGGCGCCTCGGCCGGGCGTGCCGGCCGGATAGTTGATCGGGCGCAGCAGGCGCGGGTGGCGCTCGATGAAAACCAGCGCCTCCTTCTGGTCGAAGGCGTGGTTGCCGAGCGTGACGACATCGGCGCCGGCGCCGAGCAGGTCCTCGAAGATGCCCTCGGTGATGCCGAAGCCGCCGGCCGAGTTCTCGCCGTTGACCACCACGAAATCGAGCTTGTAGCGCTGGCGCAGCCTGGGCAGCTGGTCGACCACGGCTTGCCGGCCCGTTCGGCCGACCACGTCACCCAAGAAAAGCAGTCGCATGCGTAGGTCTCAGATTCAGCTCGGGTCGCCGGTTCGGCAGCGGACGGGCCCGACGGCGTCAACACCCAGTCGAGGCGTTCGTCATAGTCGAGATGGGGGACCGCGTCGACCCGCTGGTCGTCGAAGGCAATGCCTACGGCCGCCACCGGCTTGCGCGCGCGCAGGCCCCGCAAGGTCCGGTCGTAGAAGCCGCCGCCGTAGCCGAGGCGCCATCCCAACGCATCGAAAGCCAGCAGCGGCACCAGCAGGATATCGGGCTCCAGCGCGGCTTTGTCGGACTTCGGCTCGGCGATGCCCCACACGCCGCTGTCCATGGCATCACCCGGCGACCAGGCGCGGAAGACGAGCGGGTTGCCCTTGCCCTGCATGACCGGCAGGGCCAGCCGGTGGCCCTGCCCGGACAAGGCGCGCAGCAGCGGCCAGAGACGGAACTCGTCGGGCAGCGAGGCAAAGCCCGACACCACCGCGGCAGGCTGCGGCTGCAGGAACCCGAGCCCATGCTCGGCAACCGCTTCGGCCGCGCGCACGACTGCCTGCTGGGCGAGGCTCTCGCGCCAAGCCCGCATGCGCTCTCGCAGCGCTTTCTTGGCGGCCTTCGTCTCTGTGCTGTCCGCCGTCAAGATCGGCTGGCTCCGCGAGCGTCGGCGGTCGAGGATGCGCGTCCCGGCGGAGGGAAGATGCAGAGCCGCCTGGGCCGTAGGAGCGTGCGAACCCGCGTGGCCCTACAAGTGTAGGTGGGCGCCGTTTGTCCGGGACCACGGTCCCGGTCAGGGACAGCTCCCTTGCGGATCTTATAGGCCCCTGGGTCGTATTGCTCCTGACGCACCCCGCAGCCCTGCAGAGGTCAACTTACGTCGTGTTCGCGAAAAATCAATGCTCCGCCGCTCGGGAATGGTGAGGATTGCGTCAAGCAGCCGGTTTCGTTGGGTCATCTGCGCGCACAAGTGCATCGCGGCGCTGCGATTTCCGGTCAGGCACGGGCCAACAGCCGAGCCTGCATCAACTCGTCCGCGAGCATAATGGCGGCGAGCAGCAGCACCCGATCGTCGCTCATCTGCCCGAATTCCTCGATGATGGCCTGGGCCCGCTCGCCCACCTCGTCGGCGAGCTGGAGGACGTGCGTCTCCTCACCATCGGCGCACGCCAATCTGAACGTGCGGCCATTCAGCGTGACCGTGACCTGGCCCATCCCCAGCCCTGGCGGCATCATCCGAGCCGCCGTCCCCCGAAAATCTCAACCCTTCCCATCGAGAATGTTATGCAGGGAATCCAATGCCCAGGCAATGCGATCACGCACCTGGGCCTGGGTCTTTTCGAGGTCCCGCACCCGGGCTTCCGCACGCTGCAGGTCGGCGCGCAGAGCATCCCGCTCGCGTTCGAGGGCCGCGAAGCGCGCCTTCACCGGGTCGGCCGCGCTGGCGCCCTTGGTCTTGCCGCGCTGCGCGTCCTCGCGAGCGGGCGCGATCTTCGTCCTCGCCTTTTGAGCGCGGCGACTGGCCGTCATCCCCTATCCCGCTTGCTGCGCGCCGCGACAATTGCAGCACCGTCCGCCGAACCACGGACGATAGGTATTGGCTAAGGCAGCGTCAACAAACACCCCGCCGTTTGCAGCGCTTCACGCGCGCGCGTGTTTGTGGAATGCAACTGTCGCATTGACAGGGCGTTGATAGAAAAGCACTAGAGCCTGCAGTAGAGCCACACAAGACAATCGCCCGAGCCAACTGGGAGGACGTCATGACCCTGAAAATCGCCATCTCCGGTTTCGGACGCATCGGTCGCAACGTGCTGCGCGCGATTGCCGAGGCCAAGCGCAAGGACCTCACCGTCGTCGCCATCAACGATCTGGTGTCGGCGAAGGACAACGCGCACTTCTTCAAATACGACTCGGTGCACGGCCGCTTCCCGGGCGAGGTCAAGGTCGACGGCGACATCCTCGATGTCGGCATGGGCCCGATCAAGGTGCTGGCCGAGCGCGATCCCAAGAAGCTGCCGTGGAAGGACCTCGGCATCGACATCGTGATGGAGTGCACGGGCATCTTCACCGACCGCGACAAGGCCGCCGCGCATCTGGAAGCCGGCGCCAAGCGGGTGCTGGTGTCGGCGCCGTCCAAGGGTGCCGACCTGACGGTCGTGTACGGCGTCAATCACGACAAGCTGACAGCCGAGCACAAGGTGGTGTCGAACGCCTCGTGCACCACCAACTGCCTGGCGCCGGTGGCCAAGGTCCTGAACGACCTGGTCGGCATCAAGTCGGGCTTCATGACCACCATCCACGCCTACACCAACGACCAGAACGTGCTGGACCAGGCGCACAAGGATCTGCGCCGCGCCCGCGCCGCCGCCCTCAACATGATCCCGACCTCGACGGGTGCGGCCACGGCCGTCGGCCTGGTGCTGCCCGAGCTGAAGGGCAAGCTCGACGGCACGGCCATCCGCGTGCCGACGCCCAACGTGTCGGTGGTGGACCTGAAGTTCATCCCCGGCCGCGAGACCACCGTCGACGAGATCAACAAGGCCATGCAGGCGGCCAGCAAGGGCCAGCTCAAGGGCATCCTCGGCGTGACGGACGAGCCGCTGGTGTCGATCGACTTCAACCACAACCCCGCTTCGTCGACCTTCGACCTGACCGGCACGCAGATCGTGGACGGCAAGCTGGTGCGCGTGCTGGCCTGGTACGACAACGAGTGGGGCTTCTCCAACCGCATGGCCGACACCGCCGTCGCCATGGGCAAGCTGCTGTAGCCCGCACCCAATCACCCGTCATCCCGGCCTCGATGGTTGCGGCGCGCAGCGCGCAATCATCGAGAGCCGGGATCTTCGCCCTAAGACTTTACGAGATCCCGGATGGTCTCGCCCGGCCCATGGGCCGGGGCTCGGCCTCCGGGATGACGGGTGCGTGAGCTTACCGCCGCAGGTAGCGCGCGCACATCAGGCCGGTGCAGACCATGATGACGGCGCCGATCAGCAGCGCGCCCGTGTGTCCGATGGTGCGGAAGCCCAGCCCGTACAGCACCGGTCCGCTGGCATGGCCCAGGAAGAAGAACAGCGAGTGCAGCGACATGGCCGCGCCGCGCGCGGTCGGCAGCAACTCCGAGGCTTCGACCTGGATGCAGCCGTGCAGCGTGTAGAAGCCGACGCCCAGCAGCAGAAACAGCGCGAACTGGGTCGGCCAGGACAGCTCCAGCGCGATGGCCATCAGCGCCAGCGCACACAGCACGCCGCCCGCGATCATCATCTGCCACGGCCGCCAGATGCGCGCCATGCGTGCCACCGCGAACGAATAGAGGATGCCGCCGATCGAGAACGCGGCCAGCACCGCGCCGGCGATCGACGAGCGGGCCTCGCCAGCCGCCAGCAGCAGCAGCGCCACGAACGGAAACAATCCGAACAGCACCACGCCTTCCAGGAACACGGCGAGGAAACAGAACTTGGCGCGCGGGTTGGCCAGGATCGCAGCGAAGCTCACCGGAACCTGCCGCAAGTCGATGCGGCCGGGCTGCTCGCTGGTGGCCTGCCGCAGATTGATCATGCCGTTGGCGAGGGCGGCGAGGCCGACCGCGGCACCGACCAGGAACACAGAACGCCAGCCGAACAGGTCGGCGATCACGCCGGCGAGCGTGCCGCCTAGCACATTGCCGGCGATCACGATCGCCAGCCAGCGGGCGATGACGACCTGGCGCTGCTCGACGCCGACCAGGTCGCCGATCAGCGCCAGGCCGACGGGAAAGATGCCGCCCGCCGCCATGCCGCAGACGATGCGGGCAACCAGCAGCATCGAGTAGCTGGTGGTGAAGGCGCAGGCGAACGAGGCCACGGTGATGATGGCCAGGCAGATCATCATCAGGCGCACCTTGCCGATCATGTCGGCGATGGGCCCGAGGATCGGCTGCATCAGCGCGAAGGGCAGCGCGAAGGCCGTCGTCAGCAGCGCCACCGTGCCGGGCTCGACGGCAAGGCCCTCGGCGATCGGCGGCACGATCGGATCGACGGCACGCGTCGACAATGCCGACGCGAACCCGATCATGCTGACATGGGTGAGGAAGCGCGTCGGAGACGACGGTGCGCCGGTGGGGGGCATGAGGCCGAGGTTGCAGGTGAGGGGCAAAATCCCCTGTCTCAGGCACGCTTAGCCCAAGTCACGGCGCGCCGACACAGCCAAGTGTGCCGCACGGTGCGGCACATCGGCAGGATCAGCGGTCGGCCCGGTCGGCGATCTTCAGCGCGAAGGCGTAGTCGGTTGCCAGCTCCTTCAAGGCCTCGAAGCGCCCGGACGCGCCGCCGTGGCCGGCCTCCATGTTGGTCTTGAGCAGGATCAGGTTGTCGCTGGTGTTGAGATGCCGCAGCCGCGCGATCCACTTGGCCGGCTCCCAGTAGGTGACGCGCGGGTCGGTCAGGCCGGCGAACGCGAACAGGTGCGGATAGGCCTTGGCCGCCACGTTCTCGTAGGGCGAATAGGAGCGGATCGTCTCGAAATCCTCCTTGGAGGCGATCGGATTGCCCCACTCCGGCCACTCGGGCGGGGTGAGCGGCAGGCTCTCGTCCAGCATGGTGTTGAGCACGTCGACGAACGGCACGTCGGCGATGATGCCGAGGAACAGCTCGGGCGCCAGGTTGGCGATCACGCCCATCAGCATGCCGCCGGCCGAGCCGCCGTTGGCGACGATGCGTCCGCGGCTGGTGTAGCGCTGGGCCGCGAGATACTCGCCGGCGGCGATGAAGTCGGTGAAGGTGTTGACCTTCTTCTTCAGCTTGCCGTCGGTGTACCAGCGGTAGCCCTTCTCCTTGCCGCCGCGGATGTGGGCGATGGCGAACACGAAGCCGCGGTCGACCAGCGACAGGCGCGTGGTCGAGAAGCTGGCGGGGATGGTGATGCCGTAGGCGCCGTAGCCGTACAGGAACAGCGGTGCCGAGCCGTCGAGCGGCGTGCCCTTCCGGTACAGCACCGAGACCGGCACCATCTCGCCGTCGGGGGCGGGTGCCTGCAGGCGGCGCGTGACGTAGTCATCCGGGTTATGTCCGCTCGGCACCTCCTGGGTCTTGCGCAGCACGCGTGTGCGCTGGGCCATGTCGTAGTCGAACACCTGCGCCGGCGTGGTCATCGAGGAATAGGTGAAGCGCAGCGTGGTGGTGTCGAACTCGTAGCCGCCCGACATGCCGAGCGCATAGGCCTCCTCCGCGAAGGCGATGGCGTGCTCGGCGCCGTCGGCGAACTGGCGCAGGATGATGCGCGGCAGGCCGTCCTCGCGCTCCAGGCGCGCGAGATGCTCCTTGAAGGCGAGCGTCTCGATGATCAGGCGTCCCGGCTTGTGCGGGATGAGCTCGCGCCAGTTGGCCATGCCGGGCGATGCGAGCGGGGCCTCGCAGATGCGGAAGTCCTCGGCGCCGCCCGAGTTGGTGGTGATGATCAGCTGCTCGCCGTGATGCTCGACCGAATACTCGTGGCCGTGCTCGCGCGGCGCCACCAGGCGCGGCTCCGCTTCGGGGGTGGTGGCATCGATCAGGTAGACCTCGGTGGTCTGGTGGTCGTGCGCCTCGATGGTGATGAATTGGCTCGACTGCGTCTGGCCGACGCCGACGTAGAAGCCGATGTCCTTCTCCTCGTAGATCAGCACGTCCTCGCTGCCGGGCGTGCCGACGCGGTGGCGATAGACGAACAGCGGGCGCTGGTTGGCATCGAGCCGCACGTAGAACAGGAAGCGGCTGTCGGCCGACCAGACGATCGAGCTGCGCATGTCGGTGACGACGTCGGCCAGGTCCAGACCCGAGGCGAGGTCGCGGATGCGGATGGTGAGCAGCTCCGATCCCTTGTCGTCGACCGCGTAGGCCAGCAGCTTGTGGTCGGGGCTGTGCGCGGTGGCGCCGAGCTGCCAGTAGGGCTTGCCGGCGGCCTCCGCGTTGCCGTCGAGCAGGATCTCTTCCGGGCCGCCGCCGCGCGGACGCCGGCACAGCCGCGGATACTGGCCACCGGTCACGTAGCTCATGAAGTATTCATAGGGGCCGTCGGGAGCCGGGACGGAGCTGTCGTCCTCCTTGATGCGCGCCTTCATCTCGGCATACAGCGTCTGCTGCAGGGCCAGCGTGTCGTCGAGCGCGGCTTCGCGTATAGGCGTTCTCGGCCTCCAGGTAGGTGCGGATCTCGGCATCGAGCACCGAGGGGTCGCGCATCACCTCCTGCCAGTTGGCGGCGCGCAGCCAGGCGTATTCATCGACCAGCTCCACGCCGTGCTGGACGGAGAAGCTGGGCCGGCGCGGCGCAATCGGCGCCAGCGGCCGGGCAATCGGGCGGTTGAGACCGTGCATGTATCACCTCTTGGCAGCCGCATGAGGCGGCTCTATTCGGGGGCGCACCCGCAAATCGTTCGGGCGCCGGGAAGATGTCGTAGACGGCAGGCTCAGGTGTCGCCGGGCTTGAATTTCAGCGCGGCGCCGTTGATGCAGTAGCGCTGGCCCGTCGTCTCCTTCGGGCCGTCCGGGAACACGTGGCCGAGATGGGCCTCGCAGCGGGCGCAGCGCACCTCGGTGCGGCGCATGAACAGCGCGCGGTCTTCGTGCTCGCTGACCGCAACCTCGTCCGCCGGCTTGTCGAAGCTCGGCCAGCCGGTGCCGGAGTTGAACTTGGCGTCGGATTTGAACAACGGCTCGCCGCAGCACACGCACGTGTAGATGCCCGCGCGCTTCTCCTTGTTGAGGGGAGAGGTGCCGGCCCGCTCGGTGCCGTGCTGACGCGTGACGTAGAATTGCTCGGACGTCAGCTCGGCGCGCCACGCGGCATCGGGCTTGGTGATCTTGTCGGTGCGGTCGTCGGCGGACTCTTGGACATCGGCGGAGGCTTTCGACTAGGGGGCCGCGTGCGTAGAGCGCGCCCAAGGCTCCATTATGGCTGGACGGTTGGTGGCGTCGAGGGCGCTCGGCTTCAAGTGTTCGTGTGGCGGGCAGCCGGACGGGAGCTGCAACCACGGGTATATGGTGTTCCGGCCGGCAGTTGAGAAGATGTCATCGACCTGGCGCTCATGCAGAGTTGATGACTAAAGCTTTCATTTAGGAAGACAATCCAAATACTCTAGGTATCATCGGGGCTTTATGGGCAGATTGTCTTAACTTGACCGAGGGTTACCCATATATTTATTGGATGCTCTATTGTGAGTTTCGTGCGAATAGTGTAATCAAACGGGTGGTCGGGCGAGCAGGTCGGGGGCTGGCCGAGCCGTTGCAGGGTAGGCGGCGACTTCTCGCGTGCCGGAGTGGAGAGGCATAATGGATGATTTGAATAGGACCGATTTGATCGAGCTAACTGCTGAGATCATTTCGGCATATGTCAGCAACAACACCGTCGTTGCATCCGATCTCCCGTCGATTATCGGCGACGTGCATGACGCACTGAGCAAAGCCTCCCAGCGCGTAGGTCAAAGCGAGCGGGAAGAGCTGCGTCCGGCAGTTACCGTGAAGAAATCGGTTACGCCGGACCACATCGTCTGCTTGGAGGACGGCAAGAAATTCAAGTCTTTGAAGCGGCACCTGCGTACGCACTACAACCTTTCGCCCGAGGAATACCGCGAGAAGTGGGGCCTTCCCCACGACTATCCTATGGTTGCGCCCAACTATGCTCAGGCCCGCTCGGCGCTGGCCAAGCAGATGGGCCTCGGGACGCGCCGCGAGAAATAGGCTAGCCGAGTTTCCTCTTTTCGTTGCAGTCTTTGAGAACTGCACCCCCAAGTTGCTGCCGGAGGGCGGCCAGCTCCGCCCTGTAGAGGCGCAGGAGCTCGACGTGGCGGGCGAGGTCATACGTCCAATGACCCGCCAGGCCGCGCCGCCGCTCCGCCCGTAATGCCTTGCGCAGCCTGGCAATTATGCGCAGGCGCGCCGGCACGCTTTCGTCTTCCAACTCATGTGGCCAGAGCGGCAGAAGCCGGCAGAGCGCGGTGCGGTGGTCAACCGGCGGAGCCGGTGACCGCTGCGCTCTGATGCGTCCGCTACGGGCGCGGCACCGTTCTGAGACAGGTTGTATCTTGCGCATGAACTCGCCCTCTGCGTGAGACGGGCAAGAGCATCTCACGCTGGAGAGGGGCGGGGATTGGCGGGCCGATCTGATCGGCGCCGCGCCAGAGCAAACATGCGTTAACCTATCGAATACTTATCCCCGTATTCACCTATTCAAGACAGTTGGATGGAAATTTTGCTCATCTGCGGTATAATAGTCGATATCTGCAATACATCAGAGTATTAAAGAAGAATAGTGTGGAGATTGTCTGTGGGGCGTGTGAAATCACGAAGGTGTGTAAGTTTAGTACTGCAACCAAAGATTGCAAGACCCAAGTTTCCGATCAGCGTCCCCGAGCCGTTCGTGCGGCAACTTCTCGATCACGCCATGTCGCGCACCTTCGCGGTGCGCAGCCGCGAGCTGTGGTCGGGGACGCGCGGCCGGCCGGCTGCAGCCTTTGCCCGGCAGGTCGCCATGTATCTGGCGCACGTCGCCTTCGGGCTCTCGCTGACCGAGGTTGGCCATGTGTTCGCGCGCGACCGCACCACCGTGGCGCACGCCTGCAGCCTGATCGAGGACCTCCGCGACGACCTGACCTTCGATCGCTCGCTGGAGCTGCTGGAGGGCGTGCTGCGCTTCCTGGCGCCCTCCAGACGCCATTCGGCCTGAGGCGGAGGCGCGCGCGTGACGGATCAGAACGCCACCTCGATCGAGGTGCCAACCGCGAGCGATGTTCGCCAGGCGCTGCGCTACCTGGCGCGCAAAGGTGCGTACGCCGTGCAGGTGGCGGACGACGCTGCGGGCTTCGCCATCCACGTCGAGGAGAGGGCGGAGGTGCTCGCCTTCGTCCCAGCCGCGATCGTGGCCCAAGCGCGCAGCCGCGGCTGGGTGGAAGGAGACCAGCAGGGCCGCCTGCGTCTTGCCTCGGCCGGCCTCAAGGTGCTGCGCAAGGCGCTCAGTCAGCCGGCAGTGGCCAGCGTCGGGCCGCGCAAGAAATCAGGACGCGAGCGCCAAGGCGGGCAAGGGAGCCGCGGCCAAATCATCCACGCATGCGCTGCAGGACACGCCGCTCGCCTGGCTGCGACGGCGCAAGGACAAGGACGGCCAGCCGCTCATCACCGACGCGCAGTTCACCGCCGGCGAGCGCCTGGCGGCCGACTACCGCCGCGCGCACATCGTTCGACGCATCACCTCGGACTGGTCGGGCGTCGCCGCATCACGGCAGCGGCGCGGGGCGCCCGATGCGGGCGTCGAGCTGAGCGATGCGGCCGTGGCGGCGCGCGAGCGTGTCAATCGTGCGATCGCCGCGGTCGGCTCGGAGCTGGCCGGCATACTGATCGACGTGTGCTGCCACGAGACCGGCCTGGAGGCGGCCGAGCGCGCCGAAGGCTGGCCGCAGCGGGCCGCCAAGGTCGTCCTGCAGCTGGCGCTCACCTCGCTGGCGCGGCACTACGGGCTGATCGCGCCCGAGCGCTCTCCGTTCGCGCGCCTGCGCCATTGGGGGGACGAGGACTACCGGCCGGGCCTCGATGCGTGGCGGTGAAGTGCGACGGCCTCGCTATCCGATCTCCAGGATCAGCTTGCCCTGCGCCTTGCCCTGCTTGAGCAGGACGAGCGCGTCCTTGATGCCCGCCAGCGGGAACGTCCGGCTGACGTAGGGGTCGATCTTGCCGGCGACGTACAGCGCGAAGATCTCCTGCTGCACGCGCGCCACCCACTCGGGCGTGCGGTCGCGATAGTCCGACCATTGCAGGCCGGACACCTCGATGTTCTTCACCAGCAGGTAGTTGGCCTTGATGGTCGGGATCTCGCCGGCGGCAAAGCCGATGATCGACCATGCGGCCGCGCCAGGCCATGGCCCTGAGCGCCGCCGCATTGGCAGCTCCGCCCACCGGATCGATGACGATGTCGGCGCCGTGTCCGCCGGTGAGCTGATGCACCCGCTCGCGCAGGGCATCGCGCAGATCGGCGCCGCCGAGGTCGATCACCGCGTCGGCGCCGGCCTGCCGCGCAACCTTGGCGTTGCCGTCGCCGAGCACGCCGGCAATCACCATCTGGGCGCCGAGCGCCTTGGCCATCTGCACGCTGGCAACGCCGATGCCGCCCGAGGCGCCGAGCACCAGCACCGTATCGGTGTTGTGCAGGCGGGCGCGCTCCACCAGCGCGAAATGCGCCGTCTGGTAGACGAGGCCGAGCGCCGCGCCCTTGGTGAAGCTCGATCGCCGCCGGCATGCGGGAACACGTTGACGGCCGCCGCGAGCAGCTTCTCCGCGAACGCGCCGTACTCGACCTGCGCGGCGACGCGGTCGCCGACCTTCAGGTCCGTCACGCCAGCACCGACCGCCGACACGATGCCGGCGGCAGCCTTGCCGGGCGCGAAGGGCAGCGGCGGCTTGATCTGGTACTGGCCGGAGATGACCAGGATGTCCGGATAGTTGATCTCGGCCGCCTTCACGTCGATCACGACCTGGCCTTTGCCGGGCACGGGGTCCGGCAGCTCGCCGATCTCGAGGTTCTCGATCGGGGCAAACTCGCGAACGACGGCCGCCTTCACGTCTCGATCTCCCGGTTGTGGGCCCCGAGCGCCGGCGCCGACTTGGCTTCGGCGGGCGCGCGCGCGGAACGCATCGCTGATCGGCACCGGCAGGGCCGGCATGCGCGCGCCGGCTTCGTTGGCGAGCACATGCGCGAACAGCCCGCGGCTGCGGAAATGCGCGTCCGCGAGCGCCGCCTGCACGTCCTGCACGATCGAGCAGCAGCAGTCGGCGGCATCGAACATCGCCGCCCACTCGGCCGCATCGCGCGAGCCGATGATCTCGGCGATGCGGGCCGTGGTGGCGGCGGGATCGCGCGCGTCGTCGGCGAACGCCGGCTCGAGGCCGATGGCGGCCACGAACGGCTCCCAGAACCGCTGCTCGATGGCGCAACGGCCGCGATGCGGCCGTCCGCGGGTCTCGTACAGGCGATAGCGCGGCGTGCCGCCGGTGGTGAGGTCGGTGGCGTTGCCGGGCCATTGCCCGGCGGCGAGACCGCTGCCGATCGCCCAGTACTCGAACGTGAACAGGCTGTCGGTCATGGCGATGTCGAGATAGGCGCCTTCGCCGGTGGCATCGCGGCGGCGCAGGGCGAGCAGGATGTTCATCACCGCGGGGTAGGCGCCGCCGGCGATGTCGGCGATCAGCGCCGGCGGCACCACGGGCGAACCCGGCGGCCCGGACGAGAGGGCCAGCAGCCCCGTGTCGCCGATGTAGTTGAGGTCGTGCGCCGGCGCGGTCGCGGCGCGGCCCGCTCTGGCCGTAGCCGGTGATGGCGCAATAGATGATGCGCGGATTCTGCGCCCGCATGGCGTCGTAGCCCAGGCCGAGGCGATCCATCACGCCGGGCCGGAACTGCTCCAGCACGACGTCGGCGCCCTTGGCCAGCGCCAGCACCCGATCGCGCGTGGCCGGGTCCTTCAGGTCGGCGGCGATGCTCTTCTTGCCGCGGTTGAGCAGCGCGAAGTTGACGCTCTCGGCTCCCCAGCGCGGCTCGTAGCTGCGCATCTCCTCGCCGCGGCCCGGCCGCTCGATCTTGAGCACCTCGGCGCCGGCCTCGGCCAGCAGCAGCGAGGCCATCGGCCCCGGCAGCAGCGTCGAGAAGTCGAGAACGCGGATGCCGTCGAGCGGGCGCATCAGGTGCGGTCCCGCCGCTGCTTGGCCACCACGGCGCGGCGCGCCGGCGCGTAGGCCGGCGTGCCGTACACCTCGAACAGGGCCGCCGTCACGTCGTAGTGGTTGGCAAGCCCGCCGCGCTCGACCCGCTCGATCGGTCCGTCGCGATAGCCGAGGCCGAGCCGGCAGGTCATGTCCATGTCCTTGGCGGTGGCGAGGCCCTCGTCGAGAAAGCGCAGCGCGGCGTTGTACTTCGGGCGGACCAGGCGGTCGACGATGCGTCCGGCCTGATCCGCGCACACCACCACCGTGAAGCCCGCGCCCTCGAACATCGCCTTCGCCGCCGCGATCGCCTCCGGCTTGGAGTTGGGCTGACGCACCAGCTCGATCAGCGGGCTGGGCGCCTCGCTGCCGTTGCGGTAGCGCGCGAAGCCCAGCACGTTGGAGCCTTCCTCGCCGGCCGCCTCGCCCGTGTGCACGCCGAGGCACTCGGTGCCGAGCTCGACCAGGATGGCGGCCTTGCTGTCGTCGGCGCTGAACAGGCGCCAGATGGTTGCCGAGATGCACGACGACCTCGCCGTCGCCGATGCGCCGAGCAGGAAGGCGTCGCCGGCCGGAAACGACCGGCTCTCGCCCTGTCTGATGGATCACGTAGGCCATGCCTCAGCCTCCGAACATGGCGTTGCCGTCGTACTTGTAGAAGCCGCGGCCGCTCTTGCGGCCGAGCCAGCCGGCCGCCACCATGCGGCGCAGCAGGGGCGGCGCGGCGGCGCGCGGGTCGAGCGTGATGGGATAGAACGCCTCGCAGAGCCGCACCTGCGTATCGAGGCCGACCAGGTCGACCAGCTCGAGCGGCCCCATCTTGTAGCCGAACGCGGCCTTGATCGCGGTGTCGACGTCGGCCGCGCTGGCGACGCCCGCTTCCACCGCGCGGATGCAGTCGTTGTTGAAGGGCATCAGCAGCGCGTTGAGGATGAAGCCCGGCTTGTCCTGCGTCTTCACGGGGAGCTGGCCGGCCGCCTCGCACCACGCCCACGCCTTGGCGAAGGTCTCCTCCGAGGTGGCGATGCCGGGCGAGACCTCGATCAGCTTCATGAGCTGGGCCGGCAGGCAGAAGTGCAGGCCGACCACGCGGTCATCGCGGCCCGATGCGCCGGCGATCTCGGTGATCGACAGCGTCGAGGTGTTGGAGGCGAAGATCGTGTGCGGCGGACAGATCGTGTTCAGCCTGCCGAGCAGCTCGCGCTTGACCGCCAGATCCTCGAACACCGCCTCGATGACGAGATCGGCCTTGCCGAGGTCGTCGAGCGAGGTGGTGCGCGTCAGGCGGCCCATCACCGCATCCTTGTCGGCGGCGGCCATCTTGCCGCGCTCCACCGACTTGGCGAAGAAGCCATCGGTCTGGCGCGCGGCGCGATCCAGCGCCGGCATGGCGACGTCGTAGCAGATGGTGGAGAAGCCCGCGCGCGCCGCCACGATGGCGATGCCGGCGCCCATGGTGCCGCCGGCCCCGCACACGGCAACGGTCCTGATCCCGCTCATTTCGTAACGAAGCTCCGTCCGATCAGCTGCCGGTGCACCTGGTTGGTGCCCTCCCAGATCTGGGTGATCTTGGCGTCGCGCATCAGGCGCTCGACCCGGTTGTCGCGGATGTAGCCGTAGCCGCCGTGCATCTGCACGGCCTCGGTGGTCATGCGCATGGCGAGGTCGGAGGCGCGCAGCTTGGCGATCGAGGCCTCGATGCCGACGTCGGTGGCCCCGCCGTCGATCAGGTCGGCCACGTGGTCGAGCCAAGCCTCGCACATGGCCAGCTCGCTGGCGAGGTCGGCGAGCAGGAACTGGTTGCCCTGGAACTCGGCGATGCGCCGGCCCGACTGGCGGCGCGTGTTCATGTAGGCGGTCATGTCCTTGAAGGCGGCGGTGGCGATGCCGAGCGCGTGCGCGGCGATGCTGGGCCGCGACTTGTTGAGCGAGGCGAACAGGATCTTGAGGCCGTCGCCAGGCTGTCCCAGCAGGTTGTCGCGCGGCACGCGGCATTTGTCGAAGTTGAGCGCGACCGTGGAGGAGGCGCGCAGCCCCATCTTGTCCTCGGCCCGGCCCGTGGTGAATCCGGTCGTGCCCAGCTCCAGCACCAGCGCCGAGATGGCGGCCTTGGCGTCGTCGATCTCGCTCCACTTGCCGAACACCAGCAGCAGGTCCGACTTGTCGCCGCTGGTGATGAAGGTCTTGCCGCCGTCGACCACGATGTAGTCGCCGTCGGGCGTGAAGCGCGTGCGCATGGCGGTGGCGTCGGAGCCGGCCTCGGGCTCGGTGATGGCCAGCGAGGCGAGGCCTCCGTCGGCGCCGATGCGCGGCAGCAGCCGCACCTTCTGCTCCTCGCTGCCGAAGTCGATCAGCGGCTTCATGGCGTGGAAGTTGGTGGCGTAGATGATGCCGGTGGAGGCGCACGCCTCCGACAGGATCTTCACCACCGCCAGATACAACTTGTAGCGGGCGGGGCTGCCGCCGTAGGCCTCCGGCACGAACAGGCCGTTGAGGCCGAGCGCCTGGATGTGCGCGACGTTGTTGTCGGGAAACTCACCGCTCTTGTCGTAGGCCGCCGCGCTCGGCGCGATCACCTCGTCGGCCACGCGCTGCACGGCGTCGAGGATGGCCTGCTCCTCCTCGCTCCATTGGCGCCGGCGCTCGAGCTGTTGGAAGATTTTCATGATCTTGCGCCGCCCGTCGTTCCCCTCCCCTTGAGGGGAGGGGTTAGGGGTGGGGGAAGCCCCACGCTTCCATTGGTTCTTGCGGCCACCCCCCACCCCCGACCCCTCCCCAGCGAGGGGGAGGGGAATCGCTGTGGCAGCCGGTTGTTTCACAGCATCGTCCATCAATGGAACATGCCCTGGCCGCCGTCGATGTAGATGGTCTCGCCGGTCAGGAAGCCGAGGTCGGACCGGAACAGCGGCCGACCAGCCGGGCGACTTCTTCGGGTGCGCCCGGCCGGGCGACGGGGATGCGCCGCTTGATCCAGGCCTTGACGCTGTCCTTGTCGCGGAACTCGGCATTGAGGTCGGTGGCGATGTAGCCGGGCGCCACGTCGACCACGCGGATGTTGTCGGCCGCCCACTCGACCGCCATGCAGCGGGTGATGGCGCCGATCGCCGCCTTCGAGGCGCAATAGGCGACGCTGCGCGTCACGCCCATCTTGTCGAAGAACGAGCCGATGTTGACGATCAGCCCGCCGCCCGCCTGCTTCAGGTGCGGATAGACCTCGCGCGAGGCCACCACCACCGACGTCGCATTGATGCGCATGACGCGCTCGAAGTCGGCGGCCGTGATCTGGTCGCTCTTGTGCTCCTCGTACACGCCGGCATTGTTGACGAGGCCTATAATCGGCCCGCGCGCGGCCACCTCCGCCACCGCCTTGGCGATGCCGGCCTCGTCGGCGACATCGCACACGAAGCCTTCGCCGGCCGCCGTCTCGCCCGAGCGGGTCAGCCCCGCAACACGGGCGCCGCCGGCCGCCAGCTCTCTGGCGATGCCGCGCCGATGCCGCGCGTCGCTCCCACGATGATGTAGCCATCCTTCATGCGCGACCTCCGCGATTGTCATCCCGGACGTCGCGCAGGACGATCCGGGACCCAGAGGCCACGAAAGCGCATCTTCCGCCCTGGGTCCCGGATATTTCGCTGCGCGAAATTCCGGGATGACATTCTCACCATCGATGAACCTCGGCTTGCGCTTTTCCTGGAAGGCGGCGGTGCCTTCCTCGGCGTCCTTGGTCTGGAAGGCGACGGTGGACAGGTCCGCCTCGATCTTCAGGCCCTCGTGGATCGGCACGTCGAGCGCGCGCTGCACGGCCGAGCGGGCGAACCCCAGGACGGGCAGGCTGTAGCCGGTGAACTCGCGGGCGAAGGCGAGGCCGGCTTCGATGGCATCGCCGTCCACCAGCCGATTGACGAGACCGATGCGCTCGGCCTCCTCGGCCGGCACCGTGCGTCCGGTCAGGATCATCTCCAGTGCGCGCGCCTCGCCGATCACGCGCGGCAGGCGCTGCGTCCCGCCGTAGCCTGGAACGAGCCCCAGCTTGATCTCCGGCAGGCCCATCTTGGCGTTGCGCGTCGCCAGGCGGAAGGTGCAGGCCAGCGCCAGCTCGAGGCCGCCGCCGAAGGCGAAGCCGTTGATGACGGCGACCGACGGCATCGGCAGGGTGTCGAGCTTGGCGAACACGGCCTGGCCCAGCTCGGCGCCGCGCTTCTGGGCCACCAGGTCGCGATTGCGCAGCTCCTTGATGTCGGCGCCGGCGCAGAAGGCCTTGGGGCCGGCGCCGGTCACGATCAGCGCGCGGGCCTTGGAGGCCGCCACCTCGTCGAAGGCCGCGCCGATGCGGCGGATGATGTCGAAGGACAGCGCGTTGAGCGCTTCCGGCCGATTGAGCACCAGGATGGCGCACTCGTCGCGGGTGGACAGCTCAACCGACATCACGCGGCCCCTTCTGTTGACTGAAAACGCACCGGCTCCGGCGCCAGCTCGCCGCGCTTCACCATCTCGACCAGGTTGCGCTTCAGGATCTTGCCGCTGGCCGTCAGCGGGAACTCGTCGAGCCGGACGAAGAACTCCGGCATGTCATACTTGGACAGGCCCTCGCGGCCAAGGTGGCTCAGCAGTTCGTCGGCGACGATGCTGCCGGCAATGGCGATGCATACGCGCTCGCCCAGCCGCTCGTCCGCCACCGGAAAGCAGGCGACGCGCGCCACCTGGGCGTGGCGCAGGGCCAGCGCCTCGATGTGCGCGGGATAGATGTTGTGGCCGCCGCGGATGATCAGGTCCTTCGACCGCCCGACCACCTTGAGGTTGCCGCGTTCGTCGAGCACGCCGAGGTCGCCCGACATGAACCAGCCGTCGCGGTTGAAGCTCGCCTCGGTGGCCGCCTGGTTGTCGAAGTAGCCGAGCATCAGCGCGCCGCCGCGCCCGCCGATCTCGCCCACCTCGCCGACGGCGACGGGGTGATCGCGATCGGCCGCATCGAACAGGCGCACCTCGTAGCCCGGGCCGCCGCGCCCGCAGGTGGTGACGCTGATCTCGGTGTCGTCGTCGGGGTGCGTGTACTGGTGCGAGGAGTTCTCGGTCATGCCGTAGATGTTCTGCGGCTGGATGCCCTGGGCCACGAACCCGGCCGCCACCGACGGCGGGATCGGCGCACCCGCCATGTAGAACACGGCGACCTTGCCGAGCCGCGCGATGCCGCGCGCCTTCTGCTGGGCGAGCACGTCCATGGCATGCGTCGGCACGCCCATCACGTAGGTGGCGCCGGTCTCGATGATCCAGTCGAGCGTCGTGGTGCCGGGCGGCGGATCGTTGGTCACGAACAGGCAGCCGGCCAGCAGCCACTGCGCGATGCCCACCCAGGCGATGTGATGCGACAGCGGCGACAGGCTGAGCAGCACCGTGTGAGGGCCATGGCTCCAGTCGCGCACGAGGTCGCGGGCGTTGGCGAGCAGCGAGTTGTCCGAGTGCATGACGCACTTGGGCGCGCCGGTGGTGCCGGAGGTGAAGGCGAGGTAGGCGACCTTGTCGGGATCGCTGCACGGCGGGCTGTCGTTGGCGGCCGGCGCCGGCATGGTGTCGGGCGTGTAGACGGCCTTGAGCGAGGCGACGCCGGCGAGCACCTTATCGAGGTCGACGCGCGCGCGATCCGCGCCCCAGCCGGGCTCGGTCAGCAGCGCGCGGGCGCTGAGCCGCTCCAGAAGCGTGCCGATCTCGCCGCAGGTGAAGGTGCGATGCAGGGAGGGATTGCAGGCGACGCCCTCGCGTGCGCAGGCGAGGAACATGACGATCGCCTCGGCGCGGTTCGACATCCAGATCGACACGCGGTCGCCGCCGGTGATGCCCTTGGCGCGCAGGTCCGCAGCGACGCCATCGACCCACGCGCTGCAGCTCTGCCAAGTCAGCGTGCGCCGTCCGTCCTGCAGCGCCGGCGCGTCGGGCCGCTCGGCCGCGTGCCGCGCCATCAGCGCGTAGAACGTATCCGACTGCCAGACGCCCTGCTCGTAGTAGCGCCGGGCCGCAGCCGGATGATGCAGGGTCAGGAACGGACGCACGGCGTCACCTTCCGATGCGGTCGGCCGATTCCCTCTCCCCTCGGGGGAGAGGACGTGAGGCCATGACTTACGGCTGCGCCACGCTGTTTCGCCACGCGCGAGACGCGTGACTGGCGCAGCCGTAAGTCATTCGGCCGAACTGGTGAGGGGCAACTGCAGCAGTGCGAAGAAGGCCCCCTCATCCGCCCCTTCGGACCACCTTCTCCCCAAGGGGAGAAGGGTCCTCCGCGGTGCTCGATCATGCCTATGCTCCTACTTGCCGAACTTGGAGGGGTCGGGTTTGCGCTTCTCGCGGAAGGCCTTCGACAGCTCCTTGCTCTCGTCGCTGTCCAGGTAGCTGCGCAGCAGCAGGTCGTGCGCCATGCGCGACAGGCCGGACACGCCGCCGTGGCGGGCGTTGAAGGCGGCCTTGACGGAGGCCAGCGCGAAGGGGCCGCGCTCCGAGATTTCCAGCGCGAACTCGCGTGTCGCGGCTTTCAGCTCGGCGTCCGGCACCACCTTGTTGATCAGCCCCATCGCCAGCGCTTCCTGCGCGGAGATCTTGGGGTTGCGGAACCAGATCTCCTTCGCCCGCTTCTTGCCGACCAGGTCCTCCAGGTACCAGGTGCCGTAGCCGGCATCGAACGAGCCCATCATCGGCCCGACCTGCCGGAACACGGCGCTCTCCTTGGCGACGGTGCAGTCGCACAGCATCTGCAGCACGTTGCCGCCGCCGACCGCAAAGCCGTTCACCGAGGCGATCACCGGCTTCTGCAGCTTCTCGATCGCCTCGTACATCTCCAGCGTCGGCAGCGTGCCGGCGTAGAGGGTGGTGTCCTCCATGCCCTCCTTGCGCCCGCCGATGCAGAAGAACTTGTCGCCGGCCCCCGTCAGCACCATCACGCGCGTGCGCGTCTCGCGGCGGATGTCGTTGATGCAGTCGCGGATCTCGTGGCACATGAGCGGCGTGAACATGTTGCCGTCGTCGGGCCGGTTGAGCGTGATGGTGCCGATCGGCCCGTCTTCCTCGTAGCGGATGGTCTCGTAGCTCAAGGGCCTTCTCCTCGGGTGCGGCTGCACGCGCATCTTGCGGGGGCGTGCCAGCGAAGTCCATCATCCGGCATGGCCATCCGCTACAGGATCATAGCAGGTCCGCTTCTGGCGCCGAGCAGCGAGCCCAAATCAGCGGAACATGTCCAGGTGGCGCGGCCGGACCAGCTCCTGCCCGCTGCCGTCGCCGAGCGCATAGGGAAAGCCGCGCACGATCACGATCGGGCGGCCCTCGTCGGCCTGGCCCATCAGGAGGGAGGCGGCGGCGGCCACCTCGTCGGCCACGCCGACCTCGGTCGAGCGCAGCGTGCGGCCGTGCAGGTCAGGCTGGCCGCGCAGGTCGAGCAGGGTCGGCAGGCCGCTGGCGCCCAGCGCGGTGCCGACCGTGCCGTTGCGCCAGGCGCGGCCGAGGCTGTCGTTGATGATGACGCCGAGTTTGGCGCCGGTGGCTTTCTGCAGGCGATCGCGTAGCGCGGCGGCGCTGCCGTCCGGATCGCGCGGCAGCAGCAGCACGCGCTCGTCCTCGCCGGCCGGCTCCAGGTTGGATGCATCGATGCCGGCGTTGGCGAGCACGAAGCCGAGGCGGTGCTCCACCACGATCACGTCGGGCCGATGCCGCACCACCTCGCGCGAATTCCTGCAGCATCAGCTCGACGACGCGCGGGTCCTTGCGGGCGGCTTGCGCCAGCTCGATCGCACGTGGGGAGGGTGTGACGTCGGCCAGGCGGACGTAGCGGCCCTCGGCCTTGGACACGATCTTCTGCGCCAGTACGACGATATCGCCGTCGCGCAGCTGCTCGCCTGCGCGCGCCACGCCGGCCAGGATCAGGGCTGCGACGTCGTCGCCCGGCCGCACCTCCGGCACGTCCGGCAGCGCGGTCAGCGACAGTTTCGGTGCGGTCATGGCGCTATTCCGTTGCGGCTAGTGGTCAGATTCCAACGGTTGGTACCCAAGTTGTCATGGTCGGGCTTGTCCCGACCATCCAGCCATCCGCCAGCTCCGGCGCTTGCGGGACGCTGGATCCTCGGGACCCCCGGCGGCGCGTGCGCCCGCCTGGCACCATCAAGTGGCGCGGCGAGCTGGTGTTCATCGGCGAGGCGCTGGCGGGCGAGCTGCTGGGCCTCGCTGAGATCGAGAGTGGTGGCCACATCGTGCGCTTCTGTGGCCGCGATCTGGGTGTGATCGGCCGCGATCTGCGTTTCCTCCGCTTCGCTCCGCCGCGTGCGCGGCTGCACTGCGTCGAGGAAACGCATAGCCAATAGACTGTCAGGCATGTTGCCGGTCCAATCTGTCAGGAATGTTCCCGGTTGCGCACTGCACGATCATCGTCTCTGGCATATTCACGACGTTGCCCAACACATTGTGGCAAGCCTCGCGATCTCATCTCCAGGCCTTCATCCCACCCCTAGCCCCTCCCCATCAAGGGGAGGGGAACTGGTTGAGCAAGAACACTCAGGTCTTCAGGCGATAGCCGGTGCGGAAGATCCACCAGACCGTGACGAGACACAGCCCCAGGAACAGCAGCGTCATGGCCAAGCTCACGCCGACGCCGACGTCGGCGATGCTGAAGAAGCTCCAGCGGAAGCCGCTGACCAGGTAGACGACCGGATTGAACAGGCTGACCTGCTGCCAGAAGGGCGGCAGCACGTCGATCGAATAGAAGGTGCCGCCGAGGAAGGTGAGCGGCGTGATCACCAGCAGCGGGATGACCTGCAACTTCTCGAAGCCGTCCGCCCAGATGCCGATGATGAAGCCGAACAGGCTGAAGGTGACGGCGGTCAGCAGCAGGAAGGCGATCATCCACAGCGGATGGTCGATCCTGAGCGGCACGAACAGGCCGGCGGTGCCCAGGATGATGAGCCCCAGGATGATCGACTTGGTGGCCGCCGCGCCGACGTAGCCGAGCACGATCTCCAGATAGGAGATCGGCGCCGACAGCAGCTCGTAGATGGTGCCGACGAACCGCGGGAAATAGATGCCGAACGAGGCGTTGGCGATGCTCTGCGTCAGCAGCATCAGCATGATGAGGCCCGGCACGATGAAGGCGCCGTAGGGCACGCCCTCGATCTCGGTGATGCGCGAGCCGATGGCGGCGCCGAACACCACGAAGTAGAGCGAGGTGGAGATGACCGGCGACAGGATGCTCTGCATCAGCGTGCGCGCGGTGCGCGACATCTCGAAGACGTAGATCGATTGCACGGCGCGCCAGTTCACTTGTCGGCCCTCAGCGTGTTGACGAAGATGTCCTCGAGCGAGCTTTGCGTGGTGTGCAGGTCGCGGAAGCGGATGCCGGCCTGGTTGAGGTCGCGCAGCAGCGCCGTGATGCCGGTGCGCTCGCCCTGCGTGTCGTAGGTGTAGATCAGCTCGCTGCCGTCGCCGTTGAGCGTCAGGCGGTGCGCGGCCAGCGCCTCGGGAACGGCATCCAGCTTGGTGTGCAGGTGCAGCGTGAGCTGCTTCTTGCCGAGCTTGCGCATCAGCTCGGCCTTGTCCTCGACCAGGATGATCTCGCCCTTGCTGATGATGCCGATCCGGTCGGCCATCTGCTCGGCCTCCTCGATGTAGTGCGTGGTGAGGATGATGGTGACGCCGGACGCGCGCAGATCGCGCACCACGCCCCACATGTCCTTGCGCAGCTCGACGTCGACGCCGGCGGTCGGCTCGTCGAGGAACAGGATGTTCGGCTCGTGCGCCAGCGCCTTGGCGATCAGCACGCGCCGCTTCATGCCGCCCGACAGCGTCATGATCTTGTTGTCCTTCTTGTCCCACAGGGACAGCGCCTTGAGGACGCGGGTGATGACCTCCGGCGAGGGCGGCTTGCCCCACAGGCCGCGGCTGAAGCTGACGGTTGCCCACACGGTTTCGAAGGCGTCGGTGGTCAGCTCCTGCGGCACCAGGCCGATCATCGAGCGGGCGGGGCGATAGTCGCGGACGATGTCGTGGCCATCGACCGTCACGCGGCCCTCGCTGGCATTGACGATGCCGCAGATGATGCTGATCAGCGTCGTCTTGCCGGCGCCGTTCGGCCCGAGCAGCGCGAAGATCTCGCCGCGCCGGATATCCAGGTTGATGTTCTTGAGCGCCTCGAAGCCCGACGCGTAGCGCTTGGAGACGTTGGCAACGGAGATGATGGGCGGCATGTGGGTCCTGGTCGCTTGGGAGGCGGCCCTTCTCTCACCCAATGGCGCAGGCTGCAAGAGCGCGGTCCCTTCGGATCGCTGCATGGGAGGTCTCTCTTATTGTTGCAGCTGGCTGATTCTAAGTGGCCAGCTCGTCTTCGAGGCGGTCGAGCGTGCTGTTCCAGCCATCGCCGTGGCCGTCGCGCTGCTGCGACCGAGTGGAAAGGCGCCTGGCGCAGGGTGAGGCGGGTCTTGCCGCCCTCGTCGGCGAACGTGACGGTGACGATGTTCTCGATGCCGCGCTCGCCCTCCTCCTCCCAGACGAAGGTGAAAACGAGGCGCTCGGGCGCGACCACCTCGCGGAACACGCCGTGGTGCCACAGCTCGGTGCCGTCTTCCTGCGAGGTCAGGCGGTTCCGCCATGTGCCGCCGGGGCGCACGTCCATCTCGATGTGGGTGGCCGGGTGCCACCGCGGGCCCCACCAGCGCATGGCGAGCTTGGGATCGGTCCAGGCCTTGAAGACCAGCTCGCGCGGCGCATCGAAGAGGCGCGTTATCACCAGCTCGCGCTCGTGCGTCTGCAGTCTGGAGGCCATGGCCGTCACCCGCTCTGCTCTGGATTACTTCTTGCGCCGGTAGTGCACGGTCATGAACTGGGTCCACTTGCCGTCGTCGCCCTGCATGCGCGAGGTCAGGGTGCGGTGGTCCTTGGACTTGATGGTGATGATGTCCTGGAACTTCGCCATCTTCTTCGGGTTGGTGAAGCTCGGTCCCTCGGTGCTGAGCGTGAGAACCTTCTTGGTGGCGTCCAGCTTGCCGTCATAGACGAACAGCAGGTCCATCATCGAGCCGATCCAGGTGCCGACGTAACGCTTCTTGCGCGGGTCGTAGCCGAGCGTCATGGTCATCTTGCCCTGGTGGCCGCCGGGCATCTCGGCTTCGCCGTCCGCCACCATCCAGAAGTCGCCGAGCATGCTGACGGTCTCGACGCCCTTGGATTTCATGGGCGGCTGATCAGGGCCCATCATGGCCTCGCCTTCCATGGTCCACTCGCCGACCAGCTGCTTGAACCAGGCGTGCTCTTTCTTCGGCTCTGCTTGCATTGCGTTCCTCCTCCGCCCGCGTGAGTGTCCTATTCCTCGACCATCACCTTGAACCCGCCGTAGATCATGCGCTTGCCGTCGAAGGGGATGGCCGAGCCATCCATCATGCCGGCGAGGCGCTTGTCCTTCATGACCTTGGCATTGACGCGATCACGGTGCGCACGCGATTTGTAGAGAATCCAGGAGAACACGACGGTCTCGCCCTTCTCGAGCTTCACGCTCTGCGGGAATGACGTCCACTTGCCGGGCTTCACGTCGTCGGCAATGCACTCCCGGAATTCCAGCGCGCCGTGCTCGCGCCAGATCTTGCCGGCCTTTGCCGCCATGCTGCGGTAGGCCTTCAGGTTCTTGATCGGAACGGGAACCACAAATCCATCGACGTAGGCCATGTCATCCTCCATTGGCTGCGGCTGCGCGCAGCTCAGTTGTCGGTCACAAGCGGAACGGAATGAGGGCACGCAGGCGCGCATCGCGCAGATACAGGCCGCCCCACACCAGCAGTCCGAGATAGAGCCCGAACAGCAGGTGCGAGAACAGCGGGCTGCCGATGCGCAGGTGCGTGGCCATGGCTCCGCCGAACAGGCCGGTGAGCAGGATGGCTCCCAGCACCGCCGTGCGCGGCACCGCATACAGCAGCACGCAAACCAGCGTGAGAACGCCGAGCCCACGCTCCAGTCCCGGCGGGATAGCCGAGCGCCGCCATCGTCTCGGTGACGATGGCTCAGCGGCACCAGCTTGATGGCGGAGTCGAAGAGCAGGAAGGCGATCACCAGTCCGCTCATGACGAGCCCGGCCCAGTGCGCCTTGCTCGATATCTCGCCCGGTGCGGGCGCGTGTGATGCGATGCTGTTCATGCCGCTCTCCCGCCGTCTCAGGTTTTCGCCTTGGCTTTTGGCTTCGACTTGGGCTTTGCCGCCTTGGTCAGATAGGCGGTGAGCTTATCCAGCGTGCCGCCCCAGCCCTGGGTCATGCTGGCGTGGCCGGCATCGAAGGTGGCCTGTTCCTCCGGCGCGGCCTGATAGGCCTGCCAGCGGATGGTGACTTTGGTCTTGCCGCCGGGCTCGTCCTCGAAGGTGAAGGTGGAGTGCATCAGCATGGGCCAGCTCGGCGCCATCGGATGGCGCGCGATGCCGCCGTCCTCGTCGGAGAAGCAGTTGATGAACACCAGGCGTTCGCGCGGCACGATCTCGCGGAAGGTGAACTTGCCCCAGATGGCAACGCCGTCCGGCATCTGCATGCCGTAGTGGTAAGTTCCGCCGGGCTTCAGATCCATCTTCGAATGCACCACCTTGGCGCCCTTCGGACCCCACCATTCCTTCATGCGCTTGGGGTCGGTGAAGGCCTGCCAGACCAGTTCGCGCGGCGCATCGAACACGCGCGTGATGACGAAGTCCTTCGACTTTTCGCCGGACGCCGCCTGATTGACGATCACCATCCAGCTGACGCCGAACTTGTCGGCGACCATGCCGAAGCGCGGCGAGAAGAACGTCTTCATCAGCGGCATCTGCACCTTGCCGCCGTCAGACAGCGCGGCGAACAGCTGATCGGCCTCCGTCTCGTCCTTGGCGGGGAACGACAGCGAGAAGCCCTCGAACTTCGGCTTGCCCTTGGCGTTGCCGTCGGAGGCCATGATGTTGGTGCCGCGCACCGACAGGCAGGCGTGCATGATCTTGTCGGGATTGCCCGGTGCGCAGCCCGCCCCTTGCTCCATCCCCTGCGGCTCCGGGTTGTCCTTGAAGCGCATCATCATGGCGACCTGGGCGCCGAGCGTCTTCTTGTAGAACTCGATCGCCTCCTCGCAGCGACCATCGAAAAACAGGTAGGGCTCCACACGCATGGCGTTCTCCTCGGGGTGGTTCGACTGTCTGCAATCGGTGACTAGGGCGCAGCGTTGGCGCCGATGGATACGAGCAGGTCATCGAGGCGGTCATGGCCCTGCGACCATCCCTCGAGCATGGGAGTCTTGAGGGCGCCGTCGCGGGCCGCCTGCGACGAGTAGCGTACGGTGGCTGAAACCACGGTGCGGCCGTCGTCGTTCCTCGAACGTGGTCGTGACCAGGGCCTCGCCGCCGGTCCAGTCCTGGTCGAACAGCTCGGTATTGACGAGCAGTTCCGGCGCCTTGATGGCGTGGAAGACGCCGCTCATCCCCATCTCGCCCTTGGTCTGGTGGCGCCACACGTAGCGCAGCTTGCCGCCCACCCTGAGGTCGATCTCGCAGTGGACCATCGGCCACTCGTCCGGACCCCACAGCCACTGCTTGACCATCTCGGGCTTGGTGAACGCGTCGAAGACGAGCCGGCGCGGCGCGTTGAACGTGCGCGCCAGCGTGAATTCGCGCGCGTCCGGCTTGGTGAGCTTGTACTTCGGCATGACGTGATTCTCCGCTCCTGTTGCGTAACGCTCAGCCAAGGCTGGCCAGATATTCGGCGAGGCGGGCCAGCGTCTGCACCATGCCCTTGTCTGCGCTGTACTCGCGGATGACGCGCTCGCGCGCCTCGGGCGAGGGGAACCGCGCGTGCAGTGTCAGCCTGGTCTTGCCGCCCAGGTCCTCGAAGGTGACGGTTGTGTGGAACTGCACCGGCTCGGCGTCCTCACCGCTGTGCCGGTAGACGATGCGCTCCGGCCGCACGACTTCCTCGAACTCGATGCGGTTTTGGTAATCGCGCCCGTCAGGGCCATGCATGACGAAGCGCCACACGCCGCCCGGGCGCAGGTCGAAGGCGCTGGTCGTCGTGGTGAAGCCGGTGGGCCCCCACCATTGCGCGAGGTGCTTCGGGTCGGACCACATATCGAACACGAGCGTACGCGGGGCATCGAGCAGCCGCGTGCCCACCATCACCGCAGGGTCCTGCCCGAGGTCGATGCTATTTCTTTCGGCCACGCTTCTCTCCCTCCGCGTTCTTTGTGCCGGCTTTTCTGCCGTCCTTGGCCTCCTTGGCCTGCAGCTCCTGCAGGTAGATCTCCAGGCGATCCAGCCGCTCGTTCCAAAGCCGCCGATAGCTTTCCAGCCAGTCGTCGACGGGTCGCAGGCCGTCGGGGGCGATGCGGCATGGGCGCCATTGCGCCTCCCGCCCGCGCGCGATCAGCCCGGCCCGCTCCAGCACCTTGAGATGCTTGGAGATGGCCGGCAGGCTGATGTCGAAGGGCTCCGCCAGCTCCGTCACCGACGTCTCGCCGAGCGCCAGCCGCGCCAGGATCGCCCGGCGGGTCGGGTCGGCGAGCGCTGCAAAGGTGGCGCTGAGGGGATCGGCCATGGTCATTGTACCATTAGGTTAAATAACCGTTGGGTGAAGTACGCAATTCGTGGCGGCCCGTCAAGAGCGAGGAATTCCTCAGTGCATGTCGGGTGAGAGGGGGAACGCCCTGGCGTCGGAGCCACACTAATTCCGCTATCATGCAGCCTGTACTCAACCGCAACACAACTGTCGCAAGCTTCCGGCACGCTCCACACGTCTGGTGGGAGGGTTGGGGGCGTGACGATGGAAGCCTTGGTCGGGGGCGAGGCGCTTGCGCGCAAGCCCGTTCTGCAGCGGTTGCGGCGCGCGACGCTGGGATGGCGGCCCGTCCTCATCGAGCAGTCGCCGCCCTGGGCCTGCCGGGTGCTGGGGCCGTTCGCCAAGCGCCTCGACATGCTGCTGGTCGACCACGGCATCTTCCGCCTGCTCTATCTCAACAAGCACCGGATCGGGACGCGCGCCTGGCGCTCGGCGCAGCCGGCCCCGCACCAGGTCCGGGCCATGGCACGGCGCGGCCTGCGCACCATCATCAACCTGCGCGGCGAGCGCGCCTGCGGCAGCTATTGGACGGAGCGGGACACCTGCCGGGAGCACGGCATCGCGCTCGTCAACTTCCAGGTGCGCTCGCGCGAGGCGCCATCGCGCGAGGTCATCAGGGCGGCACGCGACCTGTTCGAGCGCATCGAATACCCCGTGCTGATGCACTGCAAGTCGGGCGCCGACCGGGCCGGGCTGATGGGCGTCCTCTATCAGCATTTTGCCGAGCAGGTGCCGATCGAGAAGGCGAGGCGCCAGCTGTGCGTCCGCTTCGGCCATTTCCGCTCCGCCGACACCGGCATTCTCGACTTCGTCTTCGATCGCTATGTGCAGGACAACGCCCGCACGCCGATGCCCTTCATGGACTGGGTCGAGACGGTGTACGACCCCGACGCGCTGCGGCAGGAGTTCCGCTCCAAGGGCTGGGCCAACCGCCTGGTCGACGGGGTGCTGCGGCGCGAGTAGTCGCGCCCCGTTGCAGGTCAGGCGGGCGCGGTGCATAAGCGCGCCCATGAAGCTGGTCATCTTCGATTGCGACGGCACGCTGGTCGACAGCCAGGCCGCCATCTTCGCCACCATGCAGCTCGCCTTCGGCCGGCTCGACCTGCCGACGCCGGCGCGCATGCAGGTGCTGGGCATAATTGGACTGTCCCTGCCCGAGGCGTTCGCGATCCTGGCGCCCACCGAGAGCCCGGCCGTGCAGGCGGCGCTGGTGGAGGCCTATCGCGCCGGGTTCTCGCAGACCCGCGACAGCGGCGCGCATCACAACGACCCGCTGTTCCCCGGCATGCGCGAGGCGGTCACCGCGCTGTCGGGCCGCGACGAGGTCGTGCTCGGCGTGGCGACCGGCAAGTCGCAAGCGCGGCGTGGCGCGCCTGCTCGACCGCGAGGGCTGGCATAACCATTTCCTCACCATCCAGACGGCCGACGATCACCCCTCCAAGCCGCACCCGTCCATGATCCTCAAGGCCATGGCGGACGCGGGCGTCGGGCCGGAGGCGACGGTGATGGTCGGCGACACCACGTTCGACATCGAGATGGCGCGCAGTGCGCGTGTGGGCGCCGTCGGCGTCGGCTGGGGCTATCACAGGCCCGAGCAGCTCGTGCGTGCCGGCGCGCATGTGGTGGCCGAAACCGGCGACGCGCTGGTGGCGACCATCGATGCGCAGCTCGCCGCGCAGGAGAAGCCATGAGCAAACCGGGTGAGCCTGCGCGCGGATTGCCGAAGCGGTTCTACACGTCGGTGAGCGTCGAGGCGAAGGGCCCCGGCGACTACCACATCCGCCTCGACGGCCGCGCCGTGCGCACCCCGGCCAAGGCCGAGCTGGCCGTGCCGACCGAGGCGCTGGCGCAGGCCATCGCCGAGGAATGGCGGGCGCAGGGCACGCACATCGATCCGTCGAGCATGCCGCTCACCCGGCTCGCCAACTCGGCCATCGACGGCGTGACGCGACGCGAGGCGGAGGTGCGGGCCGACATCGCCAAGTACGCCGGCAGCGATCTGCTGTGCTATCGCGCCGAGGCACCGGAGGCACTGCAGCGGCGGCAGGCCGAGGTGTGGGACCCCATTCTGCGCTGGGCGGAGCAGGAACTCGGCGCGCGCTTCGCGATTGGCACCGGCCTGATGCCGGTGGCCCAGCCCGACGCCGCCAAGGCTGCGGTGGCGCGGGCGCTGGAGGACTACGACGGCTTCGCGCTCGCCGCGCTGCACGTGATCACCACCCTGACCGGCTCAGTTCTCCTGGCCCTGGCGCTTGCCCGCGGACGCCTGACCGCGGAGCAGGCCTGGGCCGCCGCCCACGTCGACGAGGACTGGCAGATCAGCAAGTGGGGCGAGGACGCCGAGGCCAAGGCGCGCCGCGAGCGCCGCTGGGCCGACATGCAGGCCGCCAGCCGGATGCTTGGGTTGCTTAAATAGTGATAAGATGTGGTGAAATGGTCGCGGTGATCGGCTGACATTCCGCGTAAGCTGGCGTCCACTTTGCGTCGGGCACGTAGCGATGTGATGTTGGAGGACCTTTGAGATCGAGCGCGATTGCGTGCATGCGGATATTTGTTGTTGGATGCATTCTTTTCATATGTGCGGTTCTGCTGCGGGATAGCGCAAAAGCTTCTGACGATCTGTATCCGCACGCTGAGCGACAAGGCGGTCCGTGGGGGTTTGTCGACCGGACCGGGCAGGTCGGTCGTCCCCCTACAATTCGAAGCGGCGGAGCCTGTTCTCCGAGGGGCTCGCGGCCGTCAAGTCGAACGGAAAGTTTGGTTACGTGGACCTGGCGGTCGCGTTGTCATCGAGACTCAGTTTGACCACGCACGCCCCTTTTCGAATGGCACATCGTGCCGTGGCGTCGCAATCTATGGGGGTTGATCGACCGCACCGGAACCATGCTTGTCGCGCCCGCCTTTGCGATGGTGTGGCCCATGAGTGAGGATCGAGCGACTTTTCTCATGCGCGGCGATGCCAAGCACAAAGGCAAAGCGGGCGCGATGAACCCCTCCGGAAAGGTCGCAATCGAGGCGACCTACGACACGATCGGTCAGTTTTCCGGTGGTATCGCCGCTGCCCAGCGGGAGGGTAAGTGGGGTTTCATCGATAGAGAGGGTCACGTTGTGATCCCGTTTCAGTTTGATGGTGCTAAAGAATTCCGCGAAGGAAGGGCGGTAGTTGCTCAGGGTGAGGGTCAGTTCCCGTTCAAGGACAGCGCCGGCAAGTGGATCAACCGAACTCAACAACGCATAGCCCTTATCGACAGCTCTGGTAGTCTCGTTTCACCGTTTGTGTTCGAGGCTGGGCGGCCCTTGAAGGAGGGCTTCGCGATTGTCTGGGCGAGCGGGCAGGGGTGGGGCGCCATCGATGCCGACGGAAACGTCGCTATCTCACCGCAGTTCGCCGGCCTGGGCGGATCCTGGCCGTCTCGACGCGGCATTAATGAGGACGATGACGGGTTCTCGGAAGGTCTGCTCGCTGTTTCCAATGGATCCGTGTTTGGGTACATCGATGGTCAGGGGCGCTTCGCCATACAACCACAGTTTGTTCAGGCGTACCCGTTCCATGAGGGCGTGGCCGTGGTCCACGTGCGGGCTTCCGTAGCCTTTGGTGTTGAGAAGGCCGAGGGGTCCTCCGCCGGGCTGATTGATCGCTCCGGAAAATTCGTGGCGCCGCCGATCTACGACTGGGTCAGGCCGCGTCCTGGCGGAGTAGCACAAGTCCGGTTTGGCGATCGGCTCGGCTACATTGCTTCCAACGGAAGTCCTCTCACGTTTACGCCCAGCGAAATCGATCAGTATCTTTCGCGAAAGCGGGAACAGTTGAAGCCTCCTCCGCCCCCGCTCCCGGGTCGTGCGATCTTCGCGAAGGCTGGCGAGGTTGAATACTATCTTCGCCTGCCCGAAGGGATCTGTACCGTGGATGCGGCGCACCCAAAGGATCGGCGCCTGATCGATGAGGTGCGCAAAGCCGAAAGTTCGCTATACGGAGGCCAGGGAGGGACGCGAACGCCGGACGACGTGCCAGCCGGAACATTGGGCTTTTCGCGAAGTGCACGAACTCGAGAGGTTTCGATCAACGGGTGAGGTGGCAGACGTCCACACGATCGGCGTGGCTACGGGATTGCAGAAAGACAAATACGATTCATCGGGCAATGCCGGCATCGTGTACGTGAGTGCATTTCTTTGTGGGATGATCGGCGAAAGATGTATCCGAGAAGGAGAAGATACCGATCGCCGATCGCAGCGGCAGAATCGCAGCTGCTTTCAAGAGGGTGGAAGCGGGCGAAGTTGCTGCGTTGCCCGCATTGGATCAAGCTACCCTCGCTTGCTTCTCTGCCTGGCTCGCGCCGGCCGAAAGTGGAGGAGCACCGAGTAAGCGTTCCGACAAAGTCAATTTTACCTTCCTTTCGCACCTCATGATACCTGATTGGATTGTGCAGATTCTGGCCACTGGGCTTTCTGGTGCTACCTCTGCCGAGCTGATTCGGGAGTTGGAGAGAGAGAAGGATCTCGCTGAAGGCATCGCCTCGTTCAATTTGAAGAAGTAGGCGTGATGGCAGCTGACGGGCGAGGACGCCGAGGCCAAAGCGCGCCGGAGCGCCGCGGGCCGACATGCACGCCGAGGCCGCATGTTGACGCTGGTCGCGCCGCACCCGCAGCTAAATCTTGAACAGCTGGGCGTAGCGGGTCTTGATTTCCTCGGCCGCCTTCTCGACGCCGGCCGGGTCGTCGCGCATGAGTTTGAGTTCGCTGAGCTTGCGGCGGCCGGGTTTCTCCTTGACCTGCGCGTGCAGTGAGTGCTGGGCGGCGAAGTCGACCAGGATCTGCTGTGTCTCGGCAGAATGCAGCCAGCTCTGGAACAGGCGCGCGGCGTTGGGATTGGGTGCGGACCTGAAGATGCCGGTCGGGCCGGTGATCATGGGCGTGCCTTCGGTCGGATAGACGACCTGCACAGGATTGCCCGCCTCCATCAGCTGGATGAGATTGTAGTCATTGCCGTCGGCCATCACCGCCCGCTCGCCCAGCGCCAGCTTCTTGGGCGGGTCGGTTGACGACTGCACCTGCATGACTTTCTGGCGGGCGAGCTTCTCGAAGTATTGCCAGCCGAGTTCGCGGGCGATCTGGAACGTGGCCGTCATGATGGTGCCGCTGTAGCCGGGATGCGCCTTCACGATCTTGCCCGCCCACATCGGATCGAGCAGATCAGCGAAGCTTTTCGGAGCCTGCTCGGCCTTGACCAGGTTCGTATTGTACCCGAGCGAGGACAGCCACACGCGCGTCGTGACGAACATGCCGTCCGCATCGCGGGCGTCGGCGGGGAAATGCTTGGCAACCTCCTCCGGGAGAAAGGGTGCCAGCCAGTCGTTGCGCTTCCATACGATGAAGTGCGCGGCGTCCGCGCTGTTGACGACATCGGCGGCGTTGATGTTGCTGCCGCGCTCCTGCTCGATGCGCTGGTACAGCCGCTCCGAGCCCGCGCGCTCGACGCGCACGGCGATGCCGGGAAATTTTGCCTCGAATGTCTTGGCCAGCCGCTCCGCCACGGGAATGTCCATGGCCGTGTAGAAGGCGACTTTGCCCTCCTTGGTGGCGGCCGCCACCAGCTCCGGAGTGATGGGCGAGGCCTCGGGTGCAGCGGCCCGCAGCGGAGCTGCGAAGGATGCCGCGGCGACCGCGCCGGCGCCGACCAGGGCATCGCGCCGTGAGGGTAGAGGCTTGCGCATGGCTCGTTGCTCCGATGGTGCCAAATCAGAGGCTTGCAATCGCGCTTAGGGTTCTGCTCCCCGCGTTACTGTTAACGGAAGGCGCTCCCGCCCGGAAGGCGGACAATGGGTCATTCGGCAATTCGATGAAGGCGCTTTGGAAGACGCCCTACCGGTTGGGAAAGCTCCGCCGCAGGATCTCCAGGTCGGACCGATTGGTGATCAAGTTCTGTCCTTCCGTCGTCAAGCGTTGGCCGATCGTCCTGGCGGCCATGATGCCCATGTCACGACCAACCTTGGTGCCCACCTGCGAGCCGCGCCGAATGAGGTTCGCTTGCTTGGCGCCGAAGGATTGGCCGACGGGCGTTTCGAGAAAAGCCCTCAAGCCCGCAAGCTCGTCGGGCGTCAGCTCAGCCATGTAGATCTGGACGTACTCGTAGAGCATGGCGCCGAGAAAGCGTTCGCGGAACGCGTTCAGAAATATGGTGGTGATGACGTCGCGGCTGGCTGGCGACAGGCTGGGCGTTCTGGCCCTGCGACAGGGTTTGCGCGAGGGCCTGTCGCGTCAGCGGCTCCATCGCGTCCATCATGGCGTTGAAGACGCTCTGATTGATGAGGATCTGGACAACGCGGTTGGCATCGCCGCGTGCGTCCGCCTTCGCGGAGGCGAGTGGATCAGGAATGCCAGAACAAAGATGCAGCAAGGCACGAGATACGCATCGCTTGCCCCCAATTGGTGCGGCGCCCTATCGGGTCGCCTGGACGCTGCCCCGCGCGGGGCATACAAGCGCGCAGCTTTGCGACGGCAATGCGACAGATGCGGCAGCCCTGTTCGTGACGCAGGTAGTACGTTGCCTAACGGCCACCCGCGTTGGCGATCAGCTGCGCGATCTCGCGCTGGCCTTTGCGTTTCGCGTGGGCGAGCGGCGACACGCCATCCTTGTCGGCGATGTTGGGATTGGCGCCGGCGGCCAGCACCAGCCGCGCCACCTCGACGTGGCGCGGGCCGCCGTCGCCGAGGATCACGATCTCGAGCAGGCAGGTCCAGCCGAGGTTGTTGATGTGATCGACGTCGATCTTGGTGGTCAGCAGCAGCTGCACGGTGTCGACGTGGGCGCGCTCGCAGGCGGGGATGAGCGCGTTGCCGCCGAACCGGTTGCGGATCGAGAGATCGGGTCCGCGCGGGATCATCAGGCGCAGCATGTCGGTGCGGCCGAGCGCTCCGGCCAGCAGCCACGGCGTGTCCTTGTTGGCGGCCTGCGCATTGATGTTGCTGCCGGCCTTGATCAGCGCTTCGGCCGCGGCGAGGTGATTGCCCTGCACGGCCAGCAGCAGTGGCGTCTGGCCGGTGCTGTCCACAGGATCGAGCGCTGCGCCACTTCGCGATCAGTGTCTCGATGCGTGCCGCATCGCCGCGCGCCGCCGCGTCCAGCATGTCGCGCGCAGCGGGCGGCTGGCTGTCCGCTGCCTGGTCATGGCCGCCCAGATGAGGATCGCCGCGAGCGCTGCCGAGCTACGCATGCCATCAACTCCCTCCCCGTTGCGGACGCCCGGCGTCCGTTGCAGTCGGACCAACATACATGCGCTCCACCTTGGCGAGCGCCAGCGCCTGCTGGCAGGCGGAGCAGGGGCGCGACGTGGAATAGATGACGGCGCCCGCCAGCTCCTGGCTGCCGGAGCGGCGCTGCGCATCCCACAAGGCGACGCGTTCGGCATGTGCGTCGGGGTTGCGGTCGGTGACCACGCGGCTCGGCCCGTAGCCGATGATGGCGCCGTCCCGGACCAGCACGGCGCCATACGCCTGATCGCCCTTCGCCACCGCCTCGCTCTTCATGCGGGCGGCCTCGGCAACGAAGTGCTGCGTGCCGGATGCGGAGGCGGGCGAGCCTGCCAGCATCTGCCCGGCAGCCGTGCAGCCGAAGAGCGACAGGAAGGTCCGGCGCTGGATCATCGGCGCAGGATAGCACCGGACGCGCACGGCCGGAGGGGCGGACGAGGGTTCACCGTTTCGCAGTGCACCACGGCCATGCTATGCCGGTCAGAGCGACGAAATGGGCGTGGGGCATCTGCCATGAAAGACGTGCTGGACGAGCTGGAGCGGCGGCGGGCGGAGGCGCGGCTCGGCGGCGGGCAGGCGCGCATCGAGGCGCAGCACAGCAAAGGCAAGCTCACCGCCCGCGAGCGCATCGAGCTGCTGATGGACGAGAACTCCTTCGAGGAGTTCGACATGTACGTCGAGCACCGCTGCCACGACTTCGGCATGGAGAAGACCAAGATCGCCGGCGACGGCGTGGTCACCGGCTGGGGCACCATCAACGGCCGCGTCGTCTACACCTTCGCCAAGGACTTCACGGTGTTCGGCGGCTCGCTGTCGGAGGCGCACGCCAAGAAGATCACCAAGATCCAGGACATGGCGCTGCAGAACCGCGCGCCCATCATCGGCCTGTTCGATGCCGGCGGCGCGCGCATCCAGGAGGGCGTGGCGGCGCTCGGCGGCTACGGCGAGGTGTTCCTGCGCAACGTGCTGGCCTCGGGCGTGATCCCGCAGATCTCGGTGATCATGGGGCCGTGCGCCGGCGGCGACGTCTACTCGCCGGCCATGACCGACTTCATCTTCATGGTGAAGGACACGAGCTACATGTTCGTCACCGGCCCCGACGTGGTGAAGACCGTGACCAACGAGACCGTCACCGCCGAGGAGCTGGGCGGCGCGCGCGTGCACACCACCAAGTCCTCGATCGCCGACCGCGCCTACGAGAACGACGTCGAGACGCTGCTGCAGATGCGCCGGCTGCTCGACTTCCTGCCGTCGAACAACAAGTCGGGCGTGCCGGAGCTGCCGACCTCCGACAGCCCCGACCGCGCCGAGCCGTCGCTCGATACGCTGATCCCGGACAACCCCAACAAGCCCTACGACATCAAGGAGCTGATCTCCAAGGTGGTCGACGAGGCCGACTTCTTCGAGATCCAGGACCAGTACGCCCGCAACATCGTCACCGGCTTTGCGCGCATGGAGGGCCGCACGGTCGGCATCATCGCCAACCAGCCGATGGTGCTGGCGGGCGTGCTCGATTCAGATGCATCGAGCAAAGCCGCGCGCTTCGTGCGGTTCTGCGACTGCTTCGAGATCCCGATCATCACCTTCGTCGACGTGCCGGGCTTCCTGCCGGGCACCGCGCAGGAGTACGGCGGCCTCATCAAGCACGGCGCCAAGCTGCTGTTCGCCTACTCGGAGGCGACCGTGCCGAAGGTGACGGTGATCACGCGCAAGGCCTACGGCGGCGCCTACGACGTGATGAGCTCCAAGCACATCCGCGGCGACGTCAACTACGCCTGGCCGACGGCCGAGATCGCGGTGATGGGACCCAAGGGCGCGGTCGAGATCCTGTACCGTGCCGAGTTGGGCGACGCCGACAAAGTGGCGGCGCGCATCAAGGAATACCAGACCCGCTTCGCCAACCCGTTCACGGCGGCCGAGCGCGGCTACATCGACGAGGTGATCCTGCCGCGCCACACGCGCCGCCGCCTCTGCCGCTCGCTCAACATGCTGCGCAACAAGACGGTGGAGAACCCCTGGAAGAAGCACGATAATATTCCGTTGTAGGGGTGTGGCCGATCGACGGCGTCACCTGCGGCCTTGTTCGCGACCATTCCATGTGCTTTATTGTTAATTATATGCTAAAAATGAGGAGATTGCTTCATGGAGAAACTTACGGCTCGCTACGTTGATGAGCATGCGGCGAATGTGCAGACCTATGAATCGTTCATGCGCTCACTGGTCTACGGCGCGCTGCAGCAGGCGAAAGCAAATATTCCGGCCGACGGAAGCGACCAGTATATCTTCGACGCAAAGATCGAGATCAAGCCAACGGCCATTCTCTGCATCGAAGTGTGCATCGAGACGCCGTTTGGCAAATACTGCAAGCACGTAGGCATCTAGGGCACCGAATTAGGGGCGCGGCGAACCACGGCAACTATTGTGATGTAGTCGTGCCCCGCTTCCTTGGCCTTGCCCGCTCACCCCCGCCGCCGCACCACCCCGGCACTCCCGCGCGTAGCGGCCGGGGGGCTGGCCGACGTGGCGGCTGAAGGCGGTGCTGAAGGTGCTGGCCGAGCTGTAGCCGACGCGCTCCGCGACCTCGCCGAGCGCCACGTCCTGGTGGCGCAGCAGGTCCTTGGCGATGGCCATGCGCCAGGCCAGCAGATACTCCATCGGCGCCATGCCGACGGCGCGCGTGAAGCGGTCGAAGAAAGCCGAGCGCGACAGCGCCGCCTTCTTGGCGAGCGCGGCCATGGTCCAAGGTCGCGCCGGGTCGCCGTGCATCTCGCGCATGGCGATCGCGAGGCGCGCGTCGCCGAGCCCGCGCAGCAGCCCAGGCGGCGCGGTGTCGCCCTGCGTCGTGCGCAGCGCCTCGACGAGCAGCACTTCCACCAGCCGCGACAGCACGAGGTCGCGGCCCGGGCGCTGCGCGCGCGCTTCCTCGCCGACCAGGCGCACGAGGGTGGACAGCCGCTCGATGCCGCGCACGTGCACCAGCGTCGGCAGCAGCGACACCAGCAATCCCGCATCGGGTGACTCGCACACGAAGTAGCCGCCGAGCATGCGCACGTCGGGGTCGCCGTCGGGCGACCCGTGGCGGATTTCATCGGCGGACACTGAAGCGGTTTTCGGATCGATGAACGTCGGCCGCACCGGCTTGAAGCCCGACATCGTGAAGCCGGGCGTGGTCGGCAGCAGCACGAAGTCGCCGGCTTCCAGCGTGATCGCCGCGTGGCCGTCGACCGCCAGCCGGCAGCTGCCTTCGAGCACGGTGCAGAAGCTCGGCTGGCCGAAGTCGGTGTAGCGCACGCCCCAGCGACCGGCGCCGCTAATGATCTTCGAGAACACCGTGCGTGGCCGTAGCAGCGCGATTGCTTGCGACAGGGGATCGACCATGTCTGGACGCTAGCAAACGAAATGTGGACGATCAATCGTAGAAAGTCCGGACCAGGCGCCAGTACCTCTCCCTCACTGACACCAATTAAGGGAGACAGAAATGCAAACCGTACTGATCACCGGCTGCTCGTCCGGCTATGGCCTCGCAACCGCCCGCCACTTCCATGCAGAGGGCTGGAATGTCATCGCCACCATGCGCACCCCGCGCGACGGCATCCTGCCGAAGTCCGAGCGGCTGCGCGTTCTGGCGCTCGATGTCACCGAGCCCCGGAGCATCGCGGCAGCGCTGCGGCGAGCGGACCCATCGACGTGCTCGTCAACAACGCCGGCATCGGCTTCATGGGCGCGCTCGAGGCGACGCCGATGGCCAAGGTGCGGCAGATCTTCGAGACCAACACCTTCGGCGTGATGGCCATGACGCAGGCGGTGATCCCGCAGTTCCGCGCGCGCAGGTCAGGCGTGGTGGTCAACGTGACGTCGAGCGTGACGTTGGCGCCGATGCCGCTGGTGTCGGTCTATACCGCAAGCAAGACGGCGATCGAGGGCTTTACTGCGTCGCTCGCGCACGAGCTGCAGGCGTTCAACGTGCGCGTCAAGCTGGTCGAGCCCGGCTACGGCCCGACCACGCGCTTCGCGCAGAACTCCGATACCCGCATCGAGGATGTGATCCCCGCGCCGTACATGCCCTTCGCGGCTCCGATCCTGGCGGCATTCGCAAAGCCTGCCGCGGTGACGACCGAAGCCGATGTGGCCGAGGCGGTGTGGCGCGCGGCGACGGAAGAGTCCGGGCAGCTGCACTATCCGGCGGGCGCCGACGCGGTGGCGCTGTCCACACGCGCGGACTGAACAGGGGGGCATCCGACGCCACAGTGATCCGCGGCAGGCAAGCTCGAGCTGGGGTCGCCGTCGGCGGCCCCCAGTGGTCTTACGCTTTCAGACACGTCTTGCATCAATGCATCTGATGCGCTAGCATCACATGCATGCGCACGACCCTGGACATCGACGACGACGTCTTGGAAATCGCCAAGCAGCGGGCCAAGGCCGAGAGAAGGACAACGGGAGAGGTTGTTTCCGACCTTGTGCGCCAAGCGCTCTCCAACCACTTGCGCGATTGGACTTCAGCAAGGTCAGGATTGTCGACGGCATCCCCGTGCTGCCCTCACGCGGCGGCGTCGTGACCAATGAGCTAGTGGACAAGCTCATCGAGGAAAGCGGTGAGTGATCATGCGGGCGCTGTTCGATGTGAACGGCCTGCTGGCCCTGATCGACACTGAGCACACCTTTCACTCAGCGCTTCGCGCTTGGTGGGTATCCAACAGGGCTAGCGGTTGGGCGACCTGTGCGATCACCCAAAACGGCTTCGCGAGGATCATGTCGCAGCCGCATTATTCCAATCCGGCCCCGACGATGGATGCCATCCAATTGCTGGCAATGGGGCTGGAAGAAACAGATCACAAATTCTGGCCGCAAAATATCTCTATCACGGACGACCAGTTGTTCGACCGAACTCACATTCTCGGTCCCAATCAGATCACCGATGTCTACCTCCTGGGTCTCGCCGTGAAGAACGGCGGCCGCCTCGTCACCTTCGACCGAGGGCTTGCCATCAAGGCCGTTCGCGGGGCGGAGCCGCGGCATCTCGTGATGCTGTGACGTGCTGCACGGTCGCGCAACGTGCTGCGCCACGAGAATCCCTGGCAGAGGCACGCCGATCCGGTGTGGGGCCGCCTCGCGCGGCCGCAGGCGGGCGTGCCTACAACCTGCATGCAGCACGTCTTTTAGCGGACAGTTGACATAATTCGACCATCGCTGTGATGTCATTGTGGCGTCGTCCAATTCACTAATCCACCGGGGGTCCTTCATGTTTACGCGTAACTCTCCGACCGAGCCGAAAACGCTCGAGTCGCGCCTGGCCAACAGCAATTCCAACGGGGTCCAGCAGCAGCAGCAGGTCCAGCAGCACCGCCCCAGCGGCCCGGAAAGCAACGAGAAATCGGTGATCGGCAACGATCTCAAGATCATGGGCCAGGGGCTGAAGATCATCGGCCGCGGCGTATTGCAGGTCGATGGCGAAATCGAAGGCGACGTGCAGGCGGCCGAGGTGATCGTCGGCGAGAAGGGCCAGGTGACGGGCATGGTCGCCGGCCGGCAGGTGGTCGTACGCGGCAAGGTCTCCGGCGTCATCTGCGGCAAGACCGTTGCCCTGCAGGCCTCCTCCAACGTGGATGGCGACATCCACCACATGTCGCTGCTGATCGAGCAGGGCGCCATGTTCGACGGCCGCAGCCGTCGCGCCGCCAGCGAGACGGACCTGAACGCCATCGTCGACGGCAAAGGCCCCCAGTAAGGGCCAGCCTTCAGCCCGGCAAGGCTGCAGCGATGCATGAAACGAGCGCGGCGGCGTCGCGGCGCTCTCGCTGCCGGGCACTTGCCACACCAAGCCCACGTGCACCCCGCACGTGGGCTTTTGGTTTTGGGGCTCTGGTTTCTGATCAGCGCCAGCGACGCAGGCTGTCGCGCGGGAACACCCACTCCGGGGTCAGCAGGCGGTCGCCGAAGTCGAGCCGATACCAGGGCGAGGCATCCGCATCCTGCAGGTTCTTGAGCACGTGCATCTGCTGCGCCGGCATGAAGCTCTGCAGCAGCAGGAAGCGCGTCTCGCCAGCGGCAGACTTGGCGACGTCGGCGACCAGCACGGCGTGGCCCGGAAAGCCGCCCTTGATGAAGAGGTCGCCGGCCGCGATGTCGCTGAGCGGTACGGCCGCGAGCTGCCGCTCCAGCGAATGCGTGCCGGCCCAGGTGAAGACGGTGTCCATGTAGCGGCGGAAGGAAGCGTAGCCGGCATCCGGCGCGGCGCTGCGCGACCAGGCGAGCGAGCGGCCTGACGGGCGCGGCCGGTCGCCGGCGGCCCAGCGCGAAAAGGCGATGGGCTTGCCCGAGCCCGTATCGTTGAAGGCGATCTCGCCGGGTCGCTGCATGGCGTACAGCCACTCGGCGCGCAGGCGCATGGCGGCGTCCGCGCACTGCTGCAGGTCGCGCGTGCCGACGTCGATGTCGATGACGGCGGCGTGCACGTCCTGGCGGAATTTCGGCGCGCCGTTGTAGAGCAGCACGGGCGCGCCCGCGGGCTTGAGGGGCAGCCCGCGCAGCCAGGCGGCGAAGCTGCCCGGGGCCGCGGCGATGCGCTGGAAGCCGGCCGGAGGCGGAAAGCGCGCGGCCAGCGTGTCGGTCGCGGTGGCTGCCAGCGGTAGGCCGAGGGGTCGGCCAGCGCCCGGCGGCTCAGGCAAGGCGACGGCCGAGGCCGCGCTACCGATCAACAGCGCGCGTCGGGTGGTGAGCATGTCGGCGCTCTGAGTGCGAGCCATGCGCGTGGATGGTGTCGGCTGTCATTCGAGCAAGCCAGGACGGAGTCGTGGCTGCAGTTTGGGCATCTGGCCCAGCATGAGCAAAGCCCGGCGAACGGGGGTCCGCCGGGCTCTGGACCGCGTGACGCGGCCGTTGGATCTGGGCGCTGATGACGGCGGAGGTGCCGGAGGACCATCGTTGAGGCGCTCACGCCTGGATGGTCGCAGCATCAACTCCGGTCCATGGCCCTCCTGATCCTTTACTTCAGGGTTGCGGGTTTCGTCAGCTCTTGGCTCTGGAAGGATTGGCAAGCTTCCTGTGCAGTCCAAGCTCTACGAGAGCAAAACTGCACGCGCTTGCCGGCCAGCCAAGATCAGCCGAAATATCCGCTCAAGACTATCGAATTGTCGGGTGGGCCGCCTGCGCTTCAGGCGAGAACGTCGCGGGCGCGAGGACGGCCATAGAACTGTCCGGTGGAGACATTTTCTTAGACCTCCGTTCCTCGAATATTGGAAGTCTGCACCCGGCCGAGCCGCGCGTCAATAGGTCGCATCGGGAAGCCATGGTGTGCGCGGCGTTAACCAAGAATTTCTGCGCTCGCTCTAAGATTGCCGGCCGATCTGCATTCGGAGTTGGGGATGATGCGCCGGATATTCGGCTTCCTGGCAATCCTGGCAGGCGTGTTCGGTGCGCTGCTGCTGCTTGACCAGCCCAGAGGCGCGGTCAGACCGCCAATGCGACAGGCGCTGCAGACGACGCCCGTCGCCTACAGCGGCTGGGCCGCCGGACTGTGCATGGGCTTGTGCCTTGCGTGGCTGGCCGGCATCGAGTGGGCGGGTCTGCCGGCGCGCGTCGTTCGCCTGGCTGCGCACGCAGGGCCGGCGCCTCGTGATGGTGACGATGGCCGGCCTGCTGGTCGGCATCGTGCTGTATTTCTGAGGGCCGATCGCGTAATGCCGGCAGAAGCCGGCTTGCATCGCGGCGCGGCGGCGGGCAAACAACGCCTGCATGAATCTCTGGCTCCGCCTCTTCTGGATGGTGATCGCGCTGGCGTGGCGTCGCAAGCTCGATCCGCGTCGCGACGTGTCGCGGCTGACCTTTCGCGTGCTGCCGACCGATCTCGACCTCAACGGCCACATGAACAACGGCCGCTACCTGACCATCATGGATCTCGGCCGGCTCGATCATGTGCTGCGCTCGGGGCTGTGGCGGCCGATCTGGCAGAACGGCTGGGCGCCGATGCTGGGCTCTGCCATCATCCGCTACCGCCGCGAGCTGCGGCCGTTCCAGCGCTTCGCGCTGGAGACGCGCATCGCCGCCTGGTCCGACACCACGGCGGTGATGGAGCACACCGTTCCTGATCGTCGGCGGCGCGCAGAACGGACAGATGGCGGCGCGCGCGCTGGTGAAGGCTGGCTTCTACGACCGCAAGGACCGCAGCTTCGTCACCGTCAAGCGCCTGATCGCCGAACTCGGCCTGCCGGAGCAGGAGACCGAGAGCCCGCCGCATGACGCCCGAGATCGAGGCGTTCCTGAAGGCGGAGGCGCTGCTGCGGCCGCAGGTGGGCGGCGACCGTAGGTGCATGAGCAAAGTCGTCATCTCCGCGTAGGCGGAGATCCACGCAACGAGCCAAGCTTCGGACTGATTGAAACGCGACCAACGACGGAGCATGCAAATGAACAGGTTTGTTGTGGGATGCCTTGCGATTGCGGCCGCGACCATGCTGAGCTTTCCCACGCCAGCACGCGTGCAAGAGACGCCAAAGCAAGCACCAGCCAAGGACGGCGGCCGAGACCCGCGCGCAGCAACTGATGGGTGACATCGCGCCCAAGCTTGCGGAGCTCACTGACAGCGTCCTGTTCGGCGACGTCTGGGAGAGACCCGGACTCTCCGAAGCGGGACCGCAGCCTTGTCGACCATCAGCGCTCTGATCGCGATGAACCGCCCGGATCAGCTGCGATCGCATCTTGCTCTCGGCGCGGCAAAACGGCGTGACCCAAACCGAGATCGTCGAGGCGATCACGCATCTCGCCTTCTATGCCGGATGGCCGAACGCGGTCAGCGCCGTCGCCATAGCGAGAGAGGTCTTCGCGCAGAAATGACGGCGGCCATCATCGTTTCGCGCCGCGCGATGCTTGCCGGCGCGGTGGCCACATTGCTGTCCAACGAGCTGGCGCATGCTGTCACGCCGGCTGATGGCAAGGTGCATCAGCGAACAACCGAGGACAACGACCATGAACATCATGCGCAGCGGCTCGCAGCCATCCGCGAAAGGCCCGGCGGAGTATTTCACTGGCGCGGTCCGGATCGACATGCCCTTCAAAGGCAGCTGCTCCCGCGCGCATCGGCGGCGCGATCGTGACCTTCGAGCCCGGCGCCCGCACGGCTTGGCACACCCATCCTTTGGGCCAGACCCTCATCGTGACCGTCCGGCTTGGGCTGGGTGCAAACGCGAGGGCGGCCCCAAGGAGGACATCCGAGCCGGCGATATCGTCTGGATTCCGCCGGGCGAGAAGCACTGGCATGGCGCAACGGCGACGACGGCCATGACGCATATTGCCATCGCCGAGGCGCTCGATGGCAAGACGGTGGATTGGATGGAGAAGGTGTCCGACGCGCAGTTCAATGGCTAGGCGTCGCGAGAACGCAGGTTAGGACGGCAGGATCATGCCCTTGCCCATGGTCTGCTGGTCGAACAGCTGGTAGGCGCGCTCGGCCTCGTCGAGCTTGAAGCGGTGCGTGATCAGCTTGGCCAGCGGCAGCTTGTGTTGGGCGATGAAGCGGGCGCAGTCGGCCTGGCCGATCTTGCTGAAGGTCCACGAGCCCATCAGCGTGATCTGCCGGCGCAGCATGTCGGGGGAGACGTCGAGCGTGACGCTGCCGCCTTCGCCGACGTAGCACACCGTGCCCCAGGTGCGGGTGCCGCGTACGGCGGCGGTGCGCGCGGCCGCCGCGGACGAGCACTCCAACGCGTAGTCGACGCCGCCGTTGGTCATGACCTTGAGGGCCTTGACCGGCTCGTCCTTGCTCGAGTTGATGACGGCCTCGGCCCCGCAGGCCTTGGCAAGCTCGAGGCGCTCGTCGGAGATGTCGATGCCGATCACGCGCATGCCCATGGCCTTGCCGAGCATGGTGGCGCTCAGGCCAACCGGGCCCTGGCCGAACACGGCGAGCGTGCCGCCACCCGCCATGTTCATGCGCTTGAGCGCACCCCAGGCGGTGCCGGTGCCGCAGGAGATGGCAGCACCTTCCTCGAAGGACAACTCGTCGGGCAGGGCGATCAGCGTGTGGGCGGGCGCCAGCATGTAGCGCGCGTGCGCGCCGTTGCCGGTGACGCCGTAGACGGTCATGCCGCCCTTCTTGCAGAGCTGCGACCAGCCCTGGTTGCAGTCGGGGCAGAGGCCGCAGCCGCTGTAGTGGTGCTGCATGACGCGGGCGCCGAGCGGGGCCTTCTTCTCGGAGACGTTTCTGCCGCGCGCCACCACCACGCCGCACGGCTCGTGCCCGCCGATCACGGCAACGCCTTCGCCGCCGAGGCCAAGGGAAGCCGCCATGGCGGGGCCGCCGCCAGGCGAGCGATAGACGTGCAGGTCGCTGCCGCACATGCCGGACGCCTTGATCTCGATGACGACGTCCTCGTCGCCCGGCGTCGGATCGGGAAAATCGCGCAGCTCGATCTTGCGGTTGCCGGCGAACACGATGCCTCTCATGACGTCCTCCCTGTGTCCTCCCGGACGTGCGCGCGAGCGCATATCCGGAACCTTGGATGGAAGTCTAGGCAAGGTTCTGGGTCCCGGATAGGCGCGAATGCGCCTTCCGGGATGTCAGCATTAGTTCACCGTCACCGAGCCCGCCGCCTTCTTCACGAAGCGGTCGTCCCAGGTCTTGGCGGTGTCGACCTTGGCGTCGGCGATCTCCTTGTCGAACTGGCGCAGGTAATCGAGCGAGCGCTTCTGGCTGGCCTCGCTGACGATGCCGTCGAGCGAATAGACCTGCCGGTTGGCCTGCACCGCCTTCATGTACAGCGCCTTGTCGCCCAGCCAGTATTCCTGCGGGACGGCGTCGGCGATCTGCTCCGGCGTGGCCTTCTCCAGCCATTTCAGGGATTTGTAGAAGGCGTTGACGAGCGCCTGCACGGTGTTGGGGTTCTTCTCGATGAAGTCGCGTTTGAAATAAAGGACCCCGGCCGGCATGGGGCCGCCGAACACCTTGGTGGCGCCTTCGGTGGTGCGCGTGTCGGCCATCACCACTACGTCGCCGCTGGCTTCCAGCGTGGCGATCACCGGATCGATGTTGGAAATGGCGTCGATGTCGCCTCTCTTGATGGCGGCAATCGCCGCCGGGCCGGCGCCGACACCGATGAACGAGGCGTCGTCCGGCTTCAGGCCCGCCTTGCTCATCAAGTACCACGCGATCATGTTGGTGGAGGAGCCCGGCGCGGTGACGCCGATCTTGGCGCCCTTGAGATCGGCGATGGATTTGATCTTGTCCATGCGGTCCTTCTTGACCGCCAGGACGATGCCCGGATAGCGGCCGAGTTCCACGACCGCGACGATGTCCTGGCCTTTGACCTGCATGCGGATGGTGTGCTCGTAGGCGCCGGTCACGACGTCGACCGAGCCGCCCACCAGCGCGGTCAGCGATTGCGTTCCGCCCTTGAAGTCGCTGACCTCGACGTTGAGGCCCTGCTCCTTGAAGAAGCCCAGCCTCTCGGTGATCGCGAGCGGGAGATAGTAGAGTGAATTGCTGCCGCCGACGCCGAGCTTGACGTCTTTCTTCTCCGGCGCCTGCGCCCAAGCCTGCATCGCGCCCGCGCCCACGATGAAGGTACCCACTGCCACCGCACTCACCCATAGTCTCCAAGGCTGCATGCCCGTCCTCCTCTGGTCGTCGTCTCAGCACGACGCGTGTCGATCGCGGACCTCCCTTAACATGATGGCGCGCACAACTGCTGCGAGTGGCAGCGAAGTCGAGTCGATCACTTTTGCGCGGGCTGGTGTTCAGGATGAAGAATAAATTGCTCGCAGGTCCTTTACAGGACTGCGGACATCAACCCGATGTCAGAGCGAGCATTGTGCGATGGGATGCGAAGCGATCGTCGCAAGATGCGGTGCTGCAAGCTTTGCGACCGCGGCGCGCGCACAAACTTGTTCAACGATCGCTGATGCGCGCGAATAGAACGAGGATGATTATTTCGGTCGACGCGGCATCGCATAATTGCGGACGTGTCATCCCGGAATTGCGCGAGTGCAATTCCGGGATGCAGCATCGAGGTGTGCGAATTTTGGGTGCCGATAGCGCGAATGCGCCTTGCAGGATAACGGCTACTTCACCGCTGCCGCGGCCTTCTTCACGAAGCGGTCGTCCCAGGTCTTGGCGGTGTCGACCTTGGCGTCGGCGATCTCCTTGTCGAACTGGCGCAGGAAATCCAGCGAGCGCGTCTGGCCGTCGGTGCTGACGATGCCGTCCTTGGAGTAGGCATCGAGCGAGGCCTTCACCGCGGCGATGTAGAGCGCCTTGTCGCCCAGCCAGAATTCCTCGGGCACGGCGTTGGCGATCTGCTCGGGCGTCGCCTTCTCCATCCACTTGAGCGTCTTGTAGAAGGCGTTGACCAGCGCCTGCACGGTGTTGGGGTTCTTCTCGATGAAGTCGCGCTTGATGTAGAGCACGGCGGCCGGCATCGGGCCGCCGAACACCTTGGTGGTGCCGGCCGTGGTGCGCGTCTCGGCCATGATCACGACCTGGCCCTCGCTCTCCAGCTTGGTCATGACGGGATCGATGTTGGAGATGGCGTCGATCTCGCCCTTCATGATGGCGCCGACCGCCGAGCCGCCGGTGCCGACGCCGACGTAGGAGGCATCGTCCGGCTTCAAGCCGGCCTTGGCCATCAGGTACCAGACCATCATGTTGGTGGAGGAGCCGGGCGCCGTGACGCCGATCCTGGCGCCCTTCAGGTCGGCGGCCGACTTGATCTTGTCGGCGCGGTCCTTCTTCACGCCGAGCGAGATGCCGGGGTAGCGGCCGAGTTCGATCACGGCCTGGATGTCCTGGCCTTTGACCTGCATGCGGATGGTGTGCTCGTAGGCGCCGGTGACGACGTCGGCCGAGCCGCCGATCAGCGCGGTCAGCGACTGCGAGCCGCCCTTGAAGTCGCTGACCTCGACGTTGAGGCCCTGCTCCTTGAAGAAGCCGAGCTTCTCGGTCAGCGCCAGCGGCAGATAGTAGAGCGATGTGGCGCCGCCGACGCCGAGCTTGACGTCCTTCTTCTCCGGCGCCTGGGCTTGAGCCGAGCTGACGAGCACCGCCAATGCGGCCGCCGCGCCAACCCATGTCTTCCGGACTTTCATGAGCGTACTCCTCCTGCGGTGCCGTCGTTGCGGCGCCCATGCGAGCTAAAGCGGACTTCTCATATCATGCCACCCACGTGCGATCACTTATGTCGGGCGATGAATAGATTTGTCCGCGGTGATCCGCATCCGCTCAGCGCAAGCTTAACCGACAGCGTGTCGCCGCAGCCGTTGGGAGTGCGCGCGCAGCTATGAGCGAGCCGCGCTTTCGGGCCGCCAGACCAGCAGGCGATTTTCCACCAGAGTGACGCCCCAGTCGATCATCAGCACGAATACGGCGAGGATGACCATGCCGGCGAACACGCCGGTGGTGTCGAAGGTGCCCTCCGCCTGCTGGATCATGTAGCCGAGGCCGGCGGCGGAGCCCAGGTACTCGCCGACCACCGCGCCGATGATGGCAAAGCCGACCGAGGTGTGCAGCGAGGAGAACATCCACGACATCGCCGAGGGCCAGTAGACGTGGGCGAACAGCTGGCGCTCGCTCATGCCGAGCATGCGGGCGTTGGCGAGCACGGTCGGGCTCACCTCCTTGACGCCCTGGTAGACGTTGAAGAAGACGATGAAGAACACCAGCGTCACGCCGAGCGCCACCTTGGACCAGATGCCCAGGCCCAGCCACAGCATGAAGATCGGCGCCAGCACCACGCGCGGCAGGGCGTTGAGCATCTTGATGTAGGGGTCGAACACGGCCGACAGGAACGGCCGGCGCGCCAGCCAGAAGCCGAGCAGGATGCCGGCGGCCGCGCCGATCGACGAAGGCCAGTACGCCCTCGGTCAGCGTGAACGTCAGATGCTGCCACACGGTCTTGCCGAAGCAGGGGTCGGCGATGCTGAGCAGGCGCGTGAAGTCGAGCCGCTCCGGGCAGTTGACGATCTTGTAGGTGCCGTCGGCGAACAGCTTCCAGATGCGCTGCGCCACGTCGAGCGGCGTGGAGAAGAAGAACTTGGGCAGCAGGTAGACGCCGCCCAACGGCACGCTCGAGCCGATATGCCAGACGGCGATGGTGAGCACCGCCACCAGCGCCTGCGAGATGAGCAGTCCAAGCCCGCGCGCGCTCATGCAGCCTGGTCCCGACCAGATATCATGCAGATCCTCCCGGCAGGGAAAGCCGCTCCGCCTCGAGCCCGCGCGGATGCCCACCCCCTTTGTTGGACCGGCACAATGCGAGAGCACGGTGCCGTGGGTCAACGGGAAGTGTCGGGGGCGGAAGGAGCGCCGCGAATGCAACGTCATCCCGGCGTCGCGGACGCCCGCAGGGCGCTTGCGGGACTCAGGCCCACGACTGCGCGCCGTTCGATGGAGGCACCCGGCTGCCATGAGACGCACCGGCGATGGATAGGTCCCGGCGAGCGCAGCGCCCTGCAGGCGTTCGGCGCCGGGATGACGCTGAGTGGCCGCGTTCGTCCAGCCGCTAAGAGACGTCACGCCGCCTCGCTGCCGTAGGCCTTCATGACCTCGGTGCGCAGCTGGCTCCAGATCGCCTTGTGCAGCTCGTGGAAGCGCGGGGCCAGGCGCACCTCGGCGGCATCGCGCGGGCGGCCCAGGTCGATGGCGTGGTCGCCGATGATGCGTGCCTGCGGGCCGGCCGACATGATGACCACGCGGTCGGCCAGCGCGATCGCCTCCTCGAGGTCGTGCGTGACGAACAGCACGGCCTTGCGGTCGGCGGCCCACAGGTCGAGCAGCAGGTTGCCCATGATCTGCCGCGTCTGGGCGTCGAGGGGGCCGAACGGCTCGTCCATCAGGAGTATTTTCGGATCGCGGATCAGCACCTGGGCGAGGCCGACGCGCTTCCTCTGGCCGCCCGACAGCTGGTGCGGATAGCGGTCGGCGAAGGGTGCCAGGCCGACGCGCTTCAGCCAGGTGCGGGCGCGCTCGAGCGCCTCCTGGCGCGCGGTGCCGGCCACCTCCAGGCCGATGGCGACGTTGTCGAGCGCGGTCTTCCAGGGCATCACGGCGTCCTGCTGGAACAGGTAGCCGGCCGCCTTGTTGAGGCCGGCGAGGCGCTGGCCGAACACCAGCACCTGGCCGGTGCCGGGCGCGAGCAGGCCGGCGGCCACGTTCAGCAGGGTGGACTTGCCGCAGCCGGTCGGGCCGACGATGGCCACGAACTCATGGGCCGGCGACGGCGAGGTCGGTCTTGTCGACGGCGACATAGCGGCCGCCTGGGACGGCGAAGTCGATCGATACGCCCTGCAATTGGACGGCCGGCCCACCGCTGGGACGACCCGCAGCCTGCTGCGCCGCGCGGCTCTCTTCCAATGGAGGTTCTCCCCAAGGCCCGCTTTGAGTCGGGCCGTCGGTGTTTGCTTGCACACTTCAGGCGGGGAGCATGCCAGAGCCGTCCTGCGATCCGCAAGACGCGCCGTTGCCAGTCGTTGTGCTGCCTGGCGCCACGGAGGCCTTGGGCTCGATCAGCACGATGTCGAGATAGTCGATCTCCACCTCGCCCTCGCCGGTGAGCAGGACAAGGGCGCCGTAGTAGGCCCAGCGTCCGCCCTTGCGGGCGTTGTTGCCGACGTGGTCGCGCACCAGCTGGCCGGTGTAGGTTTTCTGCCCGGCGGTGGTCACTCGCAGGTCCGGCGAGGGGTGCAGGCGAAAGCCGCGCAGCAGGGTGCGCACGCGGTCGATCTGGTCGAACTCGACTAGGCTGGTGGCTTTCCTCGGCATTGGCAGCGGGCTGGCCCTTATTGCACCGCCGCAACGGCGGAGTGTTGCTGGTCAATCACCCGAGAATCTAGGTGGTCATCATCAATCGGCAGGCATTCTTCTGCAAACGATTATCAACTGCAACCGGTCTTTGGTCTGGTTCATACAACATGCGATGTCGTGCCGCGGGGTTGCCGTGGTGGCGTGACGGCGCGGTCACAGTCAGGCGCCGGCGCGCAGCGCCTTCAGCACCTGCGGGAGGGTCTCGGGCAGGTCCTCGGCGATCAGGCCCGGGCCGAACAGGGACGCGCACTCGCCGTGCAGCCAGACCGCGGCGCAGGCCGCCTCGAAGGCCGGCATGCCTTGCGCCAGCAGGCCGGTGACGAGGCCCGCCAGCACGTCGCCGGCGCCGGCGGTGGCCAGCCACGGCGGGGCGTTGTCGTTGATGGCGGCGCGCCCGTCGGGGGCGGCGATGACGGTGTCGGGGCCCTTCAGGATCAGGACCGCGCCGCTGGTGGCAGCGGCGCTGCGCGCGACCTCGAGCTTCGAGCCGGCCAGCTCGCCGAACAGGCGCTTGAACTCGCCGGTGTGCGGGGTGAGGACGACAGGCGCCTGGCGCGCGCTGGATCGCCTCGAACAGGCGCGTGCCGGTCGGTTGCGGTTCGGCGCCGCGCAGCACGAAGCCGAAGCCGGTGGCGCGCACCGGCGCCTCTTCCTCGGCAACGGCGAAGGAGGTGAGCGCATCGGCGTCGAGCACGACGGCGGCGGGCGAGGCGAGAATGGTGGCCACCGTTGCCGCCGTGTTGCGTCCCACACCGGCGCCGGGTCCGATCAGCACCGCGTTGTGGCGCGCGTCGGCATAGGAAATCGGCGATCGCCCCGTCGCTGGCCATGGCGCGCACCATGACGGCGGTCTCGTGCGTGGCGTTGATGGCGGTGGCGGCGGGCGAGCCGGCGACCGTCACCAGGCCGGCGCCGACGCGGAGCGCGGCGCGGGCGCCCATGCGGGCGGCGCCGGTGCTCTCGGGCGGGCCGGAGATCACCACGGCATGGCCGCGCGTGTACTTGTGCCCGTCGAGGCGCGGCCAGGGATAGAGGGTGCGCCACAGCGAGGGCCGGTTGGCCGCCGTGCGCGGGCCGATGCGATCGAGCACGGCATCGGGGATGCCGATGTCGGCCAGATGCACGGTGCCGCACAGGGCGCGACCCGGCAGCAGCAGGTGGCCGGGCTTGAGGCGGAAGAAGGTGACGGTCTCCGTCGCCTGGATGACCGGGCCGTCGGCGCGCCCGGTGGAGCCGTCGAGCCCGCTCGGCACGTCGACGGCGAGGATCGGCTGGCCCGAGGCGTTGGCGGCGGCGACCACATCGGCGGCCACGCCTTCGAGCGGTCGCGCCAGGCCGGCACCGAACAGCGCGTCGATGATGAGATCGGCGCCGGCCAGCGTGTCCGGCGACAGCGGCTCGACGGCATCGCCCCAGCGCGCGGCCATGGCGGCGGCATCGCCCTTGAGACCGGCGCGCGCACCCAGCAGCCCCAGTCGCACACGATGGCCGCCATCACGCAACAGCCGGGCCGCGACGAAGCCGTCGCCGCCGTTGTTGCCGGGTCCGCAGATCACCGCCACGTTCAAGCTCTCGCCGGCGGCCATGCGGTCGGCCGCCTCGGCCACGGCGGCGCCGGCGTTCTCCATCAGCTCGAGGCCGGGCACGCCGGAGGCGATGGCCAGCGCGTCGGCCTGGCCCATCTCGGCGGCGGTGAGCAGCTCGTGGCCCGGCAAGACGCCCTCCTGAGCGATGATGCGGCAAGCGCGCATGATGCCTCGCATCCGGCCGGCGCGCCAATGCTCGCGTCGGGAGTTCAGCTGTGTGCGTGACGATCCGCCGGGAGACCATTTGTTATGCAAATGCCCATTTATTGGGCTGTCGAATGTGCATCCAGGAAGGTAAGTTGCCCTGTTGATACGCAGAATTCCCCGGTTGCTGGAGGATTCTGCTGCACGTAAGGCTTGGCACAAGGCATGCTTAACCCTTGCGCGGCTCGACCCACATGATGCTCCAACAGGACCTGCGGGAGGTGAAGGCACCGGCATGAAGAAAATCGAAGCCATCATTAAGCCCTTCAAGCTCGACGAGGTGAAAGAGGCGCTGCAAGAGATCGGCTTGCAGGGAATAACGGTGATCGAGGCCAAGGGCTTCGGCCGCCAGAAGGGCCATACGGAGCTGTACCGCGGAGCCGAATACGTGGTGGACTTCCTGCCCAAGGTGAAGATAGAGGTCGTGCTGGCCGACGAGTCGCTTGGCAAGGCGCTGGAAGCCATCCAGAAGGCGGCCAAGACCGGGCGTATCGGCGACGGCAAGATTTTCATCTCCACGATTGAGGAGGCCATCCGCATTCGCACGGGGGAAACAGGCACCGACGCAATCTGATAGAGAGACGAAGTGCGCTGGTCCGGCCGGGCTTCTCGGAAGAGGCATGCCCGGCGTGTACGCATGCCAATTCCAAAACGCCAGTTCCAATAAGTGAGGACAGGGGAGTTCAATGGCAGATAAACCGAAGACCGTAGCCGACGTACTGCGGATGATGAAGGACAAGGACGTCAAGTTCCTCGACCTGCGTTTCACCGATACCAAGGGCAAGATGCAGCACGTCACGGCTGACGGCAGTTGCGTCGACGAGGCCATGTTCGCCGACGGCTACGCCTTCGACGGCTCCTCGATCGCCGGCTGGAAGGGCATCGAGGCCTCCGACATGACGCTGATGCCGGACCCGGCCAGCGCCCACATCGATCCATTCTTCGCCCAGACCACCATGGCGATCTTCTGCGACGTGCTCGAGCCGTCGACCGGCGAGATGTACGAGCGCGATCCGCGCTCGATCGCCAAGCGCGCCGAAGCCTACATGAAGCAGACGGGCGTGGGCGACAGCGTGGTGTTCGGCCCCGAAGCCGAGTTCTTCATCTTCGACGACGTCAAGTTCAACGTCGATCCCTACAACTGCGGCTTCAAGCTGGACAGCGCCGAGCTGCCGTCCAACTCGGGCACCGACTACGAGATGGGCAACCTCGCCCACCGTCCGCGCGTCAAGGGCGGCTACTTCCCGGTGCCGCCGGTCGACAGCGCGCAGGACATCCGCTCCGAGATGCTGTCGGTGATGGCCGAGATGGGCGTGATCGTCGAGAAGCACCACCACGAGGTGGCCTCCGCCCAGCACGAGCTCGGCATCAAGTTCGGCCCGATGGTGACGCTGGCCGACCACATGCAGATCTACAAGTACGTGGTGCATCAGGTCTCGCAGGCCTACGGCAAGACCGCCTGCTTCATGCCGAAGCCGATCTTCGGCGACAACGGCTCGGGCATGCACTGCCACCAGTCGATCTGGAAGGGCTCGACCCCGGTGTTCGCGGGCAACAAGTACGCCGACCTGTCGGAGACCTGCCTGTTCTACATCGGCGGCGTCCTCAAGCACGCCAAGGCCATCAACGCCTTCACCAACCCGACCACCAACTCCTACAAGCGTCTGGTGCCGGGCTACGAGGCGCCTGTGCTGCTGGCCTACTCGGCCCGCAACCGCTCGGCCTCGTGCCGTATTCCGTACGTGACGAGCCCGAAGGCCAAGCGCATCGAGATCCGCTTCCCCGATCCCGCTGCCAACCCCTACCTCGGCTTCGCCGCCATGCTGATGGCCGGTCTCGACGGCATCACCAACAAGATCCATCCCGGCGAGCCGATGGACAAGAACCTGTACGACCTGCCGCCCGAGGAGCTGTCCAAGATCCCGACGGTGTGCGGATCGCTGCGTGAAGCGCTGGACAGCCTCGACAAGGACCGCGACTTCCTCAAGAAGGGCGGCGTCATGACCGACGACATGATCGACGCCTACATCGCCTTGAAGATGGAAGAGGTGGCGCGCACCGAGATGACGCCGCATCCGGTCGAGTTCGACATGTACTACTCGGTCTGATCGACCGGGCAGCACAAGGCTCCACGCAACGCGAAGGGCGGCCCTGGCGCCGCCCTTTCTGATTCTGGGCGGGGGCACTATCACTCTTGCGGATCAGCCTCGCGAGCAGGCCCGCAGTTGCGTGAAATCCCAGCCCGAGCGGCCGCCGAAAAAACAAGCCAACCGCCACCAGCAATCTTCCCCGACTGCTTTAGACTAGACCAGCTCGGTCCGGCCCCTCGTCCTGTTTGCGTGCGACCGCCACGCCCAACACGAAAAAGGCAAGACTTCCCGCAGCCAGGTAGATGCCCAGGCCTGCCAGCCACACTTGGCTTGCGGCAGCACGAACGTCGACCACCCGGATGCCCGGCATATCTCCGAACGGGTATGGGGAATAGGCAAATACAAGAGCCGCGCCGGCGAAAGCGAACAGAAACTGCAAGACCCCGAGCGCCGGCACGTATCTGCGCCCTGTGATCTCAGGGTGAAATGCATACCAGCCGGCAAACAGTGCAAACAGCACGGCAACCGAAAAGACGAATTCCAGATTGACGAGACGATAGAAGAGCGCGGTCGCATGGGATCGAGGGGCGTGCATCCAATCAAGCCCCACGCCTGCCAGCAGCAATATGGCGAAGCCGGCGACCCACAGAGCAGGCGTCACCATGCGCCAACGTCCGCGCTACAAGCGTGGCAATCCAGGCCACCAGCACGAGAAGGAGACCTGCCCCCAATGCGGCGTCGGCGACGACATGGTCAGCCGCACCGACTGATTGATGGACGAAGGGTTCGCCGGCAAGGGCAAGGCAGCCCAGTCCCAGGATTGCGCTCGCGACGACGATCAGGGGTGTGAGCACGATGGGCCGTCCCGCTGCCGCCGATACGGCCGCGCTGGCCACAGCCAGGGCTGGCAGCAGCATGACGGGCCACGGCGGCTGGGCAACAAGAAGGTGCTGAAGAACGGCCACCCAGTCCGCACCGCTGGCCGGGCCAAAGAAACCAGGCGATCGACCGTATGAATCGATCATTACCAAGGAAAGCTTGAGCGCTCCTGTCGGCAGGAGGACCAGTACATTGCAGGGTTTTGGGAAGGGCGGCCGATTGGCCGCCCTTTCTTGTTTTCGCTCCTGTGCGAACCCCGGCTTGAACAATGCGGGCGGGCGGGATTAGCTCTCCCAGCCGGCCATGCAGCGCCGGGCCAACGAGAACACCCGTGTGGGGAGAGGAACTCTGCAACCATGCTTGACCTGCTGAAGGGCATCCGGGTCGTCAGCTTCAATCATTTCCTGCTCGGGCCGATGGGCGTGCAGGCGCTGGGCGACCTCGGCGCCGACGTGATCTCGATCGAGACCACCGAGGGCGGCTGGCAGCGGCACTGGAGCGGCGGCGACCTCTGGCACGACGGACAGAGCGCGCTGCACCTGTGCGCCAACCGCAACAAGCGCAGCGTCGCCATCGACCTGAAGTCGCCGAAGGGGCGCGAGCTGGCGCTGCGGCTGATCGATACGGCCGACGTGGTGTCGGAGAATTTCCGTCCCGGCGTGATGGAGAAGCTGGGGCTCGGCTACGAGGCGCTGAAGGCGCGCCGGCCCAAGCTGGTCTACGCCTCGGCGTCGGGCTACGGGCCGGACGGACCCTACGCGGAGAAGCCGGGCCAGGACCTGCTGGCGCAGGCGCTGTTCGGCATGATGACCATCACCGGGCAGGCGGCCACCGGCCCGCGTCCGGCCGGCGCGTCGGTGATCGATCATCATGGCGCGGCGCTGTTCGCGATGGGCATCCTGGCGGCGATCGTGCGCCAGCAGCGCACCGGACAGGGCTGCCGCGTCGATGCCAGCCTGATGCGGGCGGCGCTCGACCTGCAGGCGGAATCGCTGGTGGCCTGGGCCAACGCGCCGGCCAAGCCGCGCGAGACGCAGGCGTTCCGCAACGTCGCCGGCTGGTACTACGCGGCGCCCTACGGCGTGTACGCCACCAAGGACGGCCACATGGCGCTGTCGCTGGTGCCGCTGAAGGTGCTGGCCGAGGTGCTGGACGAGCCGCGGCTCGCTGCGTTCAGCGACAAGGACAGCTGGACCCGGCAGGACGAGATCACCGGGCTGATCGCCGAGCGGCTGAAGACGGCGACCACGGCCGACTGGCGCGCGCGCATGGAGCCTCTGAAGATCTGGCAGGCGCCGGTGCAGGGCTATGCCGAGATCGCCGACGACCCGCAGGTCAAGCACATGCAATCGCTGGTGACGGTGCCCGGCGGCGGCGAAACCGGCGCGCCGCTGACGCTGGTCAATCATCCCATGCTGTACGACGGCGAGGCCGCCGAGGTGCGGCTGCCGCCGCAGCAGCTCGGCGCGCAGACGCAGGAGGTGCTGGCCGAGATCGGCCTCGGCGAGGCGGAGATCGCGGCGCTGGCCGAAGCCAAGGTCATCAAGCTGCGCAAGATAGCGGCGGAGGCGATCCGCCCGATTGCCAACCACAACCATCGCGCACCAGCGCGGACTAGGGAGAAAGTCCGACATGCAGCAGTTCTACGTGAAGCCCGGCGACAGCGTCTCGTTCGCCAAGACGGTGGGCGAGTCCGACGTCTACCTGTTCGCCGGCATCACCGGCGACCTGGCCGTGAACCACGTCAACGAGCAGTACATGAAGCGCTCCAAGTACGGAAAGCGCATCGCCCATGGCGCGCTGATGATCGGCTACGCCTCGACCTGCTCCACCATGATGATCGAGAAATGCAATGGGCTGGCCGGCGACGAGACGGCGGTGTCGCTCGGCTACGACAAGGTGCGCTTCCTGGGCCCGGTGTTCCTCGGCGATACGGTCACGCTCACCTACACCATCACCGAGGTCGACCCCGTCAAGCGGCGCTCGCGCAGCGAGATCAAAATCGTCAACCAGAACGGCGACCTGGTGGGCGTGGCCCAGCACATCCTGGCCTGGGTCAAGGACCGGGAGTGACCGTGGCTTGCTGCGCGCGCTCAGCGCGGCTTGAAGGTGGTGACTTTATAGACGGCGCCGTTGCGGTCGTAAGTGGTCCATTCGGCCGACCTGCTTGCCGTTCTCGAAGGTGCCCGAGCGAAGCTTGCTGCCGTCCTTGCGGAACCACTCCCAGTAGCCGACCTGCTGGCCGGCGAGCATTTTGCCTTTGGCCCAGACGGAGCCGTCCTTGTGGTGCTGCACGAACTCGGTCGGCTTGTCCGACTTCGTTGCTCCCGAGGTTGCCGGCTGCTTCTTGGGATGGCGGGAGAGCCTTACTTGGCAGGCGCGGTGGCTTGCAGCATGGCCATGGCCTCGTCGGCGGTGGGGCGCTCGATGGAGAAGACGGAGTTGGGCGTGACGACGGCGTAGTCCATGTAGCCGAGGCGGGCGATGGGGCGCATGGCGCCGGTGTCGACCATGCCGTCCTTGACGAAGTCGTCGTCGATGTAGATGCCGACCACCCGGCCGATCACGACCGAGTAGGTGGACTTGTCGTCAGGGCCGGCGCCCGGCAGCTCGATGGTCTGCCAGTGCTTGCACTCGAAGGCGGCCGGGCTTTCCTTGACGCGCGGCGGCTTGACGAGGCGGCTCGGGGCGGCGGTCAGGTCGCCGATCGGGAACTCGTCGACGCCGCGCGGCACCGAAGCCGACGTCATGTTCATGTTGAAGCGCAGGTCCCAGGTGGCGAGCGAGCAGACGAACTCGCCGGTCTCGGTGATGTTGAGGAGCGAGTCCTTGGGGCCGGCCGAGCTGAACATCACGTAATGCGGGCGCTCGCCGATCGCATTGAAGAAGCTGTAGGGCGCCAGATTGCACACCCCGTTCTTGTCGACGGTCGAGATCCAGCCGATCGGGCGGGGAACGGCGAGCGCCTTGAAGGGGTCGTGGCGCAGGCCGTGCTTGTTGTCGCGCGTCTCGTAGAACACCGGGGCGATCTCCTGGTTGGTCCCGCTCCTACCCCTCGGATTAGACGTTAGCGCGGCCGATCGCAATGTCGCAGAAGTGCCATGAGGAAATTGCTGTTGACCCCAAAGCTGACGTAACCAGAATGTGCGAGCGACATATCGAGAACAGTTGCGTGAGGCACATTATGGCGCTGATGCTGCTCACGAACGTCACCCAGTACACCGGCCCCGGCGCTCTCACTGCGCTGCTGCGCGACGGTCACACGGTCATGTGTCACGACCCTTCCTTTCAGAAGAAGACGCCAGCGCAGCATTCGATCGGGCCGATCCTGGGGCTCACGCACTTGCGAGCCAAGCCCCCGAAGACATCTGTGCCGAGGTCACGGACGCAAGGGCTTGCCGGATGCATCGTATCGAATGACGTTTACCCCATTACACCCAATGAGATCGAGACCATCCCTGTTGACGACTTTCGTGCCACGTTTGAAGCCGTCGTCATGTTTCCGATCCAGCTTACGCAGCACTTTCTTCCGCCGATGGAGGCACGCAAGAGTGGCGCATTCGTTTTCGTCACCTCGGCACGGGACGCGCGTCCGGAGCCGGGGTTCGCCGTTCCCACTACGCTGCGCGCCGCAGCGACTGCGTTCGCCAAATCCTTATCCAAGGAGGCTGCCCCGTTCGGTATCCAGGCAAACGTGGTCGCGCCAAATTATTTGTATAGTGAGATGTACTATCCGAAAGCCCGGTTCATCGATTCACCCGAGGGCCGGCAACTGATTGCTCGCACTGTCCCATTCGGCCGCCTTGGACAGCCGGAGGAAGTTGGAGCCCTGATCTCTCTCCTGGCCTCGGGGAAATCGCCCTTTACGACAGGGCAAGTGATCCATTTCACCGGTGGTTGGCCATGATCGCAATGCCTGCTCGCAATATAGAGAAGCAGGACGATGGCGCGACGACGTCGGCTTTGGCCCGAGGTCCGGGCGAAATCATGCCTGGCGGCGTGAACTCTATAAGTCAGGGCCTTCCGGATCACCCCATCCAGCGGGTGACGAGCTTGGCGAGTTGGGGGCGGTCGCGGTCGGGCTGCTGCTCGGTGGCGGTGCCGATGTAGATGAAGCCGGCGATGCGCTCGTTGGCGGCGAGCTTGAGGCCTTCGCGCACGGCGCGGCTGTAGGAATACCACTCGGTGATCCAGCTCGTGCCGAAGCCCAGCGCGTTGGCGGCGAGGCAGAGATTAAAGCAGGCGGCGCCGCAGGACAGGATCTGCTCCCATTCGGGCGCGGCCGGCGTTGGGCGTGACGCGGGAGATCACGGCGACCACGACCGGGGCGCGCAGGAAGCGGGTGCGCTCCATCTCCAGGCGGGCGGCCGAGGGGGTCTCCTTCTCCTCGGCGAGGCAGGCCTTGAGCAGGATGCGGCCGAAGCTGGCGCGAGCCTCGCCCTGGAAGACGATGAAGCGCCAGGGCTCCAGCTTCTTGTGGTCGGGAACGCGGGCGGCGGCGGTAAGGATGATGCCGAGCTGCTCGGGCGTCGGGCCGGGCTCGGCCAGCAGGGCCGGCTTGGCCGAGCGGCGCTTCAGCAGCAGGTCGACGGTTTCCTGGCCCATGGGAGATGCTCGGGGGATGCTCGAAGGTCGAATGTACCAAAGCACTCGCTAAACCAACTTTGTGGCGAGTACAATGCGCGCAACTGGCATGGCAGGAAACCACGCGGGCGCGGAGGCCAAGGTGAGCGGCAGGCAAGTGTGGTGTCTCGCAATTGCCGACCAAGCGGCGTTGGTGTCGGCAATAGAACTTGCTAGCAGGAATCCGAGGGCGCGGAGTGCCATGACACTAGGACCCTTCCTGACGGTGCTGCTGTCCATGCTGATGGCGGCGGTCTGGACAGGCGCGGGCAGGGCGGCCGACCCGCCGTCCGTGATGATCGTGCTGGACGGCTCGGGCTCGATGTGGGGCCAGATCGACGGGTCGCGGACGAACAAGCTGGCGCTGGTGCGCGACAACATGCGCCGCGGCGCTCGCCAGGGTGGGGCCCGAGACCCGCGTCGGGCTGACCGGCTTCGGGCATCGGCGCGGCGACTGCGGCGACGTCGAGGTGATGCTGCCGGCCGAAAAGCTGGATGCCGAGCGCATCATGGCGCCGCTCGGTCCCTACAACCCGAAAGGGCGCGGTCCGCTGGCGCTCGCATTGCGCGAGGCGGGGAAGTCGATCGGCGGCATGCCGGGCCGGCGCAGCCTGGTGCTGATCCACGACGATGCCGACAATTGCCAGGCCGATGCCTGCGCCGCTGCGGCTGAACTGAAAAGCGCTGGCATCACCGTGCACGTGGTCGGCATGAGCCTGAAGCCGCCGGACCTCGCCAAGATGGCCTGCGTGCCGCAGATCACCGGCGGACGCATGCTGAATGCCGCTACTGCGGATCAGGTCGGGCCGATGCTCGAGGAGGCGATGCGTCTCGCCGGCGGCGACTGCAGGTGCGCCCGAACACGCGCCAGCAGGCGGCGACGCAGACCCCGTCGCAGGTCTCGGTGCAGCGTCCGACGGCGCCGTTGTCCGTGGAAGGGCCGCCGGGGCTCTACATGCGTGCGCTGCTGGCGCCGAAGACCGAGCCGGTCGGCTGGCCGGTGCGCTGGACGGTCTACAAGGAGGGCGAGCCGGGCCGCATCCTGTACGACACGCGCAGCATCAACCCGATGCTGCCGCTGGGCGCCGGCCGGTACGTGGTCGAGGCGCGCGACGGGCAGGCGTCGGGCTCGCTGACGGTCGAGGTCGGCGATGCGGCGCCGACGCTGGCCGCCGTGCTGCTCAACGCCGGCACGCTGCTGGTCAAGGCGACCGCGCAGCGGACCGGTACGCCGCTCAGCGACGCGCTCATCAGCATCAGCGAGGCCGCCGGGCAGGCGCCCGACGGCAAGCCGGCGCTGGGCGCGCCGGTCGCCTTCTTCAAGGGCGGCGAGGGCTCGGCGACGCTGACCGCGGGCCGCTATGTGGTGCGCGTCGAGCAGGGCCTGGTGCGGGCCGAGCGCGCGGTGGTGGTGCCGGCCGGCAGCCAGGGCCGCATCGAGATTCCGCTCAACGGCGCGCGCGTGGTGCTGACCGCGGTGGGACGGGAGGGCGCCGGCGCGCTCGAGCAGCCGGTGTTCAGCATCTCCGAGGACGATCCGGATGCCCCTAAAGGACGGCGCGAGGTGGCGCGCTCGGCGTCCCGGCAGGCCGAGTTCACGCTGCCGCCAGGTACCTACTACGTGGTGGCGAAGCTCGGCGGGGTGGAGACGCGCGAGCTGCTGGCGCTGACGCCCGGCGATACCGCGCGGCGCACGCTGACGCTGGCGGCGGGCCGTCTCGCCTTGTCGACTCGGCTCGAGCGGCGGCGTCGCGCCGGCGGCGAACGATGTCGTCTCCTATCGGGTCGAGCGACTCGACGGGCCGGATCGCGACGTGGTGACGACCAGCAGGCTAACGCCGACCCTGCAACTGCCCGCCGGCCGCTACCGGGTCGAGGGCCGCTACGGCGGCGTCAATGCGCGGGTGGTACGCGAGGTCGAGGTGCGCGCGGGGCAGGTGCAGCCGCTCATCCTGGAGCACCAGCCGGCCGTATTGAAGCTGCGCCTGACGGGCGGCGGCGGATCGCCCAGCGACGTGTTCTGGGACATCCGCGACGAGGTCGGCCGCAACGTGTGGACAACCGGCCAGTCCGAGCCGTCGGTGATCTTGCAGGCCGGGCGCTACGTGGTTAGAGCGGAAACGCGCGAGAAGCGCTATGACCGCCAGGTCGACGTGCGCGGCGGCGAGACCCGCCTGCTCGAGCTGACGGCGGATTGAGGTGTACGGGTGACGGAATGCACCCGTCATCCCGGAAGTCGAGGCGCAGCCGAGACTGTCCGGGACCTGCCGCGCGAACCGTGCAGAGGTCCCGGATCGCGCTGCAGGCATCGCGTCCGGGATGACGGGTAGGGTTGCCATGATTTCGCTGGACTTGTTGCCGAGCCTCGGCGGCGGTTCCGATCAGAAGGACATGCGCCCGCATGATGCGCGGCCGGACATTGCTGCTGACGATCCTGGCGTGCTGTGCCGCCGGTCTTGCCGGGCTGCCGGCGATGGCACAGCAGCAGCCGGGCGGCTGGCAGTCCGAGACGCTGAGGCCTGGCCAGGTGCTGCCCGGAACTCAGCAAGGCGCGCAACAGGGCACGCAACAAGGCGGCCAGCAGGGTCTTCAGCAAGGCACGCAGGGGCTCGGCGGCACGCCTGCGCAGACGCAGCAGGACCTGTTCCCCAACACCACGGTGGTGCCACGCACGCGCGGGGAGCCGAAGAGCGGCGGCATCGGCCAGGTGTCGCTGCAGGCCATGCTGACCGAGGACGGGCAGAGCATCGAGCAGGGGCTCGTCTGGCGCGTCTATCGCGACATCGCCGGTCCCGACGGCAAGGCGAGGCCGGTGTCGAGCAGCCGCGAAGCCAGTCCGACGCTCAAGCTCGACGCCGGCGACTATTTCGTCAACGTGGCGCTCGGCCGTGCCAACCTGACGCGCAAGATCACGGTGCTGGGCGAGCGCGCCTCGCAGGAGCGCTTCGTGCTCAACGCCGGCGGGCTGCGCCTCGTGGCCGTGCTCGGCAAAGGCGAGGTGGCGAACGAGAAGACGGTCAGCTACGACATCTTCTCCGACGAGCGCGACCAGTACGGCCAGCGCGTGCGCATCATGAGCGCGTTGCGGCCCGGCACGGTGGTGCGCCTCAACGCCGGCATCTACAGCATCGTCAGCACCTACGGCGACGCCAATGCGGTCGCTCGCTCCGACGTGACGGTGGAGGCGGGCAAGCTGACGGAGGCGCAGGCTCAACCATCCGGCGGCCAGCGTGACGCTCAAGCTCGTCACGCGCAGCGGCGGCGATGCCATCGCCGACACGCAGTGGAGCATCGCCACGGCCTCGGGCGAGTCGGTCAAGGAGAGCGTTGGGGCGCTGCCCACGCACATCCTGGCGCCGGGCACCTACGTGGTCAGCGCGCGGCACGCCGGCCAAGTGTATCAGCGCGAGTTCAGCGTCAAGGCCGGCGACTTCGGGCAGGTCGAAGTGGTGATGCGCTGAAAGCCAGCGCGTCGTGCTCGCGCCAACTCGCCGCTGGCAACGCTATCAGCAGAACGCACATTCCCGATCGGCGCTGCGGACAATAGCGGAATGCTCCGCGCTCCGATGATCGCGCACGAAACCTGCGCAGGACAGCCGACACCCAAGCCCCGTGCACGGAATTTCACAAGTGGCGTGTACGTCACGAGTCGGCCACCGGAGGATGGTCACTGGCTCGCGTTCGGGCTGCCGATAACGGGCTGGAGGGCATCGTGCGCGTCGTCACAATCGCTTGTCTCGTCTTCATGCTGGTCCTGGCGCCTGCGTCCCACGCTGCGCTCGGCCAGGAGATCAGGTTGGCGCATCAGTGGGCCGAAACCGTCGATGGACGCGACCGCGCCGCGCAGATCTTCGCGCAGGAGGTGGAGGTACGCTCCCCGGGCCTGAAGGTGCGCGTCGCGCCCGGCTCGCCGCTGAAGCCGGCGGAGATGCTGGCGGCGCTGCAGGCGGGCCGGCTCGAGATGGCGGTCCTTCCGCTCGGCTACGCGGGTGTGCAGGTGCCCGAGTTCGCGCTCGCCGGTCTGCCGGGGCTGGTGCCGGATCTCGACGCCGCGCGCGAGCTGAAGGGTTCGCCCATGCACGCCGCGCTGCAGAGCTTCGCGCAGGCGCGGGGCATCCGCCTTCTGAGCTGGTGGTGGGCGCCCGGTGGTTTCTTCACAAGGGATATGCAGGTTTTCGGTCCGGCCTCGGTGCGCGGTGTGACGATGCAGGCGGCCAATCCCCTGTTCGAGCGAACTCTCAAGGCGGCCGGTGCGTCCGTCATCGATGTGCCGTCGCCCGATCTCGCCGCGGCGATGCAGTCCGGCAAGCTCGATGCCGTGGTCGCGACCTACGAGTTGTTCATGTCGTTGCGGCTGGACAAGCACGCCAAGTTCGCCACCATCGGCAACTCTCTGTTCATGGATTTCTGCCCGCTGGTGATATCGCTGGCCGCCTGGAAGAAGCTCAACCCGCAGCAGCAGAAAGTGTTCGAGGAAGCGGCCGCCATTTCGGATGCCTATTTCGATGCGGCCCAGCGTGACCTGGCGCGGCGCATGGAACGGACGCTGCAGCGCGGCGGGGTGGCGATCTGGCGCATGAGCCAGGACGACTATCTGGCCTGGCTGGCGCTGGCGCAGAAGACCGCCTGGGCCGAGTACGCGACCATCAATCCGCGCGCCAAGGAACTGCTGCTCGATACGGTGCGCACGGTGCTGCTGGCGCGCTCCGACAAGGACACGCTGATCGACAGCCTGTTCGGCGAGGACAAGAAGGACTAGCGGTTGCCGCGCGGCTAGATGCCGATCGTCCCGCGCGGATCGCATCCGCCCTGCATCGAATGCGCGCATTCGATGCGCACGAGGGGGCGGGCTGCGTCCATCACTTAGTCGCGCGCAAGGCGCAGCCGCTTACTGACAGCCTAAGTCGTGGACGCACAGGTGGGGGTGACCGGCGGCATGTGCGGCGCTTCACCCCCACCTGGAATGCCATCGAGCTTAGCTCGCCGGTCGCGTTCGCTGATCGCTTGGAGATGGGCGAGCTAAACTCGTGGCATTCCGCCTCCCCCTCGTGCGTGACGAAGGCCTGAGACGGCCTTCGTCACAGGGGGAGGAGAAGCCAGCATGCAGCAGGCGATTCACGCGAATCAAGGCAGTGACCCGGCGCCGCCGGCGATTTGTGATCAGCGATTGCCCGGCGCCGTGGCAAACCGCCGGCGGCAGCGCCACCTGTCCGGCCAACGGCAAATCACTCTCAGGAGCAGACATCATGGAATACCGACGCCTCGGCGCATCCGGCATGACGGTCCCCGTGCTCAGTTTCGGCACCGGCACCTTCGGCGGCAAGGGGCCGCTGTTCAGTGCCTGGGGCAACACCGATGTCGCGCAGGCGCGGCGCCTGATCGACATCTGCCTGGAGGCGGGGGTGAGCATGTTCGACACGGCCGACGTGTATTCGGCGGGCGAGTTCGAGCGCATCCTGGGCGAGGCCATCAAGGGACGGCGTGATCGCGTGCTGATCTCCACCAAGGCGACCTTCCGCTTCAGTGACGCGCCCAACGATGTCGGCTCCTCGCGCTTTCATCTGCTCAAGACCGTCGACGCGCAGCTGAAGCGGCTCGGCAGCGACCACATCGATCTGTTCCAGCTGCACGGTTTCGATGCCATGACGCCGCCCGAGGAGGTGCTGTCGACGCTCGATACGCTGGTGCGCGCCGGCAAGATCCGCTACGTCGGCGTTTCCAATTTCTCCGGCTGGCACCTGATGAAGTCGCTCGGCGTGGCCGACCGCTACGGCTACCCGCGCTATGTGGCCAACCAGACCTACTACTCGCTGATCGGGCGCGAGTACGAGTGGGAGCTGATGCCGCTCGCGCTCGACCAGGGCCTCGGCGCGATGGTGTGGAGCCCGCTCGGCTGGGGCCGCCTGACCGGCAAGATCCGGCGCGGCCAGCCGATGCCCAAGGCGAGCCGCCTGCACGGGTCGGCCGAGTACGGGCCGCAGGTTGCCGACGAGCATCTGTTCCGCGTGGTCGATGCGCTCGATGCGATCGCCGAGGAGACCGGCAAGAGCATCCCGCAGATCGCGCTCAACTGGCTGCTGCAGCGGCCGACCGTGTCCAGCATCATCATCGGCGCGCGCGACGAGGCGCAGCTGCGGCAGAACCTGGGTGCGGTCGGCTGGAACCTGACGCCCGCGCAGGTGGCCAAGCTCGACGCGGCCAGCGAGGTGACGCCGATCTATCCCTACTGGCACCAGCGGACGGGCTTCACGGAGCGCAACCCGCTGCCGGCGTAATGTCAGAGCACGCAGCGGTCAGGCGAACGTGACGCCGGCCGATTGGGCGCGCAGCCGCGGGTCGCGCGAGCGCACGGTGACGGGCCGGCCATCGAGGATCTCGGCGCAGCGCGCGAGCGTGTCCTGCTCCAGGCGCTGCATGGCTTCGACCGTGTAGAAGGTGAGGTGCGGAAACAGGATGACGTTGTCGCGGCCGAATAGCGGGCTCATCGGGTGGCCCGCTTTCGCCAGCGGCTCGACCGAATAGACGTCGAGCCCGGCGCCGGCGATGCGTCCCTCGACGATCGCCTCGACCAGCGCGGCCTCGTCGATCAGGGCGCCGCGCGAGACGTTGATGACGATGGCCGAGGGCTTGAGGCAGGCCAGTTCCGTGCGGCCGATCAGGTGCCGGGTCTGGTCGTTCAGCACGCAATGCACCGAGACGAAGTCGGAGGCTGAGAGCAGCGTCGGCAGGTGGTCGACCTTCTCGACGCCGGCGGCGCGCATGGTGGCGGCGTCGACGTAAGGGTCGAAGCCCAGCACGCGGGCGCGGAAGCCCTGGCCGGCCATGCGTGCCATGCTGCGCCCGATGCGGCCGAGCCCCACCAGGCCGACGGTCTTGCCGGCAATGTCGTTGCCGAGCCAGCGCTGCTCGGGCCAGATCCAGGCCTCGCGCGCGACGGCGCCGGCAATGGCGGGCAGTCGCTTGGCCAGCGCGATCATCAGCGCGAAGGCACCCTCGGCAACGGTCTCCTCGGCGTACTCCGGCACGTTGACCACCGGAATGCCGCGCCGCATGGCCGCGGCGATGTCGATGGCATCGATGCCGACGCCGTACTTGACGATGCCCTTGAGCCGGCGAGCGGCGTCGATCACCCGCGCCGTGACCGGCGTGTAGCACATGAGCAGGAGGTCGGCGTCGGCCACCTCGCGGGCGAGTTCGGCCTCCGAGATGCCATCGGGCAGCGTCACCAGATCGACGCCGCGCGCCCGCAGGCCGGCGTCGATGGCCGGGCATTCGAGCTCCCGATCGGTGCGGACGGCTTTCATGGGCTCTCCTCATTCGTCGCTTCGGCGCCGGTCGAAGCTTTCGCCGGGGCCGCCATGCAACATGCTTGCACACACGAGCATGGGCACACACGAGCATGGAGAGCACGGCGATGACCATCACCGTTTTCATTCGCTACCAGATCGACCCGTTCAAGCGCGAGGCGTTCGAGGCCTATGCGCGGCGCTGGCTGACCATCATCCCCAAGTGCGGCGGCAACCTGCTCGGCTACTGGATGCCGCACGAGGGCACCAACAACATCGCCTTCGGGCTGATCTCGTTCGATAGCCTGGCGGCCTACGAGGCCTACCGGGCGCGGCTGAAGAGCCGACAAGGAGGGTTCGGCCAACTTCATGACCGCCGAGGAGGGGCGCTTCATCCTGGCCGAGGAGCGCACCTTCCTGCGCGCCGTCGAGCCGGCTGTAGACCCTGCACAGAGAAGGGCAACCAAAGGGTTGCGCTATGCCATCGGATGCGCTATGCGTTGGGCAACCAGGAGGTTGCGCATGAGCTGATCGCATCGAGAAGACCATCGAGCTGAAGGCGCCGGTTTCGCGCGTGTGGCGGGCGTTGACCGACCATCGCGAGTTCGGCACGTGGTTTCGCGTGCGCATCGATGGGCCGTTCGTGGTCGGGCAGGTGTCGCGCGGGCAGATCACCTATCCGGGCTTCGAGCACGTGCGCTGGGAGGCGGTGGTGCAGAAGATGGAGCCGGAGCGGCTGTTCTCGTTCACGTGGCATCCCTACGCGCATCGATCCGAACGAGGATTATTCCAAGGAGCCGCCGACGCTGGTCGAGTTCACGCTGCAGAAGACGGCGACCGGGACCTTGCTGCGCGTCGTCGAGTTCGGGCTTCGATAAGATTCCGGAGAAGCGTCGCGCCGAAGCCTTCCGTATGAACGAGGGCGGCTGGAGCGCGCAGATCAGGAACATCGCGCGGCATGTCGAGCAGACACCACAGACGTGACAATGCGCTGAAACTGCGCGCGTCGGTGTTCGCGGCGCTCGGCGACGAGACGCGGCTCGCGGTGCTGGCCAAGCTGTGCCAGGGCGAGCCGCAGTCCATCGCCCGCCTGACCGCGGGCACCAGGCTGACGCGGCAGGCCGTGACCAAGCACCTGCGCGTGCTGGAGACGGCCGGCGTGGTGCGCAGCGTGCGCGTCGGGCGCGAGAGCCTGTTCGAGATCGAGCCGCAGCCCCTGGAAGAGGCGCGCACCTACCTCGATCAGGTGTCCAGGCAATGGGACGACGCCCTGGCGCGGCTGAAGGCGCACGTGGAGGACTAGGGTAGGCCCCCGCGAGCGCCCGCCGGGACCCGGACCGACATATATATTCCCTTTATTTCAAGGCCGCCTCGGCCCGTCTCGAATCTATATGGCCACCGGCGTACCTAGCTGACATCGCATCCTATCGAAGGAGATGGTGTCATGGCTCTGCACCTCGTGGCCGGAATTGATATCCCGAAGCAATTGCCGACAGCGACGGCGCCGTACTTCCTGCTCGGTCTCAATGCGGCCGGCTGTTGGGTGATCCGCGAGACGAGCGGACGACGGGCTGGTGTCTTCAGCTACGCGCGAAGCGGCCATCAGGTACGCGCGTGATGAAAGCCCGGACGGCAACTTCACGATCCTGCATCAACCCGAGGGCCTCGAGTTGGAGCCGGCACAGCCGGTGCAGCCGAGCCGGGCAGCCTAGCCATGCTCTGGTGAACGTCCGATGCCGCACGTGCATCGGCGCGATTGTGAGGAGATTGCACATGGCCAATCAACCTGAGCGTTTACCTGTACGCGACCCGGTGTCGTGGCCGGGACCGACCGGCTGGTGGTACATCCCGGCGATCTGGCTGGTGGTGTTCCTGGTCGCGGCGTTGGCCTGGACTTTAACTGACGGCTACCGATCACGTCAGCGGAAGGACGGCGCGTAGTGCAGGCCGCCGTTGCTGGCCAGGTTGTTCAGCCGGCGCTCGAGCTTCAGCGACGACTTGTGGCCGAGGTGGCGATCGAACAATTCGCCGTAGTTGCCGACCTGCTTGATGATGCGCTGCGTCCAGTCGGGGCTGAGGCCGAGCCGATTGCCGAAATCGAGGTCGACGCCGAGGAAGCGGCGTACCTCGCCGCTGGCTGAACCCTTCATGGCATCGACGTTGCCGCTGGTGACGCCCAGCTCCTCGGCGGCGATCAGCGCATAGATGGTCCAGCGCACCACGCTGAACCAGTCGTCATCGCCCTGGCGCACGGCCGGGCCGACGAGCTGCTTGCAGGCCAGCTCCGGCAGGATGATGTGCTCGGCCGCATCGGGCAGGGGCTGGCGGGCGGCGGCGAGCGCCGAAAGGTTGGCCGAGAGGACCTGGCAGCTCTTGTTGGCATAGGCCGTCTTGGCATCGGCCCACTTGTCGAACTTCTGCAGGTCGAACGGCAGCTTGAGGCCGTTGAAGAAATCGGTCACGCCCTGCGCATCGGCGGTCTCCGTCGTGACGCAGATGCGCGCCCCGGACAGTTCCAGCGCGCTGCCGACGTTCTGCCCCTTGCGTACCAGGAAGCCCTGTCCGTCGTAGACCAGCACGCCGGGGAAGCGGATGCCCTGCGTGGTGTCGAGGCTCGAGGTCATGACAAGGTTGCGCGATACCACGTCGACCTCGCCCGACGACAGGGCGGCGAAACCCTCGGCAGAGGACAGCGGGAGGAACTGCACGGCCTCGCGGCTGCCGAGCACGGCGGTCGCCAGGGCGCGGCAGAAGTCGACGCTGATGCCGGACCAGCCGCCCTGGCTGTTGACCGAGGAATAGCCCTTGGGGCCGTCGCCGACGCCGCACAGCACATGCCCGCGGGCGCGGATCGCATCGAGTACGCTGGCGTCCGCGGCAGCCGATGCCAGGCACGCCAAAGCGGCAAACCCGAACGCTCCGGCAAAGCAGAGCGCCCGACGAATGGTCAGTGGCATTGCATCTCCCCAGCTGCGTCGTCCGATGCAGAATCGCACGCAAGCGCCGGGCGCCAACGCCTCGCCCGATGCCCCCGCAACCAGCCCACATGCTCACGTGACAGCGACAGGTTTGGACATTGCCGCGGCGAGGGTCAAGTCTTGACCTTGGCGCGCCGATAGGCCAGCCGCCGGCGCAATGTCCCGTCGGATGCGGGTCGCATTTGGTGCATCGGAGCAGGGCAGGGCACTGCGGGATGCTCGCGCCGACCCCGCACATGCGAGTAAGCTCGCGTCACGACGGATAGGCTCACTCAAATCCTGTTTGGTCCTGTATGCGCATTGCCTGGATTTTTGTGGCAGTTCTGCTCCTGCTCGGGACGGTGTCGACCGTGCAAGGCGTGCGGAACGCTTTGCAGCCGGATGGGAGCAAGGACTACCAATGGACACCCAGCCAAATGTTGCTGGAGGGCAAGGACCCCTACTTTCTCTATCAAGAGTACAGGGCCGGCCGCATAGAAAAATTCCCATTTCACCTCACGCAAGTTCCTAACTATCCGGCCTCGTCCTTGATGCTGCTGTGGCCTGTCACGTTCATGGAGCTGGAGTTCCTCCAAACTGGCGTGGGCCGTGGCCAATGTCGTGTGCGCCATAGGCACGGTCCTATTGCTCGGCCGGATGTTCGACGTCCCGCCTCCGGTGTCCCTGGGGCTGATCGGCCTATTCCTAATGGGCACCCCGGTGCGAAACACAATCGGCCTCGGCCAGCACGGCCTGTATTCGTTGTTTTTCTTTGTGCTGGCGCTGTACCTGCAGCAGAGGAACGCACCCCGCGTAGCAGCAGTGTGCCTGGCGTTGTCCTGGCTCAAGTTCACCATTACATGGCCCCTGAGCATCGTCTTTGTGGCACCTGCGTACCGCGCAACATTGCTTGCCGCTGCCGGCATTCATGTGGTGCTGACGCTTTTCGTGAGTTTCTGGACGCATACGAGTTCGGTCGGCTTGCTCATGGGTCCACTTGCGGTCTCCGAGACCGGCACCGTTATCCAAATGTTCGATTTTGTTGCGCTGTTCCACTATCTGGGCGTTTCGACCAGGGCTCCCGCATTTGTGCTCGGTGCGATATTGTTCTGCTTCGCCGCTGTGGTGATCCTGAGGACCCACAATGACCTGCTTGCGCGGCTATCCTGGCTAACGCTGGTGAGCCTGCTGTGGACCCATCACACCACGATCGATTACCTTGCTCTGGTGGTGCCGCTTCTCTACGCAATCATGAAGTGGCGCGAGGGCGCCGTCCGTGCGACCGATCGTTTGCAGATCGGCCTTACGCTCTACGGCGTGCTCATCATCTGGTTCGGCATGCGCATGCTGGACGCGGTGCAGGCGAGGCTGCCGACCGATCCGATTGTCGACCTCGCGCAGCGCGTCACGTTCTGGACCGCGGCGGTCGCGATCTACGCCCAGCTCGTCTGCTCCGCGAACGAGCTGATGCACCGGCCGGTGGGGGCAATCGAGGCATCGGTCGGAAGCGCCGAACATCCCAATTTGACGCGCACCGTGCCGCCGGTTGGACGCCACCTCCGGCACTACGGCAGGTTGATGGAGCGCACGCGTTGCGAGCAATTTCCGCCGTCAAAGACCGGCATATCGCCCGCTGCGAGGGGCGTCCTGCAACTCAAGCATCATGTGATGTTCGCGCAACAGCGTGGCTTGGTGCCCCGGAGCCAATGTGACAAGACCCGCTGTGCCGCAGTGGAAAACCTGGGCACAGCGGTGGATGACCGGTGCACAACCCAGACCTCTTGACAGGCTCCGCACGCCTTATTCGCAGGCGTTCAGCTCGCCGGAAAAGCCTGGAAGCTGCGGCATACGCAACTGAATTTATTACGAATCACTTAACTTGCCCGGTCAGAGGGGGCATGCGGCTCAGTGGTGCGTTGGCCGTCTGTCGGTCCCTGGTGCGCTTGTGCATAAGAGTTGTTCCGTGAAGGTTCGGCGACTGTGCATAAACCCGGTGGACCGGTGCCCGGTTGCGGTGCGTAGACAGCGCAGAGTGATACCCGGCGACAACAAGCCGGCAGGTCGCTCGAGGATCGCTGTCGGTTGGTTCATTCGCAGCCTGGGCCTGTCTGGCCCTCTCCAGTGTGAGCACTGCGTACCAGCTGGCGGGCCGATCCGCGGCCTGACCAGAACAATGGGGGCGTCAATGGCAAGACATTTCTTGGGAGTCCTCGGGGTGATAGCAGCCGGCATATTGCTGGCTGTGTCCGCCGCGATGAACTACCGCTTCGGGTTCAGTCTCGGCAAAACGGCGATGGACGGGCAGATCTACGGCCTCGCCTCAGCGGCAGCAGATTGCTTCAAGGCACTGGTGCCGTTCTTCCTGTTCGCGGCGATCCGCAATCGCATGTGGTCGCAAGCGGCGGCAGCTGCCCTGGTGTGGACCGTGGTCACCGGCTACTCGATGACCTCCGCGCTCGGCCATGCCGCGCTCAACCGGCTCGACACGACCGGCCAGCGCGCCGTCGAGGCGAACACCTACAAGGACATGCGCGCCGAAGCGAAACGGGCACAGGACCAGCTGGCCTGGATCCCGCAGCACCGGCCCGTGCAGACCGTGCAGGCCGACATCAGCGGCATCAAGGACCAGCGTCTTTGGAAGTCGACGAACGGCTGCGCCGATGTGACCGGCAAGACCACGCGTGACTTCTGCCAGCAGTTCCACCGTCTGAGTGCCGAGCTTGGCTCTGCCCAGCAGGCCGAGAAGCTTGGAGAGCGCGTTGCCGAGCTCAATGCGAAGCTCGCGGGCGCCTCGGGTGGCATGGTGATGGCGGAAGCCGATCCGCAGGCGAGCGTGCTCGCCAAGCTGACCGGCCTCGACATCGCCTCGGTGCAGACGGCGCTCACCATCTTCGTGGCGCTGCTGATCGAGATCGGGTCGGCGTTCGGCATGTACGTCGCCTTCGCCTACTGGCGCCTGGGTGACCAGGTGAAGAAGCCGGTCGAGGAGACCGATACGCACATCTGGCAGCGCTCGGATGAGATTCTGCCGACCGTGCAGGCGCCGCAGCAGGCCCCCATCACGGCGCAGATCGAAGCGCCGAAGGTCTGGGCCAACGACAACAAGACCAGTGACAGCAAGGGCAATGACAACAAGACGGGCAGCAAGCCACTCGTGCCCGACAGCGACGTGCAGCGCTTCTACAGAGAGAGGATCGTTGCAGCCGCTGAGTCTTCCAGCCTGACGTCAACCGAGCTTTACGAGGAATATTGCGCCTGGTGCGAGGAGAACGACAAGGAGGCCTTCGCCCATCCGCGCGTGACGCGCGAGATCGGAGAGCTCGGCGTCAAGAAGGACAGGATCGGCAAGCGCACCCGCTACTTCGGCATCGCGCTGAGATCCGCCGACAACAAGCTGCCTGAAGCACTGCCAAGAGCAGCATAAGCCGAAAGGCAAACTGACAAGAAGGGCCGCGCGAGCGGCCCTTTTTTGTTGTGTGGGGGCACTGTCATCCCGGACCTGAGCGCAGCTCAGAGCCGGGACCCAGCGTGTCGGGCTCCTGCGTGGCCCTGGGTCCCGGATATTCCGCTGGCGCGGAATTCCGGGGGATCGACATCAACCGCGGTCGGGGTAGTCGTGCGGCGTGCCGGATGGATCGAGCACGGTGCGGCCGTCGTCCGAGACATAGTCGGGACCGATCGGCACCTTGGCGTGGCCGCCCGGGATGTCGAGCACGTAGGTGGGCTGGGCGAGGCCGGAGAGCTGGCCGCGCAGCTCGCGCATCAAGGCCTGCCCCCGGGCGATGCTGGTGCGGAAGCGGCTGGTGCCCGGCGCCAGATCGGCATGGTGCAGGTAGTAGGGCTTGACGCGCGCTTCGACGAAGGCGCGCATCAGCTCGGCGAGGGTCTGCGGCATCGTCGTTGACGCCCCGCAGCAGCACCGTCTGGCTGACAAGCGCGATGCCGGCATCGGCGAGACGCGCACAGGCGGTGCGTGCCGCCGGCGTCAGCTCGCGGGCATGGTTGGCGTGTACGGCGACGTAGATGGTCTTGTCGGAGGCGCGCAGGGCGGCGGTCAGATCGGACGTAACGCGCTCGGGCGCCACCACCGGCACGCGCGTATGCCAGCGCAGCACCTTGACGTGCGGGATGGCGCCGAGCCGCCGCGTCACCTCGCCGATGCGGCGCGCCGACAGCATGAAGGGATCGCCGCCGGTGAGGATCACCTCCCAGATGCGCGGATCGCCGGCGATGTAGGCGAGCGCGGCGTCGAGCGCCTCGCCGCCGAGCGCCTGCGGACCGCCGGGGCCGACCGTCTCGCGGCGGAAGCAGAAGCGGCAGTAGACCGGGCAGACGTGGGTGAGCTTGAGCAGCACGCGGTCGGGGTAGCGGTGCACGATGCCGGGGGCGCGGGCGAAGCGCTCGTCGCCGATCGGGTCGGCGAGTTCCTCGGGGCGGTGCTCCAGCTCGCGGGCGTCGGGCACGAACTGGCGGGCGATCGGATCATCCGGGTCGGCGCGATCGATCAGCGCGGCCATGGCCGGCGTGATGGCAACCGCATAGCGGGCGGCCACCGCCTGCAGCGCGGCGGCATCGGCCGCGGACACGAGGCCCGCCGCCTGCAGCTCCGGCACTGATCGCAAGGTTTTGGTCATACGGGGTCTTGTTGCCGAGTTTTCAGCAGTGTGACGCAGATTGGCTGCCGACCGGTTCCCTCTACCCTCGCCTTACGGGGAGAGGGCTAGGGTGAGGGGCAGCGGCTTGCTCCGGAGCTTGGTCTGCCCCTCACCCCGACCCTCTCCCCGCGAGCGGGGAGAGGGAGAATGCCTCAAGGCCGGCTGAGGCTGCGCATCAGGCCGCGCAGGGCCTCGGGATGATTGTGCAGGCGCCAGCGGGTCACCAGGCCGGCGGCGAAGATCAGCACGCCGTTGACGGTCAGCACGAGGGTGAGGCCGACGCGGTCGGCGAGCCAGCCGGCCAGCAGGCCGCCGATCGGCGCGGTGCCGGCAAATGCCATGCTGTAGAGGCCGATGACGCGGCCGCGCCAGGCGTCGGGCACCGACTGCTGCAGCAGGGCGTTGGTGGAGTTGCCGGCCATCAGCATGGAGCCCGCCATGGCGCCCAGCAGCAGCAGCGACAGCGGCAGGCTGCGCGACCAGGCGAAGCCCGCGAGCGATGCGCCGACCGCCAGCGGGGCGATGGTGACGAGCCGCAGCTGTTGGCTGTAGCCCGGCTGCAGGGCGAGATAGATCGAGACGATGAGGGCGCCGACGCCGGCGGCGCTCATCAGCAGGCCGACGGTGGACGACTGGCCGTCGAAGAAGTGGGCGACGATGGACGGCATCAGGGGCACGTAGGCGGTGGCGCACAGGCCGATGGCGATCATGGTCGGCAGCAGATAGCGCACGGCGGGGAACGAGCCGAGCACGGCCAGGCTGGCGGCGAACCCCTCGGGCATGACGCCGGCGGGGCTGGCGGCCGGGCGCGGCGGCAGGCGCATGGCGAGCAGTGCGCCGATGATGGCGGCGTAGCTCAGCGCGTTGATGGCGAAGCACCAGGCCTCTTGCACATAGACGAGCAGCACGCCGCCGATGGCCGGCCCCACCATGCGGCCGAGGTTGAACACCAGCGCGCTCATGGCGATCGCGCTGGTCATCAGGGAGCGCTCCTCCACCATCTCCTTGAGCAGCGTCTGGCGCATCGGCATCTCGAAGGCGTTGGCGATGCCGATCAGCGTGGCGATGGCGAGATAGGCGCGCGATGTCGGTGACGCCGGCGAGCCCCATGATGGCCAGCAGCACGGCCAGCGCGGCCAGCACCAGGTCGATGGCGATCAGCGCCGGCAGGCGCGGCAGGCGGTCGGCGGCGAGGCCGGCCAGCGGCCCGAGCAGCAGGTAGAAGATGTTGAGCAGGAAGCCCGTCACGCCGAGCAGGAAGATCGAGCCGGTCAGGCGGAACACCAGCCACGACAGGGCCACCTGCTGGATCCAGCCGCCGATCACGGAGACGGAGTGGCCGGCCACGTACAGGCGGAAGCGCGGCTTGGTCAGCGCCGGAGGCAGCCAGAGTTGCCAGTCGGCCAAGGGGTTCCTCCTGCCGCTGGGCTTTGAGTTGGGCCTCTTGCGGGCCGTGGGCGGCGGCGGAGGCTAGGCCTGCCGCGCGGGGGTGGCAAGGTCGGTCGCAGCGGCGATGGCAGTGGACCGCGACACCAATATTGGCTACGTCCAAGCCCGGCTTCCGACGGCTACGGCTCGCCGCAGAATTGGTGGTTCCCATGCGTATGTTGCTTCTCGTCGGCTCGATCTTCCTGCTCGTCGCATCGGGTATGGCCCAGGCGCAGCTGCCCGGGCGCACGCAATCCGCCGAAGAGTTGCGGGCCGACTGGTTCAAGCAGTGCATGCAGGATTGGGAAGCGTCCACGCACATGACCAAGCGCGAATGGGAGCGGGTATGCCGGCGCGTCGTCGACGACCGCGTCAAGGCGACCATGCATGACGGCCCCATCGAGCCGCGCGCCAAGAAGTCGCCTTAGGGTCGTCGCGGGGGCGGGGTGTCGGGCATTGTGGGCGAACCTACGACCGCGACCCGTGTGGCATGAGACGCCGCACCGGGCGGTTAGCTCAGCGGTAGAGTATACCCTTCACACGGGTGGGGTCGTAGGTTCGATCCCTACACTGCCCACCATTTTCTGTGCCATGAGCAAGAAATATTGCACGATCCCAGCGAGCCAGGTGATCAGCAGGTTTTCACGCGAGCGTCGGGCGAGGATCGCTGCCGATGTGCAAGGGATCATCGCCGAGCAGACTGCTCTTAGCCACAAGTCGTATGCCCTGAAGAGCTTCGCGCGTGCCAAGCGGGTGCGCGCGAAGAAATAGGCTGCCGCCGGAATTCCCGGCCTGGGTCCCGGATATTCCGCTGCGCGGAATTCCGGGATGACAGCACCTAACCCACCCGCGCGAACCGGCCGTCGATGGGGTATTGCGGGTCGGTGTAGCCGGGGGTGGAGGAGTGGCCGGCGGGGACCAGGCGGTTGGCGAGCGCTTCGTCCTCGGGCGTCCAGGTGTAGTCGAGCGCGCCGAAATAGCTGGTCCACTGCTCGAAGGTGCGCGGGCCGGCGATGGCCGAGGCGATCGCCTTGTTGTTGAGCACCCAGGCGGTCGCCCAGTGCACCAGCGTGACGCCGCGCGATTCCGCGTGCGCCTTCAGTGTGTCGGCGATCAGCAGGCTCTCGGGACGCCACTCGGTGTCCATCATGCGCTTGTCCTGGCGGGCGGCGCGGCTGCCGGCCTCGGGCACCTGGTTGACCTTGTACTTGCCCGACAGCACGCCGCGCGCGATCGGGCTGTAGGGCACCACGCCCATGCCGAAGAACTGGCAGGCCGGCAGCAGCTCGACCTCGGGCATGCGGTTCATCAGGTTGTAGTAAGGCTGCAGCGCGGTGGGGGCCGGCACGCCGGCGGCGCGGCACAGGTGATGGATGTGCGGGATGTGCCAGGCGCGCACGTTGGAGACGCCCCATTCGCGGATCTTGCCCTCGCGGATCAGCTCGCCGAAGGTCAGCACGATCTGCTCCCAGGACGTGTCTGGATCGAGCTTGTGCATGTAGTAGAGGTCGACGTGGTCGGTCTGCAGGCGGCGCAGGCTGGCCTCGATGGCGCGCCGCACGTGGACGCGGGTCAGGCCGCGCTCGGTGGGGCCGTCGCCGGTCGGGTTGGCGACCTTGGTGGCCAGCACCCAGCGCCGGCGGGTGTCCTTGAGGGCGCGGCCGATCACTTCCTCGGAGTGGCTGTCGGTGTAGACGTCGGCCGTGTCGATGAAGTTGACGCCGGAGTCGAGCGCGTGGTCGACGATGCGGCGCGACTGCGCCTCGTCGGTCGGGCCGCCGAACATCATGGTGCCGAGGCACAGCTCGGAGACGCGCACGCCGCTGTGGCCGAGCACGCGGTATTTCATGGTGGGCATGGGGATCTCCTCGGATTGCATTGCAAAACGCTGCGGCGTGGTGCGCCTCCCCCTGCATCGAAGGCAGGCCTTCGATGCGCATGAGGGGGGAGGGCGATGCGTCCGCGGCTTAGGCTGGCGATCGCCAAGCGTGCTCTTTGCTCGACAGCCAGCCTAAGTCGCTGGACGCATCGGGTGGGGGTGACGGGCGGCATGCGCGGCGCATCCACCCCCACCAGGAACGCCATCGGACTTAGCTCGCTTGTCGCTGCAGGACGAGGGCGAAGCGATGAGCGAGCTAAATCCGTGGCGTTCCATCCTCCCCCCTCAAGGGGGAGGGAAAGAAGCGTGGGCGGGTCGCCGCATCGGATCATGCCGAGTGCTGGAAGACGAAGCGGTAGATGCCGTTTGATTCGCTCTGCTCGAGCAGAGGATTGCCGGTCGCCTCGCTGAAGGCGTTGAAATCGGGCACCGAGCCGGGATCGGTGGCGAACACCTCCAGCGTCGCCCCCTTGGGCATGCCGGACAGCATCTTCTTGACCTTGAGAATCGGCAGCGGGCAGGCGAGGCCCTTGGTGTCGAGCGTCTGGTCGGCCATGGCGGTCTCCGGGAACGGCGGGCGCCGAGCTGTAGCAACGAATTGCGCGGGCTGGCAACGGGTGGGCGGAGTGTGCGGCATGAAGGCCGCGGCGGCTTGCGCCGGCGTCGCCGACAGGCCACCATGCCCGAAATTTCGCTTCCTGTGTCGCGTCTTAGTCGCGCCATGGCATGGCGACCGGCTGGGCGACCGGCTATAAGACGGGCCAGACAAAGGTCGATCGGGGGGAAGATGGACGCCAAGACCGGGCCGGGCGAAGCGCACGGGTCGTTCGCGTTCACGCTGGGGCTGGAGCGCGTCGGTTTGCTGGCGCTGAAGGTGCCGCGCCTGACGGCCGTCATGGTCGTGCTGTTCTCGGTGCTGGCGATCTGGGGCGTGACGCGCCTCAAGGTCGACGACTCGCTGTCCGAGCTGTTCCGCACCAATACCGAGGAATTCCGCCGCTACGAGGAGATCGACCGGCGCTTTCCATCCAGCGAGTACGACGTGCTGGTGGTGGTGGAAGGCAAGGACCTGCTGAAGAAGCCGCAGATCGAGGCGTTCCGCCGGGCCATCGTCGACCTGCAGCTGGCCGACGGCGTCGAGGGGCTGGTGTCCATGCTGTCGGCGCGCGGCAAGCCGGATGCCGGCGGCTATGCGGCGCCGATCGTGCCCGACGACCTGCCCGACGGCCCGGCCTACGACGAGATCATCAAGTCGCTCAGGGCCAACGAGATCGTCACCGGCAAGTTCCTGTCGCCCGACGGCGAGCTGGCGCTGGCGGTGGTGGCACTCGACCGCAAGGCGGTGGCCGAGCTCGGCGCCAAGGCCGTGATCGGCAACCTGCGCAAGACGGTGGAGGCGGAGGTCGCCCCCGCCGGCCTGACGGTGCAGCTGACCGGCGCGCCGGTCATGCAGCTCGAGATCCGCAACGCCGTGGAGCGCGACCAGCTCCTCTACAACGGGCTCGGCCTGCTGTTCGGCGCGATCATCGCCGTGGTGTTCTTCCGCCGCGTGTCGCTGATGCTGACGGCGGCGCTGCCGCCGGTGCTGGCCGTGCTGTGGTCGCTCGGGCTGCTCGGGCTGCTGGACTTCAAGCTCAACCTGTTCCTCAACGTCATGACGCCGCTCGTCATGGTGATGGGCTTTGCCGACAGCATGCAGATGGTGTCGGCCATCCGCATCCGCCTGCGCGAGGGCGACACGCGGCTGCAGGCGGTGCAGTTCGCGGTCAAGGTGGTGGGGCCGGCGTGCGTGCTGGCGCACGGCACGGCGATGCTGTCGTTCGCGGCCCTGCTGTTCTCGCAGTCGGGGCTGATCCGCACCTTCGGCGAGGCCGGCATGCTGGCGGTGACGGTTTCGTTCGTCGCCATCATCCTGGTGCTGCCGCTGCTGGGCCTGCTGTTCATCCGCAACGAGACATCGCTGGCGCGGGCGCATGCGCCGGCCGATCGGCTGATGGACGGCCTCGGCATCCTGGTCGGCTGGATCGTCGACCGCGTGGTGGCGCGCCCGCTGGCGACCAGCCTGGTCGGCTTCGCACTGTTCATCGTGTTCGGCGCCGCCTACCTGCAGCTCGAGCCGCGCTATCGCCTCGCCGACCAGGTGCCGGACCGCGAGCAGGCGCTGGGCGCCACCGGCCGCATCGACGAGAAGCTGACCGGCGCCAGCCCGGTGCACATCATGATCGAGTGGAAGAGCGGCGAGCCGCTGTTTTCGGACAAGCCGCTCGAGGTGATCGCCAAGACGCACGAGATCCTGGAGAAGACCGCGGGCCTCGGCAACGTCTGGTCGCTGGAAAGCCTGCGCCGCTGGCTCAAGGAGGCCGGCGACGAGCGCATCGAGACGGTCAAGAAGTTCGTCGGCATCCTGCCCGAGCATCTGGTGCGGCGCTTCATCGCCAAGGAGGAGAACGCCGTGCTGGTGACGGGCCGCCTGCCCGACATCGACTCCAGCCGCATCCTGCCCGTGGTCGAGAAGATCGACCATGCGCTCGATGGCCTGCGCAAGGAGTATGGCGACCAGTTCACCATCTCCGTCACCGGCCTGCCGGCCGTTGCCGCGCGCAACAGCGCCCGCATGATCCAGCAGCTCAACGAGGCCCTGCCGCTGTGCGTCGCATTCGCCGCGCTGCTGCTGGCTCTCGCCTTCCGCTCGGTGTTCGTCGGCATGGTCAGCCTGCTGCCCGGCCTGTTCCCGGTGGTGGCCTCGGGCGCCATCCTGTGGTTCATGGGCGGCGGGCTGGAGTTCGCCTCGGTGGTGGCGCTGCTGGTGGTGTTCGGATTGGCGATCGACGCGCTGATCCATTTCTTCAACCGGTTGCGGCTGGAGGAGCAGATCGAGCCGCGCGCCGGAGATCGCCATCCGCAATGCGCGCGTGCTGGTCGGCCCGGCGATCATTTTAACCACGCTGGTGCTGGCGTTCGGTCTCGGCGTGACGGTGTTCTCCGACCTGCCGAGCCTGCGCACGTTCGGATTCATCTGCGGCACAACGCTGCTCGCATCGCTGATTGCCGATCTCGTTTTCCTGCCGGCGCTGATCATGCTGGTGCGCAAGGTGTGGCGCGCGCCCGGCTGAGGCGCGAGCGCAGTCGGGGCGCAAGCTGGCTAACGCGCATGGACTGCGCCGCGTTTGCGGCAGTTCCACAACGAAACACTCCGAACCCGCACGGCTGCCGCGCGTTGACCGGCTGAACTCGACGTGCTTTAGGCGCTGAGGGGGTGCGCGCCTGGGCACAACGATGAGGTGTTCGCTTGCGTCATCCGGTTCGTGTGAGCATCGCTGCCGCGCTGCTGCTTTGCCTGTCGAGCGCGGCCGAGTACGGAGCCTTTGCGTCCGACGAGGGTGTGCTCGCGGTGCAGCCGGTGCAGGGCGCACCGGAGGCCTCCTTCGAGCAGTTCCTCGACCGGCTGATGCGCGCGGAATTGAATGGGCGCGATACGGCCGCCAACCCCCGCTCGACGGCGCTCGGCGCCTTCCAGTTCATCGAGAGCACATTCCTCGCCGTGACGCGCCAGCACTTCGCGCGCGAGGTCGCCGAGCTGTCCGACAGCAGCCTGCTGGAGCTGCGCACCAATCGCGCGTTTGCCCGCCGGGCTGCCGCCGCCTACTGCAAGATGAACGCGGCCTACCTGAGCGAGCAGGGCATCACGCCGACGTTCGGGCATCTGCGGCTCGCCTATCTGCTGGGTTCGGTCGGGCGCGACCAAGGTGCTGAAGGCGCAGCCGCAGACGCCGGTCGCCGAGGTCCTGAGCCCGGCGGTCCTGCGGGCGAACCCGTTCATGCGCGGCATGACGGCGGCCGGCCTCAACGAGAGAGCGCATCGTGACCTCGACCTGCGGCCGGACAGCATCGTCGCCATGCCGGAGATCGGGGCGGGATCGACGCGGGCCGCAGCCGGCGGGATGGCCCGAAGTGCAACCAGGGCCTGGCGAGCTGCCGGCGCTGGGTCGCTCTGCGCGCAGGCAAGGCCGATCCGGCAAAGGCCATCACGGCCACCAAGCCGGGCCGGGGCCCGATCGGGCGCAAGGTGCCGGCCAAGACTTCGTAACCTCGTGGGTTGTCAGCGAATTTCCCTTGCAGGCCGCATCGGGCCGATGGCAGGCTCGGATGGTTCGTTGCCGGACGGTTGCCAGGGTTGCGTTGGCGGACGCGCCGGCTTGGGGGAATGCAACATGATCGCTCGCGCGGTGACTCGCGTGCTGGCGTTGGCTGCGCCTGTTGGCACTGCTCGGCAGCGGACTGCATGCGCAGAGCAGCGTGCGAACGCCGCCCGAGACGTCCGCGCTCGCGGGCGCAGCACCCGGCCGAATACTACAAGCGGGCGTCCGCCTTGTTCGGCGGCGGCCGCAAGGACGATGCGGTGTTCATCTTCTATCTCGGCCAGCTGCGCTACCGGGCGCACCTGTCGGCGCGGCGCGACCTCAAGCCGGACGGTGACCCGGCGCTGTTCGGGTCGCTGTCGGAGGTGGTCGGCCGCCCGCTCAACGAGTATGCGTTCGGCGATCTGCCGGCGCTGGTCGAGATCATCGATGCGGTGCTGGCGTTCGATGCGGCCAACCCGTGCCGCTTCACGCCGCCCTCCCAGTTCCCCGACGTGTACGTCGGCGTGCGCGACGGCCTCGTCAAGATGAAGGCGCAGGTGCTGAAAGACGCCGACCAGATCCGCGAGACGCGCCGCAAGAACGGGCTGGAGAACCGCAAGTAGGTGTAGGTTGGGTCAAGCGATAGCGACGACCCAACATGATCAAGATGCCAACTCTGCTGTGTTGGGTCTGCGCTCCGCTTGACCCAACCTACGGACCACGACGGCCCAAGCGCAGAATGCGGCCGTCGATGATCAGCAGGGCGGCGGCGATGATGAGGGCGCCGACGATCTCGCGGCCTGTCGAGCTGCTCGCCGAGGAATAGCGCCGCCCGAGCACGATCGGCGTCAGCGGCATGATCAGCGTCACCAGCATGGCGTTGGTGGCGCCGGCGCGCTGCAGCACGGTGAAGTGGCACAGGGCGGCGAGGCCCGAGCCGAACACGCCGATGGCGATGATGGCAGCCCAGCACCGTCAGGGGCGGCATCGGCAGGGTCCACGGCCAGTCGACGGCCAGCGCCAGCGGCACGGCGATGAACATCGAGGCCGCCATCTGCATCATGGCGATCACGAACGGCGGATATTCGCCGAGCCTGTTGCGGGCATAGATGTTGGCCAGCACGTAGAGGATCGGCGCGGCCAGCAGCGCCAGGCGCGCCATCAGGTCGGCCGCTGGACATGACCGCAAAGTCGGAGCCGACCAGGATGGCGACCCCCACCATGCCCAGCACGATGCCGGCCAGCTTGTTGCGCGGACAGCTTCTCGTCGTGGGTGAGGAGATGTGCGAGGAAGATGCCGAACAGCGGCGCCGAAGAATTCAGGATGGCGGCCATGCCGCCCGTGGCGCGCGACTGCCCCCAGACGATCAGGGCGAAGGGGATCAGGGTGTTGAAGGTGGAGAAGAAGGCGAAGTGGCCCCATTCGGCCAGCGTTGCCGGCATGCGGTAGCCGAGCGAGGTGACGATGGCGATCAGCATGATGGAGGCGAGACACGCCGCGGATGGCGACGACGGTCAGGATCGGCACCTCGTCCTGCACGACGACGGCGACGAAGAAATACGAGCTGCCCCACAGCATCGACTGCAGCGCAATCAGGCCCCATTCGACGGCGCCCAGCCGCAGCGGCGCATTGGCCAATGTTTCCTCCCGTTCCGGTAACGGCGGCGATGTTTGGCGGTTTGGCGCGCGTTTCGCAATGAAATCCGTGTGTGCGCACGGCAACCCTGCCCGCGGCGCATGCGCGCAACCCGACTGGATGACGCTGGGCGCCCGCCTCGCTATGGTGGCGCCGAAAACAAGGGATGGTTCCGCCATGTCGCAGCAGTTCGCCTCCGACAACAACGCCGGCATGTGCCCGCAGGCGCTGGAGGCGCTCGTGCGGGTCAACGCCGAGGGGCATGCGCCGGGCTATGGCGCGGATATCTGGACCGAGCGGGCTGTGCGCCCGCATGCGCGAGCTGTTCGAGACCGACTGCGCGGTGTTCTTCGTGTTCAACGGCACGGCCGCCAATGCGCTGGCGCTGGCCCAGCTGTGCAAGCCCTACGATGCGGTGATCGCCCATGCGGTCGAGCCACATCGAGGAGGACGAGGCGGGCGCGCCGGGGTTCTATTCGGGCGGCGCCAAGCTGGTGACGGCCGATACGCCGCTGGGCAAGCTGACGCCCGAGGTGGTGGAGCAGCTGGCCAGCAAGGGCAGGGGCGTGCATCACGTCAAGGCGCGCGTGCTGTCGCTGACGCAGGCGACCGAGTTCGGCACGGTCTATTCGCGCGAGGAGGTGGCGGCGCTGGTCGCCGCGGCGCGCCGGCACGGCCTCAAGGTGCACATGGACGGCGCGCGCTTCGCCAATGCGGTGGCGACGCTCGGCTGCACGCCGGCGGAGGCCTCGTGGCGCGCCGGCGTCGACGTGCTGTGCTTCGGCGGCGTCAAGAACGGGCTGGCGGTCGGCGAGGCGGTGCTGTTCTTCGATCGCGGTCTTGGCCCAGGAGTTCGAGTGGCGCGTCAAGCAGGGCGGGCACCTCAATTCCAAGATGCGGCTCGTCACGGCGCCGTGGCTGGCGCTGCTCGAGGACGGGGTGTGGCTCAAGAACGCGCGGCATGCCAACGCCATGGCGCAGCGGCTGGCCGGGCCACCTGCGCGACGTGGCGGGCGTGCGGCTGATGTTCCCGGTGCGAGGCCAACGCGGTGTTCGCCGAGATCCCGGTGCGCGTGCAGGAGCGGCTGCGCGCCAAGGGCTGGCGGTTCTACACGTTCCTCGGCGAGACCGGCTGCCGGCTGATGTGCGCCTGGGACATGACGGCGGAGAGGGTCGACCGGTTTGCGGATGATTTGAAGCAGGCGGCGGAGGATAGCGCGTAGGTTGGGTCAAGCGGAGCGCCGACCCAACACCGTCATGCACTCCGTCCTGTGTTGGGTAATCGCTGGCGCTCGACCCAACCTACGAGTTTACCTGAGATGAACAGAAAACCGCGCATTGCAGTAATCCTCGACGAAAACACCAGCGGGGATGCCAGCCGCTACGAGGCGTCGAAAGGATATTTCGGAGCGATCCGGGATGCGGGCGGGCTGCCCTTCGGCATCCCCTATCTGCCCGAGATTGTCGATGTGGTCGTCGAGGAGTTCGACGGGCTGCTGTGTGTCGGGGGACGCTTCGCATATCCCGATGACATGGTATCTCCAGGGCGAGTCGTCGAAAGCGCCGAAGTCGGAGCGCTATGACGTCGAGCGTGCGATCGTCGAGGGCTACCTGGCGCGCGACAAGCCCGTGCTTGGCATCTGCGCGGGGATGCAGCTGCTCGCCTGCGTCAATGGGTGTCGCCTGTGGTCAGACGTGCAAGCCTCCGTGCCGAACGCTCTGGAGCACGACAAACGCGGCTTTCTGCACGAAATTACTTTGGTTCCAGGCTCCAGGTTGGCTGCGCCTGGTCGGAAAGCCTGCCATTCTTGTCAATACGTTCCACCGCGAGGCGATCGGAGAGCTGTCCAATTCCGTAGTCGCCAGTGCCCATGCGGACGACGGCGTCATTGAAGCGATCGAGATCCCCTCGCGCGCCTTTGCACTTGGTCTGCAGTGGCACCAGGAACTGTTTGCTGCGACCGATCACCCGGGAAATCGAGTCTTCGGCGGCCTGATCGAAGCTTGTCTCGAGTTCGCGGGATAACCGGTAGCGCGTAGGTTGGGTCGAGCGCCAGCGATGACCCAACACAGGTCGGAGTGCATGACGGCGTTGGGTCGGCGCTCCGCTTGACCCAACCTACGTGCGGGCGCGAAAGCGCCGCGCGCGAAGCGCAGCAGGCGGCCGTCGATGATGAGGAGGCCGGAGCCGATGATCAGCGCGCCCATGATCTGGTGGACGGTCAGTTCCTCGCCGAGGAAGGCGGCGCCGAGGCCGGTGGCGGTGACCGGGATCAGGAGCGTCACCAGCATGACGTTGGTGGCGCCGGCCGTGGCGCTGATGCGGAAGAACAGCACGTAGGCCACGCGCGGTCGAGAGCACGGCGAGGCCGACGACGGCGCCGACCACCGTCAGAGATGGCATCGGCAGCAGCCACGCCCGTTCCATCGCGGCCGGCAGCAGCATGATGGTGGACGAGCAGATCAGCTGGCCCGCCGCGGATACCATCGGCGGGGTGTCGCGGAAGCCGCGCAGCCACAGCGCCGAGACGCCATAGGAGATGGACGCGCCGACGAAGCAGGCCATGCCGAGCAGGCTGGTGGCGTGCATGTTGGCGGCCGCCGGCCCCATCAGCACGGCCACGCCGGCGAGGCCCAGCAGCACGCCGGCGATCTTGGCGCGCGCTGAGGGGCTCCTGCGCGAAGATGCGGGCGATCGAGGATCGTGAACAGGGGCGTGGTGGCGTTGATGACCGAGGCGAGGCCGCCCGTCACGTGCGGCTGGCCGTAGAACATCAGCGTGAAGGGGATGATGTTGTTGAGGATCGCCAGGATGGCCAGCGACGCGCCAGGTGGCGAGGGTGCTGGGGAGGCGAAAGCCCATCAGCAGCACGATCGGCACCAGCACCATGGCAGCCAGTGACACGCGCAGCAGCACCAGCGTCAGCGGCGGGATGCTGTGCGTGGCGATGACGCCGAAGAAGTAGGTAAGGCCCCAGAGGACCGAGAGCGCGAACAGCAGGAGCCAGTCGGTGGTGCGCATGGTGCCCGGGCTGTACGTGAGCCGCGCTGTTGGTGCCGCGTGCCGTCCACCGATTAGGTGCAGTGCAGGTATGTCCGGTGCGCAAAAAACCGGCTCGCATTGTACGATCGCTCCGTCATCTCCGCGCAGGCGGAGATCCACGCACGACCGGAAGTTCATCGCTAGTGTCGTGGGTGCCCGCCTACGTGCCGGAGCGCGTCTTCGACGCGACGCGGGCATGACGTCGGAGGTGGCCAACTGGTCCAGCATTGGCTCGATGCGTCACAGGCCCGCGGACATGCCGCCGTCGACGGCGAGCACCGCGCCGGTGATGTAGGAGGCATCGTCGCTGGCGAGGAACAGGACGGCCTTGGCCATGTCCTCGGCGGTGCCGAAGCGCTTCAGCAGCGTGCGGTCGAGCAGGGCCTTGTGGATGCCGGGGTTGCTGAGCGCCCGCTTGGTCAGCGCGGTTTCGACGAAGCCCGGCGCCAGCGCGTTGACGCGGATGTCGAAGGGCGCGTACTCGACGGCGAGGCCCTTGGTCAGCGCGACGACCGCGCCCTTGGTGGCGGAATAGGCGGTGAGCTGGCGCAGTCCGCGTTCGGCCATGATGGAGGCGACGTTGACGAGCGAGCCGCGGCCCGAGGCCTTCAGCAGGCCGAAGCCGTCGCGGGCGACGCGCACCACGCCGTCGAGATTGACCTCGCGGATCTTGACCCAGTCGGCATCGGAGAGGTGGCGGAAGTCGCTGCGCACGTTGAGGCCGGCGTTGTTGACCAGCACGTCGAGGCGGCCGTGGCCCTTCTCGACCTCGCGGATCATGGCCGACACGTCCTGGCCGCGCGACACGTCGACGGCAAGCGCGCGGGCGGAGGCGCCGGACTTGACGAGCCGGCCGGCCACGGTCTCGGCGGCGGCGCCGTCGACGTCGGTGACGTAGACGTAGGCGCCTTCGCCGGCGAGCGTTGCGGCGATCGCCTCGGCCGATGCCGGCGCCGGAGCCGGTCACCAGGGCGATGCGGCCTTCAAGACGTTTCATCGTAGCCTCGCTTGGGCGCGCGCTTGGGCTTGGCTTTCGGCGCTGCGGGCTTGGCCGGCGGCTGCCACTTCTCGCGCATGGTCACCAGCTCTTCGGCGGCGCTGGGATGCAGGGCCATGGTGCTGTCGAAGTCGGCCTTGGTGGCCTTCATGCGCATGGCGATGGCCGCCATCTGCACGATCTCGGCGGCGTCGGGCCCCAGCACGTGGCAGCCGACGATGCGATCGCTGTCGGCGTCGACGACCAGCTTCATCAGCGTGCGCTCGTCGCGGCCCGACACGGTGTTCTTGAGCGGGCGGAAGCTGGCCTTGTAGATATCGACCTTGGCGTGGCGCTCGCGGGCCATGTGCTCGGGCAGGCCGACGGTGCCGATCTCGGGCGTGGAGAACACGCGCGGTCGGGATCAGCTCGTGGTCGACGGTGACGGGCTTGTTGCCGTACAGCGTGTCGGCGAAGGCGTGGCCCTCGCGGATGGCGACCGGCGTGAGGTTGACGCGGTCGGTGACGTCGCCGACGGCGTAGATGTTGTCGACCGAGCTGCGCGACTGCTCGTCGACCAGGATTTCGCCGAGCTCGCCGAGCTTCACGCCGGCGGCCTCCAGGCCGAGGCCGGCGGTGTTGGGCGTGCGGCCGGTGGCGAACATGACCTTGTCGGCTTCGATGGTGCTGCCGTCCTCGAGCGTGACGGTGTGGCTCGACCAGCCCTTGTCGATCGAGGCGATGCGGGCATTGCAGCGCACGTCGATGCCGCGCTTCAAGCAGCTCCTGGGTCAGCGCGTCGCGCAGGTCCTCGTCGAAGCCGCGCAGGATCTTCTCGCCGCGGTAGAGCAGCGTGGTCTCGGCGCCGAGGCCGTTGAAGATGCCGGCGAACTCCACGGCGATGTAGCCGCCGCCGACGATCACGATCGAGGACGGCAGCGCGTCGAGGTGGAAGGCCTCGTTGGAGGTGATGGCGTGGCCGGCGCCGGGCAGGTCCGGCACGACGGGGCGGCCGCCGGTGGCGACCAGGATGGTCTTGGCCGTGACCGTGCGGTCGCCCGGCTGGATGCGCACCGTGTTGCGGTCGATCAGCTCGGCGCGGGCCGAGAACAGCTGGACGCCCGAGCGCTCCAGGTTGGCCTTGTAGACGCCGGAGATGCGCTCGATCTCCTTGTCCTTGTTGGCGATCAGGGTCGGCCAGTCGAAGGAGGGCGTGCGCAGGCTCCAGCCGAAGCCTTCGGCGTCCTCGAACTCGTCGCGGAAGCGGCTGGCGTAGACCAGCAGCTTCTTGGGGATGCAGCCGCGCACCACGCAGGTGCCGCCGTAGCGGAATTCCTCGGCGATCGCCACCTTGGCGCCGTGGCCCGCGGCGATGCGCGCCGCGCGCACGCCGCCGGAGCCGGCGCCGATCACGAACAGGTCGAAGTCGAATTCAGGCTCATGCCACACCCTTAGAGCGAGATCGGCCGGGATGGAAGCATTTCGGCTGCCACGAGTCCGTTGATCTAGCTCTACGCTTAAGAACAATTGACGGGCCTTGTGTGGCCATGCACCCCGGCGCGTCCAGCGAGCTTAGGCCGGCGGTCGAGCGAAAGGCGCTGTTGGCGATGGCGGGGCGTAGGTTGGGTCGAGCGTCAGCGATGACCCAATTCAAAGGGCCGTGGGGCGTCAAGTGTTGGGTCTGCGCTCCGCTTCACCCGAACCTACGTGATGGCGTGCAGCCCTCTCCCCTCGAGAGGGAGGTGGAACTCAGCCGCCGGCTTCGAGCAGGTGGGGCGGCATGTCGTCCTTGAAGGGGAAGAACTGGAAGTAGGGGCGGGCTTCGGCGATGACGCGCTTGAAGCTGGGGCGTGCCAGCAGGCGTGCGAAGTAGGCGGCGACGTTGGGATGGCTTGGCGAGAACGGTGCGACGATGCCGGCGTAGAACAGGGCCGGCGCGGCCGCGCAGTCGGCGATCGTGAAGTCCTCGCCGATCGCCCAGGTCTTGCCCGCCAGCTGCCGCTCGAGCATGTCGTAGGCGGTGCGCAGCGTGTCGCGTGCCTCGGCCACGCCGCGCGGGTCGTGCTCGCCCTCGGCGCGCAGGCGATCGATGACGATCTTCTGCATGGGGACCTGGACGTACAGATCGAAGAAGCGGTCCCACAGGCGCGCATCCAGGCGCGGCGTCCTCGCCGACGGGCAGCAGCGGACGGCGGCCAGGGTAGAGCTGGTCGAGATACTCGATGATGATGCTGGTTTCCGGGATCGTCCGGTCGGTGCTCTCGTCGCGCAGCACGGGCATCTTGCCGACCGGCCACACGGCGAGGAAGCGGGCGCTGGAGCCTTCGTCCATCAGGTCGACGATGTGGCCCGTGAACGGCGTGTCGTTCTCGTACAGGGCGATCAGCACCTTGTGGCAGAACGAGGCCAGCGGATGAAAGTAGAGCGTGAGCGCCATCGTCACCGTCCTCTCGCGTCAGGCCGCTACAAGTCGACGCCGCGCCGCTTCAGTTCGCGGCGGGCCTCTTGCTCGATCTCGCTGCCGATGCGCTGGCCCCAGCGCTGGCCGGCCAGCATGGAGTCCTGCATGATCTGCGGCTGCGCGTCGATCAGCTTGGTGCCGACCGGAGAGCGGTAGAACGCGGCCACGGCCCGCATCTCGGCCGCCTCCAGCCGCTGCGCGTAGAGCCCGGCGATCTCGTCCAGCAGCTCGGCGCGGCGGCTGAGAAACTTGGACTGCATCTGCTCGAAGACGTTATCGATGATGTCGCGCCGATCGGGGGCCACGCGGCGGAAGCTGTCCTTCAGGTGGTTCAGCAGGACGGGAATAACCTGCTCGAACTGCCGTTCGACGCGCGATGCGTCCATCATCTCCTTGGCCGCCGCCAGCCGGTCGGGATCGGGCGCCTGTGCTGTGCCTGGGCCGGCAACATGGCGGGCCACGCCAGGGCGAGGAAAGCGACGACCAGAATGCGAGCGCGAAGCTGCATGCGTTGCTCCTTTTGGCTGCGGGGTTCGCGCGGCTCTCAGGTGTCGTCACCGTCGGCGTCGCGGTCGAGCACGACGACGCCGTCCGGGCCGGCAATGACGGCGGCGTCGGCGATGCCGAGGAACAGGCCGCTTTCGACGACGCCCGGCACCAGCTTCAGCGCGTCCTCCAGCGCCTCGGGGTCGGCAATCTGGCCGAAGGCGCAGTCGAGGATGAGGTTGCCGCTGTCGGTCTCGAACGGCCGGCCGTCGGCGGCCAGCCGCAGCTTGACCTCGCCTTCGCAGCCGGCGTCGGCCGCCAGCACCTCGACCATGTTGCGGGTGGCGGCGAGGCCGAAGCGGACCACCTCGACGGGCAGCGGGAACTTGCCGAGCGTGACCACCACCTTGGACGCATCGGTGATGACGACCATGCGCTGCGAGGCGGTGGCCACGATCTTCTCGCGCAGCAGCGCGCCGCCGCCGCCCTTGATGAGGCGCAGCTGGCCGTCGATCTCGTCGGCGCCGTCGACGGTGAGGTCGAGGAACGGCGTGTCATCGAGCGTGGTCAGCGGAATGCCGAGCCGCTCGGCCTGCGCGCGCGTCGCCTCGGAGGTCGGCACGCACTTGACCTTCAGGCCGGCCTTGACGCGCTGCCCCACCAGGTCGACGAAGCGTGCCGCCGTCGAGCCGGTGCCGAGGCCGAGCGACATGCCGTCCTCGACGAACTGCAGGGCCCGCTCGGCGGCCTGCTGCTTCCAGGTGTCTGCGCTCATGTAGCTCCCGCTGCGTTCCCCTCTCCCCTTCGGGGGAGAGGACGTGAGGCCATGACTTAGGGGCGCCGCCTCGACCGAGAGACGGTCAATGACGTTGCCGAGGCGGCCCTAAGTCATTTGGCCGAACTGGTGAGGGGCGACTTCATTCGAACGAAGGCCCCCTCATCCGCCCCTTCGGGGCACCTTCTCCCCAAGGGGAGAAGGGCAGACCAGCCGGCGTGATCGACTACAGCCCGCCCATCAGCAGGTACTTCATCTCGAGGTATTCCTCGACGCCGTGCGAGGAGCCTTCGCGGCCGACGCCGGATTCCTTGACGCCGCCGAAGGGGGCGACCTCGCTGGAGATGATGCCCTCGTTGATGCCGATGATGCCGCATTCCAGCGCCTCGGCGATGCGCCAGACCCGGCCGACGTCGCGCGCGTAGAAATAGGCGGCGAGACCGAACGGCGTGTCGTTGGCCATGGCGATCACGTCCTCCTCGGTCTTGAAGCGGAACAGCGGCGCCACGGGGCCGAAGGTTTCCTCGCGCGCGATCAGCATTTGCGAGGTGACGTCGGCCAGGATGGTCGGCTGGAAGAAGTTGCCGCCGCGCTCATGCCGCTTGCCGCCCAGGATGACGCGCGCGCCGCCCTTCAGGGCGTCGGCCACGTGCTCCTCGACCTTCTCGACGGCTGCCTTGTTGATCAGCGGACCGGTGGTGACGCCCTCCTCGATGCCGGGGCCGACCTTCAATTTCTTCACCTCGGCCGCGAGCTTGTCGGCAAAGGCGTCGTAGACCTGGTCCTGCACGTAGATGCGGTTGGCGCACACGCAGGTCTGGCCGGCGTTGCGGTACTTGGAGGCGATCGCGCCCTGCACGGCCTTGTCGAGGTCGGCATCGTCGAAGACGATGAAGGGCGCGTTGCCGCCGAGCTCGAGGCCGAGCTTCTTGATGGTCGGCGCGCACTGCGCCATCAGGGTGCGGCCGATCTCGGTGGAGCCGGTGAAGGTGAGCATGCGCACGGTCGGGTTGGAGGTCAGCTCCTTGCCGATCGCGCTGGCCTTGCCGGTGATGACGTTGAACACGCCCTTGGGGATGCCGGCCTTCTCGGCCAGTGCGGCGAGCGCCAGCGCGGTGAGCGGCGTCTCGGAGGCGGGCTTGAGCACCATGGTGCAGCCGACGGCGAGCGCCGGGCCGGCCTTGCGGGTGATCATGGCGGCCGGGAAGTTCCAGGGCGTGATGGCCGCCACCACGCCGACCGGCTGCTTGATGACGACGATGCGCGCATCCGACTTGAAGGTCGGGATGGTCTCGCCGTTGATGCGCTTGGCTTCCTCGGCGAAGAACTCGATGAAGCCGGCCGCGTACAGGATCTCGCCCTTGGCCTCGGCCAGCGGCTTGCCCTGCTCGTTGGTGAGCAGCAGGGCCAGCTCGTTGGCGTGCTCGACGATCAGGTCGTACCAGCGCCGCACCAGCTTGGAGCGGTCCTTGGCCAGCATCTTGGACCATTTCGGGAAGGCGCGGTTGGCGGCGGCGATGGCCTCGCGGGTCTCGGCCTCGCCGAACTCGGGCACGCGGGCCATGATGTCGCCGGTGGCCTTGTTGGTGACCGGCAGCTTGGGCTCGCCGACCCACTGGCCGTCGACGTAGCACTGGTTCTTGGCGATGAATGGTGGGCTTGTCCATGAGCAGCTCCGCTTGGGTTAGCGCCCGTCTCGATGCTGCTGACTGTGTAGGCCCGCGCACAGGCGCAAGCAAGCCGCAGCCTGCAGCGCAGCCGTGCCGGATAGCGCTGATTCGAGCGCGGAACAGGGGGCGGAACGAGCGCGCGCGACGGTCAATTCAGCGTGTAGCCGAAGCGCACGCCGGCGCTGGTCAGGCCGCTGTTGAAGTCGCACAGGCCGGCGTTCGACATGTGCGTGACGGTGCCGTACACGCGCCAGCGGTCCGACACCTGGTAGCCGAGCGAGATGGACTCGCGGAAGTTCAGCGCGCAGCCGTACGAGTGCGCGCCGGAGGCGTCGGTCGGCCCGTCATGCAGGGCGCCGCCGAACGACACCTCGAGCGTCCATTTCGGCGCCAGCGGCATGTCCCAGGTCAGGCCGGCGTAGAGCTGATTGGTGTCGCCGTCGAGGTTGATCGAGGTGCCGACGTGGAAGCGGGGGCGCAGGAGAATGTTGGCGAGCGAGGAGCGGTAGGTGGCGGCCGGGCGTTTGAACAGCAACTCGATATTGAAGTCGACGCCGCTCTCGTTGGAGCTGGGTTCGATGTCGTGGGCCAGCACGCCGAGGCGCACCTCGTCCAGGATCGAGCGCGTCCAGATGTCGGCCGGTTGAGCGTGGGCGCTCGTCACGGACACGCAGCACAGCGCCAGGATGACAACGGCCGCGCGGCAGCCAGCCAATCGCCCCCGTACGCCAAGCACCGAACGCAAATACACCGATGCCCTCATGGAATAAACTTCGAGTTCCGTGTTGGTAGCCCTGCCGGCAGCGGCGGGACAGCGCGGCCTTGCCTCACGCGCCCGCTTCACCGCGCCGCGTTGCGCGGTCGCCACGGACAGCGTCGTATCTGGGGGCCGATGCCCAAGTTTGCGGCAGGCGGCGCCTGCATCCGGACCTATCGATGACTGTTGCGTGACGAATTGCCGAATGCGGCGAATTCGAAACCGGCGGTGACAGGATGCTGAAACAGCAATAGCGTGCGCGCTTCCTTCCACTCCAACGATCCCCCATGCACACCGACCTCAGCGACTGCACCATCGTCTTCGACCTCGACGGCACGCTCGTCGACACCGCGCCCGACCTGGCGGCCGCGGCCAATCACGTGTTTGAGCAAATCGGGCTCGCGCCCATTCCCCCGCAGGCTCTGCACCCGTTCATCAGCCGCGGCTCGCGCGCCATGATCGAGGCAGGTCTGCGCCTGCATGGCGTCGGCAAGCCCGAGGCCGAAGTCACCCGGCTGCACGAGCTGTTCTTCCCCTACTATGCGGCCAATGTTGCGGCGTTGAGCAGGCCATTTGAGGGCGTTCCGGATGTGCTCGACGCGTTGCTAAAGCAGGGTGCGCGGCTGGCGGTCTGCACCAACAAGTTCGAGGACCTGTCGCGCTCGCTGCTGGAGCAGCTCGGGCTCGCGGATCGCTTCGGCGCCATTGCCGGTCGCGACACCTTCACCGTCTTCAAGCCGGACCCCGGACATCTGCGCGACACGGTGGCGCTGGCGGGCGGCAGCATCGAGCGGGCGGTGATGGTCGGCGACAGCGAGGTCGATGTGGCGACCGCGATCGCCGCGCACGTGCCGTGCATCGGGGTCAGCTTCGGCTATACGCCGCGGCCGATGCGCGAGCTGGGCGCCAGCGTCGTCATCGATCACTACCGCGAGTTCCTGCCGGCGCTGCAGACGGTGCTGGGCCGGGCGCTGACGGCCATCCACCAGCTGCTTGTGCTCGAATCTGGCAATTTGCGGCTGGGCCGTGCACTGTGCACGCCAGTCCCGAGCATGGAGACACATCCGCCGTCATGGACTCCCTTCTGACGCTTGCTGCCGACCCCACCGCCTGGGTGGCGCTGGTGACGCTGATCGCGATGGAGGTCGTGCTCGGCATCGACAACCTGATCTTCATCGCCATCCTGACCAACAAGCTGCCCGAGGAGCAGCGCGCCAGCGCCCGCCGGGTGGGTATCGGGCTGGCGCTGATCCTGCGGCTGGCCCTGCTCGGCACGATCGCCATCATCGTCACGCTGACCACGCCGATCTTCAGCGTGTTCGGCCACGCCTTTTCCTGGCGCGACCTGATCCTGATCGCCGGCGGCCTGTTCCTGGTGTGGAAGGCCACCAAGGAGATCCACCATCGCGTCGACCCCGATCCGGGTCCCGACCTGTTCAACGGCCGGCAGGCGACGCTCGGCTACGCGGCGGCGATGGGCCAGATCATCCTGCTGGACCTGGTGTTCTCGATCGACAGCATCATCACGGCCGTCGGCATGACGCCGCATCTGCCGATCATGGTCATCGCGGTGGTGGTGGCGGTGCTGGTCATGCTGCTGGCGGCGACGCCGCTGTCGAACTTCATCAGCGCCAATCCGACCGTGGTCATGCTGGCGCTGGGCTTCCTGCTGATGATCGGCATGGTGCTGATGGCCGAGGGCTTCGGCGCGCATGTGCCCAAGGGCTACGTGTACGCCGCGATGGCCTTCTCGGTGGCCGTGGAAGGCCTCAACATGCTGGCGCGCCGGGCGCGGCGCAGAAAGGGTAGCGGGACAGGCGCTGGAGGTAAGGGCGCGGCGGGTTAGGTTAGCGGCTGGCGCCTAGCCGATGTTCGGTGGAGCCAACTCGTGGCACTCCACGCGCACCCACCGTCTTCCTCCCCCTGTGACGAGGGCCGGACTCAGGCCATCGTCACGCACGAGGGGGGAGGCGGAATGCCACGAGTTTAGCTCGCTCATCTGCGACGCGGTCCGAGCGAACGCGACCAGCGAGCTAAGCTCGATGGCATTCCTGGTGGGGGTGGTGGCGCCGCACATGCCGCCGGTCACCCCCACCTGATGCGTCCAGCGGCTTAGGCTGGCTGTTGGAGCAAGGCGCGCGGTCGGCGATTGCCAGCCTAAGCCGCGGACGCATCTTCCTCCCCCTCGTGCGCATCGAATGCGCGCATTCGATGCAGGGGGAGGCGAAGAGCTGCGCTACCGCCGGGCGCGCTTCTTGCGGGCGGGTGAGGCGACGGCGCTTTCGCCGGCGGTTTCGGCGATCAGGTGGTCGACGACGCCCTTGAGGGCGTCGGGGGGCGACAGGCCCTGGGAGAGCAGCTTGGTGTAGTGGGCGACCTGGCGGTCGGCGCTGGTGCCGCGGGCGACGATGGTGCGGGCGTGCTCCAGCTCGGCCACGCAGCCGAGCGCCTCGGCATCCTCGCGCAGCATGACGAGCAGCTCTTCGACGAGGTCGCCGAAGGGCACCAGCTCGCCCTTGCCGAGATCGAACAGGGTGCCCTTCACGCCGTAGCGCTGGGCGCGCCAGCGGTTCTCGGCCAGCAGGAACAGCGGATACTGCCGCCAGGTCTGGTTGGAGCGGCGCAGGCGGAACAGCATGCGCAGGATGCACACGTACATGGCGGCGACGCACACGCCGTCCTCGAGCCGGGTGCACACGTCGGTGACGCGCATCTCCAGCGTCGGGAAGCGCGACGGACGGCCGCACGTCCCACCAGATCTTGCTGGCGTCCTCGATGACGCCGTTGCGCACCAGCAGGTCGACGGTCTGCGTGTACTCGGCCCAGCCCTCGAAGCGGCCGGGCATGCCGGTGCGCGGCAGCTCCTGGTAGGCGGCGAGGCGGTAGCTCTTGAGGCCGGTGTCCTCGCCTTCGGCGAACGGCGAGGAGGTGGACAGCATCAGCAGGTGCGGCAGGAAGTAGCGCGCCTGGTTGAACAGGTCGATGCGCAACTCGTCGTCCTCGATGCCGACGTGCACGTGCATGCCGCAGATCACCAGGCGGCGGCCGACGCCGGCGAGGTCCTGGGCGAGGCGACTGGTAGCGCTCGCGCTCGGTCGGCTGCTGGGTGCTCCAGCGGGCGAACGGGTGGGTCGAGGCGGCGATGGGGGCGAGGTCGTACTCGGCAGGCCACGTCGCGCGACGGCCTTGCGCAGCTGGGCCAGCTCCGCGCCCGCCGCCGAGGCGAGCGGTGCACGCTGGTGCCGACCTCGATCTGCGATTTCAGGAACTCGCGCGCCACCTGGTCGCCCAGCGCCTTGCTGGCGGCCTCGAACAGGCCGTGCGGCATCTCGCGCACCAGGTCGCGGCTGGCGCGCTCGACGAGAAGGTATTCCTCCTCGATGCCGATGGTGAACGAGGGGTCCTTCAGGGGCATGCCGGCATGGTGGCATGAATCGGGGGTGCGCCATAGCTGGAGGCCGCGACGTGTCCCCTCTCCCCGGACATGTCCGATGGGGATGAGGCGCTAGGGTGAGCGGTCGCAGCAGGCCGATGCTCGGCGGAGCAAGCTGTGCTGCCCCTCACCCCGCCCTCTCCCCGTAAGGACGGGGAGAGGGGTGAATGCCAGGTCGATCGCTTGCCCGCCAGCCAGGCGTAGGCGGCGGGCCAGAGCGTGGCGCGGAATTCGCTCGCGGAAGAAGCCGTGGTGGCCGATGGGCTGGCCGCCACCATCGGCGAGGCGGATGCGCCAGGTCGATCGCTCGACGTTGGCCGGTGAAGTGGCTGGCAAGGTGCTCGACGGCGGCCGGCGTGCCCCAGACGTCGTCCTCGATCTGGGCGAAGCGGATGGGGGCGCGGAACTGGGCGAGGTATGCTGACCTCCGTCAGGGTCGGGTCGCCGAATATGAATTCGGGCTCCATGCACCAGCGGGTCCATTCGAGGAAGGCGGGTCCCGGCATGTCCTCGCCGCCCATCAGCCAGCCGGGGAAATAGCCGGCGAGACGCACGACGATCGGTGCCACCGAGCCCATCAGGAAGCGGACGCGATAGCGCTCGGGGCTCGACATGCGGCCCCAGTAGCCGCTGAGCGTGGCGACGCTGAGCTGGCGGGCGATGCGCGTGTTGTTGTGCGCGAGGCCGGTGGCGAAGCCGCCCAGGCTGTGGCCGATCCAGTGCAGGGCCGGTCGGGATAGGTGCGGACGGCCCAGTCGATCACGGCCGGCGTGTCGATGGCGCACCAGTCGCGCATGCGGATGGGCGAGCCTTGCAGCGAGCCGCGCCGCGACAGACCGATGTCGCGATAGTCGAAGGTCAGCACGGGATGGCCGCGGTCGGCCAGGTAGGCGGCGAAGCGCGCGTAGTAGCGGCTCGGGACGCCGGCGGCGCAGCCGATGACGATCAGCGGGGCGTCGGCTGGCGGCGATGCCGGCGGGCTCGAACAGGGTGGCGGCGAGCTCGATGCCGTCGGCGGCATCGTGACTGGTCAGACCGGAGCTGCGGGCTCCGGCGGCGCATTTCGATGTGGGCACATCGAGCATGGTGCTGGCTCTCGCGATAAGTTGACGTTAACGTCAACTTATGCGGCATGCTGCGAGGTTGGCAATGGGCGCGCCGGTAAACTGGCGGTGAGCGCGGCTTTCGCCGTATAAGGCCGGCCGCAGTGCATACGGACATTGTGGAATTCCCGCCCGCCGGCTGGCCGAGCCGTCGGAGGGCGGGCTTGTCGCCGAGGAGTTGTGCCATGCCAGCGCCGTGGACGCCAGACAGCTGGACATCCAAGCCGATCGTCCAGGTGCCGGAGTATCCGGACCCGGCAGCCCTCGAAGCGGTGACGGCCGACCTGCGCAATTTTCCGCCGCTGGTTTTTATCAAGGAGGTGCAGGACCTGAAGACCAAGCTGGCCGACGTGGCGGCCGGCAACGGCTTCCTGCTGCAGGGCGGCGATTGCGCCGAGAGCTTCAAGGAGCACAAGACCGACTACATCCGCGACTATTTCCAGCTGTTCCTGCAGATGGCGCTGATCCTGACCTTCGCCGGCAACAGCCAGGTGGTGAAGGTGGGGCGCGTGGCGGGACAGTTCGCCAAGCCGCGTTCGTCCAACGTCGAGAAGCAGGGCGGCGTCGAGCTGCCGAGCTATCGCGGCGACATCGTCAACGGGCCGGAGTTCACGCCCGAGGCGCGCATTCCCGATCCGCAGCGCCAGCTGCAGGCCTACCGGCAGTCGGCGGCGACGCTCAATTTCCTGCGCGCGCTGCTGGATGGCGGCTACGCCTCGCTCGACAACGCGCACCGCTGGGAACTGAAGTTCATGGAGGGCACGCCGGTCGAGGCGCGCTACGACGCGCTGGCCGACGAGATCAAGCGCACGGTGGAGGTGAACCGGCTGCTCGGCATGTCGGCGGAGAACACGCTGGCGCTGCGCACCACCAGCTTCTACACCAGCCACGAGGCGCTGCTGCTGAGCTACGAGCAGGCGCTGACCCGGCGCGACGAGCTGCTGAGCTCGGGCGCCTACGTCGCCACCAGCGGGCACATGCTGTGGATCGGCGACCGCACGCGCCAGCCGGACGGGGCGCACGTCGAATACTGCCGGGGCATCGTCAATCCGATCGGGCTGAAATGCGGCCCGTCGCTGGAGGCCGACGAGCTGCTGCGGCTCATCGATATCCTGAACCCAAGTAACGAGCCGGGGCGCCTGACGCTGATCGGCCGGTTCGGCGCGGGCAAGATCGACAAGCATCTGCCCAAGCTGATCCGGGCGGTGCAGAAGGCCGGCCGCACGGTGGTGTGGGAGTGCGATCCCATGCACGGCAACACGGTGACGGCGGCGACCGGCTACAAGACGCGGCCGTTCGACAGCATCGTCAGCGAGGTCGAGCAGTTCTTCGCCATCCACCGTGCCGAGGGCAGCTATGCCGGCGGCGTGCACGTGGAGATGACGGGGCAGAACGTGACGGAATGCACCGGCGGCGCCACGCGAGATCTCGGAGGCCGACCTCGCGCGCCAGTACGACACCGGCTGCGATCCGCGCCTCAACGCGGGGCAGGCGCTGGAGCTGGCCTTCCGCATCGCCGAGCACCTGAAGGCGGAGCGGGCGGGCAGCGGCAAGCGCGCGGCTGCGGAGTAGGGCGGACCGTCGACGCGTGCGCGGCGTAGGTTGGGTCAGAGACGTGAGCGCCCGCCTTCGCGGGAATGACGCGTTGTGCGGCGTCGCACCCGCACTGGCGTCATCCCCGCGTAGGCGGGCACCCATGCACGCTTGCCGACCTGCGACCGCGCAGCGCGATCAGGCCGCGCCATCATTGCGAAACAATCGCCTGCCAGCTTGCCCTGCCGTTCTCCGCGGCAGGGCGCGCCCCTGGATTGACAGGGCCCGGGCGCCCTTCCAATAGTGTGGCGGCCTTGGGCGCCGAATTTGTACGCAGGGGGTCATATATGCAGCGCCATCTCGGTCTTGCAGCGATTGCCGTACTCGCCACGTCCTCCATTCCCGCCATGGCGCAACAGAAGGTCGAGGTCGGTCCGGAGCCGCTATGCACCGCAGCGTTCGGGACGGCCGGCTATCCGGCGCTGACGCGCTTCGTGCCAGGTGACATCCCGGCGCCGGCACGGGCCGCTGTCAGAGGCGTGGTCGTCAGGTCGATCACCTGGCGGCCGGGCGAGACGGTGAAGGTGTGTTTCCGGGCCGGCACGCAGAAGGCGCGCGTGCGGGTCGCCAAGCACGCCAGCGAGTGGATGAACTACGCCAACGTCGTGCTCGACTTCGGCGACAAGGACAATCCGCGCTCCTGCCAGGGCGACAACAGCGAAGGCATCAAGATCGACTTCGTCGAGAAGGGTGCGGCGGCCGGCTACTGGTCGCAGCTCGGCACCAACAGCCGCAAGGTCGCGCATTCGATGAACCTCGGCGACATCGGCCGCGACGAGCTGCCGATCCCCGAGGCCGAAGCGCGCCGCCTGACCATGCACGAGTTCGGTCATGCGCTCGGCATGCTGCACGAGCACCAGAGCCCGAAGGGCAACTGCGGCGTGGAATATAACGAGGAGGCCTTGCTGGCCTATGGCGCGCTGCTCGGCTGGTCGCGCGAGAAGGCGCTCAGCAATTTCATCCCGTACTCGGCGTCGGCGGAGCTGAACGCCAGCGAGGTCGACCGCAAGTCGATCATGCACTACAGCCTGCCGCCGTGGATCTTCAAGACGGGCCAGGGCAGCCCCTGCTTCGTGCAGCCCAACTACGAGATCTCGGACGGCGACCGGACCTTCATGAGCCGGGTCTATCCCAAGGCCGAGGTGGTGGCGACGCGCAGCGTCACGCAGCCCTCCGTGGCCCAGCGGCGCACGGCCCTGATCGAGGAGTATCGCGGCCAGCTGCAGAAGGCCGGCATCGAGAAGGCCAAGGCCGAGGAGCTGGTGAAGGACTTCTCGGGCACGCTGCCGGCCAAGTAGTCCAGCCCGAATACACCCGTCATCCCGGAAGCCGAGCCCGGCCCGAGAGCCGGGGCGAGACTATCCGGGACCTCGTGCGGCAAAGGTGGCGGGAGGTCCCGGATCGCGATGCAAGCATCGCGTCCGGGATGACGGGTAGAGGTGCGTATACCAAGTCGGCAGAGCGGACTTGTCCGCGGCCAGCCGGCCGGTTAACCGCGATCAGACCGTTCACCTACCCTGCGGGAAACTGACCATGCTGCGGACCACCTGGCTCTACGTTCTGCCCACCCTGACGATGTTCGCGGCGGGCCAGGCCGCGGCGCAGACGCCGCCCGCCGACATCGTCAAGAAGATCTACGAGCAGGTGACGGTGTTCTGTAACGGCGCGGACGTGGCGCCGCCCTACACCGACAAATTCATGCGCGAGGTGTTCGACAAGCCGATCGCCGATCGCTATCTGACCCGCCTGCACAAGAGCCAGGTCGACTTCGACATCTTCATCGACGGCCAGGACTGCAAGCTCAGCAATCTGGTGATCGAGCCTTTGGACGGGACGGCGGGAGCGCGGTGGTGCGCGCGCAGTTCAAGAACTTCGATGCGGTCCGCACGATCGACTTCGAGTTCCAGCAGTCGGGCGCCGCGTGGGTGATCGCGGACATGCGCTATCGGCATCGCCCGTTCACGCTGCGTTCGTACCTGAAGCTGAAGCCGCGCGCCTGAAGGGGCCTGCGCAAGGAACGTCGCGACTTCGGCAACGCTTCGCTATATGGTGCCGGCCAAATTCGTAACCGGAGAGACCCATGCCCAAGATGTCGGACAATCGCCGCAAGCGCATTCAGGCCAAGCAGAGGAAGGCGACCAATGCGCTGAAACGCACCGCCAAAGTGGCCAAGCGCGAACGCAACAGCGAGAAGTCGGGCGCCGCCGCGGGGTAGCGATAACCCCTAGTGCCAAAGGGCGGCGCCGTTGGCTTCGTCGCCTTCGTCGTGGATGCGGCGCATGGCGACGGGCTGGGCCGGGCACTGCCTGAGCGCGGCCACCTCGTCGGATACCTCCTCCAGGCGCAGCTCAAGCTGCTCGTTGGCGGCCAGGAGATCGGCGATCTGGAGTTCCTTGTCGGCCAGTTTCTCGGCGAGGATCTGGTTGGCTGACTTCATGGGATCGTCCTCCATAGGCTTATGCGGGCGGCAGCCCATTTCGGGTCGCTGCGCCGGCTGCCTGTTTCAACGGGAGACAGGTAGCAGGCCGGCGGGCCCCGCTTGGCGGAGACTTCGCATAGGCGTGCCAAGGGCGACTACCGCTGCGCCCGATGCGTCCGGCGACTGGCCCGACCGCCGGCCATCGCGAACCAGGCTGCGGACGCTGGTCCCGGAACCCTCGGACAGCCCAAGGTGCAGCAGCCGGAGGATGACGTGGATCGTCCGCAGCGCCCGCCGCTAAAGCGGTTCGCGGAATTTGTTGGTGATGGGGTAGCGGCGGTCGCGGCCGAAGTTGCGGGCGGTGATCTTGACGCCGGGGGCGGCCTGGCGGCGCTTGTACTCGGCGATGTAGAGCAGGCGCTCGATCTTCTTCACGACGTCGGGCGCATGGCCGCGCGCCACGATGGCGGCGAGCGGCATCTCCTTCTCGACCAGGCACTCGAGGATGTCGTCCAGCACCTCGTAGGGCGGCAGCGAGTCCTGGTCGGTCTGGTTGTCGCGCAGCTCGGCGGTCGGCGGCCGGGTGATGATGTTGTCGGGGATCACCACGCCGCCCGGCCCCTTGGCCCCCTTCGGCACGTGCGCATTGCGCCAGCGCGAGAGGGCGTAGACCTGCATCTTGTAGAGGTCCTTGATGGGATTGAAGCCGCCGTTCATGTCGCCGTAGATGGTGGCGTAGCCGACCGACATCTCGCTCTTGTTGCCGGTGGTCACCACCATGCCGCCGAACTTGTTGGAGATGGCCATCAGCGCCGTGCCGCGCACGCGGGACTGGATGTTCTCCTCGGTGATGTCGGGGGCGCGGCCCTCGAACATCTTGGCGAGCGCCTTGCTGAAGCCTTCCACGGGCTCGGCGATCGGCACGATGTCGTAGCGCACGCCCAGCGCCTTGGCGCATTCGGCGGCGTCGCTGAGGCTGACGTTGGAGGTGTAGCGATAGGGCAGCATCACGCAGTGCACGCGCTCAGGCCCGAGCGCGTCGGTGGCGAGCGCGGCGACGAGGGCGGAATCGATGCCGCCCGAGAGGCCCAGCACGACGCCCGGAAAGCCGTTCTTGTCGACGTAGTCGCGCAGGCCCAGCATGCAGGCGTGGTAGGCGGCCAACTCCTTGTCGTCGTCGATGGACGCGCGCGGGCCGGTCTCGCAGCGCCAGCCGCCGTTGCTGCGCTGCATGGTGACGAGGGTGACCGCCTCCTCCCAGGCCGGCATCTGCACGGCGAGCGTGCAATCGGCGTTGAGCACGAAGGAGGCGCCGTCGAACACCAGCTCGTCCTGGCCGCCGACCTGGTTGACGTACAGCAGCGGCAGGCCGGTCTCGGTGACGCGGGCCACGGCCACGTTCATGCGCAGGTCGGGCTTGGGCCAGTCGAAGGGCGAGCCGTTGGGCGAGATCAGCATCTCGGAGCCCGTCTCCTGCAGGCACTCGCAGACCTCGTCCTGCCAGATGTCCTCGCAGATCGGCACGCCGATGCGCACGCCGCGGAAGCTGACCGGACCCGGCATCGGGCCGATGTCGAACACGCGCTTTTCGTCGAACACGCCGTAGTTGGGCAGGTCGACCTTGAAGCGCACGCCCTGCACGCGGCCGGCATCGAGCAGCGCGGCCGCGTTATAGAGCTTGCCGTCCTCGGCCCAGATGGTGCCGACCAGCACGCCGGGGCCGCCGTCGGCGGTGTCCTTGGCGACGGCTTCGACGCCGCGCGGGCAGCCGCCGCGAAGGCCGGCTTGCGCACCAGGTCCTCGGGCGGATAGCCGGTGATGAACAGCTCGGGCAGCACGATGAGGTCGGCGCCCTCGGCGGCGGCCTGCGCACGCGCCTTGCGCAGCTTGTCGGTGTTGCCCGCGAGGTCGCCGACCGTCGGGTTGAGCTGGGCGAGGGCGATTTTCAGCGTATCGGTGATTGCATCCGGCATGGCTGGACATTAGGGCTTGCGGCCGGATTCGCGCAACGCGGCAGATGTGGGTGCTAGCGCAAGGCAGGGGAGCGGGGAACGCGTGTCGGCGGGTTAGGCTGGCAACGATGCTGGGGGCGGGCGCCATCCTGCTGTGGGCGACGCTGGCCACCCTGACGGTGCTGACGGGCGCCATCCCGCCGTTCGAGACGACGGCGATTGCCTTTGCGATCGGCGGCAGCGTGGTGGCGCTGGCGGCGGTGGTGCGGGGGCGGGCGCACCTGATGCGGCCGACGCCGGCCTCGCTGGCGTTGGGCGTCTACGGACTGTTCGGCTACCACTCGCTCTACTTTGCCGCGCTGCGGCTGGCGCCGCCGGCGGAGGCGCAGCTGATCTGCTCGCTGTGGGCGCTGTTCATCGTGCTGTTCTCGGGGCTGCTGCCGGGCAACCGCCTGCGGACGAGCCATGTGGCTGGGTGCGCTGCTGGGCCTGCTGGCGGCGTCGCTGCTGGTGTGGCCGAAGCTCGGGGCCGGGATGGCCGATGCGCGCAGCGTGGTCGGCTTCGCGCTGGCGTTCGGCTGCGCGCTGGTGTGGTCGAGCTATTCGGTGGCGTCGCGGCTGTTCGCGGCGGTGCCGAGCGAGAGCGTCGCGGTGTCGTGCCTGGCGACCTCGGTGCTCGCCTTCGTCTGCAGCTGGCTGTTCGAGCAGTGGATCTGGCCGGACGGCGCCACGGCGTGGCTGGCGCTGGCGGCGCTCGGGCTCGGCCCGGTGGGCGCGGCCTTCCTGCTGTGGGACATCGGCATGAAGAACGGCGACGTGTCGTTGCTGGGCGTGCTGTCCTATGCCGTGCCGATCGTGTCGACGGTGCTGCTGGTGGCGCTGGGACTCGCGGCGCCGACGTGGGTGCTGGCCGTGGCGTGCGGGCTGATGGTGCTGGGGCGGTGATCGCCACGCGCTCCGGCAGTTGGTTGGCGTCAAGCGAAGCGCCGACCCAACGCGACCGAGGTGCAGAACCTGTGTGCAGGTCTGGCTTCGCTTGCCCAACCTACGCCGGGATGCGCGTAGCGCGTCAGCCACGTCCTTGCGCAGGAAGGTGACGGGCAGCAGGTGGCCGGGCGCGAAGGCCTTGGCGCCGCGCGAGGTGACTTCGTAGCCGTGGCGCTCGAAGAAGGGCACGGCCTCGATGGTGGACCAGGTGGCGAACTGGCGGAAGCCCGAGCGGTGCGCGCGCGCCTCCACCTCCGCCAGCAGGCGGCGGCCGATGCCGAAGCGCGGATGGCGAACGAATACCGGGCCGAGGCGGGCGACGCCGGCCGGCTCGCGGCCGGGATGCCAGGCGGCAGAGCCGACCAGCTCGCCGTCGAGCCAGGCGCCGACGACCTCCTCGTCCATGACGAGGTCGGTGTAGTCGGGCGAGTAGATCAGCCGGATCAGCGCGGCGGCCTGCTCGTCGGAGACCGCATGCGGCCGTCTGCGCGATCAGCGACTTGGCGTACAGGTAGCGCAGGGCCGAGAAGTCGTCGATGCCGATCGGCGCACAGCTCGATCAGCTGCGCAATCCGGTCGGGGCCGATGGTCTCGGCAGGCGTCATGCACAGCTCTCGTCGGGTGGACGCCGAAGCGTCGCTGGTCGGCAAGACCTAGCGCGGGTCGAGGCGGGCCGTCGAGCCTTTACCGGTGGTCGGCGTGGCGGGAGCTTCGGCTTTGCGGTCGCCGGTCAACTGCGCGTTGTATTCGGCTTCCTTGCACGAGCAGCCCTGCACGTATTCCTTGCGGTAGCGCCATGCGGTCTTCAGGCTGGTGTAGGGCTGCTGCGAGTTGACCGACACCATCTGCTCGACCGCCCCGCCGGGGTTCTGGTGGTAGAACAGATCGGCCGGTGCCGCGCATTGCGACTGGCACAGCTCCGAGTCGCGCTGGAAGTGGTTGGGCAGCGTCGAGAAGCTGACCGGGAAGTAATAGCCGTCGCACAGGCGCACGCACAGCGTGCGGTAGGTGGCGAACGGCAGGTTGCCGAACTGGTTGCCGCCGCCGCGCGGCGCCTCGGAGGGTTCCTCGCCCCACAGCGCCGCGAACGGGTTCTTGGAGGAATCGCGCCGGCGCGCCTCCTGCGAATACTGCGGGCCGCAGTTGTTGCGGGCCAGCTCGCGGATGATGTCGTCCTGGAACGAGCGGTCGCGCGTGCCCATGATCTGGCTGCGCTGCGCGTCGAGGTCGGCGAGCTGCCGCTTGATGTTCTCCGCGTCGGTGGCAGCTGCTTGCAGCGCGGCGTGTTGCGCAGCGTCTTGGAGAACAGGAACGTGTCGTAGCAGTCGGCGCGGTTGATGGCGCTCTGCGCCTGCTGGTAGCTGCGGTCGAGGTTGCGCATGTCGCTCTCGATGCGGGCAGCTGGTCGCGGCTCTGGGCGCCGCCTTGCGTCTCGGCGACCAGCCTTTGCTCGAGCTGCAGGCAGAGGTTGCTGGCCGAGCGCTGACCGTAGCCCTGCTGCTGCGGCCCTGGCCCTGGAGACGGCCCCTGCGGCCGGGACGGCCCACCGCCGGGTCCGGGGTCCGCCCGGCCCGCCAGGTCCAGCTGGACCGCCCGGGCCACCTGGCCGCATCGGCTCGCGCGGCAGGGGCCGCTGCTGCTGCTCCGGCTGCGACCAGGGCCACCAGCCCTGCGCCAGCGCATCGGCAAACGAGAAGCTGAGTGCGACGGCCATGGCGCCGGCAATGGCGAGCAGCCGAAGCCGCGCCCGGAGCGCGTGTCCGCTGCTGGTCTGTTTGCTGATCCGTTGGCATGTGGAAAATCTCGGCCTCCCCAAGCACGTCATTCGGCGCTGATTCTTGAGAACTTTCCTGCGCGATTATGGGATTGTTACGGCAGGGGGTCAATTGCGGTCCGGCCGATATCCGCCGCCTTGACGATGGCCCGGGAAACCGCCGATAAGGCGCGCCATGCAGGGCCCTGTGCACACCCGCCGTCAACATTTGGTGCGGCATTATTGCAACGAGCTAGCCTTCAGCTGGCGCGGCCCGCTTCTTTGCCCCCTTCGCGACAGAGAAACGCCCCGCCAGCGGCGAGGTTAGCTTTTGAGGGTCGGCCATTCGACGGCCAGCCTATCGAGGGGATGTCGTGACGCTCACGCTCTACAATACGCTGACGCGCAAGAAGGAGCCGTTTCGGCCCATCGATCCGGCAACGTGCGCATGTATGTGTGCGGGCCGACCGTCTACGACTACGCCCACATCGGCAACGCGCGGCCGGTGATCGTGTTCGACGTGCTGTTCCGGCTGCTGCGGCACATCTACGGCGCGGACCACGTCACCTACGCGCGCAACATCACCGACGTGGACGACAAGATCAACGCGCGGGCGGCCGAGCAGTATCCGAGCCTGCCGCTCAACGAGGCGATCCGCAAGGTCACCGAGGCCACCACCCGGCAGTTCCACGAGGACATCGCCGCGCTCGGCGTGCTGCCGCCGACGCATCGAGCCGCGCGCCACCGAATACATCCGCCGCACCGGCAAGGGCCGAGGACATGGTGCGGCTGATCGAGGCGCTGGTGCTGCAGCGGCCATGCCTACGTGGCCGAGGAGCACGTGCTGTTCGACGTCTCGTCGATGCCGGACTACGGCCGGCTTGCCAACCGCTCGCTGGAGGAGATGGAGGCCGGCGCGCGCGTCGAGGTGGCGCCCTACAAGAAGGGGCCGATGGACTTCGTGCTGTGGAAGCCGTCCAAGCCCGGCGAGCCGTCCTGGCTGTCGCCCTGCGGGATCGCGACGCCCGGCCGGCCCGGCTGGCACATCGAGTGCTCGGCGATGGCGGGTGCGCTGCTGGGCGAGACCTTCGACATCCACGGCGGCGGCATCGATCTGGTGTTTCCCCACCACGAGAACGAGATCGCGCAGAGCCGCTGCGCGCACGGCACGCCGGTGATGGCCAACGTGTGGATGCACAACGGCTTCCTGCAGGTCGAGGGCGAGAAGATGAGCAAGTCCCTCGGGAATTTCGTGACGATCCAGGGAGTTGCTGGCCGACAGGACGTTCGGCAGCCAGCCCTGGCATGGCCGGGTGGTCCGTTTGGCCATGCTCGGCACGCACTATCGGCAGCCGATCGATTGGACGGTGGAGCAGGCTGGTGCAGGCGCGCGTCCACGCTGATGGATTTCGGCAGCTTCCTGCACGAAGCGCCGGTCGCTGCCGAGCCGCATCCCGAGGTGATTGCGGCGCTTTCGGATGATCTCAACACGCCGAGCGCAATGTCGATCATTCACGGCATCGCCAAGTCGGCGCATCGCAATGCGGAGGCCGCAGCACAGCTGAAAGCGACGCCTGCAGTTTCTCGGCGTCTATGACAACGAGAAGCAAGTGGACTTTGCTGTGGGTTATGAAGCTGCAAGCGTCGACGAGGCTGACGGTGGATGACGCTGATTGCCGCCCGCAACGCGGCGCGCAAGGCGAAGAACTTCAAGGAAGCCGATCGCATCCGCGACGAGCTGTCCGCCATGGGCATCCAGCTGAAGGATGCGAAGAACCCGTCCACGGGCGAGATCGAGACGACTTGGGAGGTCAAGCGTGACGCGTCCAGGTGCACGCGGCTTGCCTGCACTCGGAAGTCGAGAGGTCCGAGGACCCAGCCCAACTCGCACTGGCGTTGCACGTGGTGCGGTGCCGGCTCTCGCTGACCCAGCCTACGAGCGAACCAAGCCGGCGATGACCAGCCGTCCCGGAGCGAAGCGCGGGCTCTCGCCACCCACTGGACTCTCGATCGCCGCGCAGCGCGACGCGGTCTTGACGCGATCATCGCGCTATCAGCTGCTCAGAGGCAAGCCGGCTAGCGATAGGCACGCGTGCGAGCTGATCCGATTGTGCGACGCAGGTGACATCGTGCATTGCCCGCCTGTGCGCGGGAATGACGACGTTAGCGAGCGGCACCCGGATGACAAACCCTGATCCGCAATGCGCGGCCGCCGTTTCGTGAGCATCCGTACTACTATCCGATCCTGAAGGGGGTGGTGCTGGTGTGCGCGGCGTATTTCGCGGCGCGCTATCTCGAGAGTGCCGTCGCGCAGGCCGCGAAGTGCACCCGCATGACTAGGAGCGGCTCTATCTGTTCGACACGACGCTGCGCGACGGGGCGCAGACGACGGGGGTCGACTTTTCGCTCGAGGACAAGCGGCTGATCATCAGGGTGCTGGACGAGCTGGGCCTTGATTACATCGAGGGCGGCTATCCCGGCGCCAATGTCACCGACACCGAGCTGTTCGCCGCCGAGCACGACCCTGAAGAACGCGACGCTGACGGCGTTCGGCATGACCAAGCGGGCGGGGCGGTCGGTGTCGAACGATCCGGGTTTCCAGGCGATCCTGCAGGCCAAGGCCGGCGCCATCTGCCTGGTCGGCCAAGGCCTGGGACTATCACGTGCGCGGTGGCGCTCGGCATCAGCAACGAGGAGAACATCCAGGGCGTCGCGCAATCGGTCGAGGCGATCGTCGCAAGGTCGCGGCCGCGAGGCCATGATCGACTGCGAGCATTTCTTCGACGGCTACAAGGCCAACCGCGACTACGCGTTGGCCGTGGCGACGACCGCCTACAAGTCGGGCGCGCGCTGGATCGTGCTGTGCGACACCAACGGCGGCACGCTTCCGCACGAGGTGAGCGAGATCGTCGCCGAGGTGGCCGAAGCACGTGCCGGGGTCGCATCTGGGCATCCACACGCACAACGATACGGAGAATGCGGTCGCCAATACGCTGGCGGCGGTGCGGGCGGGCGCGCGGCAGATCCAGGGCACGCTCAATGGGCTGGGCGAGCGCTGCGGCAATGCCAATCTCACGTCGCATCATTCCGACGCTGCTGCTGAAGCCGGAGTTCGCCGAGCGCTTCGAGGTGAAGGTCGGGCCGGAGCAGCTGAAGAAGCTCACGCATGCCAGCCGCGTGCTCGACGAGACCCTGAACCGGGCGCCGAACCGGCAGGCGCCCTATGTCGGCGAGGCGGCGTTCGCCACCAAGGCCGGCATCCACGCGTCGCGCCATCCTGAAGGAGCCGGCCACCTACGAGCACGTCGAGCCGGAGAGCGTCGGCAACCGGCGGCGCGTGCTGGTCTCCGACCAGGCCGGCAAGTCGAACCTGCTGTACGAGCTGGAGCGGCTGGGCGTGCCGGTCGGGCGCGATGATCCGCGGGTGGCGCAGCTGCTCGACGAGGTGAAGGCGCGCGAGGCGATGGGCTATGCCTACGAGGGGGCCGAGGCGTCGTTCGAGCTGCTGGCGCGGCGGCTGCTCGGCACGGTGCCGGAGTTCTTCCGCGTCGACAGCTTTCGCGTGATGGTCGAGAAGCGCCACAACGCCCTGGGCGAGCTGGTCACCGTGTCGGAGGCGACCGGTCAAGGTGTTCCTGAAGGGCGACGAGGAGCCGCTGTGGTCGGTGGCGGAGGGCAACGGCCCGGTCAATGCGCTGGACCAGGCGCTGCGCAAGGATCTCGGCCGCTACCAGGGCATCATCAAGGATGTCGAGCTGGTCGACTACAAGGTGCGCATCCTGACCGCCGGCACCGAGGCGGTGACGCGGGTGCTGGTGGAAAGCCGCGACAAGGCGACGGGCGAGCGCTGGTTCACGGTCGGCGTATCGCCCAACATCGTCGATGCCAGCTTCGAGGCGCTGATCGATTCCATCACCTACAAGCTGCTGCGCGCGGGTGCGGCGGCTTGAGCTACGATGTCATCCCGGAATTGCGCGTCAGCGCAATATCCGGGACCAGCGCATCGTCGTATCCGTGAACTGGGTCCCGGATATTTCGCTTCGCGAAATTCCGGGATGACAGTCGTGACAGGAAACGGGTCGAATCCGCGTGCGTCAGCGCATGCTGCGTCAGCACACACAGGAGGTCGATCATGAGCTTTCGCATCAAAGGCCTGCCGGCCGAGCAGTTCGAGCATCTGTTTGCGCTCTCCGACGAAGAGCTGGCTTAGCGAGGCGCCGTGCGCCGGATCGCCGATGGGCCGGGCTATCCCTGCCGGGTCAGCCTTACGGACGCGCGAGCCGGGCGACGAGTTGCTGCTCGTCAACTACGAGCATCTGCCCGTCGACTCGCCCTATCGCATGCGCTTTGCAATTTACGTGCGTAAAGGCGATCGGCCCTACGAGGCGGTCGGCGAGGTGCCGGAGCAATTGCGCAAGCGGATGCTGGCGGTGCGGGGATACGACGGCCAGGGCATGATGACGGGTTGCGAGCTGGTGGACGGCAAGGCGGTGGAGGGTGCCATCGACCGGCTGTTTACCAAGCCCGACGCCGAGTATCTGCATGTCCACTTCGCGGCACCGGGCTGCTATGCGGCGCGCGTCGAGCGCGTCTAGCATCCGTCGCGCCCGTGTCTGGCGCCATGCCGCGCTGCCGGTCCGTCATGGGGGGCGGCGCCGGTCCGTCTCGGGGTGCGCTGCGCGGCATGCTCCGGCGGGCGTCACCCTTCCAGCAGGCGGCGCGCGGCGTCCTCGGGAGAGAGCGCGCCGGTCAGCACCTGATCGGCCAGCCGGTCGACGGCCGTCCGTGCCGTCGGCCTTGATGCGCTGGGCAACGAGGTCGGCGGCGGCGCGGGCGATCAGGTAGCGGGCACGGCGCCGGCGCCGGTCGCGCGGGTCGCCGCCCGCCGAGCGCGCCCCGCATCGCGCCACGGCCTCGGCCAGGGCGGCGATCCCCTTCGCCGGTGGTGGCGGTGGTCTTGAGGACGGGGGCCTTGCCGTGGTCGTGGAGCGCAGATCGACAGGGCGCCCATGCAGCTGCTGCATGGTGCGCTCTGCGCCCTCGCGGTCGCCCTTGTTGACGACCAGGATGTCGGCGATCTCGAGCAGGCCGGACTTCATGGCCTGGATGTCGTCGCCGAGGCCCGGCGCCGTCACGACGATGCGCACGTCGGCGATCTCGGCGACGTCGATCTCGCTCTGGCCGGTGCCGACGGTTTCGAGCAGCACCACGTCTTTGCCGGCGGCGTCGAGGGCATCGATGATGCGGACCGCGGCGGGGCTCAGGCCGCCGAGATAGCCGCGGCTGGCCAGCGAGCGCATGAAGACGCCGTCGTCGTCGAGCGTGGCCGTCATGCGGATGCGGTCGCCGAGGATGGCGCCGCCGGAAATCGGGCTCGACGGATCGACGGCGATGATGCCGACGCTTCTTGCCGGCGGCGCGGATGTGGCGCGTGTAGGCGTTGACCAGTGTCGACTTGCCGGCGCCGGGTGGTCCGGTGAAGCCGACCACCTGGGCGTGGCCGAGATGCGGCTGGAACGCCGCCAGCAGTCGCGGAGCCGCGGCTGATAGACGCTCGAGTTCGGTGACGGCACGCGAGATGGCGCGGCGCTCGCCCGCCCGCATGCGGTTCAGCAGGGCAGCGATATCGTCGAGGTCGTCGAGGCGCGCGATTTGGGCTTGGACATGCCCGCCTGATACTAGGTGCGAAGGGCCGCGCGCAACAGAGGCGGGCGGCCGTCCCCAGGGAGACGGCCGCCGACGCGTCTGAGATCCAGTCCCGTTCAAGCCGGGGGCTTCTTCTTGTCGTCCTTCTTCTTTTCGGCGGTTTGACGCCGGCTTCGCCTCCGGCGGCTTGGCGCGGCCTCTGCTTCGGCGGTGGCCGCTGCTGGGCCGCTGACGCTGCTCGGGAGGCCGTGGCGGACGCTGCTCCTGCGTCACGGGCTTTTGCGGTGGACCGCCTGCTGTGCCTTGGCACCTGAGGCGGGCCCTTGAACGCCGGCTGGTTCTGCCCTGGCCGCCAGGCGGGCCCTTGAACGCGGGTTCCGGCGGCCTGCCCTGCTGCTCGCGAGGCCCCTTGAAGGGCCGGTGTCTCTCGGCCCGCCCTGGCGGTCGCGAGGGTCCTTCGCGGCGGCCGTCCGCCGGTCCCCCATCTGGACCTCCGTCCCTGGGCCGTCCGCCTGGACCCTTGAAGCCGCGGCTCCTTGAAGGCCGGCTGCTTGGGCGGCTCGTTGATGGCTGGCCCCTTGTAAGGAGCCCTGGCCGCCCCCTGGCCGCCCTGAGTGCCGAGCGGCTCCTTGCTGACGCTGGACGGGCCCCTCGGCCCTGAACCATCCTGGCCTGGACCACGGTCGCCGGGACCGCCGCGAGTTCTCTGGCCGTCGCCGATTTCGGGTCGGCAGTCCGGACCCTTGCCGGTGTCCTTGAAATCGGGAGCCTCTGCCACGGTCGCGCTGCCGCGATCAGCGTCTCTGCCGCGGTCGCCGACCTCTGCCGCGATCACGGTCCCTGCCACGGTCACCGTCTTTGTCGAAGCGCCCATCCGGCGTGCGACTTACGAACGACCCGCGGTCACCCGGCGGACGCTCGCGGAAGTTCGGCCGGCGGTCTGTCGCCGTCGCGGCGCTCGCCGATGTTGGGCCGGAATACCGAGATCTCGGGGCCGCCCTGGCGGAAGTTCTGCTCGCGCGGATTGCTGATGCTGCGCAGACGCATGCTCGGCACCGGACGGCCGACGAGACGCTCGTAGCGGCGCACGTCGAGGCCGGCGTTGAAGACGCGGCGGTCGAACCGGCGATAGGCGTGCAGGTGCTTGCTGCGGCGCAGGTAGATGTAGTTCTGCGGCCGCGGGGCCACGAAGCGGTACAGGCCGGGCTGGGTCAGATAGGACGGGCGGACGAACACCCAGGCCGAGGCGTACAGCGGCTCGTCGTAGTAGTATTCGTCGTAGACGAGGTCGCCGTCCGGCCCCCAGCGCGCATCCGGCGGCAAGGGCGCCCAGCCGACGTAGCCGTCATCGCTGTCGTCGGATCGCCAGGCGACCCAGGCGGGCGCCCATTCGGTGCCGGGTATCCACAGCCAGCCATCGTCCGGATCGAGCGTCCAGCGGCCGTAGTGGAAAACCGCCCAGCCGAACGGCTCGTCCGAGACCCAGAACCAGCCGTTGTCCTCCGTATAGTTCCAATAGCCCATCGTGTAGGGGCGCCAGTCGCGATCGACGTCGGGGCTCCACACGTCGCCCCAGCGCGGGTGGTCGATCCAGCGGCCGTGTTGCTCGAGTTCCTCGTAGAAGTAGCTGACGTCGACGTCGTTGTCCTGGGCGCGGACCGGAGCCGCCGGCAGCACCAGCAACGCGAGCAGGACGCCCAGCAGAATGCTTCGTATCGTGATCGACATGGTCTCCCGCCTTGGCATGCTTGCGCGCTCAGGAGCCTGAGCATTTTTCGTCCAACCTACAGACTATGGGCAAATGCGTTGTCAGCGTGACGGAGGGATAAACGCGGAATGAACGCCAGCTCATCGCAGGGGGTTCCGACCACCATGAGTCGAGGTCGAACCCGGACAACGGCCGTACTGCGGGATAGCGCAGGTGATTCCAGTAGGCCACCCACACCTTCGGCAGGTGAAACAGGGGGATGACGTAGTCGCCGGACATCAGCACGCGGTCGAAGGCGCGCACCGCGGCCGTGAAGTCCTCGGCCGCCTCCGCCTGCAGCAGGGCTTCGATCATGGCATCGACGGCCGGGTTCTTGGCGCCGGCGTAGTTGAGGGAGCCTTCGATGGTGGCGGCCCTGCTGCTCCAGCGGTTGAGCTGCTCGTTGCCGGGCGACAGCGACGCCCCCCAGGTCCACTGGATCATGTCGAAATCGTAGGTCTTGAGGCGCGCCCAATACTGCGCGGTATCGACCTGGCGGATGCGCGCCGTGATGCCGAGCCGCTCCAGGGTGCGGGCGTAGCTCAGCATCAGGCGCTCCTGCTGGCGGGTCTGGGCGAGCATTTCGAAGGTCAGGGGAACCCCGTTCCTGACGAGGCGGCCGTCCTTCAATTCGTAGCCGGCCTCCTTGAGCAGCAGATAGGCGGCCTCCAGGTTGGGCCGGTTGTTGCCGGTCCATGTTGCGTTCGGGACGGAATAGGTGCCGTCCATCACCTCGGGTTTCACGTAGGTGGCGAAGGGCGCGAGCAGCGCCCGCTCGCGCTCGTCGGCCGGGCGGCCGTGCGAGGACAGCACCGAGCGCTCGAAGAAGCTTTGCGTGCGCTGGTAGCCGCCGTTGAACAGGCTGCGGTTGATCCAGGCGCCGTCGAACAGCAGCAGGAAGGCGCGCCGCACCCGCGCGTCCTCGAAGACCGGCCGGCGAGAATTGAACACCAGCGCCGTCATGCCCGAAGGCAGGCCCGTCTCGAACTCGCGCTTGATGACGCGGCCGGCGGTGACCGCGGGAAAGCGATAGCCTTCGATCCAGCGGCCGGGGTCGTCCTCGGCGCGGACGTGCACGTCGCCGGTCTTGAAGGCTTCGAACAGCGAGGCGGCATCGCGGAAATACTCGACGCGGATCTCATCGAAGTTGAAGCGGCCGCGCGTGACGGGGAGGTCGCGCGCCCACCAGTCCGGGTTGCGGCGATAGGTGACGGAGCGCCCTGCATCGATCCGCTCGACGCGGTAAGGCCCGCTGCCCACTGGGGCTTCCAGGGTCGTGCGGTCGAACGACTCAGGGGTCAGGAGATGTCGCGGCAGCACGGGCAGCAGGCCCATGATGAGGGGGATTTCGCGATCGCCTGGGGAATTGAACGTGAAGCGGACGCTGTGCGGACCGGTCTTCTCCGCCACGCTGACCTTGGCGTAGTGCGAGCGATGGTAGGGCCAGCCCTTCTCCTTCAGGATCTGGTGGCTGAAGAGCACATCCTCCGGCGTGATGGGCGTGCCGTCCGAGAAACGTGCCTCGGGTCGAAGATGGAAGGTGATCGAGCTGCGGTCGTCGGGCATTTCGACGGATTGCGCGATCAGCCCGTAGAGGGAGAACGGCTCGTCGCCGCTGCGCGCCATCAGGCTCTCGAAGACGTACTCGCGTACGCCCGAAGGGGTGACGCCGCGGATGATGAAGGGGTTCAGGCTGTCGAATGTGCCGAGCGCGCCCAGCACGATGCGCCCGCCCTTGGGGGCGTCGGGATTGGTGTACGGAAAATGCTTGAAGCCCGGCGCGTGCTTGGGCTTGCCGTGCATGGCCAGCCCCTCGACCGGCTCGGCGGAGGCAGCGCCACTGAGCAGCACGCCGCAAAGCAGGACCGTTGCGGCGAGCATCCAGTGCGGCATTTTGCTCAAGGGGATGGCTCTCAAGGGCATCCAGCCAGTGTGCTGCGGTCGGGACGGTGCATCGATACCCCGAGACTACTAACATGCCGTGGCCGAGAGCAGGGTGCAGGCCCTTGGATCGCAGCGTTGCCGGGTGGCCACGCAGCAATCGGGTGCTGGCTGGCGATCAAGGTTGATGCCATAAAGGCCACGGGATTGCCGCAATCCAGCCCACAGTGCCGGCCACGCGCTACGGCGCGAGGCAATCGAAAATGGGGCCCCAGCCGGCCGGACCGGCTGTGCAGGAGAGGTCAAAGCGATATGGTAAAATTCGGTCCGCACTACGCCTCGGTTGCGCGCATTTGGCGCGCCGGCGCTGTTGCGACCGCGTTGACGCTCGGCGTCACCGGTCTGTCGGCAGTCGGCTACGCGCAGCAGCAACCTGCTGCCAAGAAAGCGCCGGAGAAGGCGCCGGCCGCGGCAGCCAAGGGTGCTCCCGAAGCGCCGCAGAGCGCCTGGGTCAAGCTGTGCGAAGCCGGCCAGACCGTCAGCAAGGACAAGGACGGCAAGGAGGTTAAGCAGGATCTCAAGATCTGCATGACCATGCACGAGCGCCTGGACGGCAACTCGGGCATGACCGTCGTGTCGGCTGCCGTGCGCAAGGTCGAAGGCCAGGACAAGCTCTTTTTCATGATCATGGTGCCGACCGAGGTGGTGCTGAAGCCCGGCATGCGCGCCACGTTCATTCCGCCGGACCTGTGGGACAAGGCCGTCAAGGGTGAGCAGGTCGACGAGAAGCGCCTGAAGGAATACCGGCTCGACTACACCATCTGCCATCCGGGCGGATGCAACGCCGAAATCGACGCGTCGCCTGAGTTGCTGGCCAGCCTCAAGTCCTCGGGCGGCTTCATGGTGACCTTCCTGCACATCGCCGGACAGCGCGCCATCATCCCGGTGGCGCTCGGCGGCTTCGATGCGGCGATGAATGGTAACCCCGTCGACAACAAGGCCTACACCGATGCGCGCCGTCAGCTCATGACGCAGATCGCACAGCGGCAGCGCGAGATCTTCGAAGAGCAGAAGAAGCAGTACGAAGAGCAGCAGAAGAAGGGCCCGCCGGCAGCCAAGGACGCGCCCAAGAAGTAAAGCTCTCGACGTACAGTCAGTCGTGCGAAGGCCACCCGTCGTCGAGGCGGGTGGCCTTTTGCTATTCGGAGCGGAAACGAGTTCAGAGCAGGATCGCTTCGGATGCAATCACCCGGCCTCGATCGACACGTGGTGGCCGAAGCGTGAATCCTGCTCTGTTCATTGATGCAGAGTGAGGATTCACGTCCTGATGGAAGCCGAACTGCTTCCCCCAGAACGATCTCACTTCAGTGCGGCTGTTGCAGGAACAGCGGCCGGTAGCTGCCGTCCTCCAGGACCGTGAACATATCGCCGATCTGAGGGTGGCGCAGCGGTGCGCCGGTGGCGTCGGGCAGCAGGTTCTGCTCGGAGACGTAGGCGATGTATTCGGTCTCCGCGTTCTCAGCGAGCAGGTGATAGAACGGCTGATCCTTGCGCGGACGCACGTCCTCGGGGATGGAGCGCCACCATTCCTCGGTGTTGTTGAACACAGGGTCGATATCGAAGACGACGCCGCGGAACGGGTAGACGCGGTGTCTCACGATCTGGCCGACCCGAAATTTGGCCTGACGCATACTCGCCATCGGCGGCACTCCTTGCGCGAAAAGGCGGCAAGAAGACTGCTCGATATCGCCTGCAAGGCACCTGCGTCAATGCGGCAATCGGCTTACGTGTCGGCGCGCTCTGCGATTTCGTGCCCTGAGGCTGCAGTCCGTAGGCTCAAAGTCCGTACAGGGCCTTGCGCTCGGGATCGCGGCTGGCAACGAGCCGCGCCAGATCGAGGATGACCTTGGCCTGCTTCCAGGTGGCGTCGTCCTGCATCTTGCCGTCGATCATGGCGGCGCCCGGTGCCGTCCGGCATGGCTTCGACGATGCGCTTGGCGAAGGCGACTTCCTGCGGGTCCAGGCTGAAAACGCTCTTGGCGATGCCGATCTGGCTCGGATGCAGGGTCCAGGCGCCGACGCAGCCATGCAGGAAGGCGTTGCGGAACTGTGCCTCGCAGGCGGCGGCATCGGCAAAGTCGCCGAACGGGCCGTAGAACGGCTTGATGGCGTAGCTCATGCAGGCATCGACCATGCGGGCCAGCGTGTAGTGCCACAAGTCCTGCTGGAAGAACGCGCGCGCGCCGCCTTGTGGGCCTGGATCGGCCAGGATGCCGTAGGCCGGGTGTCCGCCGCCCACGCGGGTCGTCTTCATGCCGCGCGAGGCGGCCAGATCGGCGGGGCCCAGGCTCATGCCGTGCATGCGCGGACTGGCGGCGGCGATGGCCTCGACGTTCTTCACGCCCTCCGCCGTCTCCAGGATGGCGTGGATCAGGATCGGCTTGGGCAGGGCGTGCTTGGCTTCGAGCTGGGCCAGCAGCTGATCGAGGTAGTGGATGTCCCACGGCCCCTCCACCTTCGGCAGCATGATCACGTCGAGCTTGGCGCCCGCGGCCGGCACGATCTCCAGGATGTCGTCCAGCGCCCACGGCGAATTGAGCGCGTTGATGCGCGTCCACAACCCCGTCTCGCCGAAGTCGTTGGCGTTGGCCATGGCGATGAAGCCCTGCCTTGCCGCCACCTTCGCGTCCGAGGGGATGGCGTCCTCCAGATTGCCCAGCACCACGTCGACCTGGGGGATGAGATCCTTGAGCCGACTGCGGATCTTCTCGTTGTGGGGTGGTACGAAATGGATCATGCGCTCGAGCGTTACGGGCACCTGCCGCAAGGGCTCGGGCGCGCCGATGGCGAGCGGGGCGAAGTGCTTGGCGGGAGTGCGGAGGCTCGACATGGCGCGGTGCCCTTGCTGCGGTGCAACAAGGCCACTCTATGATGCGCGCTTTGCGAGGCCAATAGGCGAATGCGTGCAGCGATGGCCACTCAGCTCCAGCGCCGGTTGCCCCACATCCATTGGTCGGGCGTCTCGCGCACCCAGGCCTCGAACTGCTTCTGCATCTCCGCCGTGATCCAGCGCACGTCGTCGGACTGGTTGGCCGTGCGGGGAACCTTCAGCTCCTTGATCTCGATCTTGAAGCGGCTCTGCTTGCCGACCCGTACGCAGCGCGCCATCCAGATGCGGGTGCCGGTCAGACGCGCGATCAGCGCCGGGCCACCCACCGATGGCGCGGGCCGGCCGAAGAAGGGCACCGGAATGCCTCTGCCGTCGTGCAGGTCGCAGACGATGCCGAGGCGGCCGCCCTGGCGTACGAAGCTCATGATCGACCGCGCGACGGTCTGCGTCTCCTCGTGGCTGCGCCCCTTGCCGAGCAGCCCGCCCGGATAGAGATCCCGCCGCAGCCAGCGCAGATAGCGATCGACGTAGGGGTTGTTGACGGCGCGGTAGATGGCGGCCGGGTTCTTGCCGGATTCCGTGAGCGGCCAAACCGCGAGCTCCCAGTTTCCCATATGCAACGTTACGCCGATCGCGGCGCCCGGCTTGCCGCGATAGCGGCTGAACATGTGCTCGCTGATGATCTCGAGCCGTGAGGGATCGGCGATGATGCGATCGATGGTCATGGTCTCGGCCATCACGCGGCCGAGGTTCTCCCACATGGCCAGCGCGATGGCTTCGCGCTCGGCCTCGGTCTTTTCCGGGAAGGCGATGGCGAGATTGGCGAGAGCCCGCTTGTGGCGTCGATCGTACGGGGCGAGCTTGCGCCAGGCTTTCGCCGATACGTCGACGGCGACATCGAGCGGCACCGCGCGCACCAGTCCGGCGATGAGGCGCAAGACCCCATACTCGAGACGGTAGCGCAGATCGAGCAGAAAGGTTCGCATGCCGAAAGGGAGGTCCGTCGCCGAGACCGGGCCGTGGTCGAGCAGCGATCCTGCCCAGGTCAGGCTGCGCAATTGCCTGCACCGCCGGGTCCCGTCAAGCCCTCAAGCGGGCGCATCGGAGCGCATCAGGCGCGGCAGGGCGCCGACGGGCGTCATGCCGCCCTGCATCAGCAGGCGCCGCAGCGAGGGACTGTTGGCCAACAGGTGCAGCCCAGCTCCGCGCAGCGCCTGCGCCGGGAGAAAGTCCGCCAGCAACGAGCGGTTCAGTGCATCGACTGCCAGAGTGCGGGCGAGCACGTCGGCCTTGCGCGCCTGGTGGTAGCTGCGCAACACATCTGGTGCACCGATGTCACCATTCCTGTCGCGCGCATCGGCCACGCACTCGGCTAGCACGCTGGCATCGCGCAGGCTGAGATTGAGGCCCTGCGCGCCGATCGGCGGGATGACGTGCGCGGCCTCGCCGACCAGTGCCGTCCGATTATGCGCCCATGCTGTCGGCGTTGTGGCCCGAGAGAGGAAAAACCACGCGTGCGCCGCAGGGGCTTATGCAGCCGAGAAGTCCTTGCAGCCGCTCGTCGAGAGCATCGGCAAACTCCTGATCGGACAGGGCACCGAGGCGCTGAGCCTCCGACGGTTGCTCGACCCACACCAGGCTCGACATGTTGCCAGGCAGGGGCACGGTCGTCAGGGGGCCCGCGCGTCGATGCAACTCGGTGGTGACGCCCTCGTGGCCGCGCGAATGCCGAAACACGGCGGCGACAGCCGATTGCGGGTAGGACCAGGAGCGCACGCCGATGCCGGCGCCGGCGCGCACCAGCGAGCCGCGGCCGTCTGCGGCGACGACCAGCGCCGCGTCCACGCTTCCGCCCTCGGCAAGGTCCAGGCGCACAGACGTATCGCCCGGTGTGACCTGCACCACGGCCGACGTTGGCAGATGGCGGAGCCGGGGCGCAGCCTCGGCCGCCGCGGTGAGGGCCGCAACCAAGGCCGCGTTGGGGATGTTCGCGCCGAAGTCTGCAAGGCCCAGCTCGGAGGCCTGAAACAAGACCTCGGGAGCCCTCAGCATGTCGCCGCGATCATCGGCGATGCGAATGGCGGTCAGAGGCGCCGCCTCATGCCTGCACAGGGGCCAAACCCCTAGGTTTTCCAGCAGCTTGACGCTCGAGGACAGCAGGGCGGTGGTGCGCATGTCCTTGGCCGTGCGCGCCGGATCGTGGGCCGGCGCAACCAGCGCGACCTCGCACCCGAAGGCGTTGAGCGCGAGTGCGCCGGCAAGGCCGGCAGGCCCAGCTCCGACGACAGCAATCTGAACGGCGTGAGCCATGTTGGGGAAATCCAGTTCGCACACACCTTTTGCACAGATCTGCCGCCTGTCCAACGGGCGCGCCAAACAGCCTTCGTATTGGAGCGGTTATCGGAGATCGAACCGGCATTGAGCGCGTCATAAATGCAATGAATTCAACGGCTAGGCCGAAGCCCCGGTGGTGCCTCAATCATGGTGAGAATTGTTGTGCTCCTGCGCGGTAAAGCTTGACTGATTTTCCAAGGCCATCCCGTTAAGGCCATAATTGTGGCTCGAACTCAATTCGAAACGTGGCCGATCTGCCACGTTCGAGAGTCAAAGCTGCGGAGTCGGTGGTTTGGTGGTTTACCGTCCGTCAGCGATTGCGTTACTCCTTAGTCCAACACGGCCGGTCTGGCCTCAGATGGCAGTCGCAACATAGCAGCCATCCTGTCGTGTGGGAGAACGGTAAATTCAGTCGTGAGATTGGGTTCCGGTAGCGTTAGTCCAACGGAGTAGTTCGAATGATCGGGGGACTGTTGTCAAAGTCTGCTAGCCGCTTGGCCCTGTTGGCCGCGGCTGGCGTTTTCGTAGGCGGCATGGCGGTCCCGTCCGCTAACGCAGCCGATCTGGGCGGCGATTGCTGCGCCGACCTGGAAGAGCGGGTAGCCGAGCTCGAGGCCACCACGGCCCGCAAAGGCAACCGCAAGATGTCGCTGACCGTGTACGGTCACGTCAACCGGTCCATCATGTACTTCAATGATGGCAAGCGGTCGAACACGTTCATCGGCCTCGACAACCACAACTCGGCGACCCGCTTCGGCTTCCAGGGCAATGCCAAGATCAGCCCGACCCTGTCGGCTGGTTACAGCATCCTGCTGGATTGGGGTGACAAGGCCCGTACCTCGGGCGCCGGTCAGACGGCCGAAGAGGGTGGCGCTCGTACGAACCCGAACTCGAATGACGCCCGCAACGGTGACGCCATCGCCCGCCTGCGTGACGTCAACGTCTGGCTCGAGAGCAAGCCGGTTGGCCGTCTGACCCTTGGCCGCATCACCAACTCGGGCCAGAACGGTCTGATCGACCTCGGCGGCACGTCCGTCGGCGTCGGCTCCGATCCGGCCTGCACGGGTGGCGCTGTCGGCTTCCGCAATGCGGTACCGGTGCCGCTGACGCTGGTGCCACGATCGGCAACTTGGCCTTCGGCTGCGGCGGCCCGATCGGCATCCGCATGGAAGGCCTGAAGTACACCAGCCCGGCCTTCATGGGCTTCATCTTCGATGCGTCGATCGGCGAGTCTCTGAAGGTCGAGACGTCGACGGTTGACGACCCGAGCTGGTCGCTCACCAACCTTGGCCGGGTGATGGGCGTCAACCTGAAGTACGCCGGTGAGTTCTCGGGCGTGCGTGTCGCGGCTGGCGTCGGTGCCGAGTGGTCGAAGGCCAACGAGGACAACTCGACCGGCCACGTCACGACGGACAACGTCGTGCCGGTGGGTAACGACACGAACGGTGTCAAGTCGACCAACGCATCGTCCGACAACATGTACTGGGCAGCAGCCCTGTCGCTGATGCATGTGCCGTCTGGTCTGTTCGCCCAGGGCCACTACACCAAGCTGTCGGTTGCCGCACAGAACCCGGTCTCGGGCGCGCTTTGACTGCGGACAGGGATGCCACCCGCTGGGACATCCAGGCCGGTATCGCCAAGAACTGGTTTGGGTTCGGCAACACGGTGTCTACGGCGAGTACGGCATGCATAAGAACTTCCGGTTTCGCCAATGCGCAGTTCGGTTGCACAGCGTATCGCGGCTGGCAACACAGACCATCTGCACGGCACGGTTCTGTGGTCACTGCACCTAGCAGCCTGTCGGGTGACGAGCTGAAGATGTATGGTCTCGGCCTTGTCCAGAACATCGATGCGGCTGCCATGGAGCTCTATGTCAGCTGGCGTCACTTCGAGGCCAAGGATCCTGGCTGACTGTCGACCGCTGGATGACGTCGACATCGTCACTGGGCGGCGCCCGGGTCAAGTTCTGATCCAGTTCGCCGATCAATACGAAATCGGGAGAGCCGCCTTCGGGCGGCTCTTTCGTTTTGATCCGGCTCTTTCGAAATTTGATCGTGCGAACCCGAGGTCAGATGCATAGGCTCAGGGGTGAGCACCTGTCGGAAACTCGCTGGCGGACGGTTGAGGCGCAAGAGCTTGGCGTGCTTGTCGATGCACCTGGGAAATGTTGCTTGGATGAGGCGGTATCGGGTCACTGAGGCAAGGAATGGCTCATCAGCGCTCGCCGCAGAACCAGCAGACGCTGAACAAGGCGCTGTCCCTCTTTCAGAGCGGCCGGCCTGACAAGGCCGAGAAGCTGGCACGCAGCGTCCTGTCCACCGAGCCGCGCAATGCCGAGCTCCTGCAGTTCGTGGCCATGCTGTGCCAGACCCAGGACAAGTTCGCCGATGCGGCGGCGCTCTGCACGAAAGCGGCGGCCATTGCGCCGAATTCGGCTGAGGCGCATTACAACCTGGGAACCGCCCTGATGAAGCAGGGCCGATCCGAACAGGCCATCGCCAGTTTCGAGAAGTCGTTGGCGCTTGCACCGGGAAACTACGACGTACTGAACAACCTCGCTGTCGCCTTGACTGCGGCAGACCGACTGCCCGAAGCAGAGGCAATGGCGCGGCGGGCGATTGCGATGGCCCCCAATGCGCCGTTCGCACACAACACACTGGCCTTGGCGCTGACCCAGCAGATGCGGTTGGCCGAAGCCGTGGAGAGCTTCAAGGCGGCGCTTGCCTGCGGCCATCCGGATGCAGGCACTGTGCTGGAGAAGCTGGGTCTGGTTTTCATCAGTCTCGGACGCCCGAAATCCGCGATCGAAAGCTTCAGGGACGCATTGGCGCACAAGCCCAAGGCCGTCGATACCATGCTGAGACTTGGCGAACTGCAGATCATCAGCAGGCAGCCGCTTGGCGCAATGCAGACCTATCGGGCGGCGATGCAGGTCGCTCCCAGCGATCCGTCGGCCATGGCGGGATATATCTTTGCCGTGCCTGCACGCCTCTGAATGGGCCGAGTACGAGCGATTGGTCGCCAAAGGCCGAGAAGCTGCTGAGCAATCCATCGCAAGAGATACTGCCATTCTCGGTGCTCTCGTTCTGCGACGACCCGGCCATTCATCTGCGCTGTTCCAGGCGGCATTCAGCGAGCTTTGTGAAGCCGAAGGCGGCACGGCGGCGCCGGAGAGTGCCCGATGCTGCCGACAGGTCGCGGGACAAGCTTCGGATCGCCTACCTGACCAGCGACTTCAAGATCCATGCCACGATGCTCTTGGCGGCGGGCCTGTTCGAGCATCATGACCGCAATCGCTTCGAGACGTACGCCATCGCGTGGGATCCCGACGAGAGCCCGATGCGACGCCGCTTAGAGGCGGCATTCCATGAGTTCATTGATGTGACGGCGGTTCGCGAGGATGCGGTGGCTCAGTTGATCCGGGAGCGTCGGATCGACATCGCCGTCGACCTGCACGGCTACACCGGCAAGCCGCGTCCGGCGATGCTTGTCGATCGGCCCGCGCCGATCCAGGTCAGCTATCTGGGCTATCCCGGAACCATGGGAGCGGATTGGATCGACTACCTGATCGCCGACCGCTTCGTCGCTCCGCCCGAGGCCGCGAGGTTCTATTCGGAGAAGCTCGTCTACCTGCCGGGCTCCTACCAGGCAAACGACAACAGGCGCGATGCGATGGGGCCCGCGCCGCAACGGCTGGACATCGGGCTGCCCGAGCAGGGCTTCGTGTTCGCCTGCTTCAATGCCAACAACAAGATTACGCCCGGCATGTTTGCCGTCTGGATGCGGCTGCTCGAGCAGGCGCCGGGCAGCGTTCTGTGGCTCCTCGACCATGGTGAAGCGGTGCGCGCCAATCTGCGTCGGGAGGCCGAAGCCGCCGGCATCGAGGGCCAGCGACTGGTGTTTGCGCCCAGATTGTCTATCGCGGAGCACGTCAATCGCTTGCAGTGCGCGGACTTGTTCCTCGATACGCTGCCCTACAATGCGCATACGACCGCCAGCGACGCCTTGTGGGCCGGCGTTCCGGTCGTGACCTGCCCGGGGCGATCATTTCAGGCCCGCGTGGCGGGGAGCCTGCTTCATGCCGTGGGCCTGCCCGAGATGATCGCTGCCTCGCTCCCCGACTATGAGGCCATTGCGCTCAGGCTCGCGCAGGACCGCGATGCGCACGCGGCCATCCGCGCCAAGCTGATCGCCAATCGGCTGACCACGCCATTGTTTGATACCGAACAGTTCACGCGAGGCCTGGAAGCCGCCTACGAGACCATGTGGCGACGCTGGTGCCAGGGCCTTCCGCCGGAGGCCATCGATATCCCGGCGGCAACGCCTGTCAGCTGATGGCGAAGTGCGGATGGCCAGGCCATGACCCATACGCCACAGGATGCGTCGCGGCGCGAGCGTGACGGTCTGCTCGAGCGTGCGACCACCCTGCACAAGGCTGGGCGGTTTGCTGAAGCTGAAAGGCTTTATCGGCAACTGCTCGACGTTGATCCCAACGACTTCGATGCCGTGCATCGGCTGGGCATCCTGAAGCTGCACGCCGGCGTACTTCAGGAAGCGCAGAGGCTGCTGGAGAAGGCCGTCACGCTGGCCCCCGCCTCCGCTGCGGCGCTATCCAACCTGGGGACGGCCTTACTCAAGAGTGGGCAATTCGCTGCGGCGTTGGCCCGGTTCGAGAAGGCCGTTGCCCTGCAACCCGACGATGCGGACTTTCGTTTCAATCAGGCCAATGCATTGCTGCTGCTGGAGCGAAACACCGAGGCACTTGGCACGCTCGATCTGCTTGCAAAGGGGCAGCCGCACGATGCGGAGATCCTGGGCAAGCGGGCCATGGCGCTGAAGAAGCTCGGGCGCTACGCCGAAGCTCTGGTCAGCTACGACGAGGCGCTGGCTCTCACGCCGAACGATACCGTCCTCCACCTGAACCGCAGCAACGTGCTGAGGGCCATGCGGCGCTTTGAGGAGGCGTTGCAGGCTTGTGAGAGAGCCGTCGCATTGGCTCCCAATGACCCCGATTGTCACTTTCGGCATGGCACGGGATTGGCCGATCGCAAGCGCCACGCCGAGGCGCTTGCGGCCTTCGATCGAGCCATCGCCATCGCACCGGATCACCTGCTGAGCTTGTACAACCGCGGCAACTTGCTGCTCGAGCTGAAGAAGTACGGGGAAGCCATCGCCGCGCACCAGGCGGTTCTGGCGAGGGAGCCGGGACACTCGGAGGCGCTCGCTGTGCTCGCGCACGCGGCCGCTGTCACCTGCAACTGGCCGCTGGTCGGCCAACTGACGGGCCGGCTGCGCGCAAGCGTCGAGGACGGATCGTTCGTGGGCGACTGCTTCGCTATCCTGTCCATCTTCGATGACCCGTCGCTGCAACGCAGGGCTGCCGAGGGCCACACCGCAAAGGTGGTCGGCTCGCTGACCGCCCCTCGCGGTGCACGCACCCCCGTCCGCCGGGAGCGGCTGCGTATCGGGTACCTGTCGAGCGACTTCAGGATGCATGCGGTGGCGTACCTGATGTCGGGCCTGGTCGAGGCGCACGATCGCACTTTCTGCGAGGTTTACGGGTTTGCCGCCTCCAAGAACGACGGCAGCCCGCCCCGCAAGCGTCTGGAGGCTGGCTTCGACAAGCTGGTCGACGTTGCGGACTTGCCCGACGGCGCCCTGTGCCGCGAGATACGCGAGGCCGGGATCGACATCCTCGTCGATTTGGGCGGCTACACGAAGGACAGCCGCTTCCTGGCATTGGCCGGGCGCCCGGCGCCGATCCAGATCAGCTACCTCGGCTACCCCGGCAGCGTGGGCGCGCCGTTCATCGACTACATCATCGCGGACGATTTTGTGGTTCCGAAGGAGACGGCCGCACACTTCACCGAGCAGGTCGTGTATCTGCCGGACTGCTTCCAGGTGAACGATCGCAAGCGCCTGATCGCGCCGATCACTCCGACGCGCGCACAATGCGGCCTGCCGGAGATTGGGTTCGTCTTCTGCGCCTTCCACAGCGCTTACAAACTCAACCCGGAGGTGTTCGACGTCTGGATGCGTCTCCTGCAGGCGGTACCCGGCAGCGTCGTATGGCTGGTGGCCGAAACGGCTGCGCACGACAATTTGCGTCGGGAGGCTCGGGCGCGGGGCGTTGATCAGGCGCGCCTGATATTCGCAGGCCCTGAAAAGTACCCCGACCACCTGGCGCGCCAGAAGCTGGCGGATCTTTTCATCGATGCGTGGCCCTACAACGGAGGCACGTCCGCAAGCGATGCGCTCTGGGTGGGATTGCCCGTGCTTACCCTGGCGGGGCGCAGCTACGCCGCCCGCATGGCCGGCAGCCTGCTGCGCGCGGTGGGGCTGCCGGAACTCGTGACCTATTCACCCGAGGCGTACGAGGCGCTGGCGGGGAGACTGGCCGCCGAGCCCGACTTGCTGGATGGGGTCCGCCAGAAGTTGGTTGCCAACATCGATACGGCCCCGCTGTTCGATACCGATCGGTTCCGCAGGCACATCGAGGCCGCCTATCGGGAGATGTGGGAGCGGCATCTGCGGGGCGAGGCGCCGGCTGCCATCGTGGTGGATGCCATCCGGTAGGTAGCGCGAGGCACGCTTTTGGGTGGCTCCCGCAACCCGCCGACGTCGGCGCTGGGCTGGTCCGTCAAATACGCGACAATAAATCAATCACCTCTTGCCACTTTTCAGAACTGGGCGCGTTGAATCGATGCTCTGCCGCGGAATGCGCATTGGCTTTGCAGTTGTGCGGGAGTAATGAAAGTCGGAGCGGGATCTGTCGCAAGGCGGGTTGAATTGCATCCACGGCCGAAACGACATTTGTCACCCCGAGCGGACTTGTCCGTTTTGCGTGCTGGAGGGTGTTCATGAGCAAGGCTAGCGGCATTTTTCTCATTGCCGTCGGCGTCGGTGTTGCAGCCTATGCGATGCCGTTCCACAACGAGAAGGGCGAGGCCCCGACGCAAGAGATATCTGCCGGGCAGGTTGTGAATACGCAAGTCGCCACCCCAGTGACGTCGATGGCGATGACCACGCCGAAGGCGTTGCCGGAAATTGAGCCGTCCACTCCGAAGCCGGCCGTCAAACCGACGCCCGTGTCGGCCGAGCCCAAAAGCGTCACGCCCGGCAAATCGGCCGTCGTTGCCATCCTGCCGCGCGCCGTCGAGAAACCCGCGGCTGTACAATTGAAGACCCCGCCGACGAGCATTCCTGGCGATCCGGTCAGCCTGACGCGGGAGCTTCAGAAAGAGCTTCGGCGCGTGGGCTGCTACGAAGGCGAGATCAATGGCAGCTGGACGCCCGCTTCGCGCCGCGCCATGAAGACGTTCACCGATCGCGTCAACGCCAGTCTGCCGATGGATCGGCCGGACTACATACTCCTCAGGCTGGTACAGAGCAGCCCGGAGCGGGTCTGCGGCGCCGGATGCCCCTCTGGCCAGAGCATTTCGGGCAAAGAAGGTCATTGTCTGCCGGATGCCGTGCTTGCTCAGGCAGCCAGGCGGGGCCAGCCGGCTTTGCCGGCGACATCAGGCAGATCCAATTCTGAACGCTCGGTCGCCACGACCTCCGGCTGGTCGACGACCACGACGGTCGCAACGCGGGAGCTGCCCGTGGTCCCAGAAGGTCGGATGGCGCTGGCCGGACCCAACCGCGAGGCAACGCCAATCCGGCGAGGCGAGGACCTCGGGACGCCGGCGACGGCCACGAACACGCCAGATGCAGCCACCACCGTCGATCCGGCGCAGGAGAGGACCGAGCGGACGCAGGCCAAACCTCCCGGCCAGCGAAAGCCGAAGTTCGCGGCTGTGGATAATTCTCGGCGGGATGAGCCGTCCCAGCGCAAGAAATTCGGGCCGTGGTTCTTCAGTCAACAAGATGCATGGCGGAACTGAAGAATTTTCCTTGAGCCTACGACTCCTTGCTCAATTTCGTGGCACTTGCGCCACTGTCCCCTGCAATTGGACCTGACCGTGCGGGTGATTATTTGCAGTTAACGGTTTACTCGAATAGTTGTGTTGTAGTTGTCAGCGAGTCGTGCGGCAGGGCCTTGTTGAGGCCTGATGGCCCGCCCCAGTGCAAAGCCCCTGCGGTCAGCCAACCGCAGCGAGCGGGGTGGGTTGCAGGAAGCAAGCCCGGCGCTCCCTTGGGAAGCCGCACAGCGTCCCACCAGTAGTTCAGCGTTGTAAGCGTTGCGTTCAACGCGTTTCGCGTCCGGTTCTCGGCGCCTGCGCACACGCGCGTGCGTGTGCCGTGGTCCGGACACGGGGCAGACGCCGGGCAAGCGCGTGCTGCTTCCTGCATCAACGCAAGATAACTTATTGGAGATGCAAATGAACGGGGCATTGATGAATGCGACTAGTCGCATTGCCATCCTCGCCGCGGCCGGGCTTACGCTGAATATCAGCTCAGCATCTGCGGCCGACCTCGGCGGGAACTGCTGTGCTGACCTCGAGGAGCGGGTGGCCGAGCTGGAGGCCACTACGGCCCGCAAGGGCAACCGCAAGATGTCGGTGACCGTGTACGGCCAGGTCAACCGCGCGATCATGTACTGGAACGATGGCCGTCGGCAGAACACGTTCATCGGTCTCGACAACCACAACTCGGCAAGCCGCTTCGGCTTCATGGGCAATGCCAAAATCAGCCCGACCTGGTCGGCTGGTTACAGCATCCTGATCGATTGGGGTGACAAGGCCCGTACATCCGGCGCCAACCAGCGCGCGGAAGAAGGCGGACCGCGGTCCAACCCGAACAGCGCCGATGCGCTGAACGGCGACGGCCATCTGCGTCTGCGTGACGTCAACGTGTGGTTGGAGCGGAAAGATACCGGCCGCCTGACCCTTGGCCGCATCACCAACTCGGGCCAGAACGGCCTGATCGATCTTGGTGGCACGACGGCTGGTGCTGGCTCCGATCCGTGCCTGCACGGGCGGTGGCATGGCCTTCCGTCGCAGGGACAACAACCTGCTGGCGGCAGGCGCTGGTGGCGGCGCTTTCACCACTACGATGAGCTCGCTGTCGTTTGGGTGCGGCGGCCCGATCGGTATCCGCATGGAAGGTCTGAAGTACACCAGCCCGACGGTTCACGGCTTCATCCTCGACGCGTCGATCGGCGAGGCCATGAAGTACGAGGGCTGGACGGTTGACAATCCGACCGGCGGTCTCACCAACCTTGGCCGCGTCGTGGGCGTCAACTTGAAGTATGCCGGCGAGCACCATGGCTATCGTCTGGCCGCGGGTATCGGTGCCGAATGGTCGAAGTCCAACGAGGACGACTCGATCGGTTATATCTCGACGGTCACGACGATCCCTGTCGGTTCGACGTCGGCTGGTATCACGCCTACCAATGCATCGGCGGACAACGTGTACTGGGCAGGTGCCCTGTCGTTGATGCACGTGCCGAGTGGTCTGTTCGCTCAAGGTCACTACACTAGGCTGACCGTGGCCGCGCAGAACCCGATCTTGGGTACCTTCGATCCCGACAAGGATGCCTCCCGCTGGGACATCCAGGCCGGTATCGCGAAGAACCACTTTGGGTTCGGCAACACTGTGCTGTATGGCGAATATGGTCAGCACAGGAACTTCAAGTTCGCCAACGACACGTACAGCTGCACGTCCAGCGCAGGTACCCCGGCTGACGCCGCCGCCATGCAAGAGGGTGGCACCTGCGCAACGGCGGTTGCTCCGGATCAGCTCAAGGGTGACAAGCTGACCATCTGGGGCATCGGCTTGGTGCAGAACATCGATGCGGCCGCCATGGAGATCTACCTCAGCTGGCGCCACTTCGAGGCGAAGGACCCGGGCGTTGCGACTACCGTGGTGTCGGCGCAAGGCGTGGGCCTGAAGGATCTGGACATCGTCCTGACCGGCGCCCGCGTGAAGTTCTGATCCAGCCGAATGGCAAGGCGAGATTGGGAGAGCCGCCTTCGGGCGGCTCTTTCGTTTTTTAGCAACGGTTCGAACCGGCTGTTGGTGAGCAAGGCCGGGGGCAGCGATTTGCCTTAGTTACGCCTCGATTTTCGCCGAGCGGTTGCCTACGCAATGACCATGATCGGATCATCGCTGGTGGGCTGGCGCTGAGGGGGCGAAATGACGTTTGCCAAGCTGAGAGTTTTGGCAGGGCTGGGGCTTTGGACAGCTGGTCTGGCTGTCGCACCCGCCGGGGCGAATGCGCAGAAACCGCAGATGAGCGACAAGACCGTGCTCATTCTGATGGACTATGCGTGGGCTCTGACACCCGCTGAATTTACGACGGAAACCGGTAAAATCATCCGGGTGAACAAGGACAAGTTCGAAGAGGTGAAACTGCCGCTGGATGATGCGCGGGAGGTGATTCGCATCGCCAGAGTGAGTGGTCAGGCGCAAATTTGTGAGATGGGTGAGGCGCAGACCGCGAACTACGAGACGTTGATGGAGCGAGAGGCGGCGCGGGGCAAGTGGACCGACCAGCAGCTGGTGTTCATCAACAAGCTGCACCTCTTCACCGTGATGACGATGACCGGGCAGGTCAAGGCGACTGATCCAGACACTCCTCCGGCGGCGTGTCCCTAAGGATATGCCGCCCAAGAGCTCGGTGACCTGCACGGACGCGGACCGCAAGCGGATCGAAGAGCAGATCCTTGCGTATGTGAATGCTGCACCGGCGAGCCCGGAGAAGGCCGCACCGGCAAGTCCGGCAAAGGCCGCGCCGGTAAGCCCGGCAAAGGCTGCGCCGGCGAAGAAGTAGTTCTCCAGTTTGGTGATCATTGGGGCGTGGGCGTCGCAGCCTTCATGTGGCTGCGATGCAACATGGCACTTTAGGCACACAGCTCCCGCGAAAGCTTCAGACCGCTCCAGCCGCCGTGGAATTGCATTGGTTTTTGTGTATACCGTTCTCAACTACCAAGAGCTGGACGCAGGGGTGCGGTCAGCGCGAGGTTTGAGACATGAAACCGATGCGATTGATCATTACTGCTGCGGCATTGGCGCTATTGGCCCAGCCGGCCATGGCGTTCAAGCAGACCGAGAGTAGCCCGCAGGAACCTGCGGCTGCGGCGAACGACTTGTCCGCCCAGACCAAACCGGCTGCAGAGCCAGGCAAAGGCCTGAATTTGGCTGTGCCGGGGTTGAGCCTCGGCAAGAGCAATGGCACCGAAGTGAAGATCCCGGGCATTGGCACGGTAGGGGTGTTGCCGAAGCTCGATTTCGGCCTTGAGCTCCTTTACGGAGCCAACGGCAACGAAGCGAAGGTCATGCCGGACGACAAGAACGAGACCAACGACGTTCAGATCCGCGGGACGATCAAGCATCGCTTCTGAGTATTGCCTCAGGGCTTCGACGCCATGCTATCAAGGAGCGCTACGGCGCTCCTTCTGCATTTGAGGGGCCGAGCAGGTCTATTCAGCTGGGGCGGTGAGGCGGGTTGCGGACATGCGGCGGAGTTGGCCTGCGGCGCTGGTGCATGTCTTTACCGGGCTGGGCATTGTTTGCGCTCTGCTTGCCCTGCACGCGCTACTTGAACGCCGCTGGGAGCTGGCGTTCGCCTGGCTGGGCGTCGCGCTGGTGATCGACGCCGTCGATGGGACCTTGGCGCGCTGGGTGGATGTAGGCACCCGCCTGCCGCGCTTCTCCGGCGAGCGGCTCGATCTCGTGATCGACTATGTGACCTATGTCTTCATCCCTGCGCTGGCGCTCGTACTGGCTGGCTATCTGCCGGGTTGGTTCGGGTTGCTGCTCGCCAGCCTGATCCTGTTGTCATCCCTGTTCCATTTCAGCGATACGGAGAGCAAGGCCGACGACAACAGCTTCATCGGGTTTCCGGCGATCTGGAATGTCGTCGCCTTTTACATCTTTGCTTTCGATATGGCGGCCTGGGCGGCAGCGGCTCTCGTCGTCGGTTGCGTCGCACTGACCTTCGTGCCCATGCGCTGGGCACATCCGATGCGCACGCCTGCGTTCTGGCCATTGACCCTGGCCGTAACCGTCTTGTGGGGTGGGGCGGCTTGCATCGTGTTGTGGCAAGGCTTTCCGGCCAAGGGCGTGGTGCAGGCCATTTTGGCTGGCGCCGGCATCTATGGGGTCGGCCTCACATTGCTGCGCAGCCGCTGGCTTTGAACCCAAGCACTTGGGCACAACTGGCATTCCTGTTGCATCGCTTTGTTGCACTGCAATGAGGTTGGGCTAGACTGGGTGCGAGGCCGATCGGAAATCGCGTGAGGGGTGGTGGGATGCGGGTTGCTGCTTGCGCTGTCTTGGTGACCCTGTTGGGTATCGGGGCATGTTGCGCGGACGATCAGCTCGAGGGCGACACCCTGCGCAAGGCCGTAGCCGGCAAGACCGTGCATCTGGAAACGCCGCTCGGCAGCCTGCCGATCAGCTACAAGAATAACGGCACCATGCAAGCCTCCACCATCCAGCTTGCGGCCTACACCGGGTCGACGCGTGATCAGGGCACATGGTGGATCATCGCCGACAAGCTGTGCCAACGCTGGAAAAACTGGCTGGGAGGCAAGTCGTTTTGCTTCACGCTGCGCCAGCAGGGTGAATTGGTGCAATGGACCCGCGATGACGGCCTGAGCGGCGTGGCCACCATCAGGCGCTAGGCCTCGATCGTCTTGAACCAAAGCAGCCCCTGAGCGTTGTTCTTCAACGTGGCGGGCTATCTTGTCCCGCGGTCGGCTGTTGGGGCAATCCATGACGCATGCAGGGCTTGGCAGTCGCGCGCTCGACTTGGCTGTTATTGGCAATTGCCGCACGGCCGCGCTCGAGAACACGGAAGGTCGCCTGCTGTGGTGGTGCTTTCCACGCTTCGACTCCGATCCGGTATTCTCGCGCCTCTTGGCCGGCGACCAGGAAAAGGGCTTCTGTGACGTCGTCGTGGAGGGGGCGGTCTCCTACGAGGCCAGCTACCTGCGCAACACCGCAATCGTACAGACCATCATTCGGGATCAGGCGGGCAATGCCCTGTCGATCACCGACTTCACGCCGCGCTTCCTGCGCTTCGAGCGGGTGTTCAATCCGGCGCAGATCTTCCGCAGGATCGAGCCGCTGGCCGGCCTGCCGCGCATCAAGATCCGCGTTCGGCCGACCTTCAACTATGGGGGCGAGCCGACCTCGCGGGCGATCGGCTCCAACCACATGCGCTTCACCGGTGGCGTCGATTCGTTGCGCGTCACCACCGATGCGGCCATCACCTACCTTGCGCATGAGACGTCGTTTGGCCTCGTGAAGCCGGTCACACTCATTCTGGGGCCGGATGAACCGTTCGAAGCGGCCGTCGAACCGACATCGCGCGAGTTCCTGGAGCGCACCAAGGACTACTGGCTCAACTGGGTGCGCTCGCTGGCCATCCCGTTGGAGTACCAGACCGAGGTGATCCGCGCGGCCATCACGCTGAAGCTCTGCAACTATGAGGATACCGGCGCGATCATCGCGGCGCACACCACCTCCATCCCGGAGGCTCCGGGCACCCAGCGCAACTGGGACTACCGCTATTGCTGGCTGCGTGACGCGTTCTTCGTCATCAAGGCGCTCAATCGCCTTGGTGCCACGCAGACCATGGAAGAGTACATCAACTACATCACCAACATCGGCTTGGATTCTGACAAACCCCTGCGGCCCGTCTACGGCATCGTGCCGCCCGATCCGATCGATGAGACCATCGCGCCGGATCTCAAGGGATTTGAAGGCTACGGCCCCGTCCGTATCGGCAACCAGGCGGCGGAGCAGTTGCAGCACGATGCCTATGGCAGCGTGATCCTTGCGGCCTCGCAGATGTTCATCGACGAGCGGCTGCCGCGCATGGGTGATGCGACCCTGTTCCGCCGCCTCGAGCCGCTCGGCAAGCAGGCGGTGCGCTTCGCCTTGGAGCCGGATGCAGGTCCCTGGGAGTATCGCGGCCGCCAGCGCGTCCATACCCACTCCGCGACCATGTGCTGGGTGGCCTGCGATCGGCTGGCGCGGATCGCCATTCGCCTTGGCATCCTGGACCGCGCGGCGCATTGGCGGCGCGAAGCCGACAAGCTGCGCGAGGAGATCCTGAAGCGCTCCTGGAACGAGCGGCGCAAGGTGATCGCCGGCGCCCTGGACGGCGAGGAACTTGATGCCAGCGTGCTGCTGCTGCCGGAGCTCGGACTCCTGCCGGCCAACGACGAGCGGTTCATCCGCACCTGCCGCACGATCGGGGAGCGGATGAACCGCAACGGCTTCATCATGCGCTACACCGAGAACGACGATTTCGGGGCGCCCGAGACGGCATTCCTGGTCTGCCAGTTCTGGTACATCGACGCGCTGCTGCTGCTGGGCCAGAGAGACGATGCGCGCGGCTTGTTCGCCGACCTGCTGAACCGCCGCAACGCCTTCGGGATATTGTCCGAGGACATTCATCCCGCCACCGGCGAGCTGTGGGGCAACCTCCCGCAAACCTATTCGATGGCCGGCATCGTCAACACGGGCCGCATTCTGTCGCGCAGCTGGCAGGAGGCCTGGGCCCAGCCTTAGCTAGAGCTGAATCGCTCGGTGGCTCATGCTGCACTGCGGAACCTTCAACGCTGCCGAGACGTTGGTTCAAAGCTGTCGCGCTAGGCGGCTCTGAGCTCAGTCCGTTGGCCGTCCGCATCAGCTTCCGACAACAGCTCCAGGAGGCAAGGGAACATGAGCCGGCTCGTGCTGGTATCAAACCGCGTCTTGGACTGGCGCAAGGCGGCGCAAGCGGGCGGCATGGCCGTGGCGCTCGCCGACGTTGCGCGGGAGCGCAAGGGGATCTGGTTCGGCTGGAACGGCGAGACGACGGACGCCGAGCATGCCGATGTGGTGAGCCGGGACGCCCGTACCGCCACCGTGCCTCTGACGGCGGAGGAGCACGCCGGCTACTACCTGGGCTACGCCAATTCGGTGTTGTGGCCGGTGTTCCACAACCGCCTGGACCTGGCGCAGTTCGAGGCCGGATATTTCGAACGCTACCAGGCCGTCAACCAGCGGCTCGCGCGCCTGTTGCAGCCGCTGCTGCGGCCCGATGACCTGATCTGGGTGCACGACTATCACATGATCCCGTTCGCCAGTGAGCTGAGGAAGCTCGGCGTGCAGAACGCCATCGGCTTCTACCTGCACATTCCGGTGCCGCCCTGGCAGACCTTCATGGCCATCCCCGAGCATCAGCAGCTGGCCCGAGATTTGTCGGCCTATGATCTGGTCGGCCTGCAGACGCTCGCCGATGTCGGCAATCTGATGCGCTATCTGGAGAACGCCGTGTTCGGGCGCATCGTGCCGGACGGGCGCATCCGGGTATTCGACCGCCTGGTGTCCATTGCCAGCTTCCCGGTAGGCATCGACGTGGACGACTTCGCCAACGTCAAGCCCGACACCGGCTTGGTGCAGGCGCGGACTGCGGTGAGCCGCATCATTGGTATCGACCGCCTCGACTACACCAAGGGGCTGCCGCACAAGTTCAAGGCGTTCGGACGCTTCCTCGACAAGTATCCGCAATACCGCCGGCAGGTCGTGCTGACCCAGATCGCGCCTCCGACGCGCGAGGACGTGGAGGCCTACACGGACATCCGCCAACAGCTGGAAAGCCTGGCCGGGTCGATCAATGGGCGGTTCGGCGAACTGGACTGGGTGCCGATCCACTACATCCACCGCTCGACGCCGCGGCGAAGGCTGGGCGATATCTACCGGTCCTCGCGCATCTGCATGGTCACGCCGCTTGCGCGACGGCATGAACCTGGTGGCCAAGGAATACGTGGCCGCGCAGGACCCGGCCGATCCTGGCGTGCTGATCCTGTCGCAATTTGCGGGCGCGGCCGAGGAGATGACCGAGGCGCTGATCGTCAACCCCTACAACATCGAGGAGACGGCCGATCTGATCAAGGCAGCCCTGGAAATGCCCCTGGAGGAGCGCCTGGCCCGCTACAACGCCCTGATGGCGGCGGTGCGCAAGTCGGACGCCGGCGCCTGGGCCAGGTCGTTCCTGGCCGAGCTCGAGCGGGTGCGCAGCGCCGACGGTGCCATGGGAGACGCCGGCGCCGATCCGGGACGCGCTGGAGAAGTTGCAGCAGTCCACGGCGCCACGCCTCGGCAAGACGACGCGGCGAACGTCGGCGCACGGCACGGCGTCCGGATAGACGTTCGACGGCCTATGGTCCAGTTCCCTCCAATCGATGAACGGCCGGACAGCAGCGATACCCCGGTGGACGGCGCGGCTTCCGATCGGAAAGCAAGACCTTCGATACCCGCGCATGTATACGATGGGGCCATGAGCACCGTGGACAGCATTGAAAGTCCCCGTCCGGGAGCAAGCCAGGGTGCGGGAGCGCCCCTTACGCTGGGCGTCGACATCGGCGGCACCAACGTCAAGGCCTCGGTGCTGGATCGCGACGGCGGGCTGGTCGCCGAGCAGGTGCGCACGCCGACGCCGAAGCCCGCCACGCCGAAAGCCGTGCTGAAGGCCATCGAGGAGCTTGCGGCGCGGCTGCCGTCGTTCGATCGGATTTCGGTGGGATTTCCCGGGGTGGTCAAGAGTGGCACGACGATCACCGCTCCCAACCTCGGCACTGAGCACTGGGCCGGTGTTCGGCTGATCGAAATTCTGTCGCAGGAGTTCGGCGCGCCGGTGCGTGTGCTCAACGATGCGGCGGTGCAGGGTCTGGGCGTGGTGCAGGGCCAGGGTCTCGAGTGCGTGCTGACGCTCGGCACAGGGGTCGGCTGCGCCCTGTTTCGCGACCGGCGCCTGCTGCTGCCGCTGGAACTCGGCCAGCACCGCGTCCGCAAGGGCAAGACCTACGACCAGTATATCGGGCAGGCGGCACTGGCCGCGAAGGGTCCCGAAGCCTGGAACCGGCGCGTCGCGAGGGCCATCGGATACGTGAGCGAGCTGACCGTGTGCGACATGCTCTATGTCGGCGGCGGCAATGCCCGCAAGATCACGTTCGAGCTGCCGCAGAACGTCAAGACCGTCAGCAACACGGCCGGCATCACCGGCGGCGTACGCCTGTGGGAGCATTCGCTCGACGAGTTGTTCCGCGACGAGCCGATGGCGCAGGAGGGGCCGGCATGAAGGCCCTGACCGTGGGCGGCGCCATGATCGACACGATCGCCATCATCGCCAGCGATCGCATCGAGCAGATGACCATGAAGAATGCGGACAGCTCCTTCCTGCTGCTGGAGGAGGGTCGCAAGACGGAGGCGGTCGAGATCGCGACCCACGTCGGCGGCGGAGCGATCAATGCCGCGGTGGCCATGGCGCGCCTCGGTCTCGACGTGGCGGCGCTGGTCAAGCTCGGCAAGGATGATCGCGCCGAGACGGTGCTCGGTCACCTGCTGCAGGAAGGTGTGTCGACCCGCTGGGCCGTGCGCGACGGGCGCGCGCCGACGGGCGCCTCGGTGCTGCTGTCCTCGCACGACCGCAACGCGGGCATCTTCACCTTCCGCGGCGCCAACACCCTGCTGGAGGAGGCCGACCTGCGCGATGAGGCGTTCGCGGCCGACATCGTCTACGTGTCCTCGCTCAGCAATGAGTCCGCCGACGCCTTTCCCGGCATCGTGCGGCGAGCCAAGGCGCAAGGCGCGCTGGTTGCCACCAACCCGCGCGTGCGTCAGCTATCCTCGCGCGGCGGAGCCTTCCAGGAGGCGTTGCGGCACATCGACATCCTGGCCATCAATCGCTCGGAGGCGGAGGTGCTGGTGCCAGGGCTGGTGGCGCGCTTCGGCGAGGGTGGATCGGCGCTGCAGCTGGAGCCCGGCGAGATCCCGCCGCGACTTGCCGCGCGCGGATTTGTCGGCGGCGGCCACGAGATGAGCCTGGTGGCCTTCTTCGACGCGCTGCGCGAGCTTGGGCCGCGCTATGTCGTCGTGACGGATGGGCGCCATGGGGCGTTCCTGGCCACGCCGCAAGGCCTCATGTTCTGCCCGGTGCTGGACACCAAGGTGCTGGGAACAGCCGGGGCCGGGGATGCCTTCAACTCCACGTTCGCCGCCTTCATCGGTCTCGGCAGGCCACCGCAGGAGGCCTTGCAGGCGGCGGCCATCAACGCTGCTTCGGTGATCGGCCACGTGGATACCCAGACGGGGCTCCTGAAGCGGGAAGAAATCGAACGGCGCTTGCCAGCGGCTGCGGCGTCGCTGCCGGTGCGCGTATGGTCGAACTAGAGAGGGAGTGAGCCGAGCAGCGCAGCGCACGGACTCATGAAAAGATGGATATCGTGGCTCAGCACAAAGACATGAGGAACGGAGCATCGCGCGTCCCGGCAGACGCCGATCATCTGGCTCTGTTCATCGATATCGACGGCACGCTGCTGGGCATTGCCCCCACTCCGGACGCCGTTCTCGTTCCGCCGAGCCTGGTCGAGGTTCTGGAGCGGCTGGTGCTCGGCCTGAACGGCGCGGTCGCGCTGCTGACCGGGTCGCCGCATCGCCGATGCCGACCGGCTGTTCGCGCCGCTGAAGCTGATTGCGGCCGGCGTGCATGGCACCGAGCTGCGCAGCGAGCGCAGCGGCTCGATCATCATGCTGGCTCCTCCGGTGTCGCCAGAGTTCGTGCAGGCCGTCAATCGCATTGGAGCACTGTCGCCCGGCATCCTGATCGAGCAGAAGGGGGCGGGCATGGCCGTGCACTACCGCAACGCGCCTGAGACAACCCCGCTGGTGATCGACGAGCTCAACCGCATCGTCGCCGATGATGCCTACGACATCACGCTGCGGCGGGGGCGGAAGGTGATCGAGGCGCTGCCGCGGGGCTTTTCCAAGGCGACGGCGCTGACCTGGCTGGCGGAGCGACCGCCTTTCCAGGGCCGGCTGCCGGTCATGATCGGCGACGATGTGGGAGACGAATCCGCGCTGCAGCTCGCGGAGAAACTCGGCGGTGTGGGCCTCAGAGTGGCGGGCGAGCACTTCTCCCATGGCGGAGGCCGATTTCGATGGCGTGGACAGCGTGCGGGCCTGGCTCGGGGAGCTGGCTCGGCGTCTCGAGGGCACCACCCGGACGGCGCACCTGCCGACGCCGTAGGCGCTTCCGCGAAGCACGCGGGGCAGGCCATGAGGCCTACCCCGCATTTTGGCGGCGGACCACGGGAGGGCGCGGTCTGCCGCTGACTCAGTTCTCGTACACGTAGCCGCGCTCGCCGTGCTCGGTCAGGTCGAGGCCCTGCGTCTCCGCATCTGGGCTGACGCGTGTCCCGATCAGCAGGTCGACGATCTTGAGGCTGATGGCCGTGCCGATGCCGGACCAGACCAGGGTCAGCGCCACCGCCTTCAACTGCGCGATCAGCTGCGCATCTCGTACGTACTCGGCGACGACGGCCGTGCCGGGCTTGGCGGCGTAGTCGAGAATGCCGGTGCCGCCGTACTCGGGACTGACCAGGATGCCGGTCGCCACCGCACCAAGAATGCCGCCGACGCAGTGAATGCCGAACACGTCGAGGCTGTCGTCGTAACCGAACAGGCGCTTCACTCCGGCGCAGAAGAACAGGCAGACCACGCCCGCCGTAGCGCCGAGGATGGCCGCGCCCATCGGGCTGGCGAACCCGGCCGCCGGCGTGACGGCGACCAGGCCGGCCACGACACCCGATACCAGGCCGAGCAGCGAAGCCTTCCACTTGAACATCCACTCGAACACCAGCCAGGACAGGCCTGCTGCCGCGGTGGCCACGAACGTGTTGATCATGGCGAGCGTCGCGGTGCCGGTGGCTTCCAGGTTGGAGCCGGCATTGAAGCCGAACCAGCCTACCCACAGCAGCCCGGCACCCACGCAGGTCAGCGTTAGGCTGTGCGGCGTCATGGGCTCCTCGCGGAAGCCGACCCGCTTACCTAGCATCAGCGCGCCGACCAGCGCGGCGATGCCCGAGTTGATGTGCACCACGGTGCCGCCGGCGAAATCGATGGCGCCCCACTGGAAGATGAGACCGGCATCGCCCTGCACGGCGGCCAGTGCCGTCTCGGCAGCGGCTTTGGCATCACCCGAAGCCGCAGCCACTTTCTTGGCGGCCTCGGCGATGGCGTCGGGGCCGGCCCAGTACCAGACCATGTGCGCGACGGGGAAGTAGACGAACGTCACCCACAGGGCAACGAACAGCATCAGGGCGGAGAACTTCATGCGCTCCGCAAACCCGCCGACGATCAGTGCCGGGGTGATGCAGGCGAAGGTCATCTGGAAGACGATGTAGACGTATTCGGGGATGACGACGCCGTTCGAGAACGTGGCCACCGTGGACTCAGGCGTGACGCCCATCAGGAAAGCCTTCGACAGGCCGCCCACGTAGCTGTTGAAGGGGCCGGAGGTGAAGGACAGGCTGTAGCCGTAGACCACCCAGATCAGGATCACCATGCAGACGATGGTGAACACCTGCATCAGCATCGATACGACGTTCTTGGCTCTCACCAATCCGGCATAGAACAGGGCGAGGCCGGGGATCGTCATCAGCAGCACCAGCACGGACGAGGTCATCATCCAGGTCGTGTCGCCCTTGTCGGGCGTGGGCGGGGTCTGCGCCAGCGCTGCGTCCGCAAGCAGCGCAGGAGAGCGCGGCCAGTGCCGCAATCAGCGAATATCGAGGCGGAAATCGCAGCATGGATGGTTCCCCCGTTGAATAGGCGACGAGCGTGGTTCTGCACGCATCCCGAAGTCGCGGCTGGATGGCGGGATGTGCGACGCTGCCCGACACATCGGACGCGCGTTAACGCTTTCGCAAACTGCGTGCCAAACTGAGCGGTGTTAGCAACGCGTTGATCTCGTGGCAGGTTTGGCGGAGCACGGGGAAATCTCCGGCCAAATCACAAGCAATCGCCTGAGTCTTGTGCAGGCCGCTGCTTGCCTCGCGCGCAGCAGGCGGGGGCGCAGCCGCAGCAGCGCGTGGTCGAACGCGGCGCCTTCGCCTGACGCGCAGTCCGGCCGGCCTATTTGCTTCCGCCGCGCCCCTTCTGATCGCGCGGATTGCGTTCGGGATTGTTGGTGTCGGTCTTGCGTCGGCGGGTTGGGGTGCTGCTGGCCGCCCGGCTTCTTCTTGGCCTTCTGCTCGGCTTCCCTGGGATCCATCCATTGGCTTGCTCATGATGCCACCTATGTGCATGCGCGCGTGTTGATCAGGGCGAGCCCGCTTGCCTCGTCTTTCACCTTGCACAGGTGAGCCGGCGACTCCGTGATGATGATCTCGAGCGTGGGCCGTGACGAGTCCCTTCTGGAGATGGCCGGCCATCGCCGCGCCGTCGCGGCGACCGAGCACCGCATGCACGTGCACGCTGGGTGTCCTGGTCCGGCCCAAGTGCGATGTCGCCGACCAGCGAGGCGACCTCAACCTGCTCGTTCACCGGGATCGGCCGATACGTCTTCGACTCCCAGTCGAAGAAGGCGAGCGTGGCGCTGCTCATCGCGCCGATCGCCGTAATCTGCGAGGCAGCGAGCCGCTCGCGGACGGCGAACTGCTGCAGGCACGCCATGGCCTCGTCGCCGGTCTCGAGGATCAATGCAAAGGTGCGCTTGCCGTCCTTCTCATGCAGAAGCTTGCTTTGCATGGCGAACCTTAAGCTGCCCGGTCGCGGACGTTCTTGACCCCTTCGTGCTTGGCGCAATGCGCGCAGCAGAAGATCCTGCCGGCGCCTCGACGCCGTGGCCGATCACCCGGCAGTCGCAATGGGCGCAGCGCGGCGCCATGGCGTTGATGGCGCACTCGAAGCTGTCGAAGGTCATGGTTCGTCCGCTCTGGGAAACGGAAGCGGCTTGTCGTAGTCATTGCCGCACACATCGCACTTGGCCATGGCGGAACCTCCTTCGTGGGACAGCCCTTTTGGCACAACGGGCGAACTCGAGGCCGGGGTTCCCGAAGGCGTCGGGCGCTTGCGAACGCCCGCAAAATCAAGGCTTTGCATGGCGGTCGCGACAGGCGCCGGACTAGGCATTGGATTTGCAGATAAGCGTGCGGTGTCAGCAGCCCAGTCCAGCTGCGGCCGGCCGGGGGGCAGGTCGCGCGCGAACGCGGTTAACCGCAATTTACGTTGCGCGTTGACCTATGGCCGCCAAGTGACACCGTTGGGCACGACCAGATCGAGGGGAAGCATGGGGTTCGAAGCACCGTCTCAATTGCATGGCGGGGACGCGCACCGGGTCCAGCCATTCAATCTCAAAACCGACGCCCCCCTGCCAGGAGCCCATCGGGGCGCCTCTGGAACGGGCGCGCTTGCGTATCGCCGCGCTGCTGAGCGACCTCGATGGCATGCTTGGCGAGCACGCAACGCCGCTGCTGCAGGAAGCGCGTCGCCAGACTCGAGGAGCGGGCCTGCCGCATCGCCGTGATCGGCCAGATCAAGGCCGGCAAGACCACCTTCATCAATACCCTGATCGGCCAGCCGGGGCTCTTGCCGACCGACATCAATCCCTGGACGGCCGTGGTCTCGGCCCTGCACTTCGGCACCGGCCGCACGCCACCCGAGCATGCCGCCGTCTTCCAGCTGTTCTCCGTCGATGAATGGAAGCAGATCGCCAAGGGCGGTGGACGCCTGCGCGAGCTGACCGAGCGGCTGGTGCCGGGCTTCCAGCCCGACCTGCTGCGCGCGCAGTTCGAGGTGATGCGCAGCCGCTCCGAGCGCCGCCTGGGTGCGAAGTTCGAGAAACTGCTCGGCCAGTCGCATCGATTCAAGGAGATCACGCCCTGAGCTGCTGGCCGACTACATCAGCGCCGGCGATCCCAACCTCGACGGCGGCGCACGACGGCGAGCGGCGCAACTATTCCGACATTACGCGTTCGGCGGACCTCCATTTCGACGACAGCCCGTTTGCCTTCCCGATCACGCTGATCGATACGCCCGGCACCAACGATCCATTCCTGGTGCGCGACGAGATCACCCGGCGCAGCCTCGAGAACCCCGACATCTACGTGTTCGTGCTGTCGGCTCTGCAGCCTCTGTCGGCGGCCGACATCGCCATGATGCGGTTGCTGAACGGCCTGCATAAGGATCGCATCATCGTCTTCATCAATCGGGTGGACCAGCTCGCCAACCCGGTGGTCGACGCGACCGTCGTCAAGCGCGCGGTCAAGAAGCGGCTGCGGCTGGAATTCCCGAACCTGCATATCCCGGTCATCATCGGCAGCGCCTGGCTGGGCGGCTTGGAGAGGCCGGCAACACCCAGTCTGCGGGGACGGATTGCGTCGTCTTTCGGCCCATCCGTGAGCGCCGATCGTCGTTCCCGGCGCTGGCCGGACACGCTGCGCCGGCGCTCTCGACCGGCATGGCCGAGATCGCCGATGCCATTACGCACATGATGTGCAACAGCACGATTGCCGTGCTGCAGCAGCAGATCGCCAACTGCCTGCTGGAGCTGGTGCGTTCCGATCAGGCCGGCGTCAGCGCCCAGGCTTCAGCAGATGCAGGCGCTGTTCGTGGCCGAGCGCACCGAGATCAGGCCCTGCAGAAGAAGATCGAGGAGGAGGAGAAGTCGCTTGCCGCCTTCGAGGCGCGGGCGCATGCGCTGCGGCTTCGTTCGAGGAAATGCAGGCGCATTTCGACCGGACGTCGAGTCCGGCCAGAACATCATGCGCAGCGAGTTGCGCAGCATCGTGCGCGACTTCGCGCACTCGAGCGCCGATCGGCTGGCCGTGGCGATCGAGAACGGCGTGTCCACGAAGTCGTGGCGGTGCAATGTCATGCCGCTGCGCAACGACCTGGAGACTGCCTACCTGGCTGCATTCGAGGACCTCGCCAAGGACGTCCTGCGCGTCGAGCAGTTCCTCTACCCGCATCTGCAGGTGATCGTCGCCAACCTGCTGCCGGGCTATCGCGGCACCGCGCTCGTGGCGCCGGAGGCGCCGCTCGCGGCATCGCTGTCGCTTGCGGCCCTGTCCGACAAGGTGACGATGGACCTCGATACGCATTGGTGGACGCATTGGATCAAGGCGCGCCGCTCGGCGCGGGAGCACGGCAACCAGCTGCGCATCCTGATCGAGAACGACTTCCTGCCGATCGTCGAGCAGCTGGTCGGCGATGCGGTGGACAGTTTTCGCGAGCGCGTCGGGTATACGATGCAGCGGGCCAATGCCATCACCAGCGGGCTGTTGTCGGGCGTCGAGCAGCGCCGGCAGAACCTGGCCGTGCAGGCGCGCCCGCTCAAGGGAGCCGGCGATGCGCAAAGTGCGGCGCGCCGTGAGCACGAGCAGACCGCCCGCATCCAGAAATGCATCGAGCGGCAGGCGACCCTGATCGCCTCCTGCGAAGAACTCGAGCAACGTCCTGGCGGGCCTGGCCAGCCTGCAGTCGAGAACGGGAGACGATGAGCCAGCTGCTCCTGCACCAGGTTCCCGTCGCAACGCGCAGGGAAAGCCTCGCCCGCTGGCGGCGACGCCGCGCGGCCCGCGCGTGTGGTGATTGCCGGCGAATGCAACTCGGGCAAGACGTGGCTGGCGAACAGTCTGCTGGGCGCGCAGGTGCTGCCGACCAGCTTCGTGACGCGCACCGAGCTGCCAACCGTCGTTGAGTTCGGCGCCAGGTCCCGGCTGACGATCGAGCGCAGTGACCGCTCGCGCGTCGCCACCACGTGGGAGGAGCTGGAAGCCGGCGCCTGCGCGGGACGCCGGCTGTACGTGCGGCTGCCCTCGCCGAGACTGCAGGGTTTCCGCCTGATCGATACTCCGGGCCTCGGCGACGGCGATGAGGGCATGTCGCGTCGCGTACGCAGCCTGTGCCGCAACGCCGACCTCGTGCTGTGGTGCACGTCAGCCCTGCAGGCTTGGAAAGCCAGCGAGCGGGACTTCTGGCTGTCGCTGCCGGCGCGGGTGCGCGACAAGGGCGTGCTCGTGCTGACCTTTGCCGACATGCTGCGCGCCGACCAGGACGGCGGTCGGGTGCTGGCGCGGCTGCAAGCCGAGGCGGGGCTGCACTTTCGCAGGATCGTCGTGCCGGCGCAGCTGTTCGATGCTCCTCGCGCATGCCAGGATGCAGCGCACGACGCATGCAGCGCGCGATCACGCGGTTCCATTCGCAGCCGGCGCTGCTCGGCGCGTAGGCGCCGCCTGGTGTATACAAATCGAGTGCGGATTTACGCTCTTTGCAGAGCGCTTTGGACATCGCTGCCTGGTGCGGTAACGTTGCAGGCGGGGGAGCGTGGTGTGCTTTGGGTTGGGGGCACGTCACCGGGGACCGGTCCGGCGCCTTCGAGGGAAGGGGTAACTCCGACCGGTCCTCGCTTCCCACGAAGTTCGTCCGCGGCTAGTTCTTCTCCTGCTGCTGATCGAACAGCTTCTTTGCACACGCCGCGTCGAGCGCTCGCGCAGCCGCGCGACTCGATCGATGCGGCCGATCTCTATTGTGTCTCCGCGAGCGAAGCTGCGTCGCGTGGCGCCGAGAAGATCCCGCAAAGCAGCAACATCGCGTCTTGATTTTTGTCCTCATTATGAGCCACATGAGATGAAGCGGTCGCTGCGATGGCAAGCAGATCGCGATGGAGGAGACCCGTGCGATGACGTCCAATCTCGAACAGACCGTCCCGGTGGTGGTGCTGGCCATGGGCGACCCGGCCGGGATCAGCCCCGAGCTGACGGCCCGCTTGATGGTCGATCCGTCGATCCACGAGGCCGCGCGCCTGGTGGTGATCGCCGACCGCCGCGTGCTCGATGCATGGCGCGCGCGTTGCCGGTGTCGCGCTCGACGTCGAGGCCATCGCACCGAATGCACCGATTCCTACCGGCGTCGGGCCGCCGGTTCTGGTCGACCTCGGCCATCTCGATCCTTCGACCATCCGCGTCGGCGAGGTGCAGGAAGCCGGCGGCCGCTACGCGCTGGAGAACTTCAAGACGGCGCTCGCCTGCGGCATGGCCGGCGCGGCGCACGCAGTGTGCTTCACCCCTTTCAACAAGTCGGCCATGCGCCTGGCACATCCAAGCTACGAGGACGAGATCGTCTTCACGCAGGAGGTGCTGGGCCTGAAAAGCAAGGCGGCGAGTTCAACGTGCTGCCCAAGGTCTGGAACGCCCGCGTCACGTCGCATGTGCCGCTCTCGGGCGTCGCGTCGCGCATCAATCGAGCGGCGATCGGCGATGCGCTGGCGCTCACCGATGCGGCCATGCGCGATGCCGGATATGCCACGCCGCGGATCGGCGTCGCCGCCCTCAATCCGCATGCCGGCGACAACGGCAACTTCGGCCGCGAGGAGATCGACGTCATCGGCCCGGCGGTGAGCGACGCCAAGGCGCGCGGCATCGCCTGCGAGGGGCCCTATCCGTCGGATACCGTGTTCGTGCGCGCCATGCGCGGCCAGTTCGACGCCGTGCTGACCATGTATCACGACCAGGGGCAGATCGCGATGAAGCTGATCGGCTTCGACGAGGGCGTGACCCTGCTGGGCGGCATGCCGTTCCCGGTCACGACGCCGGCGCACGGCACGGCCTACGACATCGCCGGTCGCGGCATCGCCAACCCGGGCGCGAGCCGCGCGGCGGTGCTGCTGGCGGCGCGCATGGGCAGGGCGCGGATGTCGGCGGCGAGGTCTGCCGCCTCGGAGGGCCGCTCGGCCGCCGACATGCGCAAGCTCATCGCCGCCTGACGCGGAGCGGGCCGTGAGCGAATTGCCGATCATCGATGCGCACCACCACGTCTGGGATGTCGGGCGCAACTATCATCCCTGGCTGCGCGACGAGCCGATGATCCCATTCCGATACGGCGACTACTCGGCCCTGCGCCGCAACTATCTGCCGGCCGACTACCGGGCCGATGCGAAGCGCTTCGATATCCGCGCCACGGTCTACGTCGAGACGGAGTGGGACCCGCGCGATCCGATCGGCGAGACGCGCTGGGTGCACGGCATCGCCGAGCGGGAGGGCCTGCCGAACGCGGTCGTCGCGCAGGCCTGGCTCGATCGCGAGGATGCGGCCGAGGTGCTGGCGGCGCAGGCCGCATTTCCGCTCGTGCGCAGCGTGCGCCACAAGCCGCGCGCCGCTCGGTCGGCAGGCGAGGCGCGCCGCGGCGAGCCTGGATCGATGGATTGCGCGGCCTGGCGCGCTGGCTTCGCCCATCTCGAGCGGCACGGCCTGCACTTCGACCTGCAGACGCCGTGGTGGCATTTCGAGGCCGCTGCCGCACTGGCGCGCGATTTTCCGCGCACGCTCATCATCATCAATCACACGGGCCTGCCGTCCGATCGCTCGCCCGAAGGCATTGCCGGCTGGCGGCGCGCGCTCGAGCTGGTGGCCAGAGAGCCGAACACGCGGCTCAAGATCTCGGGCATCGGCGTGCCGGGCAAGGCGCTGGACGGTGGCCCTGAACGGGCAGGTGGTGCGCGACGCCATCGCGATCTTCGGTGCGTCGCGCGCGATGTTCGCCTCGAACTTTCCGGTCGATTCGCTGGTCGCGACCTTCGACGAGATCTTCGATGGCTTCGACGCCATCACGGCCGATCTCGATGAACGCGACCGCAGCCGGCTGTTTCACGATACGGCGGCCGAGGTCTATCGGCCGGTGATGCAACGGCCCAATCAAGGAGCAACCCAATGACAAGTTCGGCTCCGACCATCGGTCTTATCGGTCTCGGCCTGATGGGCGAGGGCTTTGCCAAGCGGCTGGTCGCGACGGGCTATCCGGTGGTGGGCTACGACGTTGTTGCCGAGAAGGTGGCGCGCGCCAAGGGGCTCGGAGTGGCGCCGGCGGCATCTCCTGCCGAGGTGGCCGAGCGCGCGGATATCGCGCTGATGTCGGTGACGACGACGGACGCAGTGGCAGACGTCGTGCAGGGACAGCGAGGCATCCTTAGCGTCGGCAAGCCCCGCGTGCGCGTGCTGGTGGATCATTCCACCACCGAGATCGATACGACCCGCGCGCTTGCCGCCAGGCTCGATGCGCATGGCGCCACGTCGTTGGTGGACGCGCCGGTATCGGGCGGTCCGGCCGCAGCGGAGGCGGGCTCGCTCGCCATCATGGCGGGAGGCAACGAGGCGGCCATCGAACTCATTCGGCCGGTCATGGAGAAGCTCGGCCGTTTCACGCATATGGGCGGCGTCGGGGCAGGGCAGGCGACCAAGCTCGTCAACCAGACGCTGGTGCTGACCAACTACTGCGTGATGGCCGAGGCGCTGCGTCTGGCCGAAGCCTACGGCGTCGATGCGGCCAGGATCCCGCATGCGCTCGCCACCGGGCACGCCGGGTCCAATCTGCTGCCGGTTCTTTTCGAGCGCATGATCGCGCGCGATTTCACCCCGAAGGGCTATGCGCGCCAGGTGCTCAAGGACCTCGAGATGCTCAACACGGCGGCCAAGGCGCCAGCATCTTGCCATGCCGATGTCGGCCCAGGCGCTCACCCTGTTCCGCATGCTGGTGGCGCAAGGCAAGAGCGAACTCGACGGCACGGCGGTGCTGACCCTGCTGCCGGAGGTGACCGCCGAATCCGGCAAATGAGACTTTCGCCGTCCGCACGTCGCCTGCGACAAGTTCATGCGCGGGATGCCGGCAGGCTTGCGGCAATGGGCGCCGCGGACGCATAGTCTCAGCCTCGCAAAATGATTTGGCGCGGCATCGGCGGTGGTCCCTTCCGGCGCGAGTCTGCTCGACCGCCGCTCGCAAAGATAAAGAGGAAAAAGAACGTGCAGAAAGCGTCGCCGCCCGAACTCGCGCCATCCCTTGCCAAGGCCGGCACGTTCTCGATCGTGGTGGCGCTCAGCTTCGCGCATCTGCTCAACGACATGATGCAGTCGCTGCTGCCGGCCATCTATCCGCTCATCAAGGACTCTACGGCCTCAACTTCGCGCAGATCGGACTGATCACGCTGACCTTTCAATTGACGGCATCGCTGCTGCAGCCGCGTGGTCGGCATGTACACGGACCGGCGGCCGCAACCGTTTTCGCTGGTGGCCGGCATGGGCTGCACCCTGTTGGGGCTGATCGTGCTTGCGCATGCGGGCAGCTATCCCACGCTGCTGCTCGGCGCGGCGATGGTCGGCACCGGTTCCTCGATCTTCCACCCCGAGTTGACGCGCATGGCCCGCCTGGCATCGGGCGGGCGGCACGGCTTCGCGCAATCGCTGTTCCAGGTGGGCGGACAGGCCGGCCAGGCGATCGGCCCGTTGCTGGCTGCATTCGTGGTTGTGCCGCTTGGACAAGCAAGCTTGTCGTGGTTCTCGCTGGTGGCGCTGCTGGCAATGCTGCTTCTGCTGCAGGTTGGCCGCTGGTATCAGCGCCAGTCGCCCGCGCCGGTAAAGCCTCGTGCAGCCGCTGCGGGAGCCAGCGGGGAAGGCCCGTCGGCCAATGTGGTGGTGGCCGTGGCCTTGCTGATCGTGCTGATGTTCTCGCGCAGCGCCTACACCGCGAGCCTGGGCAACTACTATACGTTCTACTTGATCGGGAAGTTCGGGGTGAGCGTGCAGGCCTCGCAGATGCTGCTGTTCCTGTTCCTGGCGGCGCAAGCATTGGGGGCGCTGCTCGGCGGACATATCGGCGACCGCTTCGGCCGGCGCGAGATCATCTGGTTCTCGATCCTGGGCGCCGTGCCCTTTACGCTCGCCTTGCCGTTCGCCAACCTGTTCTGGACGGCCGTGCTGACGGTCATCGTCGGCATGATCATGGCGAGCGCGTTTCCGGCCATTCTCGTGTACGCGATGGAATTGCTGCCGGGGAAGGTCGGCATGATCGCGGGACTGTTCTATGGGCTTTCGTTCGGTCTCGGTGCGATCAGCGCGGCGCTGCTGGGGCAATTGGCCGACGTCACCAGCGTCGAGACGGTCTACCGGCTGTGCGCGCTGTTGCCGCTGCTGGGCCTGCTGACCTGGTTCCTGCCCGACATCGAGGGCAAGCGCGCCAGCTGGCGGGCGTAAGGCGCGCAAAAGAGGCCCACGCCGCCGGGGCGTGGGCCAGTTTGGAGGCTGATCAACTCCGGGCTAGTTTCCGCCGCTGCCGCCCTGCTGATCCAGCTTCTGGTAGAACTGCTTGGCGCTATAGGTGCTCCGGTCGTTGTCGTTCTCGGCCGCCATCGTCGGGGCGGCGGCCGCCGCCAGCAGCGACAGGGCAAGCAGACCGGACATCGCGGTGCGCACGTTCCAAATGATGTTCATGATCGTCTCCTTTGGTTGCGGCGAGTCTGCGTTGCCCGCCTCGTATGGAGACAACGGTTAACAACGAAAAAGGACCAGCCTCGTCACGCGCCCGTGATGTCAGTTGAAGTTGGCGACGCCCTTGCTTCACGCGCGGCGCGCGTGCCGATTACCTGACGATCTCTGTCGATCGGCGTCCAATAGTTACCCCTGGCGCGGCTCGTAAAGGGCAGTAGTGACGCCCCCGATCTAGCCGGTATTGCGCGAACGGTTTGGGGCGCCGCGGACGGCCCCATGGTGACTTGCCGGGTGCCGGCGCGAAACTCCATCGATCGGTGGATTCACCTGGCGCAAAGTGGAGTGTGGCTGGTAGCGGATGGTGCTATCGGGTGGACCAAGACGCCGACAGGATTTTGACCGCGGTCCGGAGGCGCCTGAATGCCCATGCCGCTGAACCGCCTATGAGGATACCCAAGGAGCTGAACAGGAAGTCCTCCATTTGCGGCATGCGACCGGGGGAGAAGCGTTGTAGGTATTCCAGCGTTGCGGCGTACAGGATCAGCAACACGAGCGCACGCGAACTTGGGTGCTCACGCTGCGCCAATACAACTAAGAAGGCCGCTGCCGCATAAGCGATGGCGTGCTCTGCGTGGTTCCCGAAGGTCGTGCGGTGGATGCTACCTGCTGGTAGCAGAGAGAGCGTGCCAAGAACGCTCGCGCAAACTATCCACACGCAAGCCTGCAGCAATCTCGTCAAGGTTGGCATTAATGCAGCGGTCCGATCTTCACGAGATCGCGCACGTTGTGGATCAGGAGCAAGCCCGATTGCTTGCCATCGTCAATCTCACACCAAGCGGCGTGTCCATCGAGAAAGACTTCGATCACGAGGAAACGCATGTCGGCGTCCTTGTGTCGGACCTTATCGCCAACACGGATCGAACAGGCAGGATCCACCACGCGCGTGCCCATCGCGCAGTCGTATCCGACCTTCGCTTAATGGCTTTCTCTACGTGGTGCTGCTTGGGCCTTTGTTTCTATTGAATCGGAGAACGGCGGATGAACGCAGTTTGTACAACTGCCCCGTCGACCTTGTACAACGCAGCGCGAAAAACCTGCGCAAGTCATTGGTATTGTTGGCGATCCCGGCAGGACTCGAACCTGCGACCCTCTGCTTAGAAGTTAGCGCAGGGCGTGCCAACTACCCGAATTCATTCCGATTTTGCTATCCAAGACCATCGCGAGAAACCCCACAACTTCGCGCCTGTTCGCGTGAGTTTGTAAAGCGTCGGAAGGCCCGCCATTCGGCCGGCCCTAGCAGTGCGCGCCTCCTGATTGCCTCCGAAAATCAGGAGGCCGCACCATGGGCAGCGTGATCGTGTGCGGCTTCTACACGGAAGACTATCGGCACTGGCTGATCCCGCTGGTGGCGAGTCTGGACCGGCTCGGCCAAGCGCATGACTTCGTGCTGGCCGAGAAGGCCGGCCAGCAGTGGGAGACCAACACCATGGCCAAGGCCCGGCACATCCTGGCAGCCATGGACCGGCATCCGGATGAGGTGATCGTCTGGCTCGACGTCGACTGCATCGTGCATGGCGATCTGTCGCCGCTCGCCGACATCCGCGGCGATGTCGCGTTCCGGATGCACTCGAAGTTCCGCCGCCACCACAAGGGCGCTCGCTTCCGCGCGCAGTCGGGCACGATGGTATTCCGGCCCACGCGGAAGCCCGACAGTTCGCCGAGTACTGGAAGCGGGCATCCGAGCGAGCGCCTTACGGGGAGATCGACCAGTCGTCCCAAGTGGTGGCCATGGCCGAGTCGATCGGCACGACGTTTGTGCCTCTACAACTGATCTACTGCGTGAACCCTGACGAGAAGGGCAAGGTACCCGGCGTTGTCGTCCAGCATGACTTAGCGGCCGTGGGCTTCCCCAAGGTGTCGGGGTGGCGGCGCTATGTTGGCCGGCTGATGCGCCGTCGAGCGGCCTAGGGGGCGACGCACATGGCCAGGCGCCCCCACAAATCGAAAAAGAACCGCCCCGGCGTCGTGAGCGACCGCCGGAGGACGAGGCGGACATGGAAGCCGCCATCCTGGCCGCGATGCACAAGGCCGACCTGCCCCCGGAGTTCTCCTACGCCTACCGGAAGACAGGTCTCCTGGGCCTCGCCGAAGACAAGAGCGCTTGGCCCCGGAGAGCATCAAGGAGTGGAACGATGCGGTCGACGAGTATCGCGCCATCCAGGCTGCCTCGCCAGACCGACAAGCCCAAGGGCTGGAACACCCAGATCACCGAACTGCTGATCTCACCCTTTACGCAGCAGGACTACGACCAGGTCAGGGAGTGCGTATCAGCGATAGCGCCCATCGAGGCGCGCGGCATGAAGGTGGTGACGCGCGTCGAATTGGCGGCAGCGCTGTTGGCCTCGGCCTGCGACCACGCCTACATCAGCGGAGAGGAAGACGCCCAGGGCGACGGACCCAATCTCTTCGCGCTCACCGAGGAATTGGTTCTGCGGCGCGCGCGAGAAATCTATGCGCAGGGACACGGGTGATGGTCCTGAACGCTCGCGTCTCACTGAATGGCGCTTCCTTGCAGTCATTCGTCGGTTACGTTTGAGCCTTATCAATCGTATTGGACGCGTCCATGTATTTCTTGGCACTCATCGCACTCATTGGTCTGGCGGTACTTTTCGGTCTTTGGACCGGACCCTAGAGAAACGCCGCATTCTTTTCGCAGAGCGCGCGGGTCTGTGCTGCGGGGTATCCGACGTGTCCTGCATTGCTCGTACCGCCGTTGCAGCGGAACTCAATCCGCCTGCAGCGAGCTGGGTTCCTTATTTGGCGGCGGATCGCCGAGCGACTTCCCTCTTGACACTTCTCCCGCCGCCACAAGCGCTTCACGCAAGCCTTGGACAGCTTGAGGCCGTTTGCGCGCATGCAGCGGCGTTCCCCGGGGCCATCGGGATCATGCTGGCTGCAATAGGTGAGATAAGAGTCGCCTGCGCAAGCCGAGCTGACGCGCGCGTCCACGGCGCCAGCATCGGCTGCGAACAGAATGAGAGGAACCCAGGCCAAATACGACTTTGACTGCGCGGGTGAGCATGGCGATGTCCTCGTTGAGAGCCTGATTGCAGGGATAGACGTTGAGAATCCGATACTGTTTCGGCTGGGAACAGACGCCAGGGGATTCCTGGCTTGCCTGCAAGCCACGATGGGCGAAAACCTACTCCAAGTCACGTTGTGCAGTATTAATCGCGTCTCTGGCTGCTTACTACATTGATTCGCTCTTCGATCGGATTGCGAGAGCATCAACACCTCTCGCAGCTCCATAGCCTTAATCCGCGCAGCCCAACCAATCCCTGGTACGGTGCCGCTTGAACGGGATAGTCTATCCGGTATACGTCCGCCCAATTGCTCCGCAGGTCGCCCTGAGGCAGTGGACAACCGGAGAATCGGTAACGTGTGCTAGCCGACACCAGGGTCTTCATGCGTTACCCGGTACAGGATATGCTGTAGAAATCCCTTCACTTCGCGCGCGGTGGCTCCGCGCCTCATCGATCGTGCGGAACACAAATGCAGAAATCGCTGGCGGGGTCGGTCGAGCGTACGGAAATCTAGCAATGCGGGCATCAGTTCAAGTGCCATCGCTCGCCGATTTGAAACCGTGTCGCCAGCCAGAAAACCGCGAAAACTCGCCTTTAGTCTCTGCCGGCGCACGAGAAGAAAGAGCAGAAGGCGAGCTAGTGCTCCGAGGCGATAAAAGAGATCGATTGCCCATGGTCAAACGTTGGCTGCCAAAGAACAATTTTTCCGGAAGATCAATTCAAACCGGCCGGTTGATAAACCACCAGCTGCTGAGTCGGGCGACCAGGCCGCTGATCTGCTTCCTCTGTAGGCCTTGCCGCATCTTTCTGGGGGCTATGCGCTGAAGGGCCGAGGCATAGGGCTGGAGATCGGGAGCAAGAACTGTCGTGTTTCTGCGTTTGTTGATCTTCATCCGTTGTCTCCGCGCGTCCTCGTTTTGTCCGTAGCCTTTCACCCGGGCCACGCCGGGTCCATCCGACTTCGCTCCGTCCTCGTCTAGGATCGCGACAGCGCTCTCTAGCGCTCTACGCCACTTGTTCAGTGTTGAAAGCTTTGGGTCCGAGCGACCCTGCTCAAACCCCATACCTTGTTGGGCGACACGTCCGATTGGTCGGCGAGATCGTCGCGCGACCAATCGACAAGCGCCCTCGCGGCGCGCAGTTGATCGGGTGTCAGCTTGCGCCGCGTTAGGCGTAACGGTGGATTCGCTCAACACGTTGGTCTATTTTCCTCTTGACTGTGTAAATACCATAGCTAATTATGAGAAAAGTTAGCGGTTGTCGTAGTGAGGCGTCCGATGGTGAGTTCAAGTCTGCGCCTCCAATTCTTGGCGCGTTCTCGCCGACAGCAGCCGCATCGCCTGGCTGGAGCGCAAGTGCCGCGCGATGCGCGCACAAGGCCTCGCCGGCCACTGGGCCTACGACCTAGCCTTACATCGCAATCTTCTGACGGTTCTTGAGGCGGAGCGCGCTGCGCTGCCGCCACGGAAAGCCTGCCTGTCTCCCCCGACGGGCGGCGACTGCGGGCCGCCTAGTGCCCGCGTAAGCGGCCCTGGACGGTGGTACCAGCACCGTCCAGGGCCTGACCTTCAACCAAAGGAGGTTCTAATGGACAAGGCTGACAGATTGTACTCAGGCACACCCGCAACGCCACCTCTTCCATCAACAGGACGCAGCGGCGCAGGTCGCGTTGCTGAACGGCGCCGAGCAGTGCCGAGCGATCGGGCAACTCGGTCTGTCGTGCGCCGCGCCTGCCGCGCCCGGCTCATTTCAGCCAAGGGAGGTCGCCGCCATGGTTGAGCGCCTCACCGCGGCCGAGGCCGCAAGCGCGATCGTCGCCCTTATCAACAGCCGGCCAGCGTCCCCCTTGGCCGGAGGAAATCGAGGCCATCATCGCCCGCATCGTTCAGCGCCGGTCTCGACTCCCTGCCTGCCCACGTCGTCGCCTATCGCGCAAAGACGCAGAAATTCTATCGGCACGCAAAAGACGTGATGGGGCCGATGCATTGCGACGCGCCGAACCATGACGCGGAGTACGAGCGCAACACCGAGCTTGGGCGCCGAGCCGACGTTGCGGGCGACGTACTGCTCGACACGCCTCCGTCGACATGGGGCGACCTGATCGGGCTCGCCAGCATCGTTGCGCACGAAGCGGGGCACGACCTCGATGCGCTCGGAGAGCGCCGAGACCAATGACGGCGACCCGGGGCCGAAGCGGCAGAGATGCTCGCCCTTGCGGTCCTCCGGCTTCACGCCAGTGCCGTTCCGCAACTTGTGCCCGTCGATTTCGAGCTCGTGCGCCTCATCTCGGCATGGCGCCGCCAGCGGGACATCATCGACCGAACGGCCGTCGAGACGGCTGGCATCCTCACATTCGAGGAGTCGAAGCCTTCCGAGGAGATCATCGGCAAGGCCAGCTCGGCAGCCTGCGACCTCGCAAAGCAGATCTGGGAGCGTGCCAAGGCCGAGACGTGGAGCGGAGGACCCGTCAACCCGCTGACGCTTGCCGTCCTAGCCGAGATCGTCCTGCACCACGAGAACGGCGCATCGAATACGCTGGTCGATGACGAAGAGTACTACATGGACCAGAGGGCGACCGCCGAGCTTATGGTCGCCGTGCTTTCCTTCGCTCGCAGCGCTGGCGCTGGGTCAGACCTCCTCCCCATGGAAGGGCGCTTCCTGCCTCCTGTCTTGCTGAAGGGAGGCAAGTGAGGCCATGGCAACCGCTCTTCTGAAACATGAACGCCGCGTCTCGCCTGAAGGAGAAGCCCAGCACGCAGTTCTCGCTCAAGATCAAGCGCAACGTGTACCTCGTCTTTGACACCAGCAAAGGCTTGGTGCTCGGCCATATGGCGGTGGCAACCCGCCCAGGCCGGCCACCTATCCGCGGCAAGGTCGAAGCGGCGTCTCCGCGCTCGGTGGTGATGGTGCTGAGCGGTGGAAGGAAGCGCAGGCTGTCCAGATCCGTGTGGAGCGTGGCGCCGGTGGTCGGTACGCCAGGCAATTCGCGATATCCGCCAGCGAAGCACGAGAAATCTAACTCGAGGAGGGGCCGGCGTCCGGTGTTTGAGATTGCCGGCCCTTTGCAGGCGAACCTGCTGATGTCGGCGCTAGGCCAGTCAGCTGGCACCGGGCAACCGCGACATATAGGCAATCACTGCGGTCTCCCCCAAATCGGGGATCATAGCCGCGCATCGACGTGACTAAATGCGGCCCCGCTGAAATAGGGATGCAGGGAGCACAACATGCGGCAGTGGGAATAACTCAGGCTCGACCTGAACGCCGTCCCGCGGCGCGGCAATGAGATCGATGTGCTGAACGGAGTCGGGAGCGACGGCTGGGAGATTGCCGCCATCAACGGAAACGGCGTTGCCATTCTCAAGCGGGAGATCAGCCAGCCCGTAAGAGCTGTTCGCCGCAAGGCGTCCGAGGGGAGCGCCGGGTAGGAGGGGCCACGCGGGCTGACACATCGGGGGAACGCTCAGCCTATCCGGCTCCGCGTGAGGGGCCGGAAGGGATTGCGTGGCACTGCACCATGCGCGCTCAATTGCGCATCGCTGGGGTACATCTCGCACGCGAACTCGCCGGACTTTAAAATCGCAGGCGCTCTTAACCCTGGTCCAACTTGGAAAGCCAATTGTGCCAAGACGGGCTGCTCTACAATCGAACGCGCGAATTGATTTTTGCGGTCCTCTGAAACTCGGAGGCGTTGTCGTTTGGAAACTGGGCTGCCCGTGGCGCGTGTGCGGTCAGGCAGAAGCGCGGCATAACACTTGGTCGTTGCGAGGCGGGTGGTTACAAGCGCACTCAAGTGCTCCATCGGAGCCGAGCATATTGCCCGGCAAACCTCTCGATCCTTCAAGGCCACTAGAGAGGCTTCGAAATATGCCGCGCCCATTTCACTTGCGCGCAGCCGCCGCCGCAGCCGCCAATTTAAATTGCCAAATTCTTTGGTCAGCCGCCGCCGAGACTTACGCTCTTTTTGTCAGCGCGAAGTAGTCGCGGGGCGTCGCATTGAAAGATGAAAAGCGTTTTGTTCGGCATGAGGGTCCCTGCAAACGCGCGTGTGGGCGACCGACTATCATTGAGGTCGGCTAATTCAGTGTCCCCATCGCGCGACCCATTGCACGAATCCGTGCGGGCAAACTGCTTTAGCGCCCTGATTTTTGTGCTCATCGCACCTAACCGCGACAGCACCTGGCGCGCTTCTCGATTACCGAATGGGATCGAGCGCAGATGGATGCGCAGCTGCTCCGATCGCATTTCTAGCAAGGCGATTTCGTGTTTGAGGCGTTCCATGTCCGCCTACTTCGTCAGCGTCCCACTTGCCGCCGCAGTAGCGGAATTTGGCAGGTCTGATGCCGTCAGATAGCCCAGCAGGAGGATGCCTGCGAACAGGGCGACGAGATACCCGGCAACCATCAGTGCGAGTCTGCGCGAATCGTTGGCCCTGCGCAATTCGTCAAGTTCTCGTCGAGGGAAATCCCGTTGATGCGTGGGCATCTGCTCGGGGCGTAGGTAGTTGACGCGAACATAGGACGGACCCTCCGCTCTGACTGGCTCTTGGCTGGCTACCAGCGGTGAAGCTCAAACGCGAGACGCCTTGTCCCGTTCCGTGGCGATCGCAACTTTGCTTCCAGTGTTGCCCCGACGCGCGTCGTGACTTTTCCCAAAGGTCGACCACGTGGCGCTATGGTCGCGGCGTTCGATCCCACCGTCCTCAGGGGGATTGAACGGGGCGCTTGGCTTGATCCTTGGTGGCCGAGCGCCCTCCAGCGCGGTTTGTCGTCTGTGCGGCGCTCAGGCGGGCGCTAAGCGGCGTCCAGAATTGAAGCACCTAGTAAGCACGTGGGACGAGTATCTCCCAGGGAACAGCATCCGCAAACGCACGTTTCGCCCATCGCTAATGTTGCGTTGGGAGCGCAAGGGGTGCGATCGAACTATGCTGCATCGCCTGTTTTTTGGGAGGGCGACATGAACAGTCGGGCGATTTCGGACGCTGGGCTTGGCCGACAGATATAGTATCCCTGTATCTCAGTGCAGCCTTCAGCGCGTACCAGGTCGAGCTGGTCTTTGGTCTCGACACCTTCTGCGGTGGTCGCCATGCCAAGACTCGCACCCAAACGAGCAACGGAACGAACAACTGCGATCGCGTCGACGTTCGCTTCCGACAAGTCAGCGATAAAGCTTCGGTCGATCTTGATCTTGTCGAAGGGGAACTTGCGCAAATTGCTCAACGAGGAATAGCCGGTACCGAAATCGTCGAGCGCAATTCGTACGCCGAGGTCATGAAGGTGCGTTAGCGTTGCTAAGGCCGCATCGGCGTCTTTCAAGCATGACCAACTCGGTGATCTCTATTTCAAGCCTGTAGCGGTGGCTAGTCCCGCTGTTGTGAGAGCACTGATGATGGTGTTTGCTAGCCCTCAATTCATGAACTGAACGGCGGATACGTTGACCGCGACCTTAAGATGATCGGGCCAGCCAGCCGCTTCGGCGCATGCTTGCTGGAGCACCCACTTGCCGATGGGGACGATTAGGCCCGTCTCCTCGGTCAGCGGGATAAATTCCGCAGGCATAACCTTTCCGCGCTCGGGGTAATTCCAGCGCAATAGCGCTTCGAAGCCGCAGATTTCGTCACGCTCGAGGTTGACCAGCGGCTGATAGTAAAGCTCGAATTCGCAATTGTTGAGCGCGATACGGAGATCGCTTTCAAGCTTGCGCCGGGCCTGCATGCGGCGATCCATTTCGGGCTCGAAAAAGCGATAGGCTCCGCGCCCGTCGGTTTGGCCCCGATACAGGGCAAGATCGGCGTTTCTCAGCAACTGGTCAGTATCTGTTTCCGTCGTTAGGCGCGATCGCAATGCCGATGCTTGTGCCCACGACCATCTGCTGGTCATTGATCACAATGGAACTGGTCGTCAATTCGATAATTCGTGCGGCAAGGGTGGTGGCATCTTTGGGCTGCTCGCCTCCGGTTTGCACGATTGCCGAAAAATCGTCTCCGCCGATGCGGGCGACTATGTCGGTATCCCTCACGCAGCTGCGCAACCGTTGGGCAATGTCTCTAAGCAGTGCATCGCCAGTCGCATGGCCGAGCGTGTCATTGATTTCCTTGAACCGGTCGAGGTCGAGACAGAGGACAGCCAGGTCATATCGGAGTCTCGCTCGCTGTGGAGCGCCGCTTCCAATTGGTCGCGCAAGAACACGCGATTGGGTAGGTCAGTCAACCCATCATGATGGGCCATGTAGGCGATGCGTTCCTGAATTCGCCGCTGCTCTGTAATGTCCTCGTGAGTGGCAACCCACCCCCCGCCTTGCATCGGCTGGTACTTGATGGCGATGACGCGGCCGTCACTGAGTTCTTGGAGGCGGGTTGACGGCTCCTTCTGTGCCACGAGCGAGACGAGCTTTCCCGCATACTCCTCCGGAATTTCGCCGGCATAGACACCATGGGTAATCCGCTTCGCACAGATCT
>CAVTJY010000026.1:0-167527 GCA_963735125.1 uncultured Alphaproteobacteria bacterium | reverse complement strand
AGGCCGGGACTTGAACCCGGATGAGTTGCCTCATACGCCCCTCAAACGTACGCGTATACCAATTCCGCCACCTGGGCCAGGTGTCACCGGGGATGGAGATCCGAGGGAAATGGTACCGAGGGAGGGACTTGAACCCACACGACCTTGCGGGCACTGGTACCTGAAACCAGCGCGTCTGCCAATTCCGCCACCTCGGCACGGACCCCGTCGACCGTTACCGGTCGTCGGCGAGGCGCCATGTTAGCACATCCCAAAATCGGTCCGACCGGATCGGTGACCTGGCGGAGGACGGGTCCTTCGACCGTGTCGCGAGCGACCACGACCTCGTCGGCGAAGGCCAGCGGCAGCAGGTAGCGACCGGTGGCGAGCTGCTTCTGGAGCGCGCTGTAGGCGGCCTTCCGCTCGTCCGTCGTGCCGGGCGCGCGGGCCTTGACGAGCAGGTTGTCGAGGGCCGGGTCCTGGAGCCCGAGACGTTCGAGCCACCGGTCAGGGTCTGGCTCGAGGCGAGCAGCGGGTAGAGGTCCGGATCCAGCCCGATCGTAGTCGACGACCGCGACCTGGAAGTCGCCGGTGGCGAGGCGGTCGGTCACGAACTCGCCCGGCGGCAGGGCGACGTGCTCACCGTCGAAGCCGAGGGCCGTCCAGTCGGCGGCGACCGCCGGCGGCGGCCGCGTACAGCCCCGGGTTGGCGCCCTCGTCGGGCTCAGCAGCTCGATGCTGAGCGGCTCCGTGGCGTCCTTGGGAGGTACCAGCCGTCGTCCTTCTTGGCCCAGCCGGCCGCCCTGAGGGCCTTGGCGGCCGCCGCGCGGTCGAACGGCGACGGCGGGTCGGCCGCCGGGTCGAACATCGGCGAGCCGGCGGGATCGGCCCGGTCGCGCCCGGCCGCGGACTTCGCGTACGCCCCGTCGATGATGGCCGCGCCGGTCGATCGCGCCGGAGCAGCGCGGTGCGCACCTCGGCGTCGGCGAACTCCGGCTGGCCGGCGCGCAGGTTGAGCAGGACGGCCGTCAGCGTCGCGCCCGGGTAGCGCAGCAGCCGGCTGCCGCGGCCGCGTGCCGAGCTCCGCGGCGAGCTGCGGCGAGACCCCGACGCCGCGTCGAGGTCGCCCGCGCCGGTAGTCGGCCGCCAGCGACGTCGAGGTCGGCGTAGAAGCGGAAGCTCGATGCCCGACAGGTACGGCAGCGGTCGCTCGCGGCCGCGCGGTCGGCGGCGCGGTCGTCAGCGAGTCGGTCGCCGCGGCGGACGGGTCCGGGTCGGCCTCCGTCGTCCTCGACCGGCGATCGACGCGGCCGGGGCCAGCGTCGCCGAGGTCGACGTCAGCTCGACCAGCGCGAACGGCCCGGAGCCGACCGGCTGCTGCCGAACGGGTGGTCCGGCAGGAGGTCGACCGGGACGTCGGCCAGGAGATGGGCCGGGCGCGATCGGCTGGGTGGCGGCCTGGAGGAAGCCGCCGAGCGGCGTCGCCAGGGTGAAGCGCGACGGTGCGCGGCGCCGGGGTCGACACGGTGACCTCGCGCCACGACGTCGCCGCCGGGCCGCTGTAGGCCGGGTCCTGCAGGGTCTCGATCGTGAACACGACGTCCTCCGCGGTGACCGGCTCGCCGTCCTGCCAGCGCGCGTCGTCGCGCAGGTGGAAGGTCCACGTCCGTGCCCGTCGCATCGACCGACCAGCTCTCGGCCAGGTCGGCCACGATCGTGCCGCCCGGGCCGTTGCGGACGAGGCCGGAGAAGACCAGCGCGACCAGGTCGCGGTCGGCCTGCGGCGGGCGGTCAGCGGCGAGACCGACACCGGGGCGCCGAGGACGCCTTCGACGTAGGCGCGCGTGCTCGCGCGTCCGGCGGCGCCCGGTCGGCGATGGACGCGGAGCGCGGCGGAGCGCGGTCTGGATGGCCGGGACGCCGATGAGGCCCGCGACGATGCGCGAGCAGCACGACGAGGGTCCCGACCACGAACGAATCGATCCGGGTCATGGAGCTCCGTGCGGACCGCGGTGGGCCGCCGCGGTCGGCCCGTCAGGTGGCGGCGCGAAGATGTAGCAGGCGAGCGAGAACACGACGAACAGGACGAGCAGCACGATCGTGAACTGCCAGAGCCGGCGCTCGACGCCGCGACGGCTGCGGTAGACGGCCGAATCGCCGCCGAAGGTGCCGGACAGGCCGGTCCCGCGGGCCTGCAGCAGGATGGCGACGATGAGCGCGATGCTCACGATGATCTGGCCGATGGCCAGGATGGGGTTCACGGGTGGGGTGCCTCCGTTCGTACGGCGGCGGATGGTAGCACAGGGTCGCCGCGTCGGCCGCCGGGCGCGAGCAGCGACCGACCGGTCATCCCGGCCCAGCGCGGCAGGCCGGCCAGCTCGAGGAGCGTCGGCGCGACGTCGGCCAGGACGCCGTCGCGAGGCGCCGGCCGTCCACGGCGCGCCCGACGAGCAGGAACGGCACCGGGTTCAGCGAGTGGGCCGTGACCGGGTCGCCGTCCGCGTCGCGCATGTCGTCGGCGTTGCCGTGGTCGGCGGTGATGGCCAGCAGCGCGCCCGGGCCGTCGGGATCGGCGGCGTCGACGCGGCCGAGCGCCGTCGACGACCCGGCCGAGGCACGGCATCGACGGTCTCCAGGGCCGCGACCGTCGCCTCCCAGACGCCGGTGTGGCCGACCATGTCCGGGTTGGCGTAGTTGGCGACGATGAAGTCGTACGTCGCCGGACTGCGATCGCCGCCACGAGCGCGTCGGTCACGCCCGCCGCGCTCATCGCCGGCGCGAGGTCGTAGGTCGCGACCTTCGGGCTCGGGACGAGCACCCGCTCCTCGCCCGGCCACGGCGTCTCGACGCCGCCGTTGAAGAAGTACGTCACGTGGGCGTACTTCTCGGTCTCGGCGATGTGGACCTGGCGCCAGCCGGCCTCGCTGCACGCCTGGGCCAGCGAGCGCGCCACCTCGGGCGGGAACGCGACCTCGACCGGCAGGCCCGCCTCGTACTCGGTCATCGTCACGACGAGCAGGTCGCGTCGGGCGCGGGGCGGCCGCTCGGCGCGGTCCGGTCGAAGCCGTCGAACGCCGGGCCGTCGGCCAGGGCGTGGGTCAGCTGGCGCGCCCGGTCGGCGCGGAAGTTGGCGTGGATGATCGGCTCGCCGTCGCGTCGAGCGGCCGCGGCCCGTCGATGACGGTCGGGGCCACGAACTCGTCGTTCTCGCCCCGCGCGTAGGCCGCCTCGATGGCCGCGATCGCGCTCGGGCGCATGGTGCTCGCCCTCGCCGTGGACGATCGCGTCGTAGCCGCGCTCGACCCGCTCCCAGCGCTGGTCGCGGTCCATCGCGAAGTAGCGGCCGCCGACGCGTCGCGATCGCGCGCATCCGGGATGGGCCGCGGCGAGCCGCGCCTCCAGGTCCGCGATGAACCCGAGCGCGGACGCGGCGGCGTGTCGCGGCCGTCGAGCAGGGCGTGGACGCGGACCCCGGCGACGCCCTGCGCGCGCGGCCAGCTCGGCGAGCGCGACGAGGTGCCGGTCGTTGGCGTGGACGCCGCCCGGACCGATGAGGCTGACGACGTGCAGGACGCCCGGCCCGTCGCGCGCCCGCCGGCACGCCGCGAGCAGCGCCGGGCGCTCGAAGAACGAGCCGTCGGCGATGGCGGCATCGATCCGCGGCAGGTCCTGGAGCACCGGCCGGCCGGCGCCGAGGTTCAGGTGGCCGACCTCGGAGTTGCCCATCTGGCCGGGCGGCAGGCCGACCGCCCTCCGGAGGCCTGCAGGCGCGCGTGCGGCCAGCGCGCGAGCAGCCCGCGCCAGACCGGCATCGGGGCCGCGGCGATGGCGTCGCCGGCCGGGTCGCGGCCGATGCCGAACCCGTCGAGGACGACGAGGACGATCGGTCGGGGCCGGCGCGCCGCGTCACGCGGCCAGGCCGCGGGCGCGCGGCGGTCAGCCCGGCCCGGGCCACGATCGCCGGCCATCTCGTCGGGCTTGAGCGACGCCCCGCCGACGAGCGCGCCGTCGATCGACGGCTCGGCCAGGAACTCGTCGATGTTCGACCGAGGTACGCTGCCGCCGTACAGGACCGGCACGCCCTCGCCGCCGTCCGCCAGCCCGAGGTCCGGCGAGGGCCGCCCGGATCGCCTCGGCCATCGCCGCCGCGTCGGCGCCCGAGGCGTTGCGCCCGGTGCCGATCGCCCAGACCGGCTCGTAGGCGATGACCAGGCCCGGCCGCGGCCAGCGCGCGCCGGATCGTGCGCCGGCGAGGGCGCCGCGCGAGCTGGCGTCGCACGACCGCCGACCGCCGCGCCCGGCCTCGCGCTCGGCGAGCTGCTCGCCGACGCACAGGATCGGGCGCAGCCCGGCGTCGACGGCGCGGCCGAGCTTCCGGCCGATCAGCTCGTCGGTCTCGCCGGCGTCGCGGCGCCGCTCGGAGTGGCCGACGATGACCCACGTCGCGAGCCCGACCAGCATCGGCGCGCGCGATCTCGCCGGTGTACGCGCCGGCCAGCTCGTGGTGGACGTTCTGGGCGCCGACCGCGACGTCGCGGATCGGCCGTCGGCGAGCGCGTCGCGGACCGCGGCGAGGCAGACGAACGGCGGGCAGATGACCCGGGTCACGCCGGCCACGCGCGTCCGCGCGGCGATCGTCGCGGCCAGCTCGCCGGCGTCGGCCGGCGTCGTGTGCATCTTCCAGTTGGCGGCCACGATCACGTCGCGCATCGGCGCGAATCATGCCAGACGCGTCGAGCCGTCGGGGCTGCCGGCGGTGCCGGCTCCAGCTCGGCCAGGCGCTCGATGCGCTCGAGCGCCCGCTGGACGGCGGAGCGGTGCAGCTCCAGCCGCTCGGCGAGCTCGGTGAGGGTCGCCTCGGGCGTCTCGCGCCGGGCGTCGGCCACGAGCGCGGACGACGTACGGCTGCTCCGCGAGCCGGCCGTCGGCGTCGAGGACGCGCGATCGCGTCCAGCTGCCGGCCGGCCGCCGCCACCGCCGCTGGAGGTTGGCCGACTCCGCGTTGAGGACCCGGTTGAGCTCGCCGCGCAGCGCCCGCGACACCTGCCGCGCCTCCAGCTCCAGCAGCGCCCCGCCCGCCCCGATCCGGCGCAGGAACGTGCCGACCGCCTCGGCGCTCTTCCAGGTCACGACGCCCCTGCCGCGGCGGATCCGCCACGCGGCGGGCAGGCCGATGTCGGCGAGCCGCCCGGCGAGGACCGGCGCCTCGTCGAGCGGGACGACGAACTCGAGGTGGGTCCGGCCGCCGGCCAGGCTGAGCGAGCCGCGCGCCAGGAAGCGGCCGCGCAGCCAGGCCATCCGGCAGTGCTCGGCGGCGGTCGCCCAGTCGAACGGCGCCGACGGCCGGGGCGTCCCGGCCGCAGGCGCAGCGACGCAGCCGCGGCGACCGCCGGCTCGCGCCCGGCGATCGCGCCCTCGAGGCCGGCCGCCTCCGCCGCGCGATCGCACGCCCGGGCCGGGTCGATCGCGGCGAGCTCGGCGCGCAGCGCGGTGACGAGGTCGCGGTCGGAGCCGGTCATGCCGTGCGGACCGTGCTCGCGACGCGTCGCGCCCGACGGCCTCGCTCGTAGGCCGCAGGATCGCCGCCGCCAGCCGCGCCGGGTCGTGGTGGTGGGCGTTGTCGCGGGTCGACGACGTCGTCGAGGACGAGCCGCGGCGCGGGCTCGACGGCGCGGCGGCCAGTCGAGCCGGACCGACCTCGGCCGGCCAGTCGGCCGGCACGCGGGCATCGAACCGGTCGTTGGCCAGGACGACGTCGACGAGCCGTGGCGGCGGTGTGGCGCGACGAGCGCCTCGACGTGGTCGGCGAGGTCATACCGGCTCGTCTCGCCGTCCTGCGTCGCGACGTTGCAGACGTAGACGCGGAGCGCCGGCGCGGCGAGGACGGCGTCGCGGATCCCGGGCATGAGGAGCTCGGGCAGGACGCTCGTGTACAGGCTGCCCGGCCCGAGCACGACGAGGTCCGCCTCGGCGATCGCGGCGATCGCGTCGTCGGACGGCGCGCACGTCGTCCGGCGTGATCCAGACGCGCTCGATGCCGGCCGTGCGCATGATCGTCGACTGGCCGTCGACGGTCGAGCCGTCGGCGCAGCCGGGCGAGGAGGTTGATCGGCGTCGCCGACACCGGCACGACCTGGCCGCGCACGGCGAGGACCCGGTTCATGCGGCGCACGCCCTCCTCGAAGTCGCCGCCCTCGAGCGCCGTCATCGCGGCCAGCAGCAGGTTGCCGACGGCATGGCCGCCCAGGCCGCCGGTCCTCGGCATCGCCGGACCGTCCTCGCCGCGGCACCGACCGGGAAGCGGTACTGGAGCAGCTCGCTCATGAGCGGCTCGGCGTCGGCCAGGGCGGCGATGCAGTTGCGGATGTCGCCGACCGGCGGGATGCCGAGCTCCTCGCGCAGGACGCCCGGACGAGCCACCGTCGTCGGCGACGGTGACCACCGCGGTCAGGTTGCTGGTGTGCTCCTTGAGGCCGCGCAGCAGCGTCGACAGCCCGGTCCCGCCGCCGATGGCCACGATCCGCGGGCCGCGGGCCAGGAAGCGCTTCTGGTAGATGACCTCGACGAGCGGCGTGCTCCGCGTCGGCGACCGTCCGGAGCGGGCGGGTCACGGCGCGGACGACGCCCGAGCCAGCCGGCGACGACCAGCACCGCCCCGACCGACGCCGATGATGAGCCCGCGCAGGGCGACGGCAGGAACTGGAGCGTGCCAGGTCGATGAGCGCGCCGAGCGGCCCGCCCGGCTCGAGGTCCCGGGTCAGCTGGCGGAGCACGTGCGCGACGGCGAGGGCCAGCAGGAGCAGGCCGGCGAACACGACCAGCGAGCCAGCGCTTGACCCCGATCCCGGGGGTCAGCCAGCGCCGCAGGTTCATGCCCGGTCGAGCTCGCGGTGGAAGATCGCGACCGGCCCGAGGTCCTGCTCGCGCAGCCACGTCCGCGAGCGCCTCGGCGATGACGATCGAGCGGTGGAAGCCGCCGGTGCAGCCGATGGCGATGGTCAGCCGGGTCTTGCCCTCCCCGACGTAGGCCGGGACGGTGAAGCCGAGGAATTCCTGGAGGAAGGCCAGGAAGCGCTCGGTCATGGGCTGGCCAAGGACGTACTCCCGCACCGGCTCAAGCAATCGCCATCTGCCGCTTCGCCGCCTGACTCGTCGTCTTGCTACATCGTTCTCCTGTGCTCGGTGATCCTGCGCCGGGTCTCGTCGCCGGATGAAATTGAGCCAGCTCATGCGGCACCCCCCGAATTCTGCCCGTTCGTTAGCCCGAAAGCCGGGTGCGTTCAAGGGAAACGGCCCAGGCGCCGCGAGCTGCTTTCGAGCGCGTGATGATGTGCTCGAAAATGCGCCACCGCCCGCTTCGACTAAGGTTGGATGTCTCGACGCAAGTGATGACTGCTGCGGGAAACGCGCAATGCTCCCGTCTGGCCCTCGTCCGATGTGACGAACCGCCCACCCCGAGGAACCGCCCGTCGCCGTTAGAGTTCAACACCGTCAGACACATAGGGGTGTTGCGTACATGGCCGATCTCGCCGGCAGCGACAGGTATTGCATCATCGGCGCGGGCGCATCCGGCCTCGCCATCGCCAAGAACTTCAAGCAGCGCGGCATCCAGTTCGATTGCCTCGAGCGCGAGGCTGACCTCGGCGGTCTGTGGAACATCGGCACCGACAGCGGCATCGTCTACGAGACCACGCATCTGGTCTCGGCCAGCTACTCCACCTCCTACGATGACCTGCCGATGGGCGGTGATATTTTCCCGCCCTACCCAAACCACGCAGAGATCCTCGCATATTTTCGCCGCTATGTGGACGAATTCGGCTTCGGAGACGACATCGAGTTCGGAAGAGCGTCACCGGCGTAGCCGCGCGAAACGACAACGTGTGGGAAGTATCCGTCGCCGGCGAGGATCGCCCGCGCATCTATCGCGGCGTGGTGATGGCGAGCGGGCATCACGACGTGCCGCGCATGCCCGAATATCCAGGCCGGTTCGCCGGCGAGATCATCCATTCGCGCGCCTACAAGAGCCCACGGCAGGTGCGCGACAAGCGCGTGCTGGTGGTCGGGTGCGGGAATTCCGCGACCGATATCGTGTCCGATGCGGTGCACGGCGGCTCGCGCGTCTGTCATGAGTCTCAGGCGCGGCTACTGGTTCGTGCCGAAGTTCATGCTGGGCTTCCCGACCCACGATGTGGTCTCGTGGGTGGAGTTCTTCCCCCTGCCGCGCCTCATGAAACGCTGGCTGTTCCAAGCCAGCCTGTGGGTACTGCAAGGCCCGCCGTCGCGCTACCAGCTGCCCGATCCCGACTATTCCATCGACCAGGCGCACCCCACCATGAGCGACGAGATCCCGCGCCTGTCGGCGCACGGGCGCATCACCATCAAGCCCGAAATCGCCGGCTATGACGGCAAGCGGGTTGTGTTCACGGACGGCACCGCCGCGACCGTCGATATGATCATCTTTGCCACCGGTTACGAGCCGGTCGTGCCGTTCCTCGACGACGGGCTTATCTACGATGCCGAGGGCCGCTCCCGCTTCTACCTGCGCGTCGTGCATCCCGAATACCCGGGCCTGTTCGCGGCCGGACTTGTGCAGGCCAACGGCAGCATGTGGCGCATCGCCGACTACCAGGGTCAGCTGATCGCCAACCTGATCGTCGCCGAGGCCAAGGCGCCGGACTATGCCGCCCGCTTCCTCGCCGGCATGGCGACCGGCGACGTCCGGCGCGGCGGCACGTTCCTGGTCTCCGACCGGCATCGCCTGGAGGCCAACTACTACGACTATCGGCGCCTGCTCAAACGCCACATCCGCCGCTTCGGACCCGTGCGCAGGATACGTCTCGACCCGCCGAACACCGGCTGGGCGTCCAAGTCCGTCGTTCGCCGCCGCGAGCGGGCTGAGGAAATGGCCGGCTGATATCCCCGATTGCTCAAGTCGGGACGGCGACGTTGACGCGATCCTTGCGACCGGCCAGATAGCCTTCCGACCGCATCTCCGTGAGCCGCGAAGCCGTCCGCTCGAACAGGAACTGCACGTCGCCTGCCGAATAGAGCTGATCGGGCTCGGCAGCCGCCGATGCGATCAGCGACACCCGCGCATCATAGAGCGTATCGACCAGGTTGACGAAGCGGCGCGCCACATCGCGCTGCGCCGGCTTCAACGCCGGGATGCCATCGATCAGCACGGTGTGGAAGCGGTGCGCGATGTGCAGATAGTCGAGCGTGCCGAGCGGCTTCTCGCACAGCTCGGCGAACGTGAACCGCGCCACGCCCATCGACGCCTGCGGCACATGCAGCGTGCGGCCCTTCACATCCAGCTCTACCGGCGCGCTCGCATGATGACCGGTCAGCTCGACCCACAGCCGATCCATCTCCGCCTTGGCCTTGGCATCGACGGGAGTGAAATAGAGCGGCCGTCCGCTGAGCTTCTCCAGCCGGAAATCCCTGGCGGCCTGCAGCTCCTCGACCTCCATGTGCTCGCAGATGAGATCGATGAAGGGCAGGAACAGCTGCCGATTCAGCCCGTTCTTGTACAGCTCCGACGGCGGCACATTGGAGGTCGCCACCACCACGACCTGACGCTCGAACAGCCCCTTGAACAGACGGCTCAGGATCATCGCGTCGGCGATGTCGGTGACGTGCATCTCATCGAAGCACAGCAATGCCGCCTTGGCCGCCAGCTCTTGCGCCACGCGCGGGATCGGATCGCCCGGCACATCCTTGCGCGCGGCAGCGATGCGATCGTGCACCTCGGCCATGAACTCGTGGAAGTGGATGCGCCGCTTCGGCCGGAACGTGCTCGCCTGGAAGAACAGGTCCATCAGCATGGTCTTGCCACGCCCCACCGCGCCGAAAATGTAGAGCCCCTTCGGTGCAGGCTCCTTGCCGCGCAACAGCGCCGCAAGACCGGTGCGCCGCTTCCACTTGCGCAAGCGTCCGGCGAGGCCATCAAGCCGCGCGGCGGCGATGGATTGCGCGGGATCGGGCGCGATCACGCCGTCATCGACGAGCGCGCGATACTTATCGAGGAGAGCCATCGGCGCCTCGGCTAGCCTGCTGCAGGGGCATGGGTCAAGGCGGCCGGCGCGGATGCGGCAAGGTCATGTACAGGAGTGGCGGAATTGCTCGAATGACCGGCATTGCACGCTGTTCCATTGGGCAATCGCGGGTTCGCGGCGCATGGCCACATGTGGCGATGCAGCATCAACACATCTCTTTGTATTGACGTGATTTTCCAGGATCACATGATGGTCACTATCGGCGATGATTGTGCAATGCAAACCGCAACCTTAGATGAGGGGTGCACCAACAGCGGCGGCAAGCAACCCCCGGTGCGGCGAGACCAGAGAGGGTTAGAGATCATGAGCGATCAAGCCATTGTCGGCAGCGTGCGCAAGCTGTGGCCAACAGAGACGGAGAAATTTCGCGACCACCTGCTGCGCCTGGACAAGGAGAGCCGCCGGCTGCGCTTTGCGCATTCCGTGTCGGACTCTTTCATCGACGACTATGCCAGCCGCATGACGGAGTTCGGCAGCATCGTCTACGGGCACATCGTCGACGGCCACGTCCGCGGCGCCGCCGAGCTGCGCAGGCTGGGCGATTCCTGGGGCCAAGAGGCCGAGGCAGCATTCTCGGTCGAGAAGCCTTTCCAGGACCAGGGCGTCGGCTCCGAGCTGATGGGGCGGGTGGTGCGCGCTGCGCGCAACCGCGGCATCCGCCGGCTGTACATGAGCTGCCTCGCGGAGAATTCCAAGATGCAGGCCATCGCCCGAAAGCACGAGGCGGACCTGCGCTTCGAATACGGCGAGGTGATCGGCGAGATCCTGCCCGAGACGCCCAACTACTTCTCCATCATGGCCGAGGCCGCCGAGGACCGCGTCGGCTTCATGATTGCCGTGCTCGAGCTGCACAGCCGCATGGTGCGCGCGGCCTGATCCGGGCTTTCGGCAACTGAGCAAGCGAACGGCCGGTGCGACATTCGCACCGGCCGTTTTGCTCTCGACCGTCAAAACGTCGCTTCGATTGGTAAGCAAATCCCATCCGAGCGTGCACACTTCTTGCGATGCTTGTCCCTCGAACACCGAAACGCAGGGGAGCACTGACATTGGCTAGGTCCATCTGACCCAAAGCGGCACATGCCGCTGAACGATCTCGACACCGTGCGGGACACGCTGGCCGCCATCCATGCCGATCTCAGGCGTGTTCCCGGCCTCGAGCTCGCATCCGAGCTGATCGAAACCGCGCTGGTGGAGATCGCCGTCGTCGAGCGGCGCCGGCTGACGCCCCCGTACCAGACGCTCGACCCGCGCAGCTACCTGCCACGCAAGAGCTAGCGGACTCACCCGCCGTCGACCTCACGCGCCAGCTCGACGATCCGCGCCAGCACGGGACTGTGGGCGCGGATCAGCTCCTCCACGATGGTGAAGTGGTTGGTGTCGGCCATCACGATGCTCTGCGTGAGCACGCCGGCCTGCTCCCAGCTTCGCGCGATCTCGCGGCTCTGGCGCAGGAACTCGGCACTTTCATCGCCTCCCACGGCGGCGACGAACTGGCGGCCCTTCGGCGGCGCCGGCCGGAATATCGGGCTCGCGGCCCGCGCGATGCCGGTGCTCAGACCCAACGCCTCGTTGAGGCTCGTGCCGATCAGCGGCGCCAGGTCGTAGACGCCGCTCAAGCCGTAGGCGGCCCGCACCAGGTCTGGCGGAACGCCCGCCACCCCCGACCAGTCGTTGGCCAGCATGGCCGCCGAGAGATGGGCACCCGCCGAATGGCCGATCACCAGCGGGTCGCCGGCGCAGCTTCTTCCACAACGCCACCAGGCACAGCTCCATCTCGTCGATGATCTCCATCACCGAGGCCGCCGGGCAGAGCGAATAGGATGGAATGGCGACCGAGATGCCGTTGGCATTCAGCTCGCGCGCCACGAACGAAAAATCCTTGCGGTCGCCGCGCTGCCAGTAGCCGCCGTGGATGTAGACCACCAATGGCGCCGAGCCGGTGCTGGCCACGAACAGATCGTAGCGCTGGCGCTCACGGGGCCCATACGGCCGATCGCTTTCGGGCGCGTTCGCCAGCCGGTAGGCCGCCGACAGCATCTGCCACCGCTCCATGATCTCGGCGGACTCCGGTACGCGGCGGCGATTGTTGTATTCGGCTTCGTAGTCGATCTCTGCCATGCCGAGAGCACTGGCAATTTGTTCGATCATCGCACATGTTCCCGAGCCCCTAGCGGCATGCTAGCCGAGCGTTGCGCCGCTGTCTTGCCGACCGTGCACAAATTATCGAGGCGCGAACGGCGACCTCCAGCCGCCAGGCGCACGCCGCTCCGGAAAAGCCGTAGTGAGATAATCCAGCATCTTCTCGCGATCCTGCCCCTGCACGTCCGGCATGAAATTGAGCCAGCTCATGCGGCACCCCCCGAATTCTGCCCGTTCGTTAGCCCGAAAGCCGGGTGCGTTCAAGGGAAACGGCCCAGGCGCCGCGAGCTGCTTTCGAGCGCGTGACGATGTGCTCGAAAATGCGCCACCGCCCGCTTCGACTAAGGTTGGATGTCGTCGGCGCAAATGATGACCGCTGCGCGAAACGCGCAATGCTCCCATCTCGCCCTCGTCCGATGTGACGAACCGCCCGCCCCGAGGAACCGGCCGTCGCCGTTAGAGTTCAACACCGTCAGACACATAGGGTGTTGCATTCATGGCCGATCTCGCCGGCAACGACAGGTATTGCATCATCGGCGCGGGAGCGTCGGGCCTCGCCATCGCCAAGAACTTCAAGCAGCGCGGCATCCCGTTCGATTGCCTCGAGCGCGAGGCGGACCTCGGCGGTCTGTGGAACATCGGCACCGACAGCGGCATCGTCTACGAGACCACGCATCTGGTCTCGGCCAGCTACTCCACCTCCTATGACGACCTGCCGATGGGCGACGATATGTTCCCGCCCTACCCAAACCACGCAGAGATCCTCGCATATTTTCGCCGCTACGTGGACGAATTCGGCCTCGGAGACGACATCGAGTTCGGCAAGAGCGTCACCGGCGTAGCCGCGCGAAGCGACAACGTCTGGAAAGTGTCCGTCGCCGGTGAGGATCGCCCGCGCATCTATCGCGGCGTCGTGATGGCGAGCGGACATCATGACGTGCCGCGCATGCCCGAATATCCAGGCCGGTTCGCCGGCGAGATCATCCATTCGCGCGCCTACAAGAGCCCACGGCAGGTGCGCGACAAGCGCGTGCTGGTGGTCGGGTGCGGGAATTCCGCGACCGATATCGTGTCCGATGCGGTGCACGGCGGCTCGCGCGTCGTCATGAGTCTCAGGCGCGGCTACTGGTTCGTGCCGAAGTTCATGCTGGGCTTCCCGACCCACGATGTCGTCTCCTGGGTGGAGTTCTTCCCCCTGCCGCGCCTCGTGAAACGCTGGCTGTTCCAGGCCAGCCTGTGGGTTCTGCAGGGCCCGCCGTCGCGCTACCAGCTGCCCGATCCCGACTACTCGATCGACCAGGCGCACCCCACCATGAGCGACGAGATCCCGCGCCTGTCGGCGCACGGGCGCATCGCCATCAAGCCGGAGATCGCCGGCTATGACGGCAAGCGGGTTGTGTTCACGGACGGCACCGCCGAGACCGTCGACATGATCATCTTTGCCACCGGTTACGAGCCGGTCGTGCCGTTCCTCGACGACGGCCTCATCTACGATGCCGAGGGCCGCTCCCGCTTCTACCTGCGCGTCGTGCATCCCGAATACCCGGGCCTGTTCGCAGCCGGACTTGTGCAAGCCAACGGCAGCATGTGGCGCATCGCCGACTACCAGGGTCAGCTGATCGCCAACCTGATCGTCGCCCAGGCCAAGGCGCCGGACTATGCCGCCCGCTTCCTCGCCGGCATGGCGGCCGGCGACGTCCGGCGCGGCGGCACGTTCCTGGTCTCCGACCGGCATCGCCTGGAGGCCAACTACTACGACTATCGGCGCCTGCTCAAACGTCACATCCGGCGCTTCGGCCCGGTGCGCAGGATGCGTCTCGACCCGCCGAACACCGGCAGAGCATCCAAGTCCGTCGTTCGCCACCGCGAGCGGGCCGAGGAAATGGCCGGCTGACATCCCCGCTTGCTTAAGTCGGGACGGCGACGTTGACGCGATCCTTGCGACCGGCCAGATAGCCTTCCGACCGCATCTCCGTGAGACGCGAAGCCGTCCGCTCGAACAGGAACTGCACGTCGCCCGCCGGATAGAGCTGGTCCGGCTCGGCAGCAGCCGATGCGATCAGCGACACCCGCGCATCATAGAGCGTATCGACCAGGTTGACGAAGCGGCGCGCCACGTCGCGCTGCGCCGGCTTCAACGCCGGGATGCCATCGATCAGCACGGTGTGGAAGCGGCGCGCGATGTGCAGATAGTCGAGCGTGCCGAGCGGCCTCTCGCACAGCTCGGCGAACGTGAACCGCGCCACGCCCATCGACGCCTGCGGCACATGCAGCGCGCGGCCCTTCACATCCAGCTCGACCGGCGCGCTGGCATGATGACCGGTCAGCTCGACCCACAGCCGGTCCATCTCCGCCTTGGCCTTGGCATCGACGGGAGTGAAATAGAGCGGCCTTCCGCTGAGCTTCTCCAGCCGGAAATCCCTGGCGGCATCCAGCTCCTCGACCTCCATGTGCTCGCAGATGAGATCGATGAAGGGCAGGAACAGCTGCCGATTCAGCCCGTTCTTGTACAGCTCCGACGGCGGCACATTGGAGGTCGCCACCACCACGACCTGACGCTCGAACAGCCCCTTGAACAGACGGCTCAGGATCATCGCGTCGGCGATGTCGGTGACGTGCATCTCATCGAAGCACAGCAATGCCGCCTTGGCCGCCAGCTCTTGCGCCACGCGCGGGATCGGATCGCCCGGCACATCCTTGCGCGCGGCAGCGATGCGATCGTGCACCTCGGCCATGAACTCGTGGAAGTGGATGCGCCGCTTCGGCCGGAACGTGCTCGCCTGGAAGAACAGGTCCATCAGCATGGTCTTGCCACGCCCCACCGCGCCGAAAATGTAGAGCCCCTTCGGTGCAGGCTCCTTGCCGCGCAACAGCGCCGCAAGACCGGTGCGCCGCTTCCACTTGCGCAAGCGTCCGGCGAGGCCATCAAGCCGCGCGGCGGCAATGGATTGCGCGGGATCGGGCGCGATCACGCCGTCATCGACGAGCGCGCGATACTTATCGAGGAGAGCCATCGGCGCCTCGGCTAGCCTGCTGCAGGGGCATGGGTCAAGGCGGCCGGCGCGGATGCGGCAAGGTCATGTACAGGAGTGGCGGAATTGCTCGAACGACCGGCATTGCACGCTGTTCCATTGGGCAATCGCGGGTTCGCGGCGCATGGCCGCATGTGGCGCTGCAGCATCAACACATCTCTTTGTATTGACGTGATTTTCCAGGATCACATGATGGTCACTATCGGCGATGATTGTGCAATGCAAACCGCAACCTTAGATGAGGGGTGCACCAACAGCGGCGGAAAGCAACCCCCGGTGCGGCGAGACCAGAGAGGGTTAGAGATCATGAGCGATCAAGCCATTGTCGGCAGCGTGCGCAAGCTGTGGCCAACCGAGACGGAGAAGTTTCGCGACCACCTGCTGCGCCTGGATAAGGAGAGCCGCCGGCTGCGCTTTGCGCATTCCGTATCGGACTCCTTCATCGACGACTATGCCAGTCGCATGACGGAATTCGGCAGCATCGTCTACGGGCACATCGTCGACGGCCACGTCCGCGGCGCCGCCGAGCTGCGCAGGCTCGGCGATTCCTGGGGCCAAGAAGCCGAGGCCGCATTCTCGGTCGAGAAGCCTTTCCAGGACCAGGGCGTCGGCTCCGAGCTGATGGGGCGGGTGGTGCGCGCGGCACGCAATCGCGGCATCCGCCGGCTGTACATGAGCTGCCTTGCGGAAAATTCCAAGATGCAGGCCATCGCCCGGAAGCACGAGGCGGACCTGCGCTTCGAATACGGCGAGGTGATCGGCGAGATCCTGCCCGAGACGCCCAACTACTTCTCCATCATGGCCGAGGCGGCCGAGGACCGCGTCGGCTTCATGATTGCCGTCCTCGAGCTGCACAGCCGCATGGTGCGCGCGGCCTGATCCGGACTTTCGGCAACTGACCAAGCGAACGGCCGGCGTGAGCCTTCACGACGGCCGTTTTGCTCTCGCGCCGTCAAAACGCCGCGTCGATTGGTAACCCAATCCTGTCCCGGTGTGCACACTTCTTGCGACGCCTGCCCTGCAAACACAGGAACGCAGGGGAGCACTGACATTGGCACGTCCATTTGACCCAAAGCGGCACATGCCGCTGACCGATCTCGACACCGTGCGGGACACGCTGGCCGCCATTCATGCCGATCTCAGGCGTGTTCCCGGCCTCGAGCTCGCATCCGAGCTGATCGAAACCGCGCTGGTGGAGATCGCCGTCGTCGAGCGGCGCCGGCTGACTCCCCCGTACCAGACGCTCGACCCGCGCGCCTACTTGCCGCGCAAGAGCTAGCCGACTTCACCCGCCGTCGACCTCACGCGCCAGCTCGACGATCCGCGCCAGCACGGGACTGTGGGCGCGGATCAGCTCCTCCACGATGGTGAAGTGGTTGGTGTCGGCCATCATGATGCTCTGCGTGAGCAGGCCGGCCTGCTCCCAGCTTTGCGCGATCTCGCGGCTCTGGCGCAGGAACTCGGCACTTTCATCGCCTCCCACGGCGGCGACGAACTGGCGCCCCTTCGGCGGCGCTGGCCGGAATATCGGGCTCGCGGCCCGTGCGACGCCGGCGCTCAGACCCAACGCCTCGTTGATGCTCGTCCCGATCAGCGGCGCCAGGTCGTAGACGCCGCTCAAGCCGTAGGCGGCCCGCACCAGGTCTGGCGGAACGCCCGCCACCCCCGACCAGTCCTTGGCCAGCATGGCCGCCGAGAGATGGGCACCCGCCGAATGGCCGATCACCACGGGTCGCCGGCGCAGCTTCTTCCACAACGCCACCAGGCACAGCTCCATCTCGTCGATGATCTCCAGCACCGACGCCGCCGGGCAGAGCGAATAGGATGGAATGGCGACTGAAATGCCGTTGGCGTTCAGCTCGCGGGCGACGAACGAGAAATCCTTGCGGTCGCCGCGCTGCCAATAGCCGCCGTGGATGTAGACCACCAGCGGCGCCGAACCGGTGCTGGCCACGAACAGGTCGTAGCGCTGGCGCTCACGGGGCCCATACGGCCGATCGCTTTCGGGCGCGTTCGCCAGCCGGTAGGCCGCCGACAGCATCTGCCACCGCTCCATGATCTCGGCGGACTCCGGTACGCGGCGGCGATTGTTGTATTCGGCCTCGTAGTCGATCTCCGCCATGCCGAGAGCACTGGCAATTTCTTCGATCATCGCACATGTTCCCGAGCCCCTAGCGGCATGCTAGCCGAGCGTTGCGCCGCTGTCTTGCCGACAGTGCACAAATTATCGAGGCGCGAACGGCGACCTCCAGCCGCCAGGCGCACGCCGCTCCGGAAAGGCCGTAGTGAGATAATCCAGCATCTTCTCGCGATCCTGACCCTGCACGTCCGGCATCTTGTGTGCCCCTTCAGCGCGCGCAGCGCGCTCGGCGCTGCGACTGCAGCGCCCGGCGCCAGTTCGCGCCGGCCATCCACGCACGCACGCGCCGTTTCTTCCTGACACTCGCGAGCCGCGACTGTCAGTCAGAAAAAAGCGACAGGACGCGGGTGCCGTACTTGGCGACCCGAGGGGCGGCGTTGCCACCGCCCCAGGAGGCCTTGCGGGCCTCCCGAGAGCCTTGCGGGCTCCTTGGGACCGGGCGGTCCCATGGCGCCTTCCGGCACCCGCGTGCGGCGATTTGTGTCCCGGTCCGTGCTTGGCTGCCTCGCTCCGGTCCGGTTACCCGGGAAGCACGCGACGGCATGAGAGCGCATCGCAGCAGCCAGCGTCATGTCCGACGTAGCCGGCGCTTGACCGCGAGCGGTCGGACCAGGCCTCCTGGACTAGGTCCCCCAACATGGGACCAGCCTTCCAGGCGCCGATCGCCTGCCGTGTAGAGGAGCTGGATCCATCACACCCCGTCGCAGGCAGGCGACGGCCATCAGTGTGAGGCCCCCAGGTGCGCGGGGATAAGCTTCCGCCGCGAATTCTGCGCGCATGGTGAATTCGAACGCCGCTTCTCCCTCTCCCCGTCGTTACGGGAGAGTCTGGCCGAGCCATGCCTCCGGCCGGGGCGAGAGGCAGCAACAATCGCTGGAGCAATCGGCAGCCGCTCCCGGCTGACCGTCGCCCAGGCGTCAGGTCCCGGGAGAGGGATCCGAGCAGCCCAACAATGCCGCTGCCGCCACCAGCGAACCTCAATTGGCAGTCACATACGGCACTGCCGGCTCCATTCCGGAATCCATTCACAAGCGGCGCGTGCCAAACCTTCAGCGAGGCCCATCACCATGCCCGTCGATGCAAGACCAACGATCGCGGCGCCGGACGATGATCCCTATCTGTGGCTCGAGGAGATCGATGGTGAGCGCGCCGTTGCCTGGGTCGACCAGCAGAATGGGTTGACGCTCGCCAAGTTCGGCACACGCGAATTTGCCGAGGATCGGGACACGCTCGCGGCCATCCTCGACCGGCCGGACAACATTCCCTTCGTCACGCGGCGCGGGCCCTATCTCTACAACATCTGGAAGGACGCCAAGAACCCGCGTGGCCTCTGGCGCCGAACCACGCTCGACAGCTTCCGCACCGCCGCAGCCGGACTGGGAGATCATCCTCGACGTCGATGCGCTCGCGACGGCCGAGAAAGAGGATTGGGTGTGGCACGGCGCCTCGACCCTGCCGGGCTCGCACGACCTGGCGATCCTGTCGCTGTCACGCGGCGGCAGCGACGCCGCCGTGCTGCGCGAGTTCGACATCGCCGCCAAGGCGTTCGTGAGCGGCGGCTTCGATCTGCCCGAGGCGAAGGGCGGCACCGCCTGGCTCGACCGCGACACCCTCCTGTTGTCCAGCGCCTACGGCAAGGACATGGCCACCAAGTCCGGCTACCCGCGAACGGCGCGGCTTTGGCGGCGCGGGTCGGACGTCGATCAGGCGCCGGTGCTGATCGAGACGACGCCCGAGAGCATGGGCCTTTGGGCAGCGGTCGATCGCACGCGAGGACCGGAGACGGTCTGGTTCGCCGACAAACCGGGCTTCTTCGATACCGTCCTCTGGCTCGGAGACCGCACCGGGCCCAAGGTGAAGCTCGACCTGCCGACGGACATCGAGCACGAGAGCCACGGCGACTGGATGGTGGTGAAGCGCCGCACGGAGTGGACCATCGGCGGCAAGACCTACGCCGCCGATACGCTGCTCGGCATCGCGCAGTCGGCTTTCATCAGCGGAAACGCGCGATTTCACGGTGCTGTTCGAACCGTCCGAACGTCGCGCCCTGCAGCATTTCTTCTGGAGCAAAGGACAGCTGATCGTGTCGATCCTCGACGAACTGAAACCCGTGTTCGAGGTCGCGACGCCATCGGCCGGCGGCTGGGCGCGCTCGAAGCTGACCGGTCTGCCCGAGATCGGCGTTGTCAATGTCTGGCGTTTCGACACGGAGGAGGCGGAGGGCAACGGCGATCTGCTCGCCAACGCGCAGGACCCGCTCACGCCGGCCACGATGTCGCTGATCGAACGCGGCAAGTCGCCCGCCGTGCTCAAGCAGGCGCCGCGCACGTTCAATGCCGATGGGCTGATCGTCACGCGGCACGAAGCGATCTCGATCGACGGCGAGCGCATTCCCTACGTGCAGGTCGGCCCGCCCGGCGAGACCGGAGATGCGCCGGTGCACCTGAACGGCTACGGCGGCTTCGCCATCTCGCAGCTGCCCTACTACAGCTCCGCCATCGGCAAGCTGTGGCTCGAGCGCGGCGGCACCAGCGTGACGGCCAACATTCGCGGCGGCGGCGAGTTCGGCACGCGCTGGCACGATGCCGGGCGCCTCGCCAAGAAGCCGCTGTCGCATGACGATTTCGCCGCCGTCGCCGCCGATCTCGTGCGCCGCGGCGTGACCCGTCCGGAGCGCATCGCCGCCGAGGGCGGCTCGAACGGCGGCATCCTGATCACCAACATGCTGACCCGCTACCCCGAGCGGTTCGGCGCCCTGTTCTGCACCATCCCGCTGATCGACATGCGCCGCTACAGCAAGCTGCTGGCCGGCGCCAGCTGGATCGCCGAGTACGGCGACCCCGACAAGCCGGAGGACTGGGCCTTCCTGCAGACCTACTCGGCCTATCACCAGGCCGAGCCGGGGCACCGCTATCCGCCGATCCTGATCGCCACCACGCGCAAGGACGATCGCGTGCATCCCGGCCACGCGCGCAAGATGGCCGCCAAGCTGCAGGCGATGGGCTACGAGGCCTACCTGTACGAGCCCGCCGCCGGCGGCCACGGCTACGGCAAGGACAACAAGGAGCGCGCCGCCTTCACCGCGCTGGGCTTCGCGTTCCTGCGCGACAAGATCGGCTGGACGGCTCAGCGCTCCACCCGTCATCCCGGCCTCGATGATTTCCAGCGCACTGCGCGCAATCATCGAGAGCCGGGACCTTTGGCGCTTCGGTGCACGACGGTGCTCCGGATTGTCTCGGCCCAAGCGCCTCGACCTTCGTCATGCGAAGCATGCTCCGCATGGACGTCAGAGAGCTTGCAAGCCGCTACAGGCGATCTGATCGGGCGCGAAGCGGTATTTGCGCGAGCAGAACTCGCACGTCACGGTGATGGCCCCGTCCGGCTCGCGCATGTCGCTCAGCTCGGCGGCGCCGAAGCGGCCGAGAAAGGCATGGATGCGCTCGCGCGAGCAGCGGCACTCGGCGGTCAGGCTCGTCGCCGGCACCACCCGCACGCCCTCCTCGTGGAACAGGCGATAGAGCAGCTGCTCGGGCGACAGCAGCGGATCGAGCAGCTCGTGGTCCTCCACCGTCGCCGCCAGATGGCGCACGCGGCTCCAGTTCTCGTTGTCCTCGCCGTCCAGGCTGGCATCGTGCGCCTCGCCCTCGGCCGGCTTGCCGCCTTCGCGCGACAGGTGCTGGATGAGAATGCCGCCGGCACGCCAGCGCCAGACCGGCTCTCCCCCGGGCTGGCTCGGCCCGTAGTGCCGCGCCACCGCCAGCCTGATGAAGGTCGGCAGCTGCTCGGACTGGCGGAAATAGGTATGCGCGGCATCGACCAGCGGCTCGCGCTCCAGCGCGACGATGCCCTGATAGCGATCCATGTCGCCGCCCGGATCGATGGTCATGGCGACGTGGCCGTTGCCGAGCAGCACGCCCTGATCGCCGCGCCCCTTGGCATCGACGAGCGTGGCATCGGCCTTGTCGAAGCTGGCGTAGCCGCGCACCTTGCCGGGCGTCTCGTAGTCGGCGACCAGAAAGTCCAGCGCGCCGTCGGTCTTGGTCTGCAGGATGAACTTGCCGTCCGTCTTCAGCGCCGCGCCGAGCATGGCGGTCAGCGCCAGCGCCTCGCCCAGCGCGTGGCTGACGGGCTCGGGATAGGCGTGCCGCGACAGGATGGTGTCGACCACCGAGCCAAGCCGCACGATGCGCCCCGTGACGCCCGACTGAACCGTCTGGAAGGGCAGCAGCAGGTCGTCGGCCGGCATGGCCAGCTGCCTGTTCTCCGCTCCCGCCATCAATCCACTCCGAGGCACCAGGCCAGGATCGCCTTCTGCGCGTGCAGGCGATTTTCCGCCTCGTCCCAGACCACCGAGCGCGGACCGTCGATCACGCCGGCCGTCACCTCGTGGCCGCGATAGGCCGGCAGGCAGTGCATGAAGATGGCGCCGTTCGCCGCCTTCTGCATCAGCTTGTCATCCACCGCATAGGGCCCGAGCAGCTGGTTGCGGCGCGAGGCCTCCGGCTGCTGCCCCATCGACACCCACGTATCCGTCACCACGCAGTCGGCCCCCGTCACCGCCGCCACGGGATCGTCGGTCAGCTCGATCTTGGCGCCCTTCTGCCGCGCCCACTCGACCACCGAGTGCTCGGGATTGAGCTGCGGCGGACAGGCCAGCGCCAGCTCGAAATCGAGCTGCGCGGCGGCCTGGATCCAGGAGCACGCCACGTTGTTGCCGTCGCCGGTCCAGGCCACGCGGCGACCCTTGATGGGTCCAATCGACTCTTCGAACGTCATGATGTCGGCCACGATCTGGCAGGGGTGGGTGCGGTCCGTGAGACCGTTGATGACCGGAATGCTGGCGTGCTCGGCCAGCTCGGTCAGGGTCTCGTGCTTGTTGGCGCGGATCATGATCGCGTCTACATAGCGCGAGAGAACCTTGGCCGTGTCGGATATGGGTTCGCCCCGCCCGATCTGCAAGTCCGTATGGTTGAGCGCCAGCGTCTGGCCGCCCAGCTGGCGCATGGCGATATCGAACGACACGCGCGTGCGCGTCGACGGCTTCTCGAAGATCAGGATCAATACGGCGTCGGCGATGCCGTCGGGACGCAGCTTGGCCGGCACACGCTTGCCGGCCTTCTTCATGGCGCGGGCCATGTCGAGAATGCGCCGCAGGGTGCCGGCCTCGATGCGATCGATGTCGAGAAAATGCCGGGGCGTGGTGGCACTGAGCTTCATGGCACGAACGATCTGGGCACTAACGATCAGGCTGCCGGCTTGGCAACTCGCTTGAAGGCGCGCGACAGGCGCGTGACGGCCTCGCCGATCTCGGCCTCCGAGACGTTGAGCGGCGGCAGCAGGCGCACGACGTTCTCGCCGGCGCCGACCGTGAGCAGGCCTTCCGCCAGGCACGCGCCCACCACCTCGGCCATCGGCGGCTTCACCTTGATGCCGGCCAGCAGGCCGCTGCCGCGCACCTCCTCGATGACGTCCGGGTTCTCGTCCTTGAGGCGGGCCAGCTCCTGCTTCAGGCGCAGCGACATGGCCTGCACGTGATCGAGGAAGCCCGGCTCCAGCACAGCGTCGAGCACCGCATTGCCGACCGCCATGGCCAGCGGATTGCCGCCGTAGGTCGAGCCGTGCGTGCCGGCCACCATGCCCTTGGCCGCCTCGTCGGTGGCAAGGAATGCGCCGAGCGGAAAGCCGCCGCCGATACCCTTGGCCACCGCCATTACGTCCGGCTCGATGCCCGCCGACATGTAGGCGAACAGCTTGCCGGTGCGGCCCATGCCGCATTGCACTTCGTCCAGCACCAGCAGCAGCCCGTGCCGATCGCACAGCTCGCGCAGCGCCTTGAGGAAGGCGATGTCGGCCACGCGCACGCCGCCCTCGCCCTGGATCGGCTCGACCATGATCGCGGCCGTCTCCGGGCTGATAACCGCCTGCACCGCAGCCAGATCGCCGAACGGAACGATGTCGAAGCCGGGCGCCGGCGTGCCGAACCCTTCCAGATACTTCTCGTTGCCGGCGGCAGCGATGGTCGCCAGCGTGCGGCCGTGGAAGGCGCCCTTGAAGGTGACGATGCGCCACTTCTCCGGGTGGCCGTCGGCGAAGTGATAGCGCCGCGCCACCTTGATGGCGCCCTCGCAGGCCTCCGCACCGGAATTGCAGAAGAACACCTTGTCGGCGAACGTCGCCTCGCACAGCCGCTCCGCCAAGCGCTCCTGCCCGGCGACCCGGTAGAGATTGGAGCAGTGCCACAGCTTCTGGCTCTGCTCGGTGATGGCGGCGACCAGCTTGGGATGGGCGTGGCCGAGCAAATTGACGGCGACGCCGCTGCCGAAGTCGAGATAGCGCTCACCCGTCGTTGATACGAGCCACGACGCCGCGCCGCTCTCGAACACCAGGTTCTGGCGCGCATAGGTCGGCATCACGGCCGCGGAGGGAGCGGCAGGCGCTTTCGCGGCTTTAGGCTTGGGCGTTGCTTTCGACTTGGGAGAGGATTTGGAAGCCGGCACGGAAGACGTGGACATCGGAGAACCTGCTTGCATCGGGAAGGAAACAAAAAAGCCGCGCACTGGCGCGGCGATGATCATCGACCACAAAGAGGGTCTGTCATCGCAGCCGCGCAGCGGGGCCGATGCGTAGACGTCGCGTTTTCCGGATAGAAATCGTCATAGCCAAGCTATATGCGGCCGGGTGCCCCAGCCTGTCAATGGCGCCCTGTGCCAGCATCTGGCCGCCGAAAACAAAGAAGGCCGGACGCATCCCCGCATGCGCCCGGCCTTCCTCCCCCGTCGCTTTGCCAACGCCCTCTTTGGCAAAGCCTTCCCTCCTAAGCGATGAGCTTTTCCTTGTCCTGCTGCGCCTCGGCCACCGGCTCGGCGGCAGTCGGCGCCATCATCGCGGCGACCATCGGCATGGCCGGCTCGAACACCTCGCGGTCGCGGCGGCGCGGCTGCGGCGGCTGGAAGGCGCGCCGTGCATGCCCCTCGCAATAGGGCAGGCCGGCCACCTTCTTCTTGCCGCAGAAGTGGAAGTCGGACTGCTGCGGATCACCGATCGGCCAGCGGCAGCAGACCTCCGTCAACGTCTGGATGTACTTGCGCTCGTGCATGGGGATCACGAGCTCTTCCGCCGGCGGCGTGTAGGGCTCGGTGTCGCCAAGATAGAGCTGGCGCAGGGCCGGATTGCCGATGGTGGCAAAGCGCGGCTTCATCAAGCGCTTGGCCGCCGTTTGCGTGCGCACCCTGGGACGGTGCGATTTCATGCGTGAGGTGGTGGCGCGGCCGGACAGGCCAAGGCGGTGCACCTTGCCGATCACCGCATTGCGGGTCACCCCGCCCAGCCGGCCGGCGATCTGGCTGGCGCTCAGACCATCCGCCCACAATTTCTTCAAGAGCTCTACTCGCTCGTCGTTCCAGGCCATGCCCTGGTTCTCCCCCGAATGCGCTACGGCGGGATCTGGGGGTCTTCATCCCGCGCAGATTCCGGCCTACTCCGGACAGACCTGCCAAGACGTTCGAGCGCGCCCAAAGGCACGCAAACGTCGAGGGCCAGATCGCCCGACGATCAACGCGAGACTGTGATTGACGCTTGACTAGAAGACTGACGCGTACTTCTCGGATGCCGGCACACTACGGTGCGCCTATACGCGTGAAACCCGGCGACTACTTACAAAGACCACACAAACACGGGGTCCGTCGCGGGACAGGGGAAGACTACTCCTCCGGGTCCGCAGGCCACAAGGGCGCAGCGCAAAAGCGAGTCACAAGGGCGCAAAGCGTTGCCTGTTCGCCACACTTCAACTGTACAACGTGTGAATTGTGGGGAGGCCGCAATTTTCCGGCTGGAGACTTTCCGAGACAAGCCGAACCGCAACGGGTGGACCTCGTTGCTGCCCCGAGCGCGGCCAACCCGCGCCAACGTCATCCCGGCGCCGCGAGCGCCCGCCGGGTGCCGGCGGTCTAGGCCGGGACCCATGCACCTGATCGCAAGGTATCCTGCCGCAAGACTAACGAAACCGCACCGGCGCTAGGCGGCGCCGCGCGAGCCGTCCTCGAAGGAATAGCCGGCGCCGCGCACGGTGCGGATCGGGTCGGCGTCGGTACCGCGCATCAATGCCTTGCGCAGGCGGCCGACGTGCACATCGACGGTACGGCCATCGATGAAAACGTCCCTGCCCCAGACGCCATCGAGCAGCTGCTGGCGGGACAGCACCCGCCCGGAGTTCTCCATGAAGAACGCCAGCAGGCGGAATTCGGTCGGACCGAGATGGACCTCGCGCGTGCGGCGCATCACCCGGTGCGCGGCGCGGTCGAGCACGATGTCACCGAGCTGCAGGGTATCGGCCACCCGCTGCGGCGCGGCCCGGCGCAGCAGGGCCTTCACGCGCGCGGTCATTTCCGGCACGGAGAACGGCTTGACCACATAGTCGTCGGCGCCGGTGGAAAGCCCGCGTATGCGGTCGGCCTCCTCGCCGCGCGCCGTCAGCATCAGGATCGGCACGGCCGCGGTAGCATCGCGTCGCCGCAGGCGCCGGCAAAGCTCGATGCCCGACAGGCCGGGCAGCATCCAATCCAGGACGACGAGGTCGAAGCGGTCCTCGTCGACCATCACCTCGGCCTCCTCGCCGGTCGAAGCCACCGCGACGCGGTAGCCCTCGGCCTGCAGGTTGTAGCGGACCAGCTCGGCGATCGCGCCGTCATCCTCGATGATCAGGATGTTGGGGGACATCTCCTTCACGGCGGCAACTCCAGGCTCATTCCCTGCGGATCAGCGTCGAGCTCGTGTCGTCACCCTTCGGGCGGTCGTCCGCCAGCGTGGTGCCGTGCACGAGGTAGTAGACGTTCTCGGCGATGTTGGTGGTGTGATCGCCGATGCGCTCGATGTTCTTGGCGCCGAACAGCAGATGCGTGCACAGGCCGATGTTGCGGGGGTCTTCCATCATGTAGGTGAGAAGCTCCCGGAACAGCGAATTGTACATGGCATCGATCTGCTCATCGTGGCGCCACACCACCAGCGCCTTGTCGGCGTCGCGCTCGGCGAAGGCGTCGAGCACGTCCTTGAGCTGGCGCAGCGCCAGCTCGGTCATGTGCTTGAGGCCGGTCATCAGCGACTTGGGATGGTTCTCGCCGGACACGGCCAGCGCCCGCTTGGCGATGTTCTTGGCGAGGTCGCCGGTGCGCTCCAGATCGCCGGCGATCTTCAGCACCGTCATGATGTGGCGCAGATCGTTGGCCACCGGCTGGCGGCGGGCGATCATCTGGATGGTCTGCTCCTGCAGCTCGCGCTCCAGCTGGTCGATGGCCCGGTCGCTGGCGACCACGCTCTCGCCGAGCTTGGGATCGCGCTTCTCCAGTGAATCGAAGGCCTGCGCCAGCAGCCGTTCCGCGAGGCCGCCCATCTGCGCGATCTTCTTGTCGAGCAGGAGCAGCTCCTGGTCGAACGACTTGACGATGTGCTCGTTCATGGCGCTTGCCTCTTGTTGCTGCGTCAGCCGAAGCGGCCAGTGATGTAGTCCTGGGTGCGCTGCTCCTTCGGATTGTTGAAGATGACCTCGGTCGGTCCCTCCTCAACCAGGTTGCCGAGATGGAAGAACGCCGTGCGCTGGGAGACGCGTGCCGCCTGCTGCATCGAGTGCGTGACGATGATGATCGTGTAGCGCTCGGTCAGCTCGCTCATCAGCTCTTCGATCTTGGCGGTGGCGATCGGATCGAGCGCCGAGCAGGGCTCGTCCATCAGGATCACCTCGGGATCGACGGCGATGGCGCGGGCGATGCACAGGCGCTGCTGCTGTCCGCCTGAAAGTCCGGTGCCGGAGTCCTGCAGGCGGTCCTTCACCTCTTCGAACAGGCCGGCGCGGCGCAGGCTGGTGACGACCACCTGCTCGAGCTCGGCCTTGCTGCTTGCCAGGCCGTGAATGCGCGGGCCGTAGGCCACGTTCTCGAACACCGTTTTCGGGAACGGGTTGGGCTTCTGGAACACCATGCCGACGCGGGCGCGCAGCTGCACCACGTCGAGGCTCGGATCGTAGATGTCAGCCTTGTCGATCTCGATCCTGCCCGTCACCCGGCAGCCCGGAATGGTGTCGTTCATCCGGTTGATGCAGCGCAGGAAGGTCGACTTGCCGCAGCCCGACGGCCCGATGAACGCCATCACGCCCTTGTCGGGCACATCGACGTTCACGCTTTTCAGCGCCTGCTTGTCGCCGTAGTAGACGTTGACATCGCGAGCGAGAACCTTGGCGGCCTTCGCCGCACCGGCGTCACTGACATCTTGCGTGAAGGACTTCTGCACGGCCATGTCCATCTGGATCCTTTCCGATGACGCTTACCAGCGACGCTCGAAGCGCCGGCGCAGGATGACGGCGATGACGTTCATCACCGCGAGGAAAACGAGCAGGATGATCGTTGCGCCCGACGTGCGCTCGACGAACCCGCGCTCGGCCGCCGTCGCCCACATATAGATCTGCACGGGCAGGGCCGTCGCCGGCTCGAGCGGGGTCTTGGGGAACTCGACGACGAACGCCACCATGCCGATCATCAGCAGCGGCGCCGTCTCGCCGAGCGCCTTGGCCACGCCGATGATGGTGCCCGTGAGGATGCCCGGGAACGCCAGCGGCAGCACATGATGCGTCACCGCCTGCATCTTGGAGGCGCCGACGCCCAGCGCCGCCTCGCGGATCGACGGCGGCACCGCCCCGATCGCGGCACGCGTGGCGATGATCACCGTGGGCAGCGTCATCAACGCCAGCACCAGGCCGCCGACCAGCGACGCCGAGCGCGGCAAGCCGAACAGATTGATGAAGATCGCCAGCCCGAGGATGCCGAACACGATGGATGGCACCGCCGCCAGATTGTTGATGTTGACCTCGATCAGGTCGGTCAGCCGATTGCGGCTGGCGAACTCCTCGAGGTAGACGGCGGCCATGACGCCGAGCGGAACCGCCAGCAGCAGCACCGTCATCATCATGAAGAACGAGCCGACCAGCGCCACGCCGACGCCTGCCGTTTCCGGCTGGCTGGATGCGCCGTACGTGAAGAGGCCGGTATTGAAGCGCAGCTGCAGGATGCCCTCGGCCCTGGCCCGGTCAATCAAGGCGAGCTGCCGGTCGGACACCTTGCGCCGCGCCTCCGGCACCGTGCGGTCGAACACATTCTTCATCACCGAGTTGGCGTTGGCGGTCGCCAGCACCCACATGCTGACCGTCTTGCCGATCTCGCCCGGGTTCCTCACCACGTAGTTGCGGATCTCGGTATCGGCATTCTGCGACAGCAGCCCGGTGGCCGCGCGCTCGTCGACGCGAGACTTCGGGTCGAGCTTCAGGGCCTTCATCAGCGCCTCGGCCGCGAGCGCATTGTAGTCGGCCATCAGGAGCGCGTTTTCCTCACGGGCGCCCGACGGGTCGATGGCAGCCGGGTCGAGATACACCTCGAGCCTGAACGACGACTGCAGGAACGAGGTGTAGCCCCTGGCAATGATGTTGGCGAACAGGATCACCAGGAACGTGAGGCCGAACAGGACCGCCAGGATGCCATACAGCCGGAACCGCCGCTCCGCCGCGTAGCGGCGACGGATGCCGCTCTTGACGATCTCGGTCGACGACGGCTTGGCGCGAGAAGCCGGGGCTGGGAGTGCCGTGACAGCCATTATTCGTATTGCTCCCGATATTTGCGCACGATGTAGAGCGCATAGATGTTCAGCGCCAGCGTCACCACGAACAACGTCAGGCCGAGCGCGAAAGCAACCAGCGTCTGCGGCGAGTTGAACTCGAGGTCGCCGGTCAGCTGGCTGACGATCTTGACGGTGATGGTCGTCACCGGATCGAACATATTGAGGGTAAGGTTGGCGGCGATGCCGGCCGCCAGCACCACGATCATGGTCTCGCCGATGGCCCGCGACGCGGCGAGCAGAATGGCGCCGACGATGCCCGGCAGGGCGGCCGGCAGCACGACGCGCTTGATCGTCTCGGACTTGGTGGCGCCGAGACCGTAGGAGCCGTCGCGCAGGGACTGCGGCACCGCGTTGATGATGTCGTCGGAGAGCGAGGAGACGAACGGGATGAGCATCACGCCCATGATGAAGCCCGCCGTCAGCACGCTGGTCGCCGAGATGCCGAGCCCGACCGAGGCGCCTAGGTCGCGGACGAACGGCCCGAAGGTGACGAGCGCGAAGAAGCCGTAGACGATGGTCGGGATGCCGGCCAGGATTTCCAGCAGCGGCTTGACGACTGTCCGCACGTTCCTGCTGGCGTACTCCGACATGTAGATCGCCGAGAACAATCCGACCGGAACCGCGACCGAGAGGGCCACGATGGAAATGTAGCCGGTGCCCCACAGCAGGGGCAGCAGACCGAACTGGCCCTCCCCGCCGCCAGTCTGGCCGGCGGCCGAGAAGCGCGGGTCCCAGACGGTGCCGAAGAAGAAGTCCAGCGGGGAGACGTGGCTGAAGAAGTGCAGGGTCTCGAACAGCATCGACAGCACGATGCCGGCGGTCGTCAGAATGGCCACCATGGACGCGGCGCCGAGCCCGACCAGCATGACGCGCTCGACCCCGTTGCGCGCACGCCGCGCCGGTGTGACCCGCGCCAGGCCGATGACGAGACCGAGTGCCGCCAAGCCCAAACCGACGGCGGCAACCAGCAGCCGGCTCGTATCGCTCATCGCGTTCTGCAGCAGCGCGGCATTGATCATGAAGGGCCGCGGCGCGGCAGCGATGGCAACGCCCTTGCTCTGCAGCAGCTCGACGATGTCGGCTTTGCCGGCACGCGCATCCGTGATCTCGGCCGGCGTCAGGCTGCGCAGCCCTCGCGCCACCGCGCTGATGGTGCCCATGGTCAGCGTGCGCACCGCCGGCAACTCGGCCTGGATCTGTTCGGGAAGCGATCTGTACACAGCGCTGTTGATGACCATCGGCTCGGCCACCAGCCAAGTCAGGACCAGGGCAAGGGAAGGCAGCACCGTCCACAGCAGCACCGAGGCGCCATGGTAGTGGGGGCGCGAATGCAGCTGCGCCTTCTTGTCCCTTATGGCGCGGCGGGCTCGCGCCGAGCCCAGCGACCCAGCCCAGCACACCAAGCCCGGCAATGCACAATATCAAGAGGCCGTTCGGCACTCGAAGCTCCCGCTCGCGATCAGACGCCGAGGCCTGAATTGATCAGCCTCGGCGCCCTTCTTGCGGACTAACTCATGCCATGCCGCCGATCCCACCGGAACCGGCGGCCGGCGCGAGTTACATGGTCTTGCCGTCCTTGACGAGGTCCTGCACGGCCTTGCGCTCGGAGTCGGGCAGCGGAACCAGACCATAGGCGGCCAGCGGACCCTTGGCGCCGATCATGCGATCGGACGTGAAGAACTCGACGTACTCCTTCAGGCCCGGGATGACGCCGACGTGCGCCTTCTTGACGTAGAAGAACAGCGGGCGCGACACCGGGTACTTGCCCGTGGCCACCGTCTCCACCGACGGAGCAATGCCGCCCATGGTGGCGACCTTCAGCTTGTCGGTGTTGTTCTCGTAGAACGACAGGCCGAACACGCCGATGCCCTGCTTGTTGGACTGCAGGCGGGCCAGCGTCTCCGTGTAGTCGCCGTCGATGTCGACCGCGACGCCGTCCTTGCGGACCCTGATGCAGGCCTTGTCGGCAGCGGCCTTGTCCATGCCGCCCTTCACCATGGCCTCATGCGCACCGGCCTTCACGCAGCCGGCGTGCAGCGTCTTCTCCTCGAACACCTCGCGGGTGCCGTGCTTCTCGCCCGGGATGTAGGCGGCGATCGTCCACTCGGGGAACGCCGGCATTGACCTGCTTCCAGGTCTTGTTGGTGTTGGCGGCCAGCTTGCCGTCGGCGCCGGGAACCTCGGCGGCCATGGCAAGGTACCAATCCTTGGGTTCGAACGCGAAGCTCGGCCCCTGCGCGTCGGAGGCGAACACGATGCCGTCATAGCCGAACCTGACCTCGACCACGTCCGTCACGCCGTTCTTGGCGCATTCCTCGCGCTCGGCCGGACGGATCGGGCGCGACGAGTTGGCGATGTCGATGCCGCTCTCACCGAGACCGGCGCAGAACTGCTTGAGGCCGGCGGACGACCCGCCCGACTCCACGATCGGCGTCTTGAGCTTGTTGAAGGTCTTGCCGAACTGCTCCGCGACGATGTTCGCGTACGGCAGAACCGTGGAAGACCCTGCGATCTTGACCTGGTCGCGCGCCGCCAAAGCAGCGTCGGCCGACACCATGAAGCCCGCAGCAGCAGTGGCCGCTGCGAGGGCCTTGTAACCGTTTTTCACGCTAATCTCCCTGATTGGGTGATTGGCTGCTGCCCGCATCTTTTCGAAAAATGGCCGCCAGCCAGCGCCCCTTGGCGCAGCTGTGTTCTAACGGCAACATGCAATGCTATTGTGACAGATTAACACGTTGGTGTAGCTTGATAAATATCACTCGTGTGCGGCCGGAAGAACTACCGCGAAGGTTGAGCCATGGCCCATTTTGGAGCTGATGTTCAGCTCGCCGCGGTGGCGGTTGAGGATATGCTTGACGATCGCGAGCCCTAGTCCCGTCCCGCCGCGCTCGCGGCTCGCCAGCACGTTGACCCTGTAGAAGCGCTCGGTCAGCCGGGGCAGATGCTGCGGTGCGATGCCGGGCCCATCGTCGGTCACCGACACCGTGAAGCGGGCCGGGCGCGCGCCCGAAGCTTCCGTGTACGCCACAGCGACCTCGATGCGACCGCCGCTCTTGCCGTACTTGATGGCGTTCTGCGCCAGGTTCTGGAACACCTGCACCAGCTCGTCGCGGTCGCCCCGGACGATGGCGGGCGCATCCAGGCGCTTGAACTCGATGCTGGTGCCGGTCCCGGCCGCCAGCGGCTGCAGCGCCTGGATGACATGCGATACGGCGTCGTTGAGGTCGACGTTCTGGGCCGGCGGAAGATGCTCGCGCATTTCCACCCGGCTCAGGGACAGCAGATCATCGACCAGGCGGCTCATGCGCTCGGCCTGCTCGCTCATCACCTTGAGGAAGCGCTCGCGCGCCTCCGTATCGTTCTTGGCGGCTCCCTGCAGCGTCTCGACGAACCCGCGCAGCGACGCCAGCGGCGTGCGCAGCTCGTGACTGGCGTTGGCCACGAAATCGGCGCGCATGCGGGCCAGGCGATCCTGCTCCGTCAGGTCACGGAAGGATATCAGCAAGGACGGATCGTTGCTGGAGCCCGGTCGATCGAGCGGAGCCAGCGTTGCCAGCAAGCGGCGCTCCACCGGCACACGCTTGTGCAGCTCGACCTCGCGCAGCTGGCGCGAGGCGAGCGCCTCGTCGACCGCCAGCAGCAGCTCGGGGTCGCGCGTCATCGAGGCGATGTGGCCGCCACGCCGGCGGGTGCCGAACAGGTCCTCGGCCAGGCGATTGGCATGCAGGATGTGGCCCGACCCGTCCAAGGCCACGGCGGGCTCCGGCACGGCATCCACCATCATGCGCCACAGGCGGTCGCTGGCCGCCGAGTATTGTTCCAGTTCGGTCATGTGCGTGGTTCGCCGGTGATCGTCGGCCATCAGTGCCGCCCATACAGTGACGATGGCAAGCCCAACCAGCGCCGCGGGCAAGGACAGGCCGCCCGCAATCAGGAAGAAGATGGTCAGGCACGAGGCCACCCACAACTCCGCGCGGCGCATGGCCACGCGCTGGGCTGCCATCTCGGCGGACACCGAGAGCCGCTTCAACCAAACCTGCAAGACGTTGATTTGCAAGGTCTTACCAACATCCGTTCCATGCCTGCACGAATTTGCCAGCGTAGCATACGGAGTGGAGCGGGCGACCGCCAACCAGCGCCAACTCCCTGGCGCGACTCTCGGCGGGCTAGGCCCAGCGCGACGCCAGCACCAGCGCCAATGCCACCGCGGCGGGCAAGGCCTGGATGAACAATATCGTCGTCTTGGCGGTCGCCGCGCCGAACACACCGGCAATGATCACGCAGCAGAGAAAGAAGACCTGAATGGCAAACCCGTTCTGCTGCGCCAGCAGGCCCCAGATCAGGCCGGCAGCAAGAAACCCGTTGTAAAGCCCCTGATTGGCGGCCAGCGCGCGCGACTGCTCGGCAAACTCGCGAGTCAGCCCGAACGTCTTCAGGCCGAACGGCGTGGTCCACAGGAACATCTCGAGGACCAGGAAGCCCAGGTGCAGCACCACGACCAGTGCCACCAGCAGGTTGGCCAGCATGTTCACCGCGTCACCCCCGTCCGGCGGCCAAGACCTACGTCATCGTATCAGGAACAGCGGGCATTCCAGCGCCGCGCACAGCGGGCGCAGATTGCCTTCGTCGGGAACGACCAAGCCGCCGAACTGGCCGATCACGAAGCCGCCCTGCATCCTGCGCAAGGTCTCGGCGATCACCGCAGCCTCCCCCCGCGCGATCTCGGCCGAGGCGATGCGCACGTCCTCGCGGGCCTCGACAACGAGGCGCGCCTGTCCGTCCATCCACTGCAAGCGCTCGTCATCGGAGGCGACCAGCAGCAGGATGACCTCGGCCCCGTCGAGCGCAGCCAGACGCTCGGCCGCCTTCAGCATGGAAGGCAGGTGGTCGACATCCTCGACGGCAACGATGGCCGGCCCGGTGGTGCGCCGCGCCCTTGGCCCCACCAGCACCAGGCCGGTGGCGCCGGCGATCTCGATCAGCAGCTGTTTCAGCATCTCGCTGGTGCTGCCGGTGAACGGCTCGGCCAGCGCCACCACGTTCCACGGACCGGTCTCGGCGCAGGCGATCGACAACGCACGCAGCGGCTCATCGCGCACCACCCGCGAGCGCAGGGGCACCTCGGCGCGCCGCGCCAGCTCCTCGATCTGCCGGCGCGCGCCCACGGCCGCCAAGTGCAGATCGTGTGCGACCCCATCGCGCGACATGCGCCGATGCTCGCGGCCGGTCAGCGATATCTCGCGCACGAACCCGAAGTCGGCACAGTCCATGAGCTGCTCGTCCTGCACGAACACGGTCTCGATCTCGGACTGGAAGGCGCGCGCGATGCGCACCGCGGCCTCCAGCGCGATCGCGCTCGGATGACCCGACCCCAGCTGCAGCACCACCCGTCCGCGATCCTCCCCGGCCTGGGCGACGTGGGCAATCATGACGCGTCTTTCCCGTCCAGGGACGCGTTGGCCGACTTGGCGAAGCTGCGGCCGCGCTCGGCGAACGAGCGGATCTTGTCCTCGACCAGGCGATTGATGGTGCCGCCGGGGAAGCGCCCTTCGGCGCCCCGCTCGCCGGCTTTCACGCCGGTCAGGATCTCGATGCCCTCGTCGATGGTGCCGACGGGATAGACGGAAAACTGGCCGTTGCGCACGGCCTCGACGACGTCCTCGCGCAGCATCAGGTGCTGGACGTTGGACTTCGGGATCAGCACGCCCTGCTGCTCGCTCAGCCCTCTGGCGCGGCAGATGTCGAAGAAGCCTTCGATCTTCTCGTTGACGCCGCCGATGGCCTGCACCTCGCCCCATTGGTTGACCGAGCCGGTCACCGCCAGCGACTGCTTGATGGGGATGTCCGACAGGGCCGACAGCAGCGCATACAGCTCCGCCGACGAGGCGCTGTCGCCGTCGACGCCGCCGTAGGACTGCTCGAACACGAGCGTGGCGGCCAGCGCCAGCGGCACGTCCAGCGCATAGCGGCCGGCGAGGAACCCCCACAGGATCATCACGCCCTTGGAGTGCAGCGGACCGCCGAGCTTGGCCTCGCGCTCGATGTCGGTCACGCGGCCCGATCCCAGTCGCACGCGCGCCGTGATGCGCGTCGGCCGGCCGAACGCGAATGAGCCGAGCTGCAGCACCGACAGCCCATTGATCTGGCCCACCACCGCGCCGTCGGTATCGACCAGGATGACGCCGCGATTGATGGTCTCCTGCGCCCTGTCGCGCAGGCGGTCGCCGCGCTGGATGTGCTCCTCGATGGCGCGCGTCACATCCTGGCGCGTGGTCACCTTGCGCTTCGCCTGACCGGCCCAGTAGTCGGCCTCGCGCACCAGATCGGAAATGCGTCCGATCTCGATGGAGAGTTTCTCGCGATCGTCCGCCAGGCGCGCGCCTTCGTCGATGATGCGCGCCACGCCGGACGCGTCGACCGGCTTCAGCCCGTGCTCCTTGACGATCGACGCGATCAGGCGCGCGTAGGCGTTGTCGTTCTCGCTGGAGCGCGCGATGGTGTCGTCGAAATCGGCCTGCACCTTGAAGAAGCCGGTGAAGTCGGGGTCGTGCGCGGCCAGCAGATAGTAGAGTTCGCGGTCGCCGAACAGGATCACCTTGACGTCCAGCGGAATGGCCTCGGGGTCGAGGCTCTGCGTGGACACGAGGCCCATCGTCTCGGCCGGCTGCTCGATGCGGATCTCGCGCGCCTTGATGGCGCGCTTGAGCGCCTCCCAGGCGAACGGCGAAAGCAGCAGCCTGCGCGCATCCAGCAGCAGATAACCGCCGTTGGCGCGGTGCAGCGCGCCCGGCTTGATGAGCAGGAAGTCGGTGACCAGCGTGCCCATCTGGGCGATGTGCTCGATGCGTCCGACCAGATTGCCGAAGGTCGGGTTCTGCTCCTCGATGACCGGCGCTCCGGTGCTCGACGTGCCGTCGCCGTGCGAGACCATCACGTTGACCATGTAGCGCCGGAAGCGCACGTCGTGCGCCGTATCGACCGGCTGCTTGACGATGGCGTTGTCTTCCTCGCCGGTCGTCAGGAACACGCCGACGTTGCGAACGAGGTCGGCGCCGACGGACTCCAGATAGTCGATGACCGCCGGCACGTCCGTGAAGGCCGCAACCAGGTCGTCCATCGCCTCGATGATGGCGGCCTTGGCCACCTCCTCGTTCAGGTCCTTCAGGCGTGCGCGCCGCTGCTTGTCGGTCTTGGGCAGGCGCTCCAGGATGGCGCTGAGTTCCCGCTGCAGGGCCTCGACCTTGGATTCGATGTCGCGCCGCATGCCCTCCGGCAGGGCGTTGAACACCTCGGGCTTGACGACCTTGCCCTCGTGCATCGGCGCCATGGTGAAGCCGGTCGGGGTGCGCAGGATGGCGATGTTCTGGCCCTGCGCCTTCTTGTTCAGCGCCTCGAGCGCCTCCTCGTGGCCGGAGCGGAACTGCTCGTCGATGGCGCGCCGGCGCACCTGGTAGTCTTCGCCTTCGAACAGCGCCGGCAGCACGTTCCTGAGTTCGTCGATCGAGGCGACCATGCCCTTGGCAAGCACGCGGGCCCGGCCAGGCGGCAGCTGCAGCGCCTTGGGCTGGTTGGGATTCTCGAAATTGTAGACGTACGCCCAGTCGGACGGTGCCGGGCCCTCGGCGGCCTTCGGACCCAGATGCGCCTTGACCGCGGTGCTCTTGCCCGAGGCCGGCGGCCCGAGCACGAACATGTTGAAGTCGTGGCTCTTGATGTTGGCGCCGAACTGGATGGCCTTCAGCGCACGCTCCTGGCCGATCAGGCCGGTGATGGGGTGCAGCTCCTCGGTGGTCTTGAAGCCGAGCGTGGCCGGATCGACCACGCGCCGCAGCTCGGACGCCTCCAAGGGCTGGGCCCTGGCGGCAACGGTCGTCACCTCCCCGTTCGCGCGTGGCGACGGGTCACTCGGCTGCGAGCGCTTGAAAAACATGCAATAAGCCACCCCAATTGCTGTGTCCGGCGGGACCTTATGCCCCGAACGTGCTCATGAAAAGGCCGCTGGCCGGGCGGCGTCAACTTTGTCATTCGGGGCTCGGTGCCGGCCATTCGAGGCCTGCTCCCGCACAGCTCTTGGAGGCTTGTAGCGCATGGTGGTCCTGAACGGATACCCGGATGCGACCCAGGACGGGCGGCAATCGCAGGCCGCATCCGAAATCTGCCGAGGTGTGGCCCGCTTGCTCAAGTCGCTTGGGCTGGCCGCGGTCTGCGAGGTGACGCTGGCCAACGGCCGGCGCGCCGATGTGGTCGGACTGTCCGCGCACGGCGATATCTGGATCGTCGAGATCAAGTCCAGCATCGAGGACTTCCGCTCGGACCAGAAATGGCCGGAGTACCGCGAATTCTGCGACCGCCTGCTGTTTGCGGTGTCACCGCAATTTCCAAGCGAGATCCTGCCCGCCGACACCGGCCTGATCATCGCCGACCGCTATGGCGGGGAGCTGCTGCGGCCGGCCCCCGAGCACAAGCTCACGGGCGCGCGCCGCAAGGCGATGACACTGCGCGTGGCGCGTATGGCGGCGCTGCGATTGCAGGGCGTGATCGACCCGGAAGGCGGCTTCGAGGCGCTGTCGCGGCCTGTAGAATGGTCTCCCGCCCTTCGCGTGGGCGAGACGGCGCGATGGGGTCAGACCCTCGATCCGCGACATCGCCGCGACGCGAGGGTGTGCCGTAGGGTCTGACCCCTAGTCGCTGAAAATTGGAATGGGACGGGCGCTGGCAACGGCCTAACTGAAACCGCGTCATGGAACGCGACGGTTGAGGATGCGTTTATTGGTTACTCAACGAACTGGAGAACAACCAATGAAATCGATCCTGACCGTCATGGCCCTGAGCATTGCTGCCGCCGTTTCCGCGCCTGCCTTCGCTCAGACCTCCACCCCCGCCACGCAAGCCGAGTGCGAGAAGGCGGCGGACATGCGGTGGAACAACTCCACCAAGACGTGCGTGCCGAAGTAATCGGCTAGGTTTGGGCGGCGGGTTTTCGAACCTGCCGCCTTTTCCTGCCCAATCATGACTTGCGCGCCCTTGGGGCGCCGACGACAGCCGGAAATTCCGCGGACGGATAGTCAGGCACCGCTTGTCCGGCGCCACGACTGTCCCTACGCGAGCGGCGCGAAAGCGAAGGCGATTACTTCGGCGCGCGCTTGGCGAGGATGCGCTGCAGCGTGCGGCGGTGCATGTTGAGGCGACGCGCCGTCTCCGACACGTTGCGATTGCACAGCTCGTAGACGCGCTGGATGTGCTCCCACCGCACCCGGTCGGCCGACATGGGGTTCTCGGGCGGGGGCGCCTTCTCGTCATGCGGCGACAGCAGCGAGTTGGTGATGTCGTCGGCATCGGCGGGCTTGGCCAGATAGTCGACCGCCCCGAGCTTCACCGCCGAGACCGCGGTGGCGATGTTGCCGTAGCCGGTCAGCACGATGGCGCGTGACTGCGGCCGCACCTTGGCGAGTTCGGCGATCACATCGAGGCCGTTGCCGTCCTCCAGGCGCATGTCGACCACCGCGAAGGCGGGCGCCTTCTGGCGGATCAGGTCCAGCCCTTCCGCCACCGAATGCGCGCTGCGCACCTCGAACCCGCGCAGCTCCATGGCCCGTTCGAGCCGCTGCAGAAATGCCCGGTCGTCGTCCACCAGGACCAGGGAGCGGTCGGCTGGCAGCTCGTCCGGCTTGAATGAAAGGTCGTCTTCAGACACGTCGATCACTCCTTGTGCTCATCAATATAGCGATCCGCAGGCGCGCACCCAAGCCTCAACGCAGGCTCGATTAACGGATACCGCTCTCCAGGCTCGCACCCAGAGCCTCGGCGCGACGCTCGACGAACGCCTGACTCGCCGCCTGCTGGTTAACGAACGACTCGCGCGGCCAGCTGACCGTGGCCACCGCACCGGTTGCCGGAAACTCGCGATTCTCGAGCGATACGGCGGCCCCGGAGCGCTCGAGCAAGGTCTTGGCGATGAAGAAACCAAGGCCCAGCCCGGACGCCTCGCCATCCTGGCCGGTCTCGCCGCTGCGGGACGGCCGCGTCGTGATGTATGGCTCACCCAAGGCGTCCATGACGTCCGGCGGGATGCCCTGGCCGTCGTCGGCAATGGTGATGGTCACCTCGCGCGCCGACCACACGGCCGATATCTCCACCTTGTCGCGGGCGAAATCGATGGCGTTCTCGACCAGGTTGCCGAGGCCGTAGATGACGCCGGGCCGGCGCGCGCCCACCGGCTCCTGGGCATCGGCGCCGATCGCGCCATCCTCGGGTCGGGCGGTGACGACGATGTCGGCATCGAAGCCGCGATAGGGGCCCGCCGCCTCGTCGATCAGCTGCGTGATGCTCATGCGGGCGTGCAGCGGATCGGGCTCGGCCGGAGTGCGCGTCAGCTTGCGCAGGATCTCCCGGCAGCGCACCGCCTGCGCCTGCAGCAGCGCGATGTCCTCGGCAATCGGGGAGTTGGGCGGCATCTCCCGCGCCAGCTCCTTGGTGACGAGCGTGATGGTCGCGAGCGGCGTGCCGAGTTCGTGCGCCGCGGCCGCGGCGAGACCATCCAGCGCATGCAGCTGCTGCTCTCTCGCCAGCACCATCTCGGTGGCGGCCAGGGCATCCGTCATCTGCCGCAACTCCTTGGCGAGCCGCCAGACGTACAGGGCGAGAAACACCATTCCCGACAGTACGGAGCCGAGGATGCCGAGCTTGTAGAGCTGCGGCATGGCGAGGCCCGCCCCCCCATGCCAGGGCAGCGGATGATGATGCGCCACCAGCCAGGCGCTGGCACCGGCGGCAAGGATGCCGAGCGTGACGGTGGCGCGCGGCGGCACCGTCGCTGCGGCCACCGTGACCGGGGCGACCAGCAGAAATGTAAACGGGTTCTCGATGCCGCCCGTCAGATAGAGCAGCCCCGCGAGCTGAACGATGTCGTAGGCCAGCAGGCCGGTCGCCAGTTGCGAGCTCAGCCGCGTGCGGCCGGGAAAGCGGATGCGCAGGAAGACATTGAGCCAGGCCGACAGAGCGATCAGGCCGAGGCAGATGCCGAACGGCAAGGGAAAGCCCAGCACCAGATAGACGAAGCAGACCGTCAGCAGCTGCCCGATCACGCCGAACCAGCGCAGCCTGACCGCGGTTTGCAGCCGCAGCCGGCTCTCGGACGGCTCTTTTCGCTGCCGTTCAGACTGCGGCATGGCGTATCACTCGTCTCCGCGTCGGTGGCCAGCACGCCGTTGCGGCGCTGCTTGCCCGTGGCGTCCTGCTACCCCAGATAGGAGGCAGCCGCCAAGCACCGATCCCAGTGCCATGGCGCAGCCCTGGTATTCACCCTTCCTAGCACATTGGATGCAGAAACTGACCCCCGCCAGCAACGCTAGCAGCCAGCCTCCGGCGGAGGTGCGGGACCTGCGCAAGGTCTATGGCGAGGTGGCTGCCGTGGACGGCATCAGCTTCACGCTCGGCCATGGCTCGATCACGGCCCTGCTGGGCGGCAACGGCGCGGGCAAGACCACCACCATTGCCATGCTGATGGGGCTCGTCATCCCGACCTCGGGACAGGCGCGCGTGTTCGGGGCCGACATGGCCCGCGAGCGCCATTCGGTGCTGCACCGCATGAATTTCGAGAGCCCCTACGTCGACGTGCCGATGCGCCTCACGGTGCGGCAGAACCTCGAGATCTTCGCCAGGCTGTACGGCGTGCGCGACCTCCAGGGCCGCGTCGCCGCGCTCGCCGGCGACCTGCGGCTGACCGATCTGCTCGATCGCCACTACGGCAAGCTGTCGGCCGGGCAGAAGACGCGCGTCAGCCTGGCCAAGGCGCTGCTCAACGAGCCCGAGCTGCTGCTGCTGGACGAGCCGACCGCATCGCTCGATCCCGACACCGCCGACTGGGTGCGCTCCAAGCTCGTGAGCTATTGCAGCGAGCGGGGCGCCACCGTCGTGCTCGCCTCGCACAACATGGCCGAGGTCGAGCGCCTCGCCGACCGGGTCATCATGCTGGAGAAGGGACGCATCATCGCCGACGAGACTCCCGCCGAGCTGATCCGGCGCTTCGGCCGCGATACGCTGGAGGAGGTGTTCCTCGCCATCGCAGGCGCGGCTCGGAGATGTGGAGTTGGGATCATGAGCGCGCGAGTCGAGACTGCGGGAGCAGACCTCGCTGGCGGCATCGGCGCGACGCGTGTGGGCGATGGTGCTGCGCTACTGGTACGTGATCCGCTCGTCCTGGCCGCGCACCGTCGAGCTGATCTACTGGCCGCTCGTGCAAATGCTCATGTGGGGCTTCCTGCAGTCCTACCTGGCGCAGACGTCGAGCTTTGCCGCCAAGGCCGCCGGCCTGTTCATCGGCGCCGTCCTGCTTTGGGATATTCTGGTGCGCAGCCAGCTCGGCTTCGCGGTGGCATTCCTCGAGGAGATCTGGTCGCGCAACCTCGGCCACCTGATGATGAGTCCGCTGCGACCGAGCGAGCTGATCGCCGCGCTGATCGCGGTCAGCCTGATCAAGCTGCTGGTGGCCATGGTGCCGGTGGCGCTGATGGCCTACCTGTTCTTCGGCTTCAATGTGCTCAGTCTCGGCTTCGCGTTCGCCGCCTTCTTCGCCAATCTCGTCATCATGAGCTGGACGCTGGGGCTGATCTCGACCGGCGTGGTCGTGCGCTGGGGGCTCGGTGCGGAGAACTTCGCCTGGCTGATCGTGTTCGTGCTGCTGCCGCTGTGCTGCGTCTACTATCCCGTGGCAACCCTGCCCGGCTGGCTGCAGCCGGTTGCCCTCGCGCTGCCCCCTACCTACGTGTTCGAGGGCCTGCGCGGCATTGTCCTGGATGGCACCTTCCTCGGCTCCTATATGCTCGCGGCCCTGGCGCTCAATGTCGTCTACTTCGCCGGCGGCTATGCGGCTTTCGCCTACCTGCTGCACAGCGCGCGGGTCAACGGCACGCTGGTGCAGATGGGCGAGTAGCCCCCTCTTGGAGAATGATCGTGAGCAGCCGCATCAACGATGGCCTGTGGGCGTGGAAGCAGCCGGACAACAACAACCGGATGATCGCCTTGCAGTCCGCCAAGCCGCAATGGGCGGCGGCCGAGATCGAGCTCGCCTACTTCGGATGCTCCTCGTTCCGCATCACCACGCCGGCCGGGCTTACCGTCCTGATCGACCCCTGGCGCAATCCGCCCTGGGGCAACTGGGACTGGTTCCTCTACGACTTTCCGGCGCTGCAGGTCGATGTCGCCTTGTCGACGCACGCCCACTTCGATCATGACGGCCTGCACGCGGTCAGCGCCAGCGTGCTGCTGGACCGGCTGGTCGGCACCTACGCGTTCGCCGACGTGAAGATCACCGGCATCGCCGACAAGCACGTCACCGACAGCAGCCACAACGTCTACGACTGGGCCGAGATGACCCGGCGGCTGACCAGCATGGTCACCGATCCGCCGGACAACTGCCGCTCGTTCGACAACTCGATCATTCTGGTCGAGGTGGCCGGCCTCAAGATCCTGCACTGGGGCGACAACCGGCCCAATCCGCCCGACGCGGTATGGGACATGATCGGCCAGGTCGACATCGCCCTGCTGCCGATCGACGGCTCGCAACATGTGTTGAGCTACGCGCAGATCGACAAGGTGATCGGCAGGCTGCAGCCGCACATCGTCGTGCCGCACCACTACTACACGTGGGATGTGATGACGCGGGGCTCGACGCTGCTGCCCGCCGACGAGTGGGTGAAGTCGCGCCCCGATCCGCGCTGGCTGGATCAGGGCTCGGTCAAACTTGCGCCGGACTACGTGCAGGCCCAGCACGGCAAGGTCATCTATTTCGGCGGCCATGTCGCCTTCACCAAACCCAGCACCAAGACCGAAAAGGTGGGAGCATGACCGCCGTGCAGGTCCGCAATCTGAGGCTCGCGCTCTACATCCTGACTGGATTCATGGTCGGCGGGCTGGTCGCACTCGCCGTGCTGCCCGGCGTGCGCGAGCGCGTGTTTCCCGGCGCGGGCGTCAAGACGATGGGGCAGGCCCTGGTCGGCGGGCCATTCACGCTGACCGATCAAACCGGCAAGCGGGTCACCGACCAGGACTTCCGCGGCCGCTTCATGCTGGTGTTCTTCGGCTTCACGTATTGTCCCGACGTGTGCCCTACGGCACTGCAGGTGATGGCCGCTGCTCTACAAAAGCTGGGTAGCAAGGCGGAGCAGATCACGCCCGTCCTCATCACAGTCGATCCGGAGCGGGACACCCCCGAGCAGATGGCCATGTACGTGAAGAGCTTCCACCCCCGGCTGGTCGGCCTGACCGGCACGCCGGCCGAGATCGACGCGGTCGCCAAGGCCTATCGCGCTTACTACAAGCGGGTGCCCGATCCCAAGTCGAGCGCCGGCTACACGATGGATCATTCTGCCATCATCTACGTTATGGGACCGGACGGAGCGTTCCGGACGCACTTTCCCTACACCGTTGACGTCGATGCGATGGCGGATCGGCTCGGCAAGCTGTTGCCCTGAGGGCACAGCCCTTTAACCAACCGGCGAATCAAGGCAGTGTTCGATGCACAAGCGTGTAAAAATCGTGACGCCTCGCGGACTTGGAGAAAACGCCGAACGTACGTGCGTTCCCGTCCGTGGCCAGGCAATGGAATGCAGAACCGGGGGACACACGCGTGCTCTACCACTGGTATGAGTTCGGGCACGCCGCCTTCAGGCCGGCCCGAGCCGCAGCAGATTCCTGCCGCCTGTTCTTCAATCCGCTCAATCCGCTGACGCATACGCCGGTCGGGCGCAGCGCGGTGGCGGCCTGCGAGGTGTTCGAGCGCGCCACGCGGCGCTACGCCAAGCCGGAGTTCGGCATCACCCACACCAGGTTCGGCGCGACCACGGTTCGCGTCACCGAGGAGGTCGTCTGGGAGACGCCGTTCTGCAAGCTCGTCCACTTCAAGCGCGCCGTCGACCCTGAGCGCGCCGCGCACCAGCCGCGGCTGCTGCTGGTGGCGCCGATGTCGGGGCATTTCGCCACGCTGCTGCGCGGCACCGTCGAGACCTTCCTGCCCGACCACGAGGTCTACATCACCGACTGGCAGGACGCGCGCGACATCCCGCTTGCGGCCGGCTCGTTCGATCTCGACGACTACATCGACACCATGGCCGACATGTTCCGCTTCTTCGGCGGCGACGTGCATGTGTTCGCGGTTTGCCAGCCGTCCGTGCCCGTGCTGGCAGCAACCGCCCTGATGGAGGCGGACGGCGACCCCGACGTGCCGCTGTCGCTGATCCTGGCCGGCGGCCCGGTCGACACGCGCATCAATCCGACGGTAGTCAACACGCTCGCCGAGGAGCGCGGCACCGACTGGTTCCGCCGCAATGTCATCACCAACGTGCCCTGGCCGAGCCTCGGCAGCGGCCGGCAGGTCTATCCGGGCTTCCTGCAGCTGTCGGGCTTCATGACCATGAACCTCGACCGGCATATGCAGGCGCAGAAGGACATGTTTTCGCACCTGGTGCACGGCGACGGCGACTCGGCCGACAAGCATCGCGAGTTCTACGACGAGTACCTCGCTGTCATGGATCTGACAGCGGAGTTCTTTCTGCAGACGGTCGATGCCGTGTTCGTCCAGCACCTGATGCCGCGCGGCCTGATGACCTCACGTGGCCGGCCGATCGATCTGTCCGCCATCCGCCGGCCCGCGCTCATGACTGTCGAGGGCGAGAAGGACGACATCACCGGCACCGGCCAATGCCGTGCTGCCCTCGATCTGTGCAGCGGCGTCCCCGCCGACAACAAGATGCACTTCGAGTGCCCGAAGGTCGGTCACTATGGCGTTTTCAATGGCTCGCGTTTCCGCTCCGAGATCGCTCCGCGCATGACCAAGTTCATGCGCGCGCACGATCCGTGTGCGATCGCCGGTCTCACTATCTCCGAGCTCGAGCACATGGCGAGGATGCCGCGGCGAGGCAGCAAGACCGGGGATATGGAGAATCTGGCCTTCAGCTTTCCCGCGAATTAATCGAGCGAAGACGTTCGCGCAAAGCACGTTTCCCGCGCTCAACCTTGAGTGTGTCGTGTCGCTGTGACGCAACAGCGCCCGGTGCAGTGCGTGCCGTTCCGGCATTCGTGGCTGTCACGGACACAATTCTTTGCTACGCACAATCCTCGATCCCGTGCATCATCGAGGTTGCGTCGCGTGTCTGCCGTGCATGGGCGGCACTGCGCAGAGGGGGCATACAAAGTTGCCAGCGGCCAAACGGCGGAAGACGAAGACCATTGGTCTCGAAGTACACGGCATTGCCGCGCCGGTCGAAGTGCGGCGGCACGCAGGAGCGCGGCGCATGACGCTGCGCGTGAGCAAGACGCGCCGCGCGGTGGTCGTCACGGTGCCGTTGCAGTGCCGGATGGATGAGGCCGGCAGGTTTCTCAAGAGCCACATCGAATGGGTGCGCGACCGGTTGGGCCGCGTGCCGGAGCCCGTGCCGTTCGCGGACGGCGCGCAGATTCCGTTGCGCGGCAAGCTGCATCGCGTCCGTTTCAACGGCCGCAGCGCGCGCGGCAAGGCCGTCGTCGATATCGGTGCACCCGGATCACGCACCCCCTCGCTCAACGTCTGCGGACGTGTCGAGCACGCCGCGCGCCGGCTGAGGGACTGGCTTGCCCAGCAGGCGCTTGCCGACCTCGACGAGCGCGTCAGCTGGCACGCGCGCCAGCTCGCCGTACGGCCGCGCCGCATCGGCTTGCGCGACCAGACCAGCCGCTGGGGCTCGTGCTCCTCGAGCGGCCTGCTGTCGTTCTCCTGGCGCCTGATCCTCGCGCCGCCCCTCGTCCTCGACTACGTGGCCGCGCACGAGGTCGCCCATCTCGTCGAGATGAACCACGGCGCGCGCTTCTGGAAGCTGGTCGCCGAATGCGTGCCCCGCCTGGACGAGGCCAAGGACTGGCTGCGCCACGAAGGCACCGACCTGCACCGCTACGGCGTCGAGTGGACCGGCGCTCGCGATTGATCTGTCATCCCGGAATTCGCGTTAGTGAATATCCGGGACCCAACCACAATTGCATTCACTGTGCAGCCTCTGGGTCCCGGCTCTGAGCTTCGCTCAGGTCGGGATGACAACAAGATGACTACTTACCAGCCGATGGCGCGCGGTAGCCAGGTGGCGATGTCGGGAAACACGTAGACCAGCACCAGCGCGATCAGCTGCAGCATGATGAAGGGCACCACGCCCTTGTAGATCGCCAGCGTCGGCACCTCGGGAGGCGCGACGCTGCGCAGGTAGAACAGCGCCCATCCGAACGGCGGCGTCAGGAACGACGTCTGCAGGTTGACCGCGATCAGCGACGCCACCCACACCAGGTCGACATTCATCTTCAGCAGCAGCGGCAGGAACAGCGGCACCACGATGTAGCTGATCTCGATCCACTCGATGAAGAATCCGAGCACGAAGATCAGCACCATCATGAAGATCAGCACGCCGTCGACGCCGCCCGGCACGACGTTGAACAGGTCTTCCACCAGCTTCTCGCCGTGCAATCCGCGAAACGCCAGGGCGAACACCTGCGCGCAAATGAGAATGAACATCATGCCGGCGGTGATGCGCGTGGTGGCGAGCGCCGTCTCGCGCAGCACCGAGAAACTGAAACGTCCCGCCAGCGCCACCACCACGATCGAACCTAGCGCGCCCATCGAGGCGGCCTCGGTGGGCGCGGCGACGCCGCCGATGATGGAGCCGAGCACCGCCATCACCAGGCTGATGGGCGGCAGGCCGATGCGCAGCGCGGCCTTGAAAAGCTGCTTGCCGGACATGGCCTGACGCTCATCCAGCGCCACCGGCGGCACCATATCCGGACGCACCATTCCCAGCACCAGCATGTAGATGCAGAAGATCCCCGACAGAATGAGGCCGGGGATCAGCGCGGCCGCGAACAGCGTGCCGACCGACTGGCCGAGGATGTCGGCCAGCAGGATCAGGATGGTGCTCGGCGGGATGATCTGGCCGAGCGTGCCCGAGGCGCAGATCGTGCCACACGCGGTCGGCAGGTGATAGCCGCGCCGCATGAGGGCGGGCAGCGTGATGAGACCAAGCGTGACGATGGTGGCACCGACGATGCCGGTGGTGGCCCCCATCAGCACGCCGACCAGGATGATGCCGATGCCCATGCCGCCGCGCAGGCTGCCGGCCAGATGGCCGATCACGTCCATCAGGTCGTCGGCGATCCTGGATTTCTCCAGCATCACGCCCATGAACACGAACAGCGGGATGGCGATCAGCGTGTAGTTGGCGGTCACACCATAGATGCGCGCCGGCAATAGATCGAACAGGCCGGCGCCGAAGCCGAGATAGCCCCAGAACAGGCCGCTGACAGCGAGGGTGAGAGCCACCGGCAGACCGATTGCCAGCAGCACGAAGAACGAGACGATGCACAGGATCGCCAGTAGATCTCGAGGAGGGGCATATCAGACCGTGTGCGTGGCGCTTTTGACGTGCGCGCTGGGGTCGAGGATCGGAATGAAGGCCCGCAGCATGGCGGCGATGCTCTGGATCAGCAGCAGCGCGAACCCCACGGGCAGCATCGCCTTGACGATCCACCGGTGCGTCAGTCCCCCGGGATCGGGCGACTTCTCACCGATGTTGTAGGACTGCATGACGTAGGGGATCGACAGCTTGAGCAGGATGGCGATCACCAGAACGACCAGCACGGTCGAGATGAGCTGGATGATCCGCTGCACGCGCTCGGGGAATCTCCCGTAGAGGATGTCGACCTGCACGTGGCCGTCCTTGAGGATGGCGTAGGACAGACCAAGCATGCAGATCGGCGCCATCAGGTGCCATTCCAGCTCCTGCATGGCCACCGAGCCGGTGCGAAAGAAGTAGCGCAGCAGCACGTTGAAGGCCATCACCAGCACGATCGCGAGCGAGCACCAGCCCGTGACGCGGCCGATGCGATCGATGACCACATCGAGGCGATCGGCGATTACGGCCAAAGCTTCTTGTCGGCACCGTTTCCCCCCAGCGATCCCGGCGTTTGCTTGCACCGGCGAAGGCCGGTGTCGCCGGGATCCAGCGCGCCTCAGACTGCAGCGCTTGTGGATCGCTGGATCCCGGGCCCAAAGCCCGGGATGACAGCATGCAGTGTCAGATCTGTCCGCGAATTTGCGAGTGATAGACGCCTTCCGACAGGGCGGCCCATTTGTCCCAGCCCTTCTTGAAGGTCATGTAGCTGTCGTGCACCTTCTTGACGAGCGGGTCCTTGGCGGCGTTGTCGTTCAGCGTCTGCAGCGTCACCTCCTTGAGCTTGACGAGCACGTCGGCCGGCAGCGGCGCGGTCTTCACGCCCTGATTGGTGACGAGATCCTCGAGGGCCTCCTGATTGGTGGCGTCGCACCAGGACTGGCTGATGGCCTGGCAGGCGGCGGCCGCGGCCTTGACAATCTCCTGCAGGTCGGAGGGAAGCGAATCCCAGGCCGCCTTGTTGATGATCAGCTCGGTGACGGTGGACGATTCGTGCCAGCCGGTCGTGTAGTAGTACTTGGCCGCCTTGTGCAGGCCGAGGCGGCGATCCTGGTAGGGGCCGACGAACTCGGCGGCATCGATGACGCCGCGTTCCAGGGCCGGGAAGATTTCGCCGCCCGGCAGCAGCTTCACGTCCACGCCGAGCGACGCATACACGCGGCCGGCGAGGCCGGGGATGCGCATCTTCAGGCCCTTGAAGTCGTCCACCTTCTCGATCGGCTTCTTAAACCAGCCGGTCATCTGCACGCCCGTGTTGCCCATCGGCAGGGGCACTAGGTTGAACGGCGCGTACACCTCCTCCCACAGCTTCATGCCGCCGCCGTGGTAGAGCCAGGCGTTCATGCCCTGGAAATTGAAGCCGAACGGCACGGCCGTGAAGTACTGCGCGGCGAACGTCTTGCCCGCCCAGAAGTAGGCGTTGGCGGAGTTCATCTCGACAGTGCCCTTGGAGACCGCGTCGAAGCCCTCCAGCGCCGGGATCAGCTCGCCCGCAGCGTAGTGCTGGATCTTCAGGCGGCCTTGCGACATCGCATCGACCATCTTGATGAAGTCGGTCGGGCTGCCCGGCCCCTGCACGTAGAACGGCGCGCCCGGACCATAGGCGTTGGTCATCTTCCAGCTGAAGGTCTTGGCCTGCGCGGTGACGATGTTCGGCGAGGCAACGGCGGCCGTGGCGGCGGCGCCGGTGAACAGACCGGACTTCAGAAATCGACGGCGATTTATGGCTATCTCTCCTCACGCAAAAAACCGGCGCGGCTGCGAAGAGGGGAATGTCGCAATATACATACCAAACACAGTATGCCACCGATGCGCGCGATAACCGCTTGTCAGCCAACCGGTCGTCAGCCGAGCGACCGGCACCTGCACGCGATCAGGCCCCTCTGCTCAATTCTAAGGCAATTTTGACGAGCTGTCCGCTATAGTCGCCGGGCGAATCTGCCGGGGGGGACGCATGACCAACCGCTGGGGCATTCTCGCGCTGCTGTTTGCAGTGCGCACGACCATGGCTTTCCAGTTTCAGAGCGTCGCGGCGCTCGCGCCTGTCATCCAGCGCGACTTCGGAGTGAACCTCGCCGACATTGGCCTCGCCATCGGTCTCTACCTCGCCCCCGGCATCGCGCTGGCCGTGCCCGGCGGCGCCATCGGCAAGCGCTACGGCGACAAGAACATCGTGATGGCCGGGCTTGCCCTGATGGCCTGCGGCGGGCTGACGATGGCGCTCTCGGCGAACTGGGAACTGCAGCTTGCCGGCCGCCTGCTGGCAGGCACCGGCGGCGTGCTGCTCAACGTGCTGATGTCGAAGATGGTCACCGACTGGTTCGCCGGCAAGGAGATCGGCACGGCGATGGCCGTGTTCCTGAACTCCTGGCCGCTCGGCATTGCGCTGGCGCTGGTCGCGCTGCCGGTCGTAGGAACGCAGTATGGGCTGTTCGCCGCTTCCTTGCTGACATCCGGCCTGATCGCCGTCGGGTTGGTCGCACTCGCTGTGCTCTACCCGCCTGCCGCACAAGCAGGACCAGCGACCGGCGGCAGCGCCTACCCCGACCGCAGGGCGACGTACGCCGTCATCATCGCCGGAGTCATCTGGGGCCTCTACAATGCCAGCCTCGGCATGGTGTTCGCATTCGGCCCGACCATGCTGGCCGAGCGAGGCTGGCCTCTGGCGGCAGCCAGCACGACCACCAGTATCGTGCTCTGGCTGGTGGCCGTGTCCGTGCCGATCGGCGGCTATCTGGCCGATCTCAGCGGACGCGGCGAGGCGATCCTGCTCGGAGGCTGCCTGGCCTTCGCCGCTACACTTTTGGTCGCGACCCGCACCGACGCCGTGCTGCCCTCGTTCATCGCCATCGGACTAACCTGCGGCCTCGCCGCCGCCCCTATTCTGAGCCTGCCGGTGCGCGTGCTGGAGCCGGCCACGCGCGCCGTCGGCATGGGCATATTCTTCACCCTGTTTTATCTGCTTGTCGTGGCCGGTCCATGGATCGGCGGCGCGCTGGCGACCATGGCAGGAACGTCGCGTGTGACGTTCGACCTCGGCGCTGCAATGCTGGTCCTGTGCGGCCCTGCTCTGTGGCTCTTTCGGCGCATTTCCGCGAAGACCTGAGAGCCCGATTTGGCCAGCCCGTGTGCCCTCCCATTTACTTTTCGTTACCCTTGGGACGCGCAATCCGTGCGCATAAATACCGCGGCAGGGAGGCGTTAGGCCTGTTTGGCTAAGACACTCCTTCTTTGCCTCGATAGACAGAAATCCCACCATGCCGGCTGCATCGAAACGCCCCGCGCCCGTGCGCCGCCAACCGCGTCCCACAAGGGCGCGCTTGCCGCGGACCAGGCATACGGACAGCCCAAGCGCAGCCTTGGACATTGCCTGGCGCGCTCTCAACATCGCCAGGGATGTCAAAGGACTGGCGATGGCGAGGAACGGCGCCGTCCTCAAGGTCAATGCGCAGCTGGCCCGACTGCTTGGATGCTCGCCTGCCAGTCTCGAGGGCAAGCGCGTGTTCGGCGACCTGATGGCACGCCCACACCGGAAAGACCTGCGCAAGTCCACTGACCCGGTGGACCACCGTCATGGTGGCCGGCGCGGGCACCAGCATCCCGGTCGAAGTGACGCGCGAGCGGCTCAAGATCGAAGCCGGGACCGTCGAGGTCTACGCGATCCGCGACCTCCGCCCCAGGCAGGAGGATGCACTCACGCTGCAACGCCAGAGCACGGCCTTGCAGGAGCGCGACGAGGAGCTGCGCGCACAAAGCCAGCGCTTCGAGATGGCGGTCACGAGCCTGTCCCAGGGCGTGTGCGTATTCGATGCGGACCACCGCCTGGTGATCTGCAACGAGCCCTACCGGCGCATGTACGGCCTCTCCCCCGACCAGGCTCGGCCCGGCACGACCTTGCGTGAAATACTCGAGCAACGCATCGCCAGCGGTCTCTATTCGGGTGCCTCGCCCGAAGACTACATCCGCGAGCGCTCGAGTGTGGTCGTGTTAGGCGCAGCGGCCGTCCACACGCACACGTTTTCCGACGGGCGCATCATCCGGCTAGGCCACCATCCCATTGCCAGCGGCGGGTGGGTTGCCCTGCACGAGGACGTCACCGAGCAGCAGGCCCTCAACGACCGGCTCGAGCAACAGAACCGGCTTCTGAAGGAGCAGGAGCATCAGCTCAGGCTGCAAAACCTGCACCTCGATGCCGCCCTCAACAACATGTCGCAAGGGCTGGTGCTGTTCGACAAGGATCGCCGCGTCGTCATCTGCAACCGGCGCTACATGGAGATCTATGGCCTCACCAGCGACCAGGTGCGGCCCGGCACGCCCACCAGCGACCTGATCCAGCATCGGCTTGCACTGGGCCTCAAGGTGCTCTCCGAGCACGGCGACTATGTGCGCACGCGGGTGGAAGGGGAGATCACGTCCGCCAACGCGTTCCATGAATTCGCCGACGGGCGCACCATTGCCTATGCGATCCGCCCGCTGCCGGACGGCGGCGGCGTGGCGACGCACGAGGACGTCACCGAGCAGCGGCGCATCGAGGCGCGCATGCAGCACATGGCCCACCATGATGCGCTCACCGACCTTCCCAATCGCGTGCTGCTGCGGGAAAGATTGGAGGAGGCGCTGAAGGGCAGTGCTCCCGTGGGGGTGCTTTGGCTCGACCTCGATCGCTTCAAGGAAGTCAACGACACGCTCGGTCACGCGGTCGGAGATGCCTTGCTGCAAGCGGCCGCCGAACGCCTGCAGTCCTGCGTCAGGGACAGAGATACCGTCGCGCGCCTGGGCGGCGACGAGTTCGCCGTCGTTCAAACCGGGGCCGCCCAGCCACTGGGCGCGACCACCCTGGCGCTGCGCATCATCGAAGCCATCAGCGCACCCTACCAGATCAACGACCACCAGATCGTCGTGGGCGCCAGCGTCGGCATCTCGGTGGCGCCGGACGATGCCACCGACGCGGACCTGCTGCTGAGAAACGCCGACCTTGCGCTCTACCGGGCCAAGAACGAGGGGCGGGGCACGTATCGCTTCTTCGAGCTCGGCATGGATGCGCGCATGCACGCCCGGCGCCAGCTGGAACTCGACCTGCGCAGCACGCTCGCCAACGACGGCTTCGAGCTGCACTATCAGCCGGTCTTCAACCTGGACACCAACAGCATCACCGCGTTCGAGGCACTGTTGCGGTGGACCCATCCCGAGCGCGGCAACATACCACCGGCGGAGTTCATTCCGCTGGCGGAAGAGACCGGCCTGATCGGCGCGATCGGGGCCTGGGTGCTCCGGGAGGCCTGCAAGCAGGCCCGGAGTTGGCCGGACAGCATCAGAGTTGCCGTCAACCTGTCGCCCCTTCAGTTCAAGCAGAACGACCTGGTGCAGCTGGTCGCCGACGCACTCCTCTCTGCCGGGCTCGCCGCGTCGCGCCTCGACCTCGAGATCACCGAGACCGTGCTGCTCGAGAACACCGACAAGACGCTCGCGACGCTGCATCAGCTGCACGCGCTCGGCGTGCGCATCTCGATGGACGATTTCGGCACGGGCTTCTCCAGCCTGAGCAACCTGCGCAGTTTTCGCTTCGACAACATCAAGATCGATCGATCGTTCATCCAGGGGCTCGGCCAGAGCGAGCAGTGCTCGGCCATCGTGCAGGCCGTCGCAGGTCTGGGCGCGGGGCTGGACGTCACGACGACGGCCGAAGGCGTCGAGACTGCCGATCAGCTGGAATGGGTGCGTGCGTTCGGCATCATCGAGGTGCAGGGCTTCTTCCTGGGCTGCCCCGTGCCCGCAGCAGAGGTCGAGCGGCTGATTGCCAGCACGCAGGTCCGCGCCCGGCCCGCCGCCTAGTCCAGTCCGGCGGCTCGTTAATACCTCATTAACCGACGCACAACAGGCTCTCCATTCTGTCGGATGGAGGCCAGCATGTCTTGCGACGAAGACTGGTTTGCTTGGGGCGTCATCGCGGCGGTGTTCATCGGCACCGGGGTGGTGTTCTGGCTGCCGGCGATCGCCTACGCATGGTTCTGATCGCGCACGTTTACCCTGCACGATTCGCCCGAGCGCCTCACCCGCCGAACCCGAGGCTGCGGACGAGGCTGCCCAGAGTGGCATCGGCCCAGGTCGGCGCGGGAGTGCGCGGCTCCACTTTGCCGTTCTGATCATCGGCAATGACGCGGGCGATGAGGTCGGGCTCGTCCCGCTCGCGTGCAACCTGCGGCTGGCTCGCATCGGCCGGCTCCGCGGCAGCGCCGATGAGCCCCGCGACCGCGGGCGAAGCCGGAGCCGTGCCGGGCAAGGCGCGCGGCGGCAGCCCGTCGTGCGCCAGCAGCATCACCTCGCGCCAGAGACGAGCCGGGAAATTGCCGCCCATCACGCGGTTCATCGATCGCCCATCGTCGTTGCCGACCCACACGCCGGCGACGAGATGCGCCGTGTAGCCGACGAACCAGGCGTCGCGGAACTCCTGCGACGTGCCGGTCTTGCCGGCGGCCGGGTGACGCGGCAGTGCCGCCCGCTTGCCCGTACCTGTGACCAGCGCGGCGTTGAGCATGTCGTTGATGGCGCCGACCTGCGCCGGCGCCAGCAGCACCTTGGTGGTTGCTTCCGGCCTCTCGTAGATGACCTCGCCTGAACCCATACGCACGCGATTGATGATGTACGGCGCCACCGACCGGCCGCCGTTGGCGAAGACGCCATAAGCGCTGGTCAGCTCGAGCAGCGTCACCTCCGATGTGCCCAGTGCGATCGTCGCATCCGGACGCAGATCGGACTGGATGCCGAGGCGATGCGCGAGAGCCGCTGTCTTGCGCGGTCCAACCTTCATGCTGAGGCGCGCCGCCGCCGCGTTCATCGACAAGGCGAGCGCATCGCGCAGGCTGACGGTGCCGCGATACTGTCCGCCTTCGTTGCGCGGGCTCCATCCCGTGCCGAGCAGCGGCAGATCCTGCACGGTGCTGTCGGGGCGCATGCCGCCTTCGAGCGCCGCCACGTACACGAACGGCTTGAAGGCGGAGCCGGGCTGGCGCTTGGCCCTGATGGCGCGATTGAACTGGCTCTCGAAGTACGAACGGCCGCCGACCAGCACACGCATGCCGCCCTGCAGGTCGAGTACGGCCATGCCGGCCTGGCTGGCATCGACGCTGCGGCCCTCGCTGGACAATAGATCACGCACGATGGCCTGGGCGCGGCGCTGCAGGCGGCCGTCGATGGTCGTCTCGACGATCAGCTCGCGAGCCTCGGGGCCAACCAGCCACGGCAGGCGCTCGAGCACGGCATCGACCGCATACTCGACACCCAAATCCTCGCGCTGGTGCAGCGTGTCGGCAAAGGCGATCGGAACGCTGGCGGCCTGCTCCTCCTCCTCGACCGTGAGCATCCCTGCTTCGGCCATCTTGCCCAGCACGCCCCGCGCACGCGCGCGCGCAACGTCCGGATTGGATGCCGGGGAGAACTTGGAAGGCGCCTTCAGCAGGCCGGCGAGCATGGCGGATTCCGGCAGCGTCAGCTGGCTGGCCGGCTTGCCGAAGAAGCGCCGCGACGCCGTCTCGACGCCGTAGGCGCCGCTGCCGAGATACACGCGGTTGAGATAGATCTCGAGGATGTCGCGCTTGCTCAGGCGCACCTCCAGCCACAAGGCGAGGACCAGCTCCTCCAGCTTGCGGCCGAGCGTGCGCTCCGGCGTCAGGAACAGGTTCTTGGCGAGCTGCTGGGTCAATGTCGACCCGCCCTGGACGAACCGGCCCACCCTCAGGTTGGCCAATGAGGCTCGCGCCAGCCCGACCGGGTCCACGCCCCAATGCTCGTAGAAGCGGCGATCCTCGGTGGCCACCACCGCGTCCAGGAGATGCTGCGGCAACGTATCGATCGCCGCGTAGGCCTCGGCGCCGCCGTGCTCGGTCAGCAGGGCGCCGTCGCGGTCGAGGATGCGCACGACCGGCGGGCGATCCTTCTGGCGCAGCGTCTTGGGATTGGGGATGGTGGCCGTGTAGTAGACGAACGCACAGGCGATGCCGATGAGCGCCGGGATGCCCAGGTAGATCGGCGCCAGGATGGCCAGGCGGATTTCCCAGGGCAACCACTTGAACAGCCGCTTCAGAACGCGTTTGGGCCGCGCAGGCGGGCGCGATGGCGCCGCACGCGCTTCCTGCCGCAGACGCGGACGGAAAATTCCCAACACTTGCGCCGGCCCCTGTACGCAGAACGCAACGCGCTCGGTCGGCATATCCGGCGCGTCTTTTGGGTCCAACGCTAGCCAACGGGCCTTGCGGTCAGGTTAACAGTTCCTATCTGGCGGCGGCTCAAAGCGACTGACTAGAGTGTTGGTTAACCAGCCAAAACTCCAGCCAATCGTGCGTCAGACCGGGTACCCGGGCTGCGGCTTGCGACCCCGTGCCTTGGCGACCAGGATGATCAGCAGGCCGACCACGATGCGGCTTGCCAGCACGAAGCCCACGTACACGATCTGGCGCTCGTCGACGAAGAAGCGCAGCGGCACCTCGTACTGCGGAGGCCAGTTCGCGAGCACGACCCAGTCGCGCACGGAGGCCGCCCAGCGGAACAGCCGCAGCGCCACGCTCGGGATGTAGATCCACACGATGGCGAGGGCCAACGCCCCGATGATGAGGGATGAGAAAACATTGCCGAGCGACAGCAGGAAGCGACCGAAAATGCTGTTCACCTCATGGCTCTCCGAACCTCAGCCGAAATCCAGCTGCACCTGAAGCTTAGCATCCTGAGACTGTGTTGCCCAAGCAACGTCGAAGCGCAATCTGCTGACAGGGACGAGCAGTGTTGCGCACAATCATCGCCTCACCCGTGCGTTGGTCCGGCTAGGATGCCGGCGTTCGTGCCAAGACCATTTGGGGAGACGCCATGACGACCGTGCCGGCGCTGCGTGAGGTGACCAGCGGACTGCGCTTTCCCGAAGGCCCCGTGGCGCTGCCCGACGGCTCCGTGCTGGTGGTGGAGATCGAGGCACGCACCCTGACGCGGGTCGCACCTGACGGGCGCAAGACCGTCGTATCGCGGCACACCGGCGGGCCGAACGGCGCCGCCATGGGTCCCGACGGCAAGGTCTACATCTGCAACAACGGCGGCTTCAGCTGGCACGAGGATGCCCAGTACGGCCTGCGGCCGACCGGGCAGGCCGAAGACTACTCGGGCGGGCGCATCGAGCGCGTCGATCTCGCCACCGGCAAGATCGAGACCCTCTACACGCACTGCGACGGGCATATGCTGCGCGGACCCAACGACCTGGTGTTCGACGCGCACGGCGGCTTCTATTTCACCGACCTCGGCAAGACGCGGGCGCGCGAGATGGATCGCGGCGCGGTGTACTACGCCAAGGCCGACGGCAGCCTGATCAAGGTGGTCGCCAACCCGACCGTCAACGCCAACGGCTGCGCCCTGTCGCCCGACGGCAAGAAGCTCTACTTCGCCGAGACGGAATCGGCGCGCCTGTGGGAGATGGACATCCTGGCGCCCGGCGAGGTGCGGCGCGAACCATGGCCCTCTCCGCACGGCGGTCGCCTGCTGGGCTGGGCCGGCGGCATCTATCACCGCCTCGACAGCATGGCGGTGGACAGCGCCGGCAACGTCTGCGTCGCCACGCTGATCCATGGCGGCATCACCGTCTACAGCCCGGACGGCCAGGGTCCTGACGGCAAGGGCTGGAAGCACATCCCGATGCCGGACCTCTACGCCACCAACATCTGCTTCGGCGGTCCCGACCTGCGCACGGCCTACGTGACGCTGTCATGCACGGGCAAGCTGGTCGCCTTCGAGTGGGATCGACCCGGCCTGCGCCTGAACTACCAGTAATACCGCAATACAAAAACAATCGACCCGTCATCCCGGAAGCCGAGGCGCCCGCGCCGAGGCTCATCCGGGACCTCTACGCTAGCGGCGAGATCCCGGCTCTCGATGATTGCGCGCTATGCGCCCAAAATCATCGAGGCCGGGATGACGGGTGGTATCTTATGCGGCCCGGTATGACGTGCGGCGGTGCAGCCGGCACGCGCGGCAGCTGCTTTGCGACCCCCGTGCGAATGATTGCTACGCGTTGGCCTTGGCGGGTGCCTTGCTGCCTTCCGGATAGTGCAGGTCGGGGCGCTCGTTGAGGACCATAAGCAGCGGCGTCAGACCCTCGGCCTCGACGAGGGTGAAGACCTCGATGTCCTGGCGGGCCTTCGTGCTCCACCCTGCGATCTCCAGCGCGCGCAGGGCCTTCGAGAACAGGCCGTGATTGCGGATGGCTGTCTGGCTGTAGCCTTCCAGGACCTTGGCGTCGCTCTTGTGATCCTCGACCCACTTCTTGCGGATCTCGGAGATGTCGGTGATGCTGGCGTGCACCTCGTCGTCCTTGAGCTCGTCGAGCTCGCTCTTCTTGAACCAGGTGCCCTTGTTGGGCCAGCGCACCAGCCCGAGGTCGCTCAGCACGCCGGCCAGCTGGTTCATGGCCAGCGCCCGCGACTTCTCCTGCTCATCGTTGGGATCGGCCGCGTAGAGATTGGGTATGACGAGATATGACGCGCGCTTGTGATGGATGAAATGACCCTGCACCCAGTCGCGCGTGACGTTGGCGCGGGCAATCGCGGTGTCGATCGCCTCGTTGATCTGCCGGGTCAGCGCGCCGGACGGACGGATCGAGGGCGGCTCGCGCGGCGGGTTGACGATCGCCAGCGCCAGCAGGCCGAGGTCGATGCCGATGGTGGCGAGCAGGGCGATCAGGTCGCGGCCGGTGATCGGCTCGCCGGTGTCCGTGCGGCCGACCACGCCGGTGTCGCCGCGCGTGAACAGGTAGGAGAACAGGCTGCTCGTGTAGGCGCCGATGTTGCGCCACAGGTTCTTGACCGCGTTGGCGACGCCGGCCGGTCCCTCGTTGAAGACCGCCTCGCGCAGCTTTAGTTCGGCCGGCTGCTCGGCCTGGCCTGCCGCCGCCCGCAGGCGCTCGGCCAGCGTCGGGTCGTAGCAGGAGAACCCGGCCGCACCCGGCGCGATGGCGACCGTGCTGGCCAGCGCCCGCATCTCGCCGGCCGTCGACTTGCCGAGCTGGTTGCTGCGCGCGGCGATGTTGCGGGCCCGGCCGCGGATGTCGGAGGCTCTGGCTTCGAAGTTGCGCTGGCGCTCCTCCACCGTGGCGCCGCCGAGTCCGGCGGCAGCCTGGCGCAGCTGCTCGATGTCGGCCTGCACCGGCTCGAGCCAGGTCTTGGTCATGCCGTCGCGCAGGGTGGTGATGGAATCGCGCACGCTGCGGCGCGCGTTGTAGAGGGGGCCACGGCCGGCACCCGGACGCGGTACCGCAGCTGCCGCCGCTGGTCTCCTCGCGCGTCATCTGGCCGTCCGACCACGTCACCACGCTGTCGAGCTGCCCGCGCACGGCATCGAGCCGGGCGGCGACCACCTGGGCGGCGTCGCGGGCGTCCTCCTGCAGGCCGGCAAGGCCGGTGCGCGTCGCCTCCTCGCCCGATATCAGGCTCCACCAGAAGCCGTAGCCGAAGCCGATCGACCACACGGCCAGGAACACGTAGAGCGGAAACGTGATGACGCCGCGTGCGAAAATCGCGCTGCGCCCCGAACGTCTCGCGCAGGGTGAGCCACATCAGGAAGGTGAGCGCCACCACCACGGCGATGACCAGGAAGTCGTTGGAGAACGACATGCCGCCCGGCAGCTGCTGGTTCTGGTTGGCGGTAGCCGATACGCCGATGATGAAATCGCGCATGCCATGCCAGGTGGCATAGCCCGAGATGATCAGCAGCATGAACGAGGCGATGCCGATCAGCGTGTTGCGGCCCAGGATATAGTCGATCACCCTGCCGATGCTGTACGGCGATGAATGTGTCGTCGTCGTCTCGGCCATGGCGCCTACTCCCCACTCATCCCAATCGGGCCCGAATATAGGGATAACCGGGGCCTTGTCGCGGCGAAACCGAACCGGCGGTGAAGTGGTTGGCGAGCGATGCCGGACTGCTACGCCCGGTTGCGCCAGCCGCACAAATGCGCACAGCGGGAACCAGCGTTTCACGTGAAACGTCGCGGGAATTGCGTCCCGATCAGCCCTGCTCGGCCGGGAACACCTTGAGGCGCGAGGACGTTAGCCGCACCGACTGTCCGGCCACCAGGCCGAGGTCGGCCAGCTGATCGCGGGTCAGCTCCACCTCGAAATGCTGCGGCTGAGCGTGACCGTTGCTGCCGACGATGCCGGTCAGCTCGACACGCGCCGTGGCGCCGCTCAGCAGCACGCGGTTGACCTTGGCGGACAGGCCCTGGCGAGAATCCGCGTCGTCGACCACGATGTCGAGTTCGTGCGGGCGGGCGAACGCCACCACCTCCTCGCCAGAGGCTGCAGCGGAGGCCGCCACCGGCACGGCATCGGCGCCGACGCGCAGGCTGGAGCCCTCGATGCGGCCGGAGAACCGGTTGACGGCGCCCAGGAAGCTGTAGGCGAAGGCCGTGGCCGGCGCCTCGTAGACCTCCTGCGTGCTGCCGGTCTGCTCGACGCGCCCCTTGTTCATCAGCACGATGCGATCGGCCACCTCCAGCGCTTCATCCTGGTCGTGCGTGACGAAAATCGAGGTGATGTGCAGGTCGTCGTGCAGGCGCCGCAGCCACTGGCGCAGCTCCTTGCGCACCTTGGCGTCGAGCGCGCCGAACGGCTCGTCGAGCAGCAGTACGCGCGGTTCCACCGCCAGTGCGCGGGCAAGCGCGATGCGCTGGCGCTGGCCACCCGACAGCTGCGCCGGATAGCGATGCTTGCAGCCAGCCGAGCTGCACCAGCTCGAGCAGCTCGTCGACGCGCTTGCGGATCGCAGCCTCCGAGGGGCGCAGGCGGCGCGGCTTCACGCGCAGCCCGAAGGCGACGTTCTCGTACACGGACATATGGCGGAACAGCGCGTAGTGCTGGAACACGAAGCCGACGTGCCGCTCGCGCACGTCGCGGTCGGAAGCGTCCTGCCCGTCGAACAGCACGCGCCCGCGATCGGCGCGTTCCAGGCCGGCAATGATGCGCAGCAGCGTGGTCTTGCCGCAGCCGGACGGCCCCAGCAGCGCGATCAGCTTGCCGGTCGGGAAATCCAGCGAAACGTCATCCACGGCCACGAACGGCCCGAAGGTCTTGCGGATGCCCTGCACCTGGATGCTCATGGCGTCTCTCCGTGCTTGTCCAGCTCGGATGCCTTCCATTCCACATAGGTCTTGGCGACGCAGCGTTACCAGGGCCAGCATGGCCAGCAGCGAGGCGACGGCGAAGGCCGCCGCGAACTGATACTCGTTGTACAGAATCTCCACGTGCAGCGGCATGGTGTTGGTCTGGCCGCGGATATGGCCCGACACCACCGACACCGCGCCGAACTCGCCCATCGCCCGCGCGTTGCACAGGATCACGCCGTACAGCAGCGCCCACTTGATGTTGGGCAGCGTGACCTTGCGGAACATCTGCCAGCCCGACGCGCCGAGCACGAGAGCTGCCTCCTCCTCGTCGCGGCCCTGCGCCTGCATGAGCGGGATCAGCTCGCGCGCCACGAACGGGAAGGTGACGAACACGGTCGCCAGCACGATGCCCGGCACGGCGAAGATCACCTTGATGTCGTGCGCGGCGAGCCACGGCCCGAACCAGCCCTGCGCGCCGAACACCAGCACGTAGATCAGTCCCGCGATCACCGGCGACACCGAGAACGGCAGGTCGATGAAGGTGATCAGCAGCTGCTTGCCGCGAAAGTCGAACTTGGTGATGGCCCACGCCGCCGCCAGGCCGAACACCAGGTTGAGCGGCACGGCGATGGCCGCCGTCAGCAGCGTCAGGCGGATGGCGGACACGGCGTCGGGCTCGACCAGCGCCGCCAGGTAGACGGCCCAGCCCTTGCGCATTGCCTCGACGAATACCGCGAACAGCGGCAGCAGCAGGAAGATCGCGAAGAAGCCGAGCGCCAGCGTCAGCACGACCGCCTTGACCCAGACCGGATCGCGCGTCGCCGTGTTCGCCTCGAAGCGCGCCGCGCCGCTGCGCAGACCGCCTGCCGCCATGGTGGTGCTGATCGCGGCCATCAGGCCACCTTCCCCGAGCGGCGCGAGGTCCACTCCTGCAGGCCGTTGATGATCAGCAGCAGCACGAACGAGGCCACCAGCATCACGGACGGCCACCGCCGTCGCGCCGGCGTAGTCGTACTGCTCGAGCTTGGTGATGATGATCAGCGGCGTGATCTCCGACACCATCGGCAGGTTGCCGGCGATGAAGATCACCGAGCCGTATTCGCCGACCGCGCGCGCGAACGCCAGCGCGAAGCCGGTCAGCAGCGCCGGCAGCAGGGTCGGCAGCACCACGCGCCACAGCGTCTGCAGGCGCCGCGCGCCGAGGCTGGCGGCGGCCTCCTCGATCTCGGTGTCGAGGTCCTCCAGCACCGGCTGCACGGTGCGCACCACGAACGGCAGGCCGATGAACACCAGCGCCACCAGCACGCCGAGCGGCGTGAAGGCCACCTTGATGCCGATCGCCTCCAGGTATTGGCCGAGCCAGCCGTTCTTGGCGTAGAGCGCGGTCAGCGCGATGCCGGCCACCGCCGTCGGCAGCGCGAACGGCAGATCGACCAGCGCGTCGACGATCTTCTTGCCGGGAAAGCTGTAGCGCACCAGCGACCACGCCAGCAGGAAGCCGAACACCGTGTTGATCGCCGCCGCCAGCAGCGACGCCCCGAAGCTCAGCTTGTAGGACGCGACCACGCGCGGCGAAGCCACCGCCTGCCAGAAGCCGTCCCAGGACATGCGTCGCGGTCTTCAGGAACACCGCCGACAGCGGCACGAGCACGATCAGGGACAGGTACGCCAGGGTGAACCCCAGCGACAGCCCGAATCCGGGCAGACCCCTGTATGTGCTCGCACGAGCCATCAGCGCTTCACCGACGATCTGATCGTAGATGGCGCCGTCGGCGAAGTGGTCCTTCTGCACCTTGTCCCAGCCGCCGAGGGTCTGCTCTACACTGAATGTCTTTATGGCAGGAAAGCGGCCGGCATTCTTATGCAAGACCTCCTCGTTGCGCGGGCGGAAGGCGTGCTTGGCGATGATCTCCTGGCCCTGCGGCGAGAACAGGAACTCGAGGTAGGCGGTGGCGACCTTGCGCGTGCCCTTCTTGTCGACCACCGTCTCGACCAACGGCGACCGGCGGCTGCGGCCTCGATGCTGAGCGAGGGATAGACGATGTCGAACTTGTCGGTGCCGAGCTCCGCGCCGATGGCGATCGCCTCGTTCTCGAACGTGACCAGCGCGTCGCCGATATCGCGCTGCGTGAAGGTGGTGGTGGCGCCGCGGCCGCCGCCGTCGAGCACCGGCACGTTGGCGAACAGCTTGGTCACGAAGTCGCGCGCGGCGGCTTCGGTGCCGGACTTCTGCAGGGCATAGCCCCAGGCCGCCAGATAGGTGTAGCGCCCGTTGCCGGAGGTCTTGGGATTGGGAACGATCACCTGCGCGCCGGGCTTGGCCAGATCGTCCCAGTCCTTGATGCCCTTGGGATTGCCCTTGCGCACCAGGAACACCGTGGTGGTCGTGTAGGGCGTCGCATCGTGCGGGAAGCGCTTGCGCCAGTCGGCCGCAACGAGGCCGCCCCGCTTGACGAGAATGTCGATGTCCGGCGCCTGGTTCATGGTCACGACGTCGGCGTCCAGGCCGTTCGGCGACCGACACCGCCTGCTTGCTCGACCCGCCGTGCGATTGGTTGACGGTGACGGTCTCGCCGGTCTTGGCCTTCCAGTCGGCGATGAAGGCCGGATTGATGTCCTTGTAGAGCTCGCGCGACACGTCATAGGAGACGTTGAGGATGGTCGTCTGCGCGAGCACCGTCACCGACAGCAGGAACAGGAAGGACGCAGTGAAGGCAGCCCACGCGAGCGGGCGTGCCAAATGGCGCGTGAAGGACATGATCATGCTCCGGAACGTCGTTTACAGCAGCAAGCTAGGGCCGAGCTGTGCCGGCCCTAACCAAGAACTTCTGCATTCGATATTCGCTGGGCTGCAAAGCGCCGAACTGGCTGCTGCGGTTCCGCTAGCCAGCGTTCATTTGCCGTAGATCTGATCGAACGTGCCGCCGTCGTCGAAGTGGGTTTTCTGGGCCTTGTCCCAGCCGCCGAACACGTCGTCGATGGTGAACAGCTTCACGTTGACGAACTGCTTGGCGTACTTGGCAGCAGCCGCCGGATCGCGCGGGCGGTAGAAGTTCTTGCCGGCGATCTCCTGGCCTTCGGGCGAGTAGAGGTACTTGAGATACGCCTCGCCACCTTGCGGGTGCCGCGCTTGTCGACCACCTTGTCGACCACCGTGACCGGCGGCTCGGCGAGGATCGAGAGGCTCGGCACGACGATCTCGAATTTCTCCGGGCCCAGCTCCTTCATGCGCCAGGAACGCCTCGTTCTCCCAGGAGATGAACACGTCGCCGATGCCGCGCTCCACGAACGTGGTGGTCGAGCCGCGCGCGCCCGAAGTCGAGCACCTTCACGTTCTTGTAGATCTTGGCGACCAAGTCGCGTGCGCTTCGCGTCGCTGCCGCCGGGCTGCGCCAGCGCGTAGCCCCAGGCCGCCAGATAGTTCCAGCGTGCGCCGCCGGAGGTCTTCGGGTTGGGCGTGATCACCTCCACGCCGGGCTTGGCCAGATCGTTCCAGTCCTTGATCTGCTTCGGGTTGCCCTTGCGCACCAGGAAGACGATGGTCGACGTGTAGGGCGAAGAGTTCTGCGGCAGACGCTTCTGCCAGTCCGCCGGGATGAGGCCGCCGTTCTTGTTGAGGGCGTCGACGTCGTAGGCCAGCGCCAGCGTCACCACGTCGGCCTCGAGCCCGTCGATGACGCCGCGCGCCTGCTTGCCGGAACCGCCGTGCGATTGCTTGATCGACGACGTCCTCGTCCGTTCTGCGCCTTCCAGTGCTTGATGAAGGCGGCGTTGAACTCCTGATAGAGCTCGCGCGTCGGATCGTAGGACACGTTGAGCAGCGAGATCGTCGTCTGTGCCAGGGCACCGGCGGAAACGACCGCCAGTCCCGCGGCGGCGCCGAGCGCCAGCACGCGGCGGCGAGAAAATGTGCGAACCATGATCATGATCTCCTTCGGCTGATCCTGAAGCGAACGTAAGCGCGCGATCGCATGTTCCGAACGAAGAAGAATTCATGAGCAATGCAGCGAAGGACCGCTAAACTTGCATAAGACCCGGTGCGCCGCGCGCTGCCCAACAAAAAGGCCGGGTCGCGAGGACCCGGCCGAGTTTGAGACGTTCAGCAACGACTGCCGCGCGTCTGGGGAATGGATCGGACTGCCTACGGGTGCGATTGCCGGCGCAGTACGCGTCTACATCCAGGTCGACATCAAAACCCGCAGCTCGATCTCCCTCTCACGGTCGCGGCGATCGTCGGACGTCCTGCTCGTGCGCCCGAGCGACGCGACGATGCATCGTCTGCTGGTCCGCACGGCGAGCGAACACCGCCGAGCGCGCCGACCGCCCAGTCGAGCAGCCGCTCCAGCAAACCTTGCCGCGCGCTCATCGCACGCCTCCACGGAGAGCCGCGCGTGACGCGCGTGCGTGCGCGAACTCGCGAGCAGCGCGCTCAGCAGCCGCTGGAGTGACGAACACGTGGCCATCGAGTGCATCGAACGTGCGGCTTGCGGAATGGAACCGGAAACCGCGCTCGCCTGCGTAGCGAACGACGATCCCGGCGGTCTCGTCGTCTGCATCGATCGTATATCCTTCGGACATGGCTATCCCTTGCGTCGGCTCTGCCGACGTCCTCTGCTGTGCGATGTGTTGGGTGATTGGGGCTCGAGAGCGATCAGCAACAACAACAGCAGCAGCAGGCGGCCATGGCCTGGCGGCAGCGGAGCGAGGGATCGGACTGCGTATCGACACGTGTCATGGGGGCACCTCCATTGAAGCCGGAGTCCACGAAGACACCTCGTGGCACCTTAGCGTTTGATGTCGCGGCGCAAGTTGCTTGCCGAAATCACCGCGGTGCCGCCCGCCTTGCATTGACCGGACGGCGACATTGCAACGCTACGCGCAAGGCCCTGCAATCCCAACCAACTATTTCTGCAATGATTAGTCAGGAATTGCCCGACATGCCTCGAATCTTATCCAAGACCGGCAGGATGTAGCGGCGAAACTGGGCCGGGTTCTCGCTCATCGGGAAGTGCCGCATTCCTTCATCACTGTCACCTCGGCGCCGGCAATGGATCGGCGGTACGCAGCGTGTCCTCGGGCGTGCAGGAGAAGTCGTACTCGCCGGTCAGCAGATACAACGGACACACCTTGGTATCGATGGCGCCGACCTTCGACCGCAGATCGCCGTCGACGCGATAGAAGTAGAGGTCGCCCTTGAACACGCCGGGGCCGCCCTGCTTGTACATCCACAGCGTCTCGTGCCGCGAGACATCGGGGCTCTGCGGCGCGATCAAGCCAGATACAAGCGCAGCACACACCTCTCCGCCGTGCACGTCGGGACGATTGAGCCAGGCCGTGTCGTACCAGGGCTGCTGGAAGTCGGCGGCCTCCAGCCCGATCAGCGCGCGGAAGCGCGCCGCATGCTCGATGGCGAGGTTGAGCACGATGCGCCCGCCGATCGAGCAGCCCATCACCACCGGCCGCTGCAGCTCCAGCGCCTCGCAAAACGCCACCACCATCTCGGTGTAGGCGGCCGTCGTGAGCCGGTACTCCTCGCGCTGCCAACCCTCCGGCGGCAGCGACTTGCCGTGCCAGGGCATGTCGAACGCCAGCACGCGGTAGTGGCTGGTGATCGCCTCGTCGAGCATGAGATGGCGGAACTGCCGACCGTCCGCGCCCGCCGTGTGCAGGCACACCAGCGGGATGCCCGCGCCGCCTCCTCGAAATAGACGCGGTGCTCGCGCCCGCCGAGTGCGAGCGTCATGTAGCGGCCGACGATGGGCTCCAGCTTGGCCGGTATCAGCGCGCCTCGCTTGCCAGGCGACGCGGCGCCGCCAGCACGTCCTTGAAGTATTGCAGGTTGGCAAGCAGCGGCTGCAGGTCGCCCTCGATGCGGCGGCGCCGCGCTTGGTCAGCGCCAACAGGTCGTGCCAGCCGGGCTCGGGCAGCGGCTGCCAGAACCTGCGCCAGGCTTCCGTGGTGGCGCTGATCTGGAAGCGCGAGGGGCGCATCAGGATCGGCCCTCTGTCGAGGCCGGTGATGCGGCCGCCTGCCACCGTCAGATGATAGGGCACTGCTCCCAGCCCGACCTGAAACTGCAGGTCGACCCACGCCCCACGCCGCACCAGGTCGGCATCGTCGTCGACGAGCCGCGGCAGCTGCTCGAACTGCGCCATCAGCGGTGCATGCTCGTCATCGGCCGAAACGGCAGCGGGCATCGTCATCCATCCCGGAAAAGGGTGCCGCCTATTGTTATCGGCCAGGGCTAGAGGCCACAACTCACGACGCGCCATAGAGCCAGACGATCCAGGTGCCGAACGCCAGGAACGGACCGAACGGGATGCGGGTAGTCGCCGACAGAGCCTGCGAACGCCAGGCCATCACCAGCAGCGCCACGATGGCCGCACCGCAGGCGACCAGCAGCACCGCCGGCAGTCCTTCGAGGCCGAGCCAGGCGCCGGAGGCCGCGAACAGCTTGGCATCGCCGAGACCCAGGCCATCCCGGCCGCGCAGGCGGCTGTAGAGCATGGCAACGCCGGCCAGCAGGGCAAAGCCGATCGCCGCCGAGCCAATCGCCCACCATGGCGAGGCAAGCCCGATCCACCACGATGCCAGCACGCCGGCGACAGCCAGCGGCAGAGTGAGGACATCCGGCAGGCGGTATTCGCGCAGGTCGACGGCGCTCAGGGCGGATAGGGCGAGCGCCAGACCAATCGACGCAAGCAGCCAGGCGACGGATGCCTCTTGTCGCCACAGCACCGGCAGAGCCAGCGCGGCGTAAAGGCCCACGAATGCGAGCGTGGAGAGAGCCAGGTTACGATCGGCCGTATCGGCAGCCCGCATGCACGCCGCTCCCGCTATCGCCGGTTTCAGGAGCAAGGCCTCCGCCCGCGGCAGCGGTCCGCCAGGCTACGGTGCAGTCCGGCGGCTGTGCCGCAGAACATCGGCGGCAGCGGAGAGCACGTGCACCAACAGTCCGACCAGGGCGATGATGATGGCCAGGTCGATGGCTGCTTCGCCGAAGCCTGGGAATTGCAGGAGGTGGGCACCGAGGCCCGCGAGCAGCAGGACGAGCGCCCAGCTGAAGATTGCCGATCTGACCATGGATACTCCGACCGAGTTCTCTCGCGCAAAAGCCTATCCCGCAGAGAATAATTTTTCCTGCTTGCAGCGTCCGTGTCCAGAGCAAATCGGCGTGACCCGAGAGATGACATGATCCGGCCCATCTGTTGCCATCTTCCAGCCTGGGCTGTGCTGCGCCGCACACAAGCCAAGTCCGCGACGGATGCAAATCCGGAACGATCTCGCTGCCGCCGGCTATAAGCGTGCGGAGGAGTGCGCATGGAAACGCTGTGGTGGTTGCTGGTCCAAGTCGTCTGGCTGGTCTGGAGCGTGCTGTGGTGGGTGGCGACCTACCTGCTATGGCTGACGCTGTGGGTGTTCGCGCCCTTCGTCCTGATCGCCTTCCTGGCGCTGCGCGGCGCCGAGTACGTGCTCGGCCCCGAGATGGTGCGGGCCTGGGTGAAGCGCATCTCGCTCAAGTTCGGCACCGGGGCCTGGCGGCGCACGCATCGCCTGCTGTTCGCGCTCGGCGTCATGCCGATCCGGGTGCTCGGCTGGCTGATCCTCTACGGCCTGTGGCACGTCCTCATCAGCCTGTTCTGGACGCCGCGCTGGAGCCCCTGGCAGCGCGCCTGGGAGCGTAGGTGGCGCCGCAAGCCGGCGTAAGGCGTGAGCTCAGCTGCTGTTCAGCCAGCGCTTGGCGAAGCCGAGCAGGCCCTGCGGCAGGAAGATGACCATCAGGATGAAGATGACGCCGAGCGGGATCAGGTAGGGGAACTGCTCGATCTGCGGCATGTCGAAGGTGTGCGCCATCCATGGGAACAGGCGGGAGAAGCCCTCGCGCAGGCCCAGGAAGAAGCCCGCCCCCAGGATTGGCCCCAGCAGGGTGCCGATGCCGCCCATGACGTTGAAGATGACCACCTCGCCCGAGATCAGGAAGTAGACGAAGTCGGGCGCCGCGAACCGGTTCTGCACCGCATACAGCACGCCAGCCAGCCCGGCGAACACGCCCGACAGCATCACGGCGACCATCTTGTAGCGCTCGACGGGATAGCCGATCGCGCGCGTGCGCGCCTCGTTCTCGCGGATCGACTGCAGCACCATGCCGAACGGCGACTGCGTGATGCGGCGCAAGACCAAATAGGAGATGACCACCACCGCAAGCACGAACCAGTGCAGCGTGGTGGACGTGAAGGGCGTGGTGTAGAGGCCGGGAATGCCCAGCTGCGGACGCGGGAAGGAGAGGCCGTTCTCGCCGCCCGTCACCTCGGTCCAGGTGAAGATGATGACGTAGAAGATCTGCGAGAAGATCAGCGTCGTGATGGCGAAGTAGATGTCGCGCAGGCGCGTGGAGAAGTAGGCCACGAACAGCGCCACGGCCGCCGAGCCCGCCAGCCCGTACAGCACCGCCAGCCAGAGATTGGGCGGCTTGACCATCAGGATCGCCGCCGCCGCCCCGTACATGCCGAGCCCGAAGAACGCCGAGTGCCCGAACGACACCATGCCCGTGTAGCCGATCAGCAGATCGGAGGACATGGCGAGCAGACCCCAGATCAGGATCTCGGTCAGGAAGCGGCGCCAGAATTCCGGCAGCACCAGCGGCGCCAGCACCAGCAGCGTGACGATGACGGCAAAGCCCGTCCAGTAGTAGGTGGCGCGACGTGTGCTCATTTGGGTGTCGGGACGAAGAGGCCGGTGGGCCGGAACAGGAGCGTGAGGATCAGCACGATCGAGGACACGATGATGGCCTGCGACGGGCTGACCCAGATCGACGCATAGGCTTCGAGCAGGCTGATGAAGATCGCCGCCAGGATCGAGCCGCCGAGGTTACCCATGCCGCCGACCACCACGACGATGAACGCCTTCAGCACCCAGTCGAGCCCCATGGCGTGGTTGACGCCGACCAGCGGGCCGAACAGCACGCCGCTCGCCGCCGCCATGCCGGCGCCGATGGCGAACACGCCCGTGTGCACCCAGGGCACGGGAATGCCCATGGCCTGCGCCATCACGCGGTCCTGCGTGGTGGCGCGGATCCAGATGCCGTAGCGGCCGTACTTCAGGAACAGGTAGAGCCCGCCGATGATGCCGGCCGACAGCGCCGCGATGACGATGCGATACCAGGGATACTGCAGGTAGAAGAGCGTGAACTGGCCGGTGAAGGGCTCCTGGATCTTGCGCGCCACCGGGCCGAACTGCCACAGCGCGTAGTTCTGCAGCACGAGCGACACGCCGAAGGTGGCGAGGATGGTGTTGAGCGGATCGCGGCCGAGCAGTGGTCGCAAGGTGACGACCTGCATCACGGCGCCGAGCAACGCCACGATCAGGATGGCAAGGATCAAGGCGGCCCAGAAGTTCCCGGTAGAGGCGAGCACCACGACGCCCACGTAGGCGCCGAGCATGAACAATTCGCCGTGCGCGAAATTGACCACGTCCATGATGCCGAAGATCAGCGTGAGGCCCGACGCCACCAGCGCCAGGATCATGCCCGACACGAGACCGTTGACGGTCTGGATGACGATGATGTCCCAGGGGATGCCGGCAAACATGCCTAAACTCCGAGATACTGGTGGATGACGGGATCGTTGACGCTGAGCGAAGCAGCAGCGGCCTGGTGGCGCACGGCGCCCTTCTCCATGAAATAGACGCGCTGGCTCGACGCCAGCGTCAGCGGCACGTTCTGCTCGACCAGCAGGATGGCGACGCCCTCCTTGTGCAGGACGTCGATGATCTCGCGGATCTGCGAGACCATGCGCGGCATCAGCCCTTCGGTCGGCTCGTCCAGCAGGATGATCTTGGGCTCCAGCATCATGGCGCGCGCGATGGCCAGCATCTGCTGCTCGCCGCCCGACAGCGTGCCGCCGGCCTGCGTGCGGCGCTCGGCGAGACGGGGAAAAAACGCGAAGGCCTTGTCCAGCAGCTGCTTCTTCTTGTCCTCGGTGACGCCGGCGCGATCCAGACCGGTGCGCAGGTTCTCCATCACGGTGAGCAGCTTGAAGATGCGCCGGTCCTCCGGCACGTAGCCGATGCCGAGGCGCGCAAGCTTGTGCGACGGCATGCCGGCAATCGGCTTGCCCTCGAACATGATCCTGCCCTGGCTCGGGGTGACGAGCCCCATGATGGTCTTGAGCGTGGTGCTCTTGCCGACGCCGTTGCGGCCCAGCAGCCCGACCACCTCGCCGGGCCCGACCTGCAGGGAGACGCCGTGCAGGATGTGGCTCTTGCCGTAGTAGGTGTGGATGTCCTCGACGGTGACGAGCGGCTGCGTGGCTGGGTCCGGCGGGCTCATGTCTTGAGATAGACCTCTTGCACGCGCGGATTCTGCTGGATCTCGGCGGGCGGACCGTCAGCCAGCACCTCGCCGTAGTGCAGCACGGTGATGCGGTTCGCCAGCTCCATGACCACCTGCATGTCGTGCTCGACGATCAGGATGGTGAGATCCTTGGCGATGCGGCGCACCAGCTGCATGGTGTCGTGGGTTTCGGCGGCGCTCATGCCGGCGGTCGGCTCGTCGAGGCACAGCATTTGCGGCTCGGTGGCGAGCGCGATGCCGATCTCGAGGTTGCGCTGCTGGCCGTGCGAGAGGTTGGCGGCAAGCTCGTCGGCCTTGTCGAGCAGCCCGACCGCCTGCAGCACGGCCTCGGCCTTTTCGATCAGGTCGCGGTAGTCGCGATGGTGCTTGAACATGCTCCAGCTGTGCCGCCGCGACTGGGCGGCCACGCGCACGTTCTCGAGCGTGGTGGCGTTGGGGAGGATGTTGGTGATCTGGTACGAGCGGGCGATGCCCTTCTGCGAGATGCGGTTGGGCGGCAGGCCGGCGATATCCTCGCCGTTGAAGATGATACGGCCGGCGGTCGGGCGCAGCACGCCCGTCAGGCAGTTGAAGAAGGTGCTCTTGCCGGCGCCGTTGGGGCCGATCACCGCGCGGATCTCGCCGCGCTGGACCTCGAAGTTGACGTTGTTGAGCGCCGTCAGACCACCGAAGCGGATGGTCAGGCCTTGCGTACGCAGTAAGGGGGCGGAGGCATCTCCCCGGCCCTGCTGGGCCGAGGAGCGCACGAGAGCGTCTGAAGTCACTTAGGAGAACGTGCAGGCCACGGGTGCGGTGACCTTGTCCCTGGGGATCACCTCGATGATCTTGTGCTTGCCGTCCTTGATCTCGAAGATGAACTGCTGAAGCATCGCCTGATGGTCTTCCTTGCGCAGGATCTTGTCGCCCTGCGGGAAGTCGTCGCCCTCTTTCATCTCCAGGCCTTCCAGCGCCTCGATCAGCTTGGGCGTATCGGCCCGGCCCTGGAACTTCGACTTCTCCATGCCGAGCTTGAGGGCGTTCATCGCCTCGAAGTTGGACTGCACGAAGCGGTCGGGCAGCGGACCTGATGGATCGATCTGCTTCAGGCGCACCTGCGCCTCTTCGATGAACTTCTTGTTGCCGGGCGTGTTGAGGGGACCGTCCAGCACCGGAATGTAGCGGTTGATGCCGATGAAGCCCTCGATCTTGTTGCCCTGCGCGGGGAGATTGGTCGACTCGGCGATCGAGCCGTCACCGACCCACTTGTACTTCTTGGTCAGGCCGAGATCGAACGCCTGGTTGGCGATCGTCACCCCGTCCTTGCCGAAGAAGATGGCGAACAGGCCGTCGAAGTCGCCGGTGATCTTGGACAGGAACGGCGTCATGTCGGCGGTGCCGAGCGGGATGCCCGTGGTGCCGACGATCGTGCCGCCCAGCTTCTTGATCTCGTCGCCGTAGGCGTCCTTGGTGGACTGGCCCCACGAATAGTCGGCGTAGACGATGTGCCAGCGCTTGCCGAGCTTGGTCAGGAACGGCGCCATGCCCACGGCCTGCGACGGCGCGTAGTCGAAGGTGCGGAAGGTGTGCTTGTCGCACTTGCTCGTGGTGATGGTGGTGTCGAGGCAGACGCCGATCATGTTGACGATCTTGGCCTCGCCGAACACCGGCATGCAGGCCAGGCAGACATTCGACAGGAAGCCGCCCTGGTGCGCGTCGATGTTGTCCTCGACGATCAGCTTCTCGGCCTTGCGCCGGCCCACGTCGGGCTTGGACTCGTAGTCGGCGATGATCAGCTCGACCGGGCGCCCGTTGATGCCGCCGCTCTTGTTGATGCGATCGACCGCCATCTGCGTGCCGACCAGGGCCGTCTTGCCGCCAGATGCCGCGGCGCCCGACAGTGGCTGCAAGGTGCCGATCTTGTAAGGCTTGGCCTGACCGAAGGCGGCTTGCCACGGAGCCGGGATCAGCATGGTGGCGCCGATGGCGCCAGCACCGGTCGCGCTCCAGCCGAGCAGGCGGCGGCGCGTGACCTTGCCGCTGTACCAGAACTCTTCCGACCAGCTCTTGGATTTATCCTCGGACATTACAGACCCTCCCATATGCGACGAACGACAGGTCACCGACCCAGCCGGCGACGAAGATGCGTGAGCGCACTATTCTGGTTGGCATCGGACCGAAACCTCGGTCCGGCTCCAGCCAACCGGCCGGCGCATTTCTTATTGAGGCAGCTACTTTCGCATAATCGTAGCGTATGGGTTGGACTGCAACAAGCGCCCGTGACTGGCGGGGCGCCGGGGAGGCAACCTAAAGGGGCGGCGCGACCGAGTGTTTCCCTCTCCCCACCTCTTCGTGGGGAGAGGGCTAGGGTGAGGGGCAGCCCATTTGCGCGACGCTAGAGTGTGCCGCTGCCCCTCACCCCGACCCTCTCCCCGTGAGGACGGGGAGAGTGGGGATTCACCATGCTGCGAGAATGTGCGGCGGAGCTTATCCCCGCTATCCGCGACGGCCGCATACTCGGCCCATCCCGCTCCACTCCAGGGGTCGTCGCACTCGAGAGGCGTCTCACGGCGAGGGCGGGCTGCAGGCCGCCGGCGAGGCAACGCACCTCGCCGAAACGGGGCTCCGCATCACAGCCGGGCTGCAATGCCCGGTCGCGCGTGATCGTTCAATGTGATGCTCAGGCCAAAAATCCTGCGCGGGGCGGTGAGGAGCCGCTCTTTCGCTAGCACTTTTTTGCGGGTTCTCATCGCCCCGCAGCCCCTTGGAATGAGCACACCCTCGAGCGGAGACGCTGCGGGTTGATGGCGCGTGGATGGCGGTGTCAGACCCTCTGGGTCTGACACCTTGGGCACGGTCGAGAGATGGTATCAGACGCCCACGTGCGGCCTGCCTCCGGCAGGACGGGTCTGACACCCTGGCGCGGCTCGGGGATGCGCGCAGCGCACAGCAGTGACGCCGGCCAGGAGCCTTGACCAGGGCTGGCCCGCGACGCCAAAGTGCGGTGGCTAGATTCTGGCCAGCGAGGTGAGCAATGCCCCGGCACAAGAGCTATATCCCGCACGGCGTCATCCCGGCGGTGCTGCTGCCGTTCGATGCGGATCTCGCCATCGACGAGGCGAGCTTCCGCAAGCATCTGCGCGACGTGGCGGCGACGCCCGGCATCTCGGCCATCACCCTTAACGCGCACTCGACCGAGGTGGCATCCTGCACGTTCGACGAGCAGCGGCGCGTGCTCGAGATCGCGCAGACCGAGATCGGTGATCGCCTGCCGATCGTGAACGGCATCTGGGCCGACGGCAGCCTGGAGGCGGCGCGGCTTGCGCGCATGGCCACCGAGGGCGGCGCGTCGGCGCTGCTGGTGTTCCCGCCGGCGCCCTTCACGCTCGGCCAGTCGCCGCAGATGGCGATCGCCCACTTCAAGCGCATCGCGGAAGCGACCGACCTGCCGCTGATCGTGTTCCAGTATCCGCTCGCCACCGGGCAGGGCTATCCCAAGGATACGCTGCTGAAGATGTGCGAGGAGGTGCCGACCATCCGCGCCATCAAGGACTGGATCAACAACGTCCCGCATCACGAGTGGCACGTGCGCACGCTGCAGGGCCTGGCGCGGCCGGTCAACGTGCTGTCCACGCATAGCGCCTGGCTGCTCTCCTCGCTGGTGCTCGGCTGCAATGGCCTGCTGTCGGGCAGCGGCAGCGTCATCCCCGATCTGCAGTCGCAGCTGTTCGCCGCCGTGCAGCGCAACGACCTCGCGGCAGCGCGCGCGCTGAACGACCGCATCGAGCCGCTGATGCGCGTGTTCTATGCCGACCCGTTCGTCGACATGCACAACCGCATGAAGGAGGCGCTGGTGCTGCTCGGGCGCATCCCGCGCGCGTTCGTGCGGCCGCCGCTGGTCAAGATCGCGCCGGCCGAGATCGCCCGCATCCGCGATGGCCTGATCGCCGCCGGCCTGCTCGACGGCAACGCGCGGCGCGAGGCGGCCGAATGACCGGCATTCTTGCCGTCTGGAACGATTGCGCACCGGAAGGGCTCGAGCACTTCGAGCGCTGGTACAATGGCGAGCACCTGCTGGAGCGGGTCGGCGTGCCGGGCTTTCGTTTCGGCCGGCGCTATGAATTGGTGTCGGGCGGCGATCGGCGCTTCATGGCGTTCTACGAGGTGGACAGCCCGGCCGTGCTGACCTCGCCGGCGTATCTGGAAAGGCTGGAAAATCCGACGCCCTGGACCGGCCAGGCGATGCAGTCGTTCCGCGGCATGGTGCGCACCGTGTGCGACCTGAAGGCGATCGCCGGCAAGCTGGCTGGCTCGCACGCCGTGGTACTGCGCGCCGACGGAGCCATGGCGCCGACGCCGGCCGCCGAAACGCTCGTCGCCAAGCTCGCCGCCGAGGACGGCATCGCCCGCGTGCAGCTGTGGACCAAGTCCGCCCAGCAGACCAAGGCCGACACGGCCGAGATGAAGAGCCGCGGCCAGGATCAGCTGATCGCCGGCGCCTTGATCGTCGAATGCGTGCGCCGCAACGACGCGGACCGCGTGGCCCGCGCGCTGGCCGAGAAGGGACCGCCGCCGGAGCTCGGCATCAGCGGCCCGAGCGTGCTCGGCGTTTACTCTTTGTTGTGCATCTACGACAAAGCGAGAGCTTGAGCGGACCGCGACCGGGCATGCTGCCCTGCGACGCGGGACCCAATTGCTGTCGCATCGGCCGACAGACACTTTCAGCACCATTCGGTTCTGACACCACCCCCGCATATGGCAAGGGACACACGCGACGTGCAGGATGGCGATCCCACCAAGGAAGAGCTGGGCTTGGCGCTCGAACGCCTGGCGCTGGCGCTGTCCGCCACCGGCCTCGGCGTCTGGGAGCGCGACATCGCCAGCCACCGGGTGACCTGGTCGGACACCATGTACCGGCTGTTCGGTCGCACGCACGAGGAGTTCTCCGGCGATCCCGACGACGTGCTGGCCTTCGTGCATCCCGATGATCGCGCCGAGTTCCGGCAGGGCTACATGGCGGCGCTGCAGGACCAGCAGGACTTCTTCGAGCAGGAGTTCCGCATCGTCCGGCCGAACGGCGAGGTGCGCTGGGTGCATCGGCGCGGACGCGTGCGGCGCGGCCCGCACGGCCAGGCGCGGTCGGTGCTGGGCGTCGCGCTCGACATCACCGAGCGCAAGCAGGCCGAGGAGGCGAACGCGCGGCTCGCCTCGCTGGTCTCGGGCGCGGACGACGCCATTGTCGGCATGACGCTGGGCGGCGTCATCCTGTCCTGGAACCCGGCAGCCGAGCGCCTGTTCGGCTATCAGGCCGAGGAGATGATCGGCCGCTCGGTGCGCATCCTCTATCCGGAGGGCGCCGACGACGAGTTCGACCGCGCTCTATGCACGCGTGCGCGCCGGCGAGCATCTGCGCTACGAAGGCGTGCGCCAGCGGCGCGATGGCACGCCGGTGCACGTGTCGGTGGTCGTGACACCGGTGCTGGCCAAGACCGGCGCCGCCGTCGGCGCCTCGGCCATCGTGCGCGACATCACCGAGCGCAAACGCACCGAGCAGCGGCTGGTCGATACGCTGGCGCTGCTGATGCAGACCAGCAACCAGCGCAAGATGGCACTGGCGGCCGGCGGCATGGGCATCTTCGAGGTCGACATCGAGCACGACCGCATCACCTGGTCCGACGAGATCTACGCCCAGGTCGGCGTCGCGCGCACGCCCGGCACGCTGTCGACCGCGGACATCGAGCGCCTTGTCCATCCCGACGATCTGGCAGCGACACGCGCGCGCAGGGCCGAAGCGTTCGCAAGCGGCGGCGTCTACGAGGACGAGTTCCGCATCATTCGCCCGGACGGAGAGGTGCGCTGGATCTACGTGCGCGGTCAGGCCTCGCCGAGCCGGGACAAGCCGGCCAGGGCGCACGGCGTGAGCATGGACGTCACCGAGCGCAAGGAGCGCGAGGCGCACATCCGCTTCCTGATGTCGGAGGTGTCGCATCGGTCGAAGAACCTGCTGGCCGTGGTGCAGGCGATCGCCTCGCAGACCGCCAGGGCCACGCACTCGCCCGTCGATTTCGCCGACGACTTCAGCGGGCGGCTGAAGAGCCTCGCCTCCTCCCTCGACCTGCTGGTGCAGCAGGAGTGGCGCGGCGTGTCCGTCAAGGGGCTCGTGCAATCGCAGCTCGGGCACTACGCCGAGCCCGGCAACGCACGCGTCAGCGTCGAGGGCCCCGACGTGATGCTGACGCCGCTGGCCGCGCAGTATCTCGGCATGGCGCTGCACGAGTTGTCGACCAACGCGGCCAAATACGGCTCGCTCTCCGGTGCCGGCCGGCTCGGTGGCGATCGGCTGGCAGGTTGCGGGAGCGCCGAGCGGCAGGCGGTTCCATATGTCGTGGCGCGAGGACGGGGGACCTGCCATCGAGCAGCCGCCCAGCCGCACCGGCTTCGGCAGCCTGGTGATCGAGCGCATGGCCGCCGAAGCGCTGCATGGCCAGGTGACGCTGGAGTATCCGCGCGAGGGCGTGCGCTGGTCTCTCGACGCCGATGCTGGTCAGACCTTGAAGGAGCCCGGCATCCCGCCGCGCACAATCGCTGCCGGCAAAGTAAGCGGCCCGGCCCAGGGACAGACGACTCGGGGGGACTAGCCCGCCTTAGCTATACGGGCGAAGCCGAGGCATTCGCCTGGCTCAATTTCGCCAGGCCCGGTCGCGCACGTCGGCGCTTGAAATTGCGCCCGGATGGGAGAATTATTGCAGGCTCGTGACGACAGGAGGCGCCATTGAGCGACGTCGAGCCAATACAGTTCAGCCCGCGCCGGCGCGCGGGCGCGCATAGCCCTGCTATGCAAGCACCTTCTGCCTATCCCGCCGGGACTTCCTTCACGCGATTGAACTCAACCAGATCCTGAACCTGTACGGCCGCAAGGTGGCGGACGGCGAATGGCGCGACTACGCCATCGATTTCGGACGCGAGAAGGCGGTGTTCTCCGTGTTCCGCCGGGCCAGCGAAGTGCCGCTCTATCGCATCGAGAAGAACCCCAAGCTGGCCGCGCGCCAGGGCGCCTACAGCGTGGTCGCCGCCGCCACGGGGCAAATCCTCAAGCGCGGCCACGACCTCGCCCGCGTGTTGGGCGTGCTCGAACGCAAAATGCGCCTAGTGTGATGATCGAGAAGTACACTAGCCGCGATTTGAGCTGCTTCGAGATCTCGCCGGGCGTGGTGCGGTCGCCGTCGCCGAGCGGCAGTTCCATGATGACGCTGTCGAGCCAGCGTCCGAACTTGTAGCCGACCGAGTGCAGCGTGCCGCTGAAGGTGAAACCGACGCTGCGGTGCAGGCGGATCGAGGCGTACTGCGCCGAGTTGCCGATCACCGCCAGCATCAGGCGGTAGCCCCGCTCGGTGCAGGCGCCGACCAGAGCGTCGAGCAAGGCGCGGCCGATGCCTTTGCCCTGCATGTCGGGCGCCAGATAGATGGAATCCTCGACCGTGAAACGGTACGCCGGGCGCGTGCGGTACGCATTGGCGTAGGCGTAGCCGACGACTTTGCCGGCCAGCTCCGCGACGAGATAGGGATAGCCTGCGCCGGTGATGGCCTCGAAGCGTCGGCGCATCTCGGCCTCGTCGGGCGGCTCCAGCTCGAAGCTTGCCGTGCCGTTCAACACGGATTGGCTGTAGATGGCGGTGATGGCCGGGATGTCGGATGCGCGGGCCAAGCGCACCAAAGCTTGCGTCATCGCATGAGCCCCTCGGATAGCCTGCGTTAGTGATCGAAGCTTGCCCGAGCCGACGCACAAAAGCAAAGGGCCCCGCCGAAGCGAGGCCCTTCACTCTTCGTATCCAACAAGCCGACCGCTTACTCGCGATTGCCGAACAACTGGAGCAGCATGGTGAACATGTTGATGAAGTCGAGGTAGAGGCTGAGCGCGCCCATGATGGCCGCCTTACCGGCCAGCGTGGCGTCGTTCATCACCTCGAAGTAGCCGTCCTTGATCCGCTGCGTGTCGTAGGCGGTGAGGCCAGCGAACACCAGCACGCCGATCACCGAGATGGCGAACTGCAGCGCGCCCGACTGCAGGAACAGGTTGACCAGGGAGGCGGCGATGATGCCGATCACGCCCATGATCAGGAACGAGCCCCAGCCGGACAGGTCCTTCTTGGTCGTGTAGCCGTAGAGGCTGAGGCCGCCGAAGGCGATGGCGGTCACGAAGAACACCTGCGTGATCGACTGCCCGGTGAAGACCAGGAAGATCGACGACAGCGACAGGCCCATCACCGCAGCGAACAGCCAGAACGAGATCTGCGCCGCGCCGAGGCTCATCTTGTTGACGCGGAACGACAGGAAGAACACGAATGCCAGCGGCGCCAGCATCACGACCCACTTGAGCGGGCTGGCGAAGATCGCCAAGCCGAACTGCGTCAGGTACATGCCCCGCTTCAGCGCGTAGGCCGCGCCGCCGGCAGCCTGCGCCGCCAGAGCCGGGTCTGTAGTAACGGCCTGCGTGAACACGAAATAGGCCACGAGGCCCGTCAGCAGGATGCCGCCCGCCATGTAGTTGTAGACGCGCAGCATGTATGCGCGCAGGCCCTCGTCCACTACGACGTCGGTGCGCGCACTGCCTGTCTGCGCATACCTGTTGTCGATCTGTGCCATGTGATCCTTCCCTTCGAATTTTGCGAACCTTCCCGGCTCGGGGAGCCGGATTATGGCCACGCTCTACCTTAGTTGCAAGCGAACTGCCATGCGTATACTTGCGCATGGAAATGGGGATCGGCCAGCGGCTTGGCAAGTAGTGGTACCTACTCCGATAACTATTCCGACCTCAGATAAGGCACCGCCGGGGCCGCCAGGACACGCCAGGTGCCGAACCCGCCGAACAGGGCGACCAGGACGGTCGCCAGCAGCATGGTCTCAGCTGCCGCCCGCGGCGGAAAACACGAAGTCGACCTCCATGACCTGGCGATACCGTGATCCAGGCGGCCAAGCCCTCCGATCAGGAGCGCTATGAACGACGTTAACAAAGCCAGAACCAAGTATTCCGCGAAGTGGGACAAGAGGATACGCCGTCGCGTGGCGCCCAGCGTCTTGAGGATCACCGCCTGCTGGATGCGGCGGCGCTGGGCCGTCGCCAAGGCGCCGGCCAGCACCAGGGCGCCCGCCACCAGGGTGACGCTGCCGGCGGCCCGGACCGCCACCATGATGCGGTTGAAGATGACGCTGAAGGCATCGATGGCATCCTTGACGCGGATCGCCGTGGTCGCCGGGAATTCGCGGCCGATCTGCTGGGCGAGCCTGGCCTCGGCGGCCAGCGGCGCGTCCTTGGGAAGCGTGATGGTGGCGAGCAGGTTGTGCGGCGCGCCCATTAGCGTATTTGGCGAAAACACCATGACGAAGTTGAGGGACAGCGTCTCCCACTTCACCTCGCGCAGGTTGGTGATGCGCGCCGTGACGTTGCGGCCGAGCACATTGACGGTGACCGTGTCGCCGACCTTCAGGCCGAGCCCCTTGGCGATGGCCGCCTCGAAGGAGACGAGCGGCTCGCCGTCGTAGTTGGCCGGCCACCACTGCCCGGCCACCACCACGGAGCCTTCCGGCACGGTCTCGGAATAGGAGAGGCCACGGTCGCCGGTCAGCACCCACTGCGTCTCAGGCGTCGCCTTCACCTGCTCGGGCAAGCGATCGCCGAGCTTGACGAGGCGGCCGCGCAGCATGGGCGCCTCGCTGATCTTGGCCGCCGGCGCCTCGCGCAGCACGAGCGCGCGGAAGTCGTCGACCTCCGGCCGCTTGATGTCGAGCACGAAGTAGTTGGGACTGCTGTCGGGCAGGCTGCTGGTCAGCTCGTAGACGATCGAGCGATCGACCAGAGCCACGGTGACGAGCAGCGACAATCCCGCGCCGAGCGACAGCACCACCGAGCGGGCGATGCCGCCGGGTGCGCCGAGGTTGCCGACGGCGAGGGCGAGCTCGGGCCGCCGCGGGCGACGCACGCGTCGCGCGGCCCACGAAATCGCCGTGCCGAGGCCATGAAACACCACGAACACGCCCACCACGCCCAGGCAGTAGTAGAACGCGAGCAGGCGCGCCTCGGACGTGAAGATGGCAAATCCCGCCAGCAGCAGCGCCGCCGCCAGCCGTCAGCGCCATGACGCGTGCGCGCGGCAGGACCCGCTCGGGCGCCACCTCGTCGCGAAACAGCACGCCGGCGCGCACCTGCTCGGCCCGCCCCAGCGGCCACAGCGTGAACACCAGCGACACCAGCAAGCCGTAGGCGGCGGCGGTGAGCACGCTGCGCACGCTGACCGTCAGGTCGGCCTTGATCGGCAGCGCATCGCCCAGCATGTAGGTCAGCGCCACCGGGATGAGAAAGCCGAGCCCTATGCCGATGACGATGCCGATGCCCGCGATCAGCAGCACCTGCACGAGATGCACGCCGAAGATCACGCTGCTGGTGGCGCCGAGGCTCTTGAAGACGGCGATCACCTTGCGGCGCCGATCGATGTAGGTGGCGACCGCGTTGGCCACGCCGACGCCTCCGACCAGCAGCGCGGTCAGGCCGACCAGCGTCAGGAACTGGCGCAGCCGGTCGAGCGTGCGCGACACCTGCGGAGACGGATCGCGGCGGTCGCGGATGGTGAAACCACCCTCGGGCAGCGCCTGCTTGGCGCCCTGGGTGAAGTTGACGAGACCGCGGTCGGTCTCGCCCGCGCCCTCGCCGAGCTTCAGCGCGTAGCGCCAGCTGACCAGGCTGCCGGGATCGATCAGGCCGGTGCTGCGCAGCGTGTCGAGCGAGACGAACACGCGCGGGCCGACCGTCAGGCGATCGGTGATCTTGTCGGGCTCGGCCACGATGGTGGCGGTGATCGGCACCTGGATCTTGCCGAGCGAGATCTGGTCGCCGACCTTGAGGCCGAGCCGATCGAGCAGGATGCGGTCCATGGCGGCACCGGGCCGGCGCCGGATCGCCTCGCTGAGGTCCGCGCCGTCCGAAAGCGACACCGAGCCGACCAGCGGATAGGCGGCATCGACGCCTTTCACCTCGACCAGTGCCTGCTCGCTGCCGTCCGGACGCCGCGCCATGGCGCGCATGGTCGCCACTTCGCTGATGCGCCCCTGCTTCCAGAGCCAATCGCGCTCGAAGCCCTCTGCCGCCTTGTGCGGACGGGCCAGCGTCACGTCGCCGCCGAGCAGCGCCTCACCCTGCCGCTCGAAGCTGGTGCGCAACGCATCGGCGAGCGCGCCGACGCCGGTGATGACGGCCACGCCCAGCGCCACGCAGGCGATGAAGACGTAGAAACCGCTGCAGGCCGTTGCGCTGCTCGCGCAGCACCAGCCTGAGGATCAGCGGCAGGCCGGCAAAGAATGGCCGCGGATCGACGCGAGAGAGGGCCACCGTCATGCGGCAAGCTCCGCGCCGGCGACGCGACCGTCGGCCATGCGCACTGTGCGCCGGCAGCGACTTGCCAGGGCGAGATCATGGGTGACGAGCACCAGCGTCGCCTGCCGCCGCCGCTGCAGGCTGAACAGAAGCTCGATCACCTGGTCGCCGGTCTTGCCGTCCAGATTGCCGGTCGGCTCGTCGGCGAGGATGATCTGCGGGCGCGGGCTGAGCGCGCGCGCCAGTGCCACACGCTGCTGCTCGCCGCCCGACAGCTGCGCCGGAAAATGATCGGCGCGATGCGCGATGCCGACTTCCGCCAGCAGGCCGCGGGCGACATCGAAGGCATCGGCCTGGCCGGCGAACTCCAGCGGCAGGGCGACGTTCTCCAGCGCCGTCATGGTCGGCACCAGATGGAACGACTGGAAGACGATGCCGATGTTGCGGCCGCGCACGAGCGCCAGCGCGTCCTCGCCGAGATTGGCGAAATCGTGTCCGGCCACGCGGACGGCGCCGGACGTGGCGCGCTCCAGTCCTGCCATGATCATCAGCAGCGAAGTCTTGCCCGAGCCGCTGGGACCGACGATGGCGACCGCCTCGCCTGGCGCGATGTCGATGTCGACGCCGCGCAAAATCTCGACGGGACCGGCGCGGCTGGCCAGCGTCAACGAGACATTGTCGAGGGAGATCACGGGTTCGGCCACTTGGGCAAAGGCTCCTTCAAGGTTTTGGGCCATGTAATGGCCCCGAGGCCTTGCCTCAAGCTCTGCAAGTTTCTACGTCAATGCTGAGGGCGACGGTTCCAAACGAGGCACCCGATGCTGACAATGCCATCCAGCAAGCGCCAGGCAAACATGGTGCTTGCCATTCTCCTGTGCAATTGGCTGCTGCTTGTGGCCGCAACCGCGGCGCAGGCGGCCGCGCCGGCCAACCGCTACGCATCGTCGTATTCGGTGACAGCCTTGTGGCGGGCTTCCAGCTGAAGGCGTCGGACGCCTTCCCGGCGCAGCTCGAGCGCGCGCTGAAGGCCCGCGGACATGCCGTGGAAGTGATCAACGCCGGCGTTTCGGGCGACACGACGGCGGCCGGGCCTGGAGCGTCTGCGCTGGTCGATACCGGAAAAGGTCGACGCGGTGATCCTCGAGCTGGGCGCCAACGACGCGCTGCGTGGGCTCGATCCAAACAGGGCCAAGTCCAACCTGGACAAGATGATCGCGACGCTCAAGGGAACGGGCGCGGAGGTGCTGCTGGCCGGCATGCTGGCGCCGCCCAACATGGGGCCGCAGTACGCGCAGGCCTTCAACGGCATCTACCAGGACCTCGCCACCAAGCATGAGCTGATCCTGTATCCGTTCTTCCTCGACGGCATCGCTCTCGACCAGCGCTTCAACCTGAACGACGGCCTGCACCCCAACAGCAAGGGCGTGGCCGAGATCACCCGCAACATCCTGCCGACGGTCGAGCGGCTGCTGGAGCGCGTGCGCACGCGGCAGGCGGCGGTTTCGAAGGGCTAGAGTCGGAATGCCGCGTCTGTTCACCGCGCTGGAGATTCCGGCGGCGACGCGCACGCACCTGTCGCTGCTGCGTGCTCCGCTGAGCGGCGCGAAATGGATCGAGCCCGAAGACATGCACATCACGCTGCGCTTCGTCGGCGACATCGACGACCGCACGGCCGACGAATTCGCGAGCCTGCTGGCGGAGATCCATGCCGAGCCGTTTCCGGTCATCGATCCAGGGCGTCGGCAGCTTCGGCGGACGCGAGCCGCGCGTGCTGTGGGCGGGCGTGGAGGCCGGCGAGCCGCTGGCTGCGCTATACCGCGCCAACGAGCGGGCGGCGCGTGCCGTGGGCCTCGAAGCGGACCCGCGCAGCTTCAAGCCGCACGTGACCCTGGCGCGCATGCGCGGCGTACGGCCTCCGGCGGTCGCGCGTTTCCTGCAGGAGCACGGCGGGCTGCGCACGCAGCCGTTCGTGGCCACTCGCTTCGTGCTGCTGTCGGCCCGTCCGGGCTCCGGCGGTGCGCCCTATGCGATCGAAGCGGAGTATCCGTTCGAGGGTACCGGCGACTGGGCCGATGAGGCGGTTCGTGACCTGACAGCGGACAGAGGCAGGCAGGCAAGGACGAGGCACATGGCACAGAAGCTCGACGAGGCCGCACGCAAGGCGATGGCCGACAAGCTGCCCGGCTGGCGCCTGGCCGATGGCCGCGACGCCATTCAGAAGACTTTCAAGTTCAAGGATTTCAGCGAGGCGTTCGGGTTCATGACGCGGGCCGCGCTGGTGGCCGAGAAACTGAACCATCATCCCGAGTGGTTCAATGTCTGGAACCGCGTGGACGTGACGCTGTCAACCCACGACGCCGGCGGTCTAACCGCGCTCGACGTCAAGCTCGCCGAAGCCATGGACCGGCTGGCCGGCTAGCAGCACACGCAAAAGCCTGCCCGCACACCGTGCAGGCAGGCTTCGCGATCAGTCGAGATCAATAGCAGCGGTTCTCGTAGCGGCGGCAGGCCCAGCGGGAGCCATCCTCGCAGCGATACAGCAGGTCGCCGCAGTACGAGCTGCGGCGATAGCGGCGATGACCATCCGCACGCGCAGCTTCGCTGAGCAGGATCGCGGCGCCGACGCCGGCGATGATGCCGAGCGCGAGGCCGCCGCCACGGCGCACCGGCACGACGTCACTCGACGGTGCCGACTGCTTGATGCGACGACATCGGGCCCTGGGCCGACGCCGTCGTCATGGGTACGCTTGCTGCCAGCGCCAGAGCGACGGCCAGCGCGATAGGCGATTTCATCTTCATCGGTTGTTGCTCCATTGTGAACTTTGCAGCAGATTTCCCCAGCGCACGCCAAAGCATTCCGCATCCCGTACTATCGGTCTGTACTTGCGCGCAACATGGAACTGAAGTTGGCCCTCAGCATGACGGAACTGATCCACCAGCTAGCGCCAGAGGCCGGCTGGAGACCCGCGTTTGGATGAGAACGGAATACCCGGCCCATATCCGTTGCGCTGAGATGGAGAGGGCAGATCAGTTGCAGCGCGAGATGTGGTCCGCCCCCTCCTCCCGTCCGGCAAAGGCTCGGCGCGAGCATAACCGCGATGGCGCTCTGCCTCCGCCTCGGACCAAGGCTGGGGCTTGCACGCGCAGTCGCTCACCAGCGACTGCCGATACCGGAAGGCGTTCGGCAGGCTTGCATAGCCCACGCCCGTCAGGTCGACCATGTCCTCGACCTTGCCGCCGGGGTTGGGATGGTAGAACAGCCGGGCTTCGCTGCCGCAGCTGGCCGTGCACTTGTCGGCGTCGCGCGCGAACTCGCTGCGCATCGTCGAGAAGCTGATCGGGTAGTAGTAGCCGTCGCACGTACGCACGCAGAGCGTGCGATAGGTTGTCGGGGCGTTCCTGAGGGAGACCGCTGTCGTAGGTCGGATAGGGGTTGAACCGGGGCGGACCCAAGCGAGGCCGCGGCGCCGGCTCGGGGCCGAAGAAGAACTGGAACAATCCTTGCGCGTGCGCCGACTGCGGGCCGAGCACGGCCATCGCCACAACAAGCAACGCCCACAAGAGCACGCATCGCCATCGCCGGCAGACCCGCCTACGGTCGAACTCTCACGAACGTCCGGTTATGCGTGCGCGGCTGCCAATTTTCGCTGAATGGCAACGATACAATTCAGTCTGCCAATTCAATAGGCGCGCTTCCACAGATCGCCCACCCAGTCGCGACTTGGCTGCTGCTGCCGGCCGCCCGGCTCGCGCGCGCCGGCTCGCGGCTGTGTGCCGAGGCGCATCAACTCGGCCTCGCTGGCCGCATTACGCGAGCCGCGCTGCCCGGCTTTCGCGGACTCGCGCGCATCGGTTGCCGATCCCTGCGACCAGCGGGCCGCCTTGGTCGGCCGCGCTTCGCCTGAAGGCTCGCGCATCTGCGCCTGCAGCTCGGCCGAGTTCGAGCTGCGGCCGCCTTGTCGCCCTTGCGCTTGGCGGCGGCGAGCGCATAGACGCGATGCTGGTCCCTGGCCTGCTGCTCCCACGGATGCGGCTTGCACTTGCAGTCGGCCACATACTCGGTGCGATAGAGGAACGCCGTGCGCAGCTGGCGATAGGGCCGCCCCTGCAGATCCTGCATGTCCTCGGGCTCGCCGCCAGGATTGCGATAGACGAACAGCCGGCCCTCGGCGCCGCAGCTGTTCTCGCAGGACTGGCGGTCGCGCTCGAAGCGATCGGGCGTCACGGAAAAGCTGACTGGAAAGTAGTAGCCGTCGCACATGCGCACGCACACCGTGCGATAGGTGTCGCGCGGCCGGTCCCAACCGGAATCCGACCCGAACAGGCCGTCGAAGAACCCGCCGCGGCGTGAGTAACCGCGCGAGGAGCGTCCGATACTCCGGACCGTAGTAGTAGCGATCGGAGCTGCCGCGGCGCCAGGAGGGCCTGGACCAGCGGTCCTGGGTCGGCGTCATGGCCGCTTCGCGCACCACGGCCGGCTGGCTGAGCGGTCGAAGCGCGCGCGGCGCGGAGGCGCTTTCAAGTCCGGCTTGGCGGTGGCAATCGCGGCTTTCGGCGGGCTGCCGAGATCGCCGATCAAGGCTTGCGCGACGCGATGTACGCCGTACCCGGTCACGCCGGCGGCGAACGACGACACCGATGCCATAGACGAGCGTCGCCGCAGCAAGCGAGGCACCAACGCCCCGCCGATGCAAGGGAAGCCGCATCGACATCTGTTACGCAAACCCGCTGTGAACGCCCCGCTGAGCTCTCGCTCGCGCTCGGCACAACGCGATACAGCAGTCGTGGTTCCGCGACCACCTCAATCCGCGACCTGCGACGGACGGCGGCAGCGTCGCGCCTACTTCGGCGCCATGCGCAAAGCGCCGTCGAGGCGGATGCACTCGCCGTTCAGCATGGGGTTCTCACAGATGTGCACGGCCAGCGCCGCATATTCCTTCGGATCGCCCAGGCGCGAGGGAAACGGCACGGACGCGGCCAGCGACTTCTTGGCATCCTCGGTCAGGGTGTCGAACATCGGCGTCAGGAACAGCCCGGGCAGGATGGTCATCACGCGGATGCCGTCGCGCGACAGGTCGCGGGCGATCGGCAGCGTCATGGAGTAGACGCCGCCCTTGGAGGCGGCATAGGCGACCTGGCCGATCTGGCCGTCCTGCGCCGCCACCGAGGAGGTGCAGATGACGACGCCGCGCTCGGCGTCGTCGTTGAGGGGCTGCGGCGGCCTGCATGCCGGCCACGCTCCGGGAGATCATCAGGAACGTGCCGATCAGGTTGACCTGGATCACCTTGGTGAAGGTGGCGAGGTCGTGCGGCTCGATGGCGTTGGTCTCCTTGACGCGGCGGGTGATGCGCTTGGCCGCGGCGATGCCGGCGCAATTGACGAGAATGCGCTCCTGGCCGTGCGCCTTGCGCGCGGCGGCAAGGGCAGCATCGACGCTTGCCTCGCTGGTGACGTCGCATTTGACGAACAGGCCGCCGATGTCCTTGGCGGTCTTCTCGCCCACCTCGGCGTTGACATCGAACACGGCAACCCTGACGCCCTTGGCGGCCAGTGCTCTGGCGGTGGCCGCGCCGAGCCCCGACGCGCCCCCGGTGACGACGGCGGCCAGATCCTTCCCAAGCTGCATGGCGTTTTTCCTCGCGCTGCGACCGCCCGTGCGGCGGGCTTCTTGGCTGAAACAGTAGGGTCCGACAGGGGCCTGGTAAAGACCTCGATGCGGCGCGGACTAGGCTGGCCGCGCTCGCTGGATGAGGTAGCCGGCGGCGAACACCATGAGGCCCAGCGCGACGTTGTAGCCGACCCGTACACCCAATGCGGACAGCCCCGGCACGAACGCATTGATGTCGACACCCAGCAGCGGCTTGACGATCACGCTGATGATGGCCGGGAACACCAGCAGGATGCCGCCCAGCGCGAACAGCATGGTCTCGAACGGCGTGCTCTTCTTCAGGAACCAGCCCTGCGTGGCCAGCGCCAGCATGGCGATGCCGGCGCCCGTCTCCAGCACGATCTCGACGATATCGAGCCAGCCGCCGCCTTTCGGCGTCGCCAGCAGCAGGCCGATGCCTTGCGGATCGAGCACGAACACGAACGGCACCAGGAAGGCCGGCATCGTGTATTTCCACGACTGCAGCGTGGTCAGATACGGATTGCCGCCGGTGATGGCCGCAGCCGCGAACGGCGACAGTGCCGTCGGCGGAGAAACCTCCGACAGCACCGCGTAGTAGAAGATGAACATGTGCGCCGCGAAATCCGGCACGCCGAGCTTGATCAGCGCCGGCGCGGCGATCACCGCGCACATGATGTAGGAGGCGGTGACCGGCACGGCGAGGCCGACGATCCAGACGATGGCGGCGGTGAAAATGGTGGTGAGCAGCAGGCTGCCCTGCGCGTAGCTGATGATGATATCGGCAAAGCGCTGCGCCAGTCCGGTCAGCGTCACCACGCCGACGATGATGCCGGCCGTCGCGCAGGTGGCGGCGACGTTGAGCACACCGGTGGTGCCCTCCTTCATGGCCTGCACGTAACGCTGGGCGACCGGCGCCACTCCTGGCGCGGCGAACCAAAGCACGGCAGCCGCCGTCAGCGGCACGAACACCAGAATGGACGAGTACTCGGTGATGAACGCGCTGGTCGGCAGGCCCGACCAGACCAGCCACCACGTTGCCGAGACAAACCAGCAGCGGAACCACCACCCACAGCGGTACGATCGCCGTGTCGGAGCGCAGCGAGCTGACGATGATGGCCAGCATGGTCGCCCAGAACACCGACAGCACCGGCGAGAAGCCGAGCAGCATGAAGGCGATGATCGAGATCAGCGAGCCGAAGTGGTACCAGTATTGCTTGGTGATGGTCCAAAGCGTGCCCTTCGGCACCATCAGCTCGCCGGCGCCGCCCCACTTGCGGGCGTCGATCTCCACCATCACCAGGATGGCGAGGTAGTAGAGGACGGTCGGGATGGTCGCCATCACGATCACGTCGAAGTACGAGATCTTCAGGAACTCGGCGATCAGGAAGGCGGCGGCACCGAGCACCGGCGGCGAGATGATGGCGCCGAGGCCGCCCGCAGCGAGCAGCCCGCCGGCGGCGTTCTTGTCGTAGCCGGCCTTGGCGAGCAGCGGGTGCGCGACCGTGCCGATGGTGACGGTGGTGGCGACCCCCGAGCCCGACGGCCCTCCCAGCAGGAAGGACGACAGCACCACGGCGCGGCCGGCCGAGTTGCGCCGGCCGCCCATGGCGGCGAACGAGAAATCGATGAAGAAACGGCCAGCGCCCGACTCTGCAGCACGGCGCCGAAGATCGTGAACAGAATGATCAGGCTGGAGGCCACATCGACGGTCGTGCCGAAGATGCCTTCGAGCGTCATGTAGAGGTGCGCGACGAGATCATCGAGGGGATAGCCGCGATGCGTCCAGGGCGGCGGCAGATACTTGCCGTAGATGGCGTAGAGCAGAAAGGCGATGGCCACGCCCGGCATGATCCAGCCGGTGGCGCGGCGCGTGCCTTCGAGCAGCAGCACGATGAAGACGACACCGACGTAGTAGTCGGTGGTGGTCGGCATGGTCGCGCGATCACCGAAGTAGGCACCCTGCGAGAGCACGTAGCCGATGGTGGCGGCGCTGGCCGCGGCGAACAGATAGTCCCACCAGCGGATGCGGTCGCGGAACCTGCGCGCCATCGGGAACAGCAGGAAGCAGAGCACCAGCACCATGCCGACGTGGGCCGGGCGCAGCACGTGCGCGGGAACGATGTCGTAGGCCGCGTACAGGTGGAACAGCGAGACGAACACGGCAGCAGCGGTGATGCCGATACCGACCCAGCCGCTCAGCCGGTTGAACGCGCCTTCCTCTTCCTCGATGTACTGCTCGAGCTTCTCGCGCGCGTCCTCGGACAGGTCGGCGTCCGGCGGGACGACAGTCCTATCGCGTGGCCTTTATGGGGCTCGTTTCCACGCGCACTCCCTCCCCGTGGCCTGGCGGCCTTATCTGGCTTGTTGGCCGCATCGTACACGAAGCGGCCACCGCGGGTAAGGACCTGCGCAACCCCTTCGCCGGCAGCCCCGCAAAAGCAAACTGCCGGACCCTTCGATCCGGCAGTCGCACGAGCATGATAGGGTCGCGCTATAGGCCTTCAGTCGAGCTTGATGCCCTTTTCCTTGAAATACTTAAGAGCGCCGGGATGCCATTCGATGCCGGCCCGCTTGCTGCTCTGCAGTTCGGGCTTGATGTTCAGCGCCTCTTTGTGCACCAGGGCCAGGTCGTCGCGCTTCTCCAGCATGGTCTTGGTGAGCTTGTAGGCCAGGTCCTCGGGCGTGCTCTCGTTGACCACCAGGATGTTCCAGACCGAGTTGTTCAGGTTGTCCTTGTCCATGCCCTTGTAGGTCGCGGCCGGGATGGTGTTCTCGGCATAGAGCGGGCCGTACTTGTCGTTCATCTTGCCGGTCAGATGCGCGAAATCGATCAGCTTGACCTTGGTGTTGGGCGTCGAAGCCAGATCGGTGACGGCCGCGGTCGGCAGCCCGCCCACCCACATGAAGGCATCGATCTTCTTGTCCTTGATGGCATTGACGCTCTCGGCAACGCCGAGGCGCTCCTTCTTGATGTCCTTCTCGTGATCGATGCCGGCGGCCTCGAGCACGCGATTGGCAAACACCTCGGTGGCGCTGCCGGGCGAGCCCGTCGACACGCGCTTGCCCTTCAGGTCCTCGATCTTGGTGATGCCGGTGCCGTCGACCGTCACGACGTGCATGTGGTTGGCGTACATGACCACCAGGGCGCGGATCGGCAGCTTGGCGGGGAACTTGTCCTTGCCGTTGACGGCGTCCCAGGCCGCGTCGACCTGCGAGTAGGCCATGTCGGCCTTGCCCGAGCCGACCAGCTGCAGGTTGGCGACCGACCCGCCGGTCACCTGCGCGGTGACCGTCATGCCCGGATATTCCTTGCCGAGGATGTTGCCGAAACCGCCGCCCAGCGGGTAATAGACGCCGCCCGTGCCGCCGGTGGCGATGTTGAGCTGCTGCTGTGCCTGGGCTCCCATCACGCTCATGGCGGTGAGGGCAGCCGCAGCCAGCAAAATCCTGAACTTCATGGTCGAAAACCTCCCTAGGTCGTAGATTCCGGCCAGCGTTGAGCTGCGGCCCTTCCTTTGCCTATTAGCGGAAACGGCAATCGAGGGGAAGCAGGCCGGCGCACAAAGGACAACAGCCGCAGGGCCGGGCAGCAGGTGCCCGTGCACTGCACAAGGGCAAGAAACTATGCGTCAAACCGGCACCTCACGCGGCCGCGGCTACTTCGCGATCGGCGCGGAGCGCATCTCGAAAAGCCTCAACCTCGGCAATCTGATGCGCTCGGCGCACGGCTTCGGCGCCAGCTTCACCTTCACCATCGGCGCCACCTATCAGGCGCTGGAGGCGCGCGCGGACACCTCCAAGGGCGCCCAGCATCTGCCGCACTACGACTGGGCCAGCCTCGAGGCGATGCAGCTGCCGAAAGGCTGCCGGCTGGTCGGCGTCGAGCTGCTGGAGGACGCGATCGATCTGCCGAGCTTTCACCACCCGCGGCAGGCGGCCTATGTGCTGGGGCCGGAGATGGGATCGCTGTCGCCGGCGCTGCTCGACCGTTGCGACCACGTGGTGAAGATCCCGACCAGCTTCTGCATCAACGTGGCCATGGCCGGCGCCATCGTCATGTACGACCGGGTGCGCTCGCTGGGCCGGTTCGAGCCGCGGCCGCTCGGGGAGTAGCGAGCGGCCACAGCAGCGCTACGGTCGCCAGGATGCCGAGGCCGCAGCGAACGCCATGCAGTGAGCCCCACTGCTCGATCAGCGCACGGCTGGAGCCGCTGGCCGCTTCCGGCGCCAGCGCCATCAGCGTGCGGTTGATCGGCATCAGCGTGATCAGCGTGTAGGGCCAGTTGGCGAGCATCAGCGTAGCGCCAACCAACCAGCGCCAATCGCGCGTGGCCCATGCTGCCCAGACCGCGGCAAGCGCCGCAGCGATGGCGATCGATCCCTGCATGCGCTTGGCGCGGCCGGATAGCTGTTTTGCCATTCGATCAGCAGCGCTGCGATTGATCGAGCAGCAACCGAGCGGGCTGCTCGATCAGGCTGATGTAGACGGCCGCACCGGTGAAGAACGCGGCCAGCGCCAGGGCGAGAAGGACCGGCGAGACTCTCGTACGCATGGCAAGATGCTCCGTGTTGCGCGTTACAGATCAGGATCGTCCTCGAGACGCCGGCGCAGGTGCGCGACCACGCGCAGCGTCGTCTCGAGGTCGGTTGGCTTGAGGCCTCTGCCAAGTCGCGCCGCCCAAGGCGCCTGTCGGCGCATGGCGGTCGCGAAGGCGCGGCTGCCGTCTTCGGTGAGCAGCACCAGCTTGGCGCGCTCGTGATGCGGGTTCGGCGCGAAGCGGATCAGGCCGTCGCGATCCAGCTCGTTGGCGATGCGCTGCACCGCCTGGCGGGTCAGGCCCATGTTGCGAGCGAGATGCGCCACCGGCAGCGGCGTGTCTGTCGCCGCGATCGCCCCCAGAACCTGCCAGCGCGCGCTGGTCAGCCCAACGTCGCCCACCAGGCTGTCGCCGGCTTCCAGCAGGCAGCCGTTCAGCCGGAACACCTCGACGATCAGGGCGCTGAGCGTACCTTCGCTCGCGCTCTGTTTTTGCGTACTCATGACAATCTATTGTCAAAACGACAGCCGATTGTCAATGCCGCGCAAATTGATCATGCGCCGGAGCGGCGAGGCTCCGACGCATGAGATCAGCAGACGGGATTGGCGGTTACGAGCTCGACGGCAGGCCGAGCAGGCGGGCGCGCAGATAGTCGAGCTGCTCGTAGTTGCCGTACTTGATGGTCAGCACGCCGCTCTCGCCGGAGCCGCCCTTGATCTCGACCTTCAGGCCGAGGCCGTCGGCCAGGTCCTTCTCGAAGGCGCGCGTGTCGGGGTCCTTGTCCTTGCGACGCGGTGTAGGATTGGTGCCGGAACCGCCGTCGCGATCGGCGCGCGGGTTGTCCTGCACCAGCGCCTCGGCCGCGCGTACGTTGAGCTGGCGATCGACGATCTGGTCGGCGAGCTGCACGGCATCGTCGCGGCCCACCAATGCGCGGCCGTGCCCGGCCGTGAGCTTGCCCTCCTGCACCATGGCGCGCACTTCGGCCGGCAGCTTCAAAAGGCGCATCGTGTTGGCGAGATGGCTGCGGCTCTTGCCGATCACCTCCGACAGCTGCTCCTGGGTGTAGCCGAAGCGCTCCATCAGCTCGTTGTAGCCGGTCGCCTCCTCGATGGCGTTGAGGTCCGACCGCTGCACGTTCTCGACGATGGCGATCTCGAGCGCTTCCTGGTCGGCTCAGCTCCCGGACGATCACCGGCACCTGGTGCACGCCGGCCCGCTGTGCCGCGCGCCAGCGCCGCTCGCCGGCGACGATCTCGAAGCCGCCACGGCCATCCGGACGGGCCACGATCGGCTGCACGAGGCCCTTCTGGCGGATCGAGTTCGGCCAGCTCGGCCAGCTCCGCGTCGCGGAAGTCCTTGCGCGGGTTGAAGGGACCCGCACGCAGCTGGTCGATATTGAGCAGACGCTGCTCGCCCTCGGACGGCAGGCGCGGCGCCGCGGCACTCGGCGCCTCGCCGATCAGCGACGCGAGGCCGCGGCCGAGCCGACCCTTCTGCATGGGGACCACCATCGGGATTCCTATGTTGCCTGGATTGTCTGACATGCATCGTCCTTGCGGGAAACCACGGATGCGATCCGGGCGCCGTTATGCCGCCCGCAGCTGGCGCTCGCGCTGGATCACCTCGGTGGCGAGCCTGATGTAGTCCTGGCTGCCGTGGCAGTCATAGTCGTAGATCAGGATCGGCTTGCCGTGCGAGGGCGCCTCGGCGACCTTGACGTTGCGGCGGATCATGGTGGCGTAGACCTTTTGGCCAAAGAAGGCCCGCACCTCGGTCTCGACCTCCTTGGACAGCGCCGTGCGCGAGTCGTGCATGGTCAGCACCACGCCCTGGATCTCCAGGCCCGGATTGAGCGTCGCCTTGATCTGGTCGATGGTTTGCTTGAGCTGCGAAATGCCTTCCAGCGCGAAGAACTCGCACTGCACCGGCACCAGCACGGCATGCGCCGCCACCATGGCGTTGAGGGTGAGCAGGTTCAGCGACGGCGGGCAGTCGATCAGCAGGTAATTGTAGGGCACCTCGTTCGGCCGGGCGCGCTGATCGGCGATCAACGCGGTTACGGCGTCGCGCAAGCGGAATGGGCGGTTGCCCGCCTCCATCATCTCGGCTTCCAGGCCGACCAGGTCGGAATTGGCCGGCACGATGGACAGGTTCGGCACCAACGTCCGCACCGCAGCCTTGGCGATGCTGGATTTGCCCGACAGCACGTCGAAGCTGGTGATGGGCCGCGTGTCGTCCGAGATCCCGACACCGGTCGAGGCGTTGCCCTGTGGGTCGAGGTCGAGGATCAACACCTTCTCGCCGACGGCAGCCAGCGCGGTGCCGAGGTTGATGGCGGTGGTGGTCTTGCCGACGCCGCCCTTCTGGTTGGATATGGCAAGGACGCGGAGCGTGCCGATCACGGCTCTAATCCTTCGATTTGGGTTGCAGATCGCGAATGACGACAACGCGCCCGGTGGCTTCGGTAATGCTGGGAACCATCTCGACTGCGAATGTCCATGCCTTTGCGGCTGTCTCGACCTCTGCGGCGGCGTCGCGCCCCTTCAAGAATACGCCCACCGTAGCAGGCGTGAACAAGGGGGCCGCCAAGCCGAGCAGGCGGTCGAGGGGAGCAAGTGCACGCGCCGAAACCACTTCTGGCGAATCAAGCTTAGCTTGAGTCGCCGCCAACTCGATCCTTGCCGACAGGATTTCCACAGTGACACCCGTCTTGCGGGCAACCTCGCGCAGGAAGGCGCACTTGCGCGAATCGCTCTCGATCAGCGTGAGGCGATTGGCCCCCGGTGGCTCCCCTCCCCCTTGTGGGGAGGGGTCGGGGGTGGGGGGTTTCTTCAAGGGGGCCCTCTCGGCTTTACCCCCGCCCCTGTCCCCTCCCCACAAGGGGGAGGGGGACGATTGCCGTCGAGGGTCCGCCAGCAGGATAGCCACCACCAGGCCCGGGAAGCCGGCGCCGGAGCCGAGGTCGACCCACGAGCGCGTGCCCTCGGGGGCCAGCCGGAGAATCTGCGCGGAATCGGCGAAATGGCGGTGCCAGACGGCATCCAGCGTGCTGGGCGCCACCAGGTTGACGGCCTTCTGCCATTGCCGCAGCAGCGCCGCGTAGACCTCCAGCCGCTCGACTGTTTCACGTGAAACATCGAAGACGGCCGCGAAGTCCCCAGGAGTGGCGATCTGGCGAATCTCGGAAGGCATACGCCTGCTTACGCGCAACACGTGGCGCATGTCACGCAGGAGGAGGAGCCGGCCTCGGATGCCACCCTAGATTGTTCTACAGGCGTGTGCGCTCGCCACGCGAGTGTTCCACGTGAAACAACACGGTCCGCCCCGAGGCAAAGGTCAAGCTGCTTTGCGACTGGCGCCTTGTGCGGGTGGCCCCGCTTCACGCCATCATCCCGGCCTGTGGAATTGCGCTGAAGCGCGATCCCGCAGAGCCGGGACCTATCACAACCTCCGCCGATAGAGATCCCGGATAGTCTCGGCTGTGCCTCGGCTTCCGGGATGACGGGTGTGTACTAGACTACGGTCAAGCTGACTTGCGGCCTGGCGCCTTTCGCAGATGGGCCAGCAGCAGCATGAGCGCTGCCGGGGTCATGCCTTCCATGCGGCTGGCCTGGGCCAGGGTGGCAGGGCGCAGCCGCTCCAGCTTCTGGCGCACTTCGGCCGACAGGCTGGCCACCGCGGCATAGTCGAAGTCGGGAGGAATGCGCACCCCCTCCTCCTTGCGGAATGCCAACACATCCGCCTCCTGCCGCTCCACGTACGAAGCGTAACGGGCATCGACCTCGAGCTGGGCCGCGATCTTGGGGGCGATATTGCCGACCTCCGGCCAGACGGGCTGCAGCCGCGCCAGGTCGATGCCAGGGTAGGCCAGCAGCTCGAACGCCGTGCGTCGGCGGCCGTCCTTGTTGATCTCGAGGCCATGCCGGGCCGCCTCGTTGGGCGTGATGGTCAGGCTCTCCAGCAGCCCGCGGCCCTCCTGCAAGGCCTGGCTCTTGCGCGCAAAGGCGTTGCTGCGCTCAGCTCCGACGCAGCCCAGGGCGATGCCGGCTTCCGTCAGGCGCTGGTCCGCGTTGTCGGCCCTGAGCCGCAGGCGATATTCGGCCCGCGAGGTGAACATGCGATAGGGCTCGGACACGCCGCGGGTGACCAGATCGTCGATCATCACGCCCATGTAGCCGTCGGCGCGGGAAACGATGAACTCGCGGCGCGTCGCCGCCGGCCTTCAGCGCCGCGTTGATGCCGGCCGCCAGACCCTGGGCACCGGCCTCTTCGTAGCCGGTGGTGCCGTTGATCTGGCCGGCCAGGAACAGGCCGGACAGCGCCTTCACCTCCAGGGTCGGCAGCAGCTCGCGCGGGTCGATGTAGTCGTACTCGATGGCATAGCCCGGCCGCTTGATGACCACCTTCTCCAGCCCCGGAATGGTGCGCAGAAACGCCTCCTGCACCTCGGCCGGCAGCGAGGTCGAGACCCCGTTCGGATAGACCGTGTCGTCGTCGAGGCCCTCGGGCTCCAGGAAGATCTGGTGCGCTGTGCGGCTCGGCGAAACGCACCACCTTGTCCTCGATCGACGGGCAATAGCGCGGGCCCGACCCCCTCGATCTGCCCGGAATACATGGGCGCCCGGTGCAGGTTGGCGCGGATGATGGCGTGGGTGGCCTCGCTGGTGGCCGTGACCCCGCAGGCGATCTGCCGGTTGGCAATCCGCTCGGTGAGGAAGGAGAACGGCACCGGATCGTCATCGCCGGCCTGCATTTCGAGGCTCGCCCAGTCGATCGAGCGGCCATCGAGGCGCGCCGGCGTGCCGGTCTTGAGCCGGCCGAGGCGCAGCCCGAGGGCCATGAAGCGATCGGAGAGGCCGAGCGCCGGCGGCTCGCCGACGCGTCCGGCCGGGATCTTGCGCTCGCCCATATGGATCAGGCCGCGCAGGAAGGTGCCGGTGGTGATGACCACCGCCCGGGCATGCGATCGCCTGGCCACCGCCGCCACGACGCCGGCGACGCGGCCATTCTCGACGATCAGGTCCCCCACCGCCCCCTCGATCACCTCGAGGTTGGGCGTGGCCCGGATCGCCGCCTGCATGGCGGCCCGGTAGAGCTTGCGGTCGGCCTGGGCGCGGGGCCCCTGCACCGCCGGCCCCTTCGACCGGTTGAGCAGGCGGAACTGGATACCCGCCGCATCGGCGACCCGGCCCATCAGGCCGTCCAGCGCATCGATCTCGCGCACCAGGTGGCCCTTGCCGAGCCCGCCGATGGCCGGATTGCAGGACATCTCGCCGATGGTGTCGAAGCGATGCGTGACCAGCGCCGTGCGCGCACCCATGCGGGCGGCAGCCGCGGCGGCCTCACAGCCGGCATGGCCGCCACCGACCACGATGACGTCGAAGTCTTGCCTGGACATATCCGCGTTCGCCTTAGTGTCCCGCTTCCGAAGTTCGCCAAACCGTGCCGCAAACGTCCCGAGCGAACTTCGGAAGCGCAAGGGACACTAAGATCTTGGGTTTGCCAGTGTGATTCAGATCGAGAAATTCGCTCCCAGCCATGCCGCAAGTTCCGGCGAATTTCTCGATCATCACACTGGACCAGAATTTGCGCGCAACCTATCCGAATGCGGGCCTGCATCCAACCCGATTGGAGCAATGCACATGGACCTGCCGATTTACATCATCGACGCCTTCGCCGACCGGCCCCTGACCGGCAACCCCGCCGCCGTCTGCCCTCTCGACGCCTGGCTGCCGGCCTCGACCATGCAGGCCATCGCCTCGGAGATGAACCTGTCCGAGACCGTCTTCTTCGCGCCCGACCCGCAAACGCGGCGGCTTCGGCATCCGCTGGTTCACGCCGACGCGCGAGGTCGACCTGATCGGCCACGCCACCCTGGCCGCCGGGTTCCTGGTGCTGGAGCGCCTGCAGCCGGGCGCGAGCTCGGTTCGCTTCCTCAGCGGCGGCGACGAATTAGCGTCAGTGCGCGACGGCGCCTCCCTCACCCTCGAGATGCCGGCCCTGCCGCCGAGAGCCATCGAGCCGCCACCCACGCTGGCGCGCGGATTGGGCCGGCCGCCGAAGGCCGTGCTGGCCGCCAAGCACTACCTGTGCGTCTTCGAGCACCCCGACGACGATCGCCGCGCTGACCCCGGACATGGCCGTCATCGCCGCACTCGACCTGCCCGCCGTCATCGTCACGGCGCCTGCCACCGGCGATGCCGATTTCGTCTCCCGCTTCTTCGCCCCCGCCAACGGCGTGCCCGAAGACCCGGTGTCGGGCGTGGCCCACCTCTGCCTCACCCCCTATTGGGCCGAGCGCCTCGGCAAGAAGCAGCTCATCGGCCGCCAGCTTTCCCAGCGCGGCGGCATCGTTCGCTGCGAGGATCTCGGCTCGCGCGTCCGGCTCGGCGGCAGCGCCGTCGTCTTCCTGGAAGGCCGCATCCGCATCTGACAAGCCGCCGTTGTTTCACGTGAAACAATGCCGCGCTCGGAACGGTGTCAGACCCTCCGGGTCTGACACCCAACCGCCGGCCAGGCCGACAGGGCAGCTCTTGCCCGACTGTTTCACGTGAAACATCGGGCCGTGCGCGCCGCCTCACTTGCCGATGCAGAAGCGCCCGAACACCGCGTCCAGCACGTCCTCGACATCGACTGCGCCGGTCACGCGGCCGAGCGCGTCCGCCGCGCGCCGCAGGTCCTCGGCCGCGAGTTCGCTGGCGCCTGCCCGCTGAGCAAGCGCCGCACGGAGCGATCCCAGGCACTGCTCGAGATGGTGGCGGTGCCGTGCCTGCGTCAAGGCCGGCGCCTCGTCGGACCCGATGCGGGCACGGGCCGCGTCGGCCAGCAGCCCGGTCAGCGCGTCGATCCCCTCGCCGGTGACCACCGACACACGGATCGCTCCCGCGACCGCCGGCTGCCGTCCGGCATCGACTAGGTCGGACTTGCTCAGCACCACCAGCGTACCGGCGCCGCGACCGTCCCGATCCTGCCGACGGACAGGAGGCGCGAGCGCAGCTCCTCCGCAGGTCGCATCGACCAGCCACACCACCAGGTCGGCCTGCTCCGGCCCGCTGCAGCGCCCGGCGGATTCCCTCCTGCTCGACCTTGCCGGCCGCCTCGCGTATCCCCGCCGTATCGCTGACCACCATCGGCAGGCCCTCGAGGTCGAGCTTCACCTCGATGATGTCGCGGGTTGTCCCCGCCTCGTCCGAGACGATCGCCACATCCCGCCGCGCCAGCGCATTGAGCAGACTCGACTTGCCGGAATTCGGCGCGCCCGCCAGCACCACCTGGAAGCCATCGCGCACCAGCTCGCCGCGATGGCCGTCATCCAGATGCCGGGCGATTGCATCGCGCAGCGCCGCACTCTCTCCCGCGACATCGCCTCGGCATCGCGCGCGACATCGCCCTCGTCGGAGAAATCGATCGCCGCCTCCAGCAGCGCCATCGCCTCGATCAGCTCGCTCCGCCATCCGCCGTACAATCTTCGCCAGCGCACCATCGGCCTGCCGCAACGCCTGCCGACGCTGCGCCGCCGTCTCCGCATCGATCAGGTCGGCCAGGCCCTCGACGCCGGTCAAATCGAGCTTGCCGTTCTCGAAGGCGCGCCGCGCGAACTCGCCGGGCTCGGCCAGCCTGCAGCCCTCGATCCTGCCGACCGCCGCCAAGCACACCGGCCACCACCGCCCGGCCGCCGTGCACCTGCAGCTCGGCCATGTCCTCGCCGGTCTCGCTCTTGGGCGCCGGGGAACCACAGCACCAGCGCCGGTCCAGCACCTCGCCGCTGCCGCGGATGCTCGACGGTGCGGAACGCGGCCAAGCGCGGCTTCGGCTTCGGCGCCGCCATCCGCTCGATGCACCACGCCGGCAGCCGGCCCCGACACGCGGATCACCGCAACGCCGGCCCGCCCGTGCCCGCTCGACAGCGCAAAGATGGTATCGCCGTTGCCATGCTGCTTCACTGGGGTTCGTTCTATCACGGAGTCCTTGCCCAGCTTCTCTCCGGGGGCACGGCTATCACGCATGTCGGGGCAGCCGCGCTGGCAGCCCTCCATCCGCGACATCGTCCTGCGAAGTGCGAGCCATGGGTCGACGAGCGCGACTCACCGGCCAAAGCAGGCTCACCAGGAACCGCGCCGCCACCGCCAGCAGGAACACGGCAAACGCGATCTCCAGCTGCCGCTTCGGCAGGCTGTGCGTCAACCGCGCGCCGAACGGCGCCACCAGGCTGGAGATCGGCGCCATCAGCAACCACGCCGATGATCGACACGAATCCGATCGACAGCGGCGGCAGCTGCGCCAGATGCGGCAGCCCCGCCAGCATGTAGCCGATGGCGCCGGCCACCGTGATCGGCACGCCGATGCCCGCCGACGTGGCAATCGCATTGTGCAGCGGCTGGCCGTACAGCGTCAGCGTGATGGTCGCCAGCGACCCGCCGCCGACCCCCATCAGCGACGACGACAGGCCGATCAGAAATCCGCTGGCCCGCATCAGCCAGGTCCCGGCAGCGTCGAAGCCACCACCCAGCTCGCGGTTGGCCAGCATCTTGATGCCGCGATCAATCCGGCGATCAGCACGAACGCGATCTTGAACACCGCCGGCGGCGCATAGGCAGCAAGCACCGCCCCGGCCGCCACGCCAGCCACCACCGGCACGATCCACGCCGCACGATGCCGGGGATCACGAACCCTCGCGCCATGTGCGCGCGATAGGAGCTGATGCTGGTCGGCATGATGATGGCGAGCGAGGTACCGACGCACAGCTGCATGCGCACCGCCTCCGGCACCTCGAAGATGCGGAACACCTCGAACAGCACCGGCACGATCACCGCCCCGCCGCCCACCCCGAACAGCCCCGCGAACAGTCCCGTCGCCACGCCCGCCAACGCCAATCGCCGCCGCGAGCCAAAGCAACTCGCTCACCGGATGTCCGAGGATCATGGGGGTTGTTCCGAGGTAGATTGCGACAATTGGCAAGTCCTAATGTCTTTGCGGTTCAGCGTTCTGGACCAAGCCTTTCCTTCGTCTGCCTATCCTCAGACTTGAGGCACGTCTGCCCATGGGCGGACACGGCATGACAATACATGCCTTCGCCACCAAGCATGCTCGATTGTTCTATTGATCTTGACTTTACGCTAGATTGAATCTAGCATTTTGTCAACTGCAATAGAACAACCGAGCATTCCATGATTTACCGAGAACCTCCGCTGGCTCGGCAAGACCTGGTGGTGCTGGAAATGATCCAGAGCCAACGGCAACGGCTGCGATCTTCTACCCAGAATGCTCCCCGAAAGTGGACCGGTACACTGCGCAAGATCACCTTCGCTCGCGCGATCCAGGGCTCCAACAGCATCGAGGGTTATCACTCATCCATGGATGAGGCGGTAGCAGCCGTGGACAACGAGCTTCCGCCAGATGAGCCAACGGAGGCTTGGTTCGCTGTCCGCGGATATCAACAAGCCATGACTTGCATCCTGCAAACCGCGCAAGACACGTCGTTCGAGTACAGCAAGGCGTTCCTGAAGGCCCTTCAGTTCATGATGACCTCGCACGACATAGCGAGGGCGAACTCAGGTCAATTCAGGTCAGGCCCCATCTTTGTCGTCGACTCCGCGACCGGCGATACAGTCTATGCAGGCGCCGGACAGAGACAAAGTAGATGCCTTAGTCGACGAACTGGTTGGGTATCTGCAGGCTGGCGCAAAGCAGTCAGCCCTCGTGACTGGGGCAATGGCTCACCTGAACCTGACCATGATCCATCCCTTCAGGGACGGTAACGGTCGGATGTCGAGGGCGCGTCCAAACGCTCGTGCTTGCCCTCGAAGGCCACTTCGATCCCGTCTTCTCGAGCATCGAGGAATGGCTTGGAAATCACAACACCCCCTACTATCGGGTGCTGGCAGACGTGGGCCAAGGGAGTTGGCACCCCGAGGGCGACGCAATGCCGTGGGTGCGCTTCTGCCTGACCGCGCATCATCAGCAAGCCGCACGAAGCATACGACGCAACGACGAATACGGTCGGCTGTATGAGCGCATTGAATCCATTTGCCAGCGTGAGGGACTTCACGAGCGAGTTGCCTTACCGCTCTTTGATGTGGCGTTGGGACTCAGCTTGACGAACACACGCTATCGGAATGCAACGGGCGAATCCCAATTCACGGCAAGTCGGGACCTCAAGGTGCTCGCCAAACTCGGCATCCTGAAACCCAAGGGCCAAGGTCGTGCACGGCAGTACGAGGCTGGCGACGAACTGCGCAAAGCTCGCGTCGACACACGCATCCGAAAGCCGATCGCGAACCCCTACGAAGAACTCGCACCCTAGGCGTTAGACGCATCATTCCCCGCGTCGTGTCGAAGATGTGCCTACCGCACGCAAGCGGGGATCCAAGCAACTCTCTGCGATGTTTCACGTGAAACATTCCGGTCGATCTGTGCTGCAGCCAGCCGGTTTTCCCTCCGCCCCGATCCGCGCTACCCTCGCCGCCATGACCCAAAACCGCCTCAACCGCGAGACCAGCCCCTACCTCCTGCAGCACCAGGACAACCCCGTGCACTGGTGGGCGTGGGGACCCGAGGCGCTGGCCGAAGCCAAGGCCACCAACAAGCCGATCCTGCTCTCCGTCGGCTATGCCGCCTGCCACTGGTGCCACGTCATGGCGCACGAGAGCTTCGAGAGCGCCGAGACCGCCGCGGTCATGAACGAGCTGTTCGTGAACATCAAGGTCGACCGCGAGGAACGGCCCGACATCGACGCCATCTACATGCGCGCGCTGCACTCCCTGGGCGAGCAGGGCGGCTGGCCGCTCACCATGTTCCTCGACAGCCAGGCGCGCCCGTTCTGGGGCGGCACCTACTTCCCGCCGACGCCCCGCTACGGCCGCCCCGGCTTTCCCGACGTGCTGCGCGAGGTCTCCCGCATCTACCGCGAGGAGCCCGACAAGGTCGCCCACAACGCCGGCCTGCTGGTCAACGCCCTCAAGGAGCGGCAGCCATCCGGCGCCGCCAACATCAATGACGAGGTGCTGTCGGATCTCACCTCGCGCATGGTCGGCGCCGTCGACGGCGTGCACGGCGGACTGTCCGGCGCACCGAAGTTTCCGCAATGGAGCTTCTTCTGGCTGCTGTGGCGCGGCGCCATCCGCTATGGCCACGCGCCCGCGCGCCAGGCGGTGGAGGTCACGCTCGCCAACATCTGCCAGGGCGGCATCTACGATCACCTCGGCGGCGGCTTTGCCCGCTACTCGGTCGACGCGCACTGGCTGGTGCCGCACTTCGAGAAGATGCTCTACGACAACGCCCTGCTGATCGACCTGATGTGCGAGGTCTACCGCGAGGGCGGCAACCAGCTCTACGCGCGCCGCATCGACGAGACCGCGCAATGGCTGCTGCGCGAGATGATCGCCGAGGGCGGCGGGTTCGCAGCCTCGCTCGACGCCGACAGCGAAGGCGAGGAAGGCAAGTTCTACGTCTGGACCAAGTCCGAGATCGTCGAGGTGCTGGGCGAGGCCGACGCCGCGACCTTCTGCGCGGCCTACGACGTCAGCGACGCCGGCAACTGGGAAGGCCACACCATCCTCAACCGCCTGCACAGTCTGCAGCTCGGCTCACCGGACGAGGAGAATGCGCTGGCCGCCATGCGCGCCAAGCTGCTCGCCCGCCGCGATGGCCGCATCCGCCCCGGCTGGGACGACAAGGTGCTGGCCGACTGGAACGGCCTGATGATCGCCGCGCTCGCCCACGCCGCCCGCGTGTTCGACCGCCCCGACTGGCTCGCCGCCGCCGAGACCGCCTTCAAGTTCGTGGCCGAGCGCATGCAGGACGGCGGCCGCCTGATCCACTCCTACCGCGCCGGCCAGGCCAAGGCGCCGGCCACCGCCAGCGACTACGCCAACATGATGTGGGGCGCGCTGCGTCTCTACCAGGCCACCAACACGCCGGCCTACCTCGAAGCCGCCGAGCGCTGGTGCGCCGTGCTCGATGCGCACTACTGGGTCGCCGACGGCGGCGGCTACGCCTTCACCGCCGACGACACGCCCGACGTGATCGTGCGCATGCGCGGCGCCCACGACGACGCCACGCCCAACGCCAACGCGATCATGATTTCCAACCTGGCGGCCCTGCACCTGCTGACCGGCAAGCAGGCCTACCTCGACCGCGCCATGGCCATCCCGCAGGCCTTCGCCGCCGAACTCGGCCGCAACACGCTCGGCCACTGCGGCGTGCTGGCCGGCACCTTCGACCTGATCGCGCCCCAGCAGGTGGTGGTGATCAAAACGGAGGACGAAGCCGCCTCGGCCGACCTCGCCCGCGCCATGCTGCGCCTGTCGCTACCCGGCGCGGTGCAGCAGGTGGTTGACGCCTCGCAGCTTCCCTCGAGCCCGGCCCTGGCCGGCAAGACCGCCGTCAACGGACGAGCCCACCGCCTACGCCTGCATCGGCCCGGTATGCTCGCTGCCCGTCACCGACCCCGACGCCTTCATCGATCTGCTGCGCACGAGCGCCAGGCAGGTACAGCTGCCTGACGCTCACGCCCCCGTAATCCCGGACGCTACGCACTAGCGATCCGGGACCCAGGCAAACTGACTTAAGACCGCTACTGCAGGTACGGGCAGAGCTTCTTCTCGCCGCCGTAGGTCGTGTAGAGGCCGGTCTTCCACTCGTAGGAGCGGAAGTTCTCCGCGCACAGCACGCGCGGGTCGCCGCCGTAGCCGGCCGGGCGGTAGTACGGCCCCTCATAGGCATAGTCGTCGTAGTAGTAGCCTGCCCGCGGCCGGTAGTAGTTGTTGGCGATGATCGCGCCCGCCACGATGCCGGCACCCAGACCGATAAACGCACCCGACCCGTAGCGATAGCCGATAGTGCCGTATGACCGTAGCCGCCACGTAGCCACCGCCGTAGCCGTAGCTGCCACGATACCCTCGCCGGTAGGTCACCTGGGTGACGTCAGAGGCTGATGTCGCCCCCTGCGCCTCGACTGCATCGGATGCACCCGTCATCGGTGCAGCCTCGGCAGAAGCCAGCGTCATAAGCATAATGCCGGCAGCCGCCGACAGATCTTCCAAGTAGGCATGGCCCCTCCTTCGCGTGTGCCCAGCGCTCGGCAACTTGGCCGAACCGGCCCCTGACACACAGTCTCCAAACCAATAAGACCTTGGTATGTCGCGAGTTCCAGGCCCGAGCATATCGGCGGCCAGCCCAATCATCTTCCTGTGACCTAGGTAACAGTCCGCCTCCGCCGCGCTCGCTACAACTCTGCGCACACCGCAATGGCCGCGAGGGAGAATGACATGCGATTGGCCGTCCAAGTCCTCGACGATCGCCGGCAGGGGCGTATTCGCCGAGGTCGATATCCGCAAAGGCGAGCTCATTCATCGCATGGGAGGACGACGCGTCTCCCTGCTGGGCTGCATCGCCGGAGTCCTCACCGGCGACATTCGCATCGGCGACCCGCTGCCCATCCGCACATACGAGTACGTCGTGCTCGACGAGGTCTCGATCCTGTTCAACCACAGCTGCGGCGCCAACGCCGGCATCGCCAACGAGGTCAACCTGATCGCGCTGACCGACATTGCGCGCGGCACCGAGATCACCTTCGACTATTCCATGACCCTACGCGCCAGTGTGCTCACGGCCTTCTGGAAGATGCCCTGCGGCTGCGGCGCGCCCTCCTGCCGCAAGACCATCGGCGACATCGGCACCGTCCCGGACGAGCAGGTCGAGCGCTACCTGCAAGCCGGCGCCCTGCAGGACTTCATCATCGACAGCCTGCACGTCCACCGCGACGACCCCTCCGGCCTTCCCGTCACGGCCGAATAGATTTGCGGAGCCGCACGGCTCCCCTCCCCATCATGCCGAAGGCGTGTCTTCGACACGACGCGGGGAGGGGTCGGGGGTGGGGGGTACTGAACTGGGACTGATCGGCCTCGCGCTACGCCATTGCTGCGCCACGCCGCCGCGCGCTACGTTCCCCCAACACAATCATCTTGGGGAAGCGCAGCATGGGCAAGAAAATCGCCATCGTCGGAGCAGGCGCGGTCGGCGGCTACGCCGGCGCGCACATGGTACAGGCCGGCGAGGACGTCACCTTCATCGATGCCTGGCCCGAGCATGTCGAGCACATGCGCAAGCACGGGCTGCGCGTCACCCACGCCAAGGACTTCGCCGAGTTCACCGTCCCGGTGCGCGCCCTGCACATCACCGACGTGCAGCAGCTCGCCAAGGAGCCGCCGGTCGACATCGCCTTCGTGTGCATGAAGGCCTACGACACCGCCTGGTCCACCATGATGATCAGCCAGTACCTGGCGCCCGCCGGCTACGTCGTCTCGCTGCAGAACTGCATGAACGAGGAGACCGTCGCCGGCGTGGTCGGCTGGGGCAAGACGGTCGGCTGCATCGCCAGCCTGATCACCGTCAACCTGCCCGCCCCCGGCCACATCCACCGCGGCGCCGCCAAGCACGGCGCCAAGCACACCGTGTTCCGCACCGGCGAGGTGCACGGCCGCATCACGCCGCGCGCCGAGGAGGTGTGCCGCCTCGTCGCCTCCGCCGACAGCGCCAAGGTCACCGACAACCTGTGGGGCGAGCGCTGGTCGAAGCTGGTCGCCAACGTGATGGGCAACGGCCTGTCCGCCTGCACCGGCCTGTCAGGCGGCGACGTGGTGCGCAACGACACGCTGCGCCGCTTCTCGGCCCGGCTCGGCAGCGAGGCGATCCGCGTCGGCCAGGCGCTCGGCTACGCGCTCGTCGATATCCAGCGCATGTCAGCCCGAGACCATTGCGCGGGCCGGCGAAGGCGATGACGCCGCCGCGCGCGCCTACGACGAGAACCGCTTCGAGTACGCCAGCCACACGGCCGACGAGCAGCGTCCCTCGATGGGCCAGGACATGCAGAAAGGCCGCCGCACCGAGATCGAGTATCTCAACGGCCTGGTGGTGCGCGAAGGCGAGAAGCTCGGCATCGCCTGCCGCGCCAACGCCGCGCTCACCGACATCGTCACGCGCGTCGAGCGTGGCGAACTCGCCGCCGACCCGCGCCACATCACCGAGCTGCGCCTGAATTGAAGGCAGGTGCTGCCCCGTTGATGCGATACCGCTGCGCGAAAGCTTTGACCCGTCAGCGCACTCCAACGTCATCCTCGCGAAGGCGGGGACCCATGCAACTATCCACGCGCAACAGGCGCCGTGACGTGGATGCCCGCCTCCGCGGGCATGACGCAGGCCGCACGTCAGAGCATCCGCTCATCGGTTAGAGTCACGCAAGAGAAAAGGGCCCTCCAAAGAGGGCCCTCCCAATTCCCCGTCCAAGCGCTTACGCCTACCACTTCGTCTTCATGCTGAACGAGATGATGTCGGCGCTCTGGTCGGCGTTGCCGGTGAGCGTCGACGTCTCCGTCAGGTTCGTGCCGATCGAACGGCGCATCGTCGAAGAAGATGTGCGTGTAGGCGAAGTCGAACGTCATCTTCTCCGACCACTTGTAGGTCGCGCCGCCGCTGACCCACCAGCGATCGCTGTCCGGCACCTGGATCAGGCGCTCGGTGGCGTTCTGGATCGGCGACTTCTCGAACGCCACACCCGTGCGCACGGTCAGCTTCTGGTTGACGTCGTACTCCAGGCCCACCGAATACAGCCAGCTATCGTGCCAGTTGCCCGTCAAGGCAGCGAGCGCCGCCTGCCGGCCAAGGCCAGCCGAGCCCTCGATCGGAATGACGCCGAACCGGCTCCAGTTGGTCCATTCGATCGTGCCGAGCAGCCGCGTCTTCGGTGCGACCTCTTGCCGCAATGCTGAGCGTGACGATCTCGGGCGTCTCGAACTCCGCCGTGATCGGGCGCGACGGCAGCACGCTCGCCGCTTCGAGCGTGCCGTCCAGGTCATGCGTGATCGATGACCGGAAGCCGAGGCCGATGCTCGTGCGACTTCGACGGCTGCCAAAGGACGCCGGCGGTGAAGCCCACGCCCAGGTCATCGTCGATTTCCGCGATAGCCGTGGCGAATCGTACCGAGCCCTGCGCCGCGGCGAACTTGAACGTCAGGCTTCATATATTCGAGCTGCACACCGGCGCCGACGTACAGGCCCGGCGCGATCTGGTAGCTCAGCGTCGGCGCCGCATTGACCGTGAACATCTTGGACGTCTGACCGACCGCGCGCCCTGCCAGAACAGATCGTCCGGCTTGGTCGCCAGGCCGAACGGCGAGTTGATCGACAGGCCGAGCACCAGATCCTTGTTGAGGCGATAGGCCGCGTAGCTCGCCGGGATCAGCGCGATGTTGCCGATGTCGGTGGAATCGTCAGCGAAGGCTGCGGGCCAGCACGTTGCCGTGCCCGTCAGAGTCGCATCCGGAATGAGCAGCGCGGCATGGCTTTCCGTCGTGAAGCCCCAGCCAGCGATGCCGAACGCCGCCGGGTTCCAGAAATCGGAGCTGAGGTCGTAGCCCGCCGCCGAGCCGGCGAACGATGAGCCCTGCGCGGAGGTGGACTGCTCGTGCACCGCCAAACCGCCGGCCTGCACCGCCGCTGCGCTCATCGCAAGTGCGCTGGCCGCTACAACCAGTGCCTGGGTAGAGGTACGAATGCCACTCATCGCTGAACCCCCCAATCTTTACGCAACGTCTTCTGCTCAAAGTTGTAAGGGGGGGCGGCGTGTTGACGCAATGGTAAGGTGCCCAAAATGAGGCCACCCAGGGCAGGATTTGGGCGCCAATGTGTCCTCTGCGTAACAGCTTTGTCCCGAGCGTAAGCTGGGCTGCAATTCTCCGGAAATTGTCACGCCACGGTCGAATTTGTCAGCGTGCGCAATACGATAAGCAACAGGGGCGACCCGCGATAGGCCGCCCCTGCTGTTGAATATCCCCTGCAGTCCGCCAGCTGACTAAATTGCTTGCGAATCAGTTCTTGCCGGACGTCATCGAATTGAAGAAGTCGCCGTTGGTCTTGGTCGAGCGCAGCTTGTCGACCAGGAACTCGATGGCATCCATGGTCCCCATCGGGTTGAGGATGCGCCGCAGCACGTACATCTTCTTGAGCTGATCGGGCGGCACCAGCAGCTCTTCCTTGCGCGTGCCGGAGCGGGCGATGTCGATGGCCGGGAACACGCGCTTGTCCGACACCTTGCGGTCGAGCACGATTTCCGAGTTACCCGTACCCTTGAACTCCTCGAAGATCACCTCGTCCATGCGGCTGCCGGTGTCGATCAGCGCGGTAGCGATGATGGTCAGCGAGCCGCCCTCCTCGATGTTGCGCGCCGCGCCGAAGAACCGCTTCGGCCGCTGCAGGGCGTTCGAGTCGACGCCGCCGGTCAGCACCTTGCCCGAGGAGGGCACCACGGTGTTGTAGGCTCGGCCGAGCCTGGTGATCGAATCGAGCAGGATCACCACGTCGCGCTTGTGCTCGACCAGGCGCTTGGCCTTCTCGATCACCATCTCGGAGACCTGCACGTGCCGGGTCGGCGGCTCGTCGAAGGTCGAGGAGATCACCTCGCCCTTCACCGAGCGCTGCATGTCGGTCACCTCTTCGGGCCGCTCGTCGATCAGCAGCACGATCAGGTAGCACTCGGGATGGTTGGTCGTGATGGAATGGGCGATGTTCTGCAGCAGCACCGTCTTGCCGGTGCGCGGCTGCGCCACGATCAGCGCGCGCTGGCCCATGCCGAGCGGCGAGACGATGTCGATCACGCGCGGCGACAGGTCCTTCACCGTCGGGTCCTCGATCTCCATCTTCATCCACCTGGTGGGATAAAGCGGGGTGAGGTTGTCGAAGTGCACCTTGTGGCGCTGCTTCTCGGGGTCCTCGAAATTGATGCTGTTGACCTTGAGCAGCGCGAAGTAGCGCTCGCCTTCCTTGGGGCTGCGGATCTCGCCTTCGACGGTATCGCCGGTCCGCAGCGCGAAGCGGCGGATCTGCGAGGGCGACACGTAGATGTCGTCGGGGCCGGGCAGGTAGTTGGCATCGGGCGAGCGCAGGAAGCCGAAGCCGTCCTGCAGAATCTCCACCACGCCGGTGCCGATGATGTCGGTTTCCTTGGCGGCCAATTGCTTGAGAATGGCGAACATCAGCTCCTGCTTGCGCATGGCGCTGGCGTTCTCCACGCCGACCTCTTCCGCGAAGCTCAGCAGCTCCGTCGGAGTCTTGGCCTTGAGGTCTTGGAGCTTCATCTCCTTGACAATGTCTTGCATAAGAAACTCTCTGGATGTGGGCTGCGCGGCGGAGGCGGGGCGTCGAGGTGCGCGGAGCCGGAAACGGGAGGGGGTCGCCGAATGGCGTTCAGGGGTATGCTGGGCGCCCGGGCCGCATGTGTAAGGGCGATCCCGGAAGCCGGCGTCCGCCCGATGGGGGACGCTGACAATTCGCTATATATCACGTCGAGAGAAAAATAAAAGAACGACTGCGTGATGAAGTCTTAATTCTTGCCGGGCTGCGGAGCGCCCGATCATCACGCTAGAACGGCTTGACGACCACCAGCACCACGATCGCCACCAGCAGCAGCGTCGGCACCTCGTTGGCGATGCGGAAGTACCTCGGCCGGATGCTGGTTGCGGTCCTCGGCGAACGCCTTGCGCCAGCGGCCCAGCACATGGTGGAAGACGGTCAGCAGGCACACGAGCAGGAATTTCGCCGCCAGCCAGCGGTCGTGCATCACCCCCATCTGCCAGGCCAGCAGCGGCCCCGTCACCCACACCACCAGCATGGCCGGGTTCATGATCAGCCGCAGCAGCCGCTGCTCCATCACCTTGAACGTCTCGGACTGCTTCGAGCCCGGCTCCGCCTCGCAGTGATAGACGAACAGCCGCGGCAGATAGAGCAGCCCGGCCATCCACGAGATGACCGCCACGATATGCAGCGCCTTCAGCCACAGCACCATGCTAGTCATCCCGGAATTCGACGGCGTCCCCTCTCCCCTCGTGGGGGAGGGACAGGAGGGGATCGCAGAACGTCGAGGTCGGGGTTCCCCGAACCCCTCCCCACGCTGCGAGTCAGGTCGCTGGGAGGACTCCGTCATCAATGCCCGCTGCCTCCGCACCAGCTCCACAAGCCGCCCCACATTCTCCGGCGGCGTCTCGGGGACGATCCCGTGCCCCAGGTTGAAGATATGCGGCACGCCCTTCAGCCCGCTCAGAATGGCCTCGACCTGCCGCTCCATCTCCGGCCCGCCGGCCACCAGCAGCAGCGGATCGAGATTGCCCTGCACGACCACGTCCTGCGCCCTCGCCAGGTCCGCCATGTCCTCCGGCCGCATGCCGGTATCGCAGCCCAGCCCCTGCACCTTGGTCAGTGCCGCATAGCGCTGCATCTTCTGTCCAGCGCCGCGCGCAAACCCGATGATCGGCACGTCACGGATGTCTCGCCCGCACGGCCTCCACGATCCGCACGCGTCGGCTGCACCACCCAGGCGTCGAACTGATGCGGCGGCAGGCTGCCGGCCCAGGTATCGAAAATCTGCAGGGCGTCGGCCCCCGCGTCCGCCTGCATCGACAGATAGTCGATCGACACCTCGACCAGCAGATCGATCAGCTTGGCGAAGCCCTTGGGATCGCGATACGCCCACAGCCGCGCGTCGGCCTGGTCCGGCGTACCTCGACCGGCCACCATGTAGGTCGCCACCGTCCAGGGCGCGCCGCAGAAGCCGATAAGTGCCGTCTCATCTGGAAGATCCTGCCGCAGCCGCGCCACCGTCTCGCACACGATGCCGAACCTGGACCGAGTTCGCCCCCGCGTTCAATCGCTGAAGGTCGCGCTCGCTGCGCACCGGTTCCAGCCGCGGTCCCTCGCCTTCCACGAACTCGACCTTCTGGCCCAGCGCATGCGGCACCACCAGGATGTCCGAGAACAGGATCGCCGCATCGAAGCCGTAGCGGCGGATCGGCTGCAGCGTCACCTCGGCCGCCAGCGCCGGCGCATAGCACAGGTCGAGAAAGCCGCCGGCTTGCGCACGCACGGCGCGATACTCGGGCAGATAGCGCCCCGCCTGCCGCATCAGCCAGATCGGTGGCGGCGTCAGGCTCTGCCCCGCGAAGGGCGCCAGGAACCGCCGCTTGATCGCTTTGTCCACCACGCTCATGGCCAATCTTTCAATCATAAGAATCTAAATTCTGAATCTTGTTGTTTTTACTCTTGGGGCGTGGATTGCGGGAGCTGCGCATCTGACACCGTGTTGCTCACAGGTTGCGGGCATAGGCCGCCTGCCGGCCAAAGGCTTGTGCCTTCTTCGGCCCCGACCCACAAGGCCCGGCAAGCCTCTGACTCCGCGAGACTGAATCGACCCTCCGCCGCCCTCCGCCACCATGACATCCTGTTGACAGCCGTTCAGTGAACCCGGCACATCGCCCCTGTTACCGTGGACAGCGAACCACCGCTCGAAGGCCTGTCCCGGCCGGCCAACCTGTGCGCCGTTTTGTTGGTAACTGCACACCCAGGGCTGCAATTGGGCAGCCTCGGCTTGGCAGCCCCCGCGAACTCTGGTCTTTTCAACAGATGCCCCACCGGTTGCCCAGCTCCTTCCATCTGCACCTGATCTCGGACGCGACCGGCGAGACGCTCACCACCATGGCCAAGGCCGCCGCCGTGCAATACTCGCAGGTGCGGCCCATCGAGCACGTCCACCCGCTGGTGCGCACGGCCAAGCAGCTCCAGCGCGTCCTGAAGGAGGTCGAGCAGGCGCCCGGCATCGTCCTCTACACCATCGTCAACAAGGAGCTGATCGAGGAGATCGAGCAGCGCTGCCGCGACCTGAAGGTGCCGGCGCTGCACGTCCTGAAGCCGATCATGAACGTGTTCGAATCCTACCTCGGCGCGCCGCAGACGCCGGTGGTGGCCGGCCAGCACATCGTCGATGCCGACTACTTCCGCCGCATCGACGCGCTCAACTTCTCCATGGCCCACGACGACGGCCAGCTGCCGCAGGACCTCAACGCCGCCGACATCATCATTCTCGGCATCTCGCGCACCTCCAAGACTCCCACCAGCATCTATCTCGCCCAGCGCGGCTACAAGACCGCCAACCTGCCCCTGGTGCCCAGCATCGACCTGCCGCCGGCGCTGACCGAGCCGCACTCGGCCTTCGTCGTCGGCCTGGTGGCGAGCCCCGAGCGCATCGCCGAGATCCGCCGCAACCGCGTGCGCCTGATGTCCGACCGCAACCTCGACGACTACGTCGATCGCACCCAGATCGCCAACGAAATCAACTACTCGCGCCGCCTGTGCGCCCGCCACGGCTGGCCGATCATCGACGTCACGCGCCGCTCCATCGAGGAGACCGCCGCCACCATCATTCGCCTGCTGCACGACCGCGCGGAGGTCAGGCCAGTCCGAGCCGAGCGGGACCGAGGATGCGTGAGCTGGTTCTCGCTTCGACCTCTCCCTTTCGCCGGCGCATGCTGCAGGCCGCCGGCCTGTCCTTCAGCGCCGTCGCGCCGGAGGTGGACGAATCGATTCTGAAACGCGAACTCGCCTCTGCGCATCCTCCGGCGAGCGCAAGCGATGTCGCCGCCGCCCTGGCGCGGGCCAAAGCCCTGGCCATCAGCGCCCGCATGCCGTCGGCGCTGGTGATCGGCGCCGACCAGGTGCTCGCGCTCGGCGACGAACTGTTCGACAAGCCGGGCGACCTGGCGCGGGCGCGCGACCAGCTGCAGCACCTGCGCGGCAAGCCGCATCAGCTGCACACCGCCGCCGCGCTGGCCGAGGGCGGCGACATCGTCTGGAGCCGCATCGAAGTCGCGACTCTTTATATGCGCGCCTTCAGCGATGCCTATCTCGACGCCTACCTGGCCGAGGCCGGGCCCAGCATCTTCGGCACCGTCGGCGGCTACGAGATCGAAGGCCGCGGCATCCAGCTGTTCGAGCGCGTCGAGGGCGACCACTTCACCATCATCGGCCTGCCGCTCCTGCCGCTGCTGGCCGAGCTGCGCAATCGTCAGGTGATCGCGACATGACGTTCGGAGCCGCCTGATGCTCGTCATCGGCCTGACCGGATCGATCGGCATGGGCAAGTCGACCGCCGCGGCGCGCTTCCGCGAGCTCGGCATCGCCGTGTGCGATGCCGATGCCGAGGTGCACAAGCTCTACGAAGGCGCCGGCCGTCGCGCCCATCGAGGCGGCCTTTCCCGGCAGCACCGCCAACGGCAGGGTCGACCGGCAGAAGCTCGCCCAGCAGCTGATCGCCGACCCCAGCCGGTTCGCGCGCCTGGAGGCGATCGTGCATCCCATGGTGCAGGAGGCCGAGCGCCAGTTCCTCAGGGCGGAAGCCGCGCGCGGCGCCGGCATGGCCGTACTGGAAATCCCCCTCCTGCTGGAAGGCAGCGGCCACGGCCGGGTCGATGTCGTGTCGTGGTCAGCGCGCCCGCCGACATGCAGCGCGAGCGTGTCCTGGCCCGCCCCGGCATGTCCCTGGAAAAGCTGGAGCAAATCCTCGCCCGCCAGCTGCACGACAGCGAGAAGCGGGCGCGCGCCGATTTCATCGTGGACACCGGCGGCACCATCGCCGAGAGCGCCGCCCAGGTCGACAAGATCGTCGAATTGCTGCAAGGCCGTCACGGCGAGGCCTACGCGAAGCATTGGGCGTGATGGCGCCCACATGTCGAGACTGATGTGCGCGCGTTTGCAGGGGGAAGGCGATGCTGCGCGAGATCGTTCTCGACACCGAGACGACGGGCCTCGATGCGTTGCGCGGTGACCGGCTGATCGAGATCGGCTGCGTCGAGATCGTCAACCGCATCCCCACCGGCCGCGAGTTCCACCGCTACATCAACCCCGAGCGCGACGTCCACCCGGAAGCGGTCGCCGTGCACGGCCTCACGCGCGAGTTCCTGCGCGACAAGCCGCTGTTCGCCGAAGTCGCCGACGAGTTCCTCGACTTCATCGACGACGCCCCGCTGGTGGCGCACAACGCCAATTTCGACGTCGGCTTCCTCAACGCCGAGCTGGATCGCCTCGCCAAGCCGCCGCTGCGCTCCGATCGCATCGTCGACACGCTGATGCTGGCCAGGCGCCGCAATCCCGCCGGCCCCAACACGCTCGACGCGCTCTGCAAGCGGTTCGGCATCGACAACTCCGAGCGCACCAAGCACGGCGCCCTCGTCGACTCGCTGCTGCTGGCCGGCGTCTACGTCGAGCTGCTCGGCGAGCGGCAGGCCACCCTCGGCCTAGGCAGTCAGGCGTCCGCGGACACCAACGCACGCATGCAAACGCGGGTGGCCAAGCCGCGCCCCGCTGCCTTGCCGCAGCGATTGAGCGAGCAGGCGCAAGCCGCGCACCGCGAGTTCGTCAAGACGCTCGGCCCCGACGCGCTCTGGCTGCGCTACCTGACCGTCCCGCAAGCGTAAACAGATCGAACCCGTCATCCCGGAAGCCGAGGCGCTTGCGCCGAGGCTATCCGGGACCTCGTACATTGAAACACTGCAGGTCCCGGCTCTCGATGACTTCGCGCTGTGCGCTCAAATCATCGAGGCCGGGATGACGGGTGGAAACTTATGCTTCGATCTGGACCGGTCGCTCAGTTCGGCTTGACGGCCGCCTGCTCCGCCCGCTCGCGCTGGCGGCTCATGTAGAGATTGGCGAAGTCGATCGGATCGAGCACCAGCGGCGGGAAGCCCCCCTCGCGCGTCAGATCCGCCACGAGGCGCCGCAGATACGGAAACAGCAGCGCCGGGCAATTCACCAGCAGGAACGGCTCGAGCATCTGCTCGGGCATGTTGTCGAGCTGGAACAGGCCGGCGTACGCCAGCTCCAGGTCGTAGATGACGCCCGTGTCGCTGGTCGCCTCGGCCTTGAACTGGATCGAGCTCTCGAACACCTTCTCGGCCATCCTGGTGATGTTGACGCTCACCTCCACGCGCAGGTTGGGCTGCTGCTGTTGCGTGTTGGGGTTGTCGAGCATCTTGCGCACGTTCGGGTTTTCGAACGACAAGTCCTTGATGTACTGGCCGAGCACGCGGACCTGCGTCTGGGGCGCTGCTTCGCCAGCCTGGTCGCCAATCTGGCCACCCACCTTGCCCGCGCTGTTGTTGTCGCCTTCGGCCATCGATCGCGTCCCTTTTGAGTGTCCTTGCGCATCCTGTGGATGCGGTTGCGTGAGGGTGGCTAGCATAGCGCCGTTGCCGGCTGCAACGGCCTCGGCACTCAGCGTTTGCGGCTGCCATCGCGGTTGGGGTCGGTGCCGCGCTCGCCGAGCCGCTCGAATTCGCCCTCGATGATCGGGCCGCCCTCCCGCTCGCCGGGTGTCAGGCGCCCGTCCCCGCGTGTGTCCCCTCGTGGGTCCCCATGCGTGGCGACGTGAATTTCCGCATCCTGCAGCAGCCGCGCCACGGTCCACCCGGCCACCAGCCTGCGGATCGGCGGCACCAGCAGCAGCAGGCCGGCGGCATCGCACAGTAGTCCCGGCGAGAACAACAGTCCCCCGGCCAGCACCAGGAACGCGCCGTTCAGCACGGGTGCCAGCGGGGGCTTGCCCTCGTTGACCGCGTTCATCACGCCGCTGACGACGGCGAACCGCTGGCGCACGAGCACCGTAATGCCGAGGATGCCGGTGCCGACGATGATCGCCATCACCGGCCACAGTCCAAGCGTCTGCCCGGCTCGGATGAGCAGGGCGATCTCCACCAGTGGCAGGGCCAGCAGCCCCAGGCCGATGCCCAGGCGCTTCATCGGGACATGGTCTTTCCGCTGTTGCTTTGGGTCCTACGCAAGCCATAGCGGTTGGCTTGCGGTTTGCAATGCCCTAAGATTTACGTCGCGGCGGCGGCGGCGAACCTGGGCGCCACATAAATTAATCGGGCGTAAACGGGGGCTGGTTCTTGCTGGCGTGGCAACCTACATGACGAAGGTTGAGGCACTGGCGCGAAAGTACGGCGATGGATGGCAGAATCGACGTTGCGACCCTTTTGTTTCTTGTCTTGGCGGTCGTCATCTTCTTGAAGCTGCGCAGTGTGCTCGGGCGTCGCACAGGCCATGAGCAGGGGCGCCTCGAGCGCTACAAGGCCCAGCAGGAAGCCAGTCAGCGCGCCAAGGTCCCCGCGCAGGACAAGGTCGTGACGCTGCCGCGGCGTGGCGAACGCGAGGAGCTCGAGCCGAGACCTGTCGAGCAGCCCGCCGTACGCACCGACGTGGAAGAGCGGGTGAAGGGCCTGGCGGCCGGAAACACCGGTCTTGCCAAGGGGTTGGTCGATATCGTCCGTGCCGACCTGAGCTTCGACCCCGATCAGTTCCTGAAGGGCGCCAGTGCGGCCTACGAAATCATCGTCACGGCCTTTGCCGAGGGCAACCGCAAGACCCTGAAGGACTTGCTGAGCCGCGACGTCTACGACGGGTTCTCCGGCGCCATTACCGACCGGGAAAGCCGCAACGAGCAGATCGACCAAAGCTTTGTCGGCATCAAGTCAGCTGATATCGTGGAGGCCGAGCTGAAGAACGGCATGGCGCAGCTGACGATCAAGTTCGTGAGCGAGCTGATCTCGGCCACCCGCGACAAGGCCGGCGGGGTGATCGCAGGGGACCCCAAGCGCATCAAGGAAGTGACGGACATCTGGACGTTCGCGCGCGAGGTTGCATCCCGCAACCCGAATTGGAGGTTGATCGCCACACAGGCGGCGAATTGATGGGGGAAACCTCTCCGAGCCTTCGGGGGAACGGAATCGGGGGAATGCGTCTTGCGGTCATGCGTAGCAGTTGGATGCGCCGTTGTTTTGGTGCTGGCCATGGGTATGTGGGGCCCGGGTGCCGGTACGGTTGAGGCGAACACGCCAGCAGGCCGGGCGCCAGGGGCCATGAAAAGCAACAGCTTAGCTTATAAGCCGATCACGTTCGCCGACGTGCCTGACTGGGCCGCCGACGATCATTTGGCCGCCTTCGAGACCTTCCGCAAATCCTGCGAGCGCATCCAGGCATCTGCGGCTGCCCGCGAGAGGGCGGCCGCTGCCGGCACGCCCAAGGCTGCGCCGCCCCATCCGGCCCTGGTCAGGGCGTGCGAGGCTGCCGGCCTGGTCTCTGGCAAGGTCACCAAGGATAGCGCGCGGGTGTTCTTCGAGGCCAATTTCACCCCCAACACCGTGACCCACAAGGGGCCGCAGGGCATGCTGACCGGCTACTACGAGCCGATCATGGAAGGCTCGCGCGCGCCGCAAGGCGCCTTCCAGACGCCCATCTACAAGCGCCCGCCCAACCTCATCAATCTGGTCGACGAAACGCAGCGCGGCGCCGTCGGGCAAGCGTTCACGCATGCCCGCAAGACCGACAAGGGCGTCGAGCCGTTCGCGACGCGTGCCCAGATCGACCAGGGCGCCCTCAAGGACCAGGGGCTCGAGCTGCTCTACTTCGCCGACCCGGTCGACGTGTTCTTCATGCAGATCCAGGGCTCGGGCCGCATCAAGCTGACCGACGGCACCGTCATCCGCGTGCACTACGACGGCAAGAACGGCCACCCCTATTCCTCGATCGGCCGCTTTCTGATCGAGAAGGGCCTGCTCGCGGCCGACAAGGTCTCCATGGGTGCGCTCGCCAAGTGGCTGCGCGACGACCCCGAGCGCGGCAAGATGGTCATGTGGCAGAACGCGTCCTATGTGTTCTTCCGCGAGCTTGCCAACGACGCGCGCGGGCCGCTGGGCGCCCAGAACGCGCCGCTGACGCCGGGTCGCAGCCTGGCCGTCGACCCCGGCCACCACGCGCTCGGCACACCGATCTACGTCGTCGCCGGAAAAATGAAACACGTCGCCAAATCCGGCACCTTCAACCGGCTGATGATCGCGCAGGACGTCGGCTCCGCCATCAAGGGCCCTGAGCGCGGCGACATCTACTTCGGCTCGGGCGACGCGGCCGGCAAGCTGGCGGGCGTCACCAAGCACGCCGGCAAGTTCATCGTCCTGTTGCCCAATGAGACGCTGGCCAAGGCCCAGGCGACGCAAGCCACCATGACCCCATGAGCCGATCTGGCAAGTCCGGTGACGGCCGGCGTGCCGTCACCCCGGACGAAGCCGCTCTTTGGGACCACGCGACGCGCGCCCTCGCCCCGGTCAAGGCCAAGCAGCGCGTCACCGAGGCGGCGCCGGCTGCGCCCTCCAGGTCTCCCCCGTCGGAGCCCCCGGCACGAACCGCCAGCCACAGCCCGCCGAAGGCCGCGCCGCGTCCGCCGCCCGCTCCATCCCGTCCTCCACCCCCGCCACCCCGCACCGACCTCGACCGCCGCCAGACGCGCCGCATCGCCTCCGGCAGGCTCGAGATCGACGCGCGCATCGACCTGCACGGCATGCGCCAGAGCGATGCCCATATGCGCCTGCGCGGCTTCCTGCTCGACGCGCACGCCCGCGGCCTCAAGACGGTGCTGGTCATCACCGGCAAGGGCGGCGAGGCGCAGAAGGGCGACTACATGGCCGACGCCTTCGGCCAGCAACGCCGCGGCGTGCTGCGCCGCAACGTTCCCGCCTGGCTCGACGAGCCCGAATTGCGCGCGGTCGTGATCGGCTACACCACGGCCGGCGTTCGCCATGGCGGCGAGGGCGCCCTGTACGTCCAGCTGCGCCGGTCCTCGCGCCGCGAGGATGCCGACCGCTAACTTCTGCATGAGAGCACTGCCCAGGTATTTGGCAGGACCGCTTGACGGGCGGCGGCAGCGGTTGTTGGAGTGGGGCTGGGCGGCGCCCCGCCCGGCCGACCAGGACCCCGTGATGCCCCCCATGATGCCATGACCGATACCGTGCTGCCGCGGCTCGCGGCCATCATCGCCTCGCGGCGCCAGGAGCAGGCGGGCAAGTCCTACACCAAGGAGCTGCTCGACGGCGGCGCCGGAGAAATGCGCCAGGAAGCTCGGCGAGGAAGCCGATCGAGACCGTCATCGCCGCGCTCGGCAGCGACACGGCGGCCCTGAAGCGGGAAGCCGCCGATCTCCTGTATCACCTGCTCGTTCTGCTCGAGGTCCGGCGCGTGCCTCTCGGCGATGTGCTGGCCGAGCTCGAAGGCCGCATCGGCACGTCCGGTCTGGCCGAGAAGGCGGCCCGGCAGGGCAAGACGCCATGAACCCGCTCGATGACCTGGTGACAGCCGCGCCCTCGACCATGCCCAGCCGCTCCAACATCCAGTTCTCGCCCTACCGCGTATTCGCCCGCGAGGAATGGGCCAAGCTGCGCGCCGACACGCCGATGACGCTGGTGCCGCGCGACCTCGAGCAGCTGTCCGGCGTCATCGAGGAGCTGTCGATGCGCGAGGTGGAGCAGATCTACCTGCCGCTGTCGCGCCTGCTCAACCTGCATGTGGCGGCCGCCCAGGAGCTGCACGCCGTCACCAACCGCTTCCTCGGCCGCAAGGACGGCCGCGTGCCCTACATCCTCGGCATCGCCGGCTCGGTGGCGGCCGGCAAGAGCACGGCGGCGCGCGTCTTGCGTGCCCTGCTGGCGCGCTGGCCCGACCACCCGCGCGTCGACCTCATCACCACCGACGGCTTCCTGCATCCCAACGAGGAGCTGGAGCGCCGCGGCATCATGCACCGCAAGGGCTTCCCCGAAAGCTTCGACACCGCCCGCCTGCTCAACTTCCTGCATGAGGTGAAGTCGGGCAAGGCCAACGTCGAGGCGCCGGTCTACTCGCACTTCCAGTACGACATCGTCCCCGGCCAGACCGTGGTCGTCGATCGTCCGGACATCCTGATCGTCGAGGGCCTCAACGTGCTGCAGCCCGCGCGCATGCCCAAGGACGGCGAGGCCATCCCCTTCGTGTCCGACTTCTTCAACTTCTCGATCTACATCGACGCCGACGCCGACGTGATCGAGAACTGGTACGTGACGCGCTTCCTGCGCCTGCGCCAGACCGCCTTCCGCGATCCGGCCGCCTACTTCCATCGCTACGCGCACCTGACGCCCGACGCCGCGCGCGCGACAGGCGCTGAACATCTGGCACACCATCAACAAGAAGAACCTGGACGAGAACATCCTGCCCACCCGCCAGCGCGCGCGCCTGATCCTGCGCAAAGCCACCGACCACCGCGTCGAAAGCGTCGCTCTCCGCCGGATCTGACGGATCTTCGCGACGCGAGATCACCACCCGTCATCCGCGGAAGCCGAGGCGCAGCCGAGGCTATCCGAGGCATGCTGCGTGATCAGGTCCCGGCTCGCGAGGTCGCGGATCGCGCTGGCCGCAGATATCGCGCTCGGCGGGAATGCCGGCTACGTCAGCAGCCCGTTCTTGCGCGCCAGCTCTGCAGCGACACCTCCGGCCGCGCGCCGATGTGGCTGATGATCTCGGCCGCCGCCAGGCTGCCCAGCCGTCCGGCCGCCTCCAGGCCGAGGCCGCGCGCCACCCCGAACAGGAAGCCCGCCGCGTAGAGATCGCCCGCCCCCGTGGTGTCCACCACCTTGGCGACCGGCGCCGCCGCGATCTCGATGCTCCTGCCCTCGCCCAGGATGACGCTGCCCTTCTCCGAGCGGGTGATGGCCGCGAGCTTGGTGTCCGCGCGCGCGCGCTCGCGCCGCCTCCTCGAACGACGGCGTCTGGTACAGCGAGGTGATCTCCGCCTCGTTGGCGAACAGGATGTCGACCGGGTCTTGATCAGGCCCATGAACTCGGCGCGATGCCGGTCCACGCAAAACGAGTCGGACAGGCTGAGCGCCACCTGCCGGCCGGCCTTGGCCGGCAATCGCCGCCGCCTGCCGGAAGGCCGATTTCGCCTCCGGCCGATCGAACAGATAGCCCTCCAGGTAGACGATGCGCGCCGAGCGGATCAGCTCGGCGTCGATCTCGCCGCCGCCCAGCTGCGGGCTCACGCCCAGGAAGGTGTTCATGGTGCGCTGGCCGTCCGGCGTCACCAGGATCAGGCAGCAGCCGGTCGGATCGCTGCCCGGCTGCCGCCGCGGGCGTGGTGAAGGTGACGCCGGCGGCGCGGATGTCGTGGGCGAACACCGAGCCGAACTGGTCCTGCGCCACCTTGCCGATGAAGCCGGCCTTGCCGCCGAACGAGGCGATGCCGGCCATGGTGTTGGCCACCGACCCGCCGGAGATCTCCACGGCGGGCCCCATGGCGTCATAGAGCTTGGCGACCGTCTGGGCATCGACCAGCTGCATGGCGCCCTTGCTGCAGCCGTGCTGGGCCAGGAACGCGTCGTCGCAGCGACCGATGATATCGACGATCGCATTGCCGATGCCGACGACGTCGTGATCTTGCATGGATTGGCTCCCTGGCCCGCCCGGATGGTGCGCCTACTTGGCCCGGCCACGGTTGGGGTCAACCGTGCGATGGATTGTCATGCCGCAAGTATTAGCCGCTATTGCCGGCATCGCGGCCGTCCTTCGACAAGCTCAGGACTGGCGTTGAGCCCAGCCACCACCGCCAACCCAGCGCTGAGCCTGTCGAAGCGCGGCCCGATCAACGGCCTTGGGCGGCAGGCCCCTTCGCCAGCGCCCCCAAGTCCATCAGCAGATGCTCGGCCAGCACGCTGTCCAGGGCAGACGTCAGGCGCGCGCGCTTGGCGGTCTCGGCGATCGCCGCCAGCGCCGCGTTGAGCTTGGCCAGGCTCCAGTCGCGGCACTGCCGCTCGAAGGCGTCCTTCTGCTTGAAATGCGGCGGAGGCTTCAGCTGGCGCAGGGCCTCGTCCATGGTCCGCCCGCGTCCAGCGCGCTGCGCGTGCGGTGCAGGCGCAGGAAATAGCGCTGCACGGCCAGGATCACCGTCTGGGCGTCCTCGCCGCCGGCGATGCTGCGGTCGCATTCGCTGACGGCTGTCGCCGTGCGGCCCGAGGCAGCCGCCATCACGATCCGGTCGAGCGCCAGCTCGGCGGCATCGCCGACGGCCGCCTCCACGTCGCTCTCCTCGATGCTGCCCTTGCCGAGCGCATACAGCGCGAGCTTCTCCACCTCGGCGCGCGACAGGCCGCGGTCGGCGCCGAGACGGGCCACCAGCAGTGTCCGCGCATCCGGCGTGATCTGCAGCTTGGCTCCCGCCAGCACCTCGCGGATCATGCCTTCCAGGTCGCGCGCCTCGTCGGGAAAGCAGGCGACGGCGGCGGCATGCGGCGCCTTCTCGAACAGGGAGCGCAGGGCATCGTCGGGGCGCAGATTGCCGGCCTCCACGATCAGGAAGCCTTGCAGCGCCGCCGCCCTCGACCAGCGGTTTCAGCGCCGCCGCCGTGATGCGCCGGCCGGCGGTGGCCCGCACGATCTTGCGGCCGCCGAACATCGGCGCGGTCTGCAGCTCCACGGCGATGCGGCCGGAGTTCCTCCTCGAGGCTGGCATCATCCAGCCGCAGGATTTCGCCAGGCGGGTTCTCGCGCTCGGCGAGACGCTTGGCCAGCGCCAAGGCCCGCTCGGCGACTAGCCCTGCGTCGGTGCCGTACAGCAGCACCGCCGACGGCGTCGTGGCGGTCTGCCGTTCGAAGCCCTTCAGGAAGGCGTCGGCTTGGTGTGTCTTGACGGCGACCATGGTGACAGCATGTAGGCTGGGTCGAGCGTCAGCGACGACCCAACACCTGCGGAGTGCATTGATCGGTTGGGTCAGCGCTTCGCTTGACCCAACCTAGCGTGCTCAGGCGTCGCGCGACAGGTACGTCGCAAGCCGGGTCTTGACGTCCTCGGCAATGACCTTGGCCGCCCGGTTCTCGGCGTCCTCGCGGGCGCGCACGTTCGAATAGACCGACGAGAAGCGCTCGAAGCTGGCCCGGGCGACGCTGGTGCCCTGGAATATGACCTGCTTGTTGTTGACGTCGATCAGCCGGAACGATGCCTCGATGGCATAGATCGCGCTTGCCGCGTCGCCATCGACCCGCACGAGCGCGGACGTGAGCGATTCCTTGAGCGCAATCTCGAGGCGCTGACTGGGCGCCGGGCCGCCGCTGGCACCACCGTTGGCCTGGAACACCAGCTCGTTGCGGATGCGCTGGCCGACCCGGCCCGGAATGGGTGCAAAATCCACCTGCGCCAGCCGCTTCTCGGCGCCCACCCCAGAAGAGCCGACGCCGTACAGCGGCTTGAAGCCATCGGAGCAAGCCGACAGCGCTGGCGCAGCGGCCAGCAGCAGGGAAAGTCCTCGCACTAAACTCCGGCGGCTCATACGAGCCTTGCCAGTCTCAGCCGACGACATTTACGATCCTTTGCGGCACCACGATCACCCTCGTAGCCGACCGTCCATCCAAAGCCCGTGCGACCGTCTCGAGTTTGAGAGCAGCCGCCTCGATCTCTTCCTTGGACGCGGTGCGAGCGACCGTAAGCTCATCCCGTCTCTTACCATTTACCTGTACGGCAATGGTAATCCGATCGTCAACGAGCAAAGCCGGCTCGGTCTCCGGCCAGGCCTTATCTGCCAGCAGAGTGTTGTATCCGAGCCGCTCCCAGCAGTCCTCGCCCAGATGCGGCAGCATGGGCCCGATCATCTGCACCAGCAGCTCGGCCGCCTCGCGGATGGCCCAATCCAGGCCCTCCCCGCGCTGGCTCAAGGCCCCTGACAGGGCATGCGTCAGCTCGTAAAGCTGAGCCACGGCAACGTTGTAGCGCAGGCCCTCGATGTTCTGGCTGACGCCGTTCAGCGTCTTGTGGGCGGCGCGCCGCAGGGCATGCGCCTCCGGTCCGAATGTGGCCGGCTTGGGGCCGAGCTTGCCCGGATGCTTCTCGGCGCACCTCGTCGACCAGGCGCGAGATGCGCTGCACCTGGCGCGAGGCGCCCGGCCACCCCGCCGTCGGTCCAGATGATGTCGCGGTCGGGCGGGCTGTCCGACACGATGAACAGGCGCGCGGTGTCGGCCCCGTAGTGGGCGATGATGTCGTCGGGGTCGACCACGTTCTTCCTCGACTTCGACATCTTCTCGATCGGGCCGATCTCGACCGGCCGGCCGGTGGCGATGGAGGTCGCCTTGCGGCCGGCGCCGTCGCCCTCGAAGCGCACCTCGGCCGGCGTGCAGCCAGTCGCCGTTCTCGCTGCGGTAGGTCTCGTGCACGACGATGCCCTGCGTGAACATGGAGGTGAACGGCTCGTCGAAATTGACGTGCTTGGTGGCCTTCATGGCGCGCGTGAAGAAGCGCGCATACAGCAGGTGCAGCACCGCGTGCTCCTTGCCGCCGATGTACTGGTCGATCGGCGCCCAGTAGGCCAGCGCCTTCTTGTCGGTCGGCGTGGCGGCGTGAGGGGCGGTGTAGCGGAACTGATACCAGGAGCTGTCGACGAACGTGTCCATGGTGTCGGTCTCGCGCACGCGCCGGCTCGCCGCACTTCGGGCACGTCACGTGCTTCCAGGTCGGATGGTGGTCCAGCGGGTTGCCGGGCTTGTCGAAGGTGACGTCCTCCGGCAGCCTCACGGGCAGCTCCTCGACCGGCACCGGCACGATGCCGTCCGTCTCGCAGTGGATCACCGGGATCGGGCAGCCCCAGTAGCGCTGGCGCGACAGCAGCCAGTCGCGCATGCGGTAGTTGACCTTGCTCTCGCCGATGCCGCGCTCTTTCAGCAGGCCCGCCATCTTGTCCTTGGCCGCCTCGATGGTGAGGCCGTCCAGGAACTCGGAATTGATCATCGTGCCTTCGCCGACGTAGGCCTCGTCGGCGATCGCTGAAGGTGCCGGCGTCGGCCCCCGGCGGCAGCACCACCGGCACCACCGGACGCCCGTACTTGCGGGCGAAATCCAGGTCGCGCTGGTCGTGCGCCGGGACAGCCGAAGATGGCGCCGGTGCCGTAGCCCATGACGATGAAGTTGGCGACGTAGACCGGCAGCTTCTCGCCGTCCTTGAAGGGGTGCACGGCGACGATGCCGGTGTCGAAGCCCCTCTTCTCGGCCTTGGCCAGCGCCTCCTCGGTGGTGCCGATCTTGCGGCACTCCTCGATGAAGGCGGCCAGCTCCTTGTTCTTCGCCGCCAGGTGGGCGCTGAGCGGATGCTCCGGCGAGATCGCCATGAAGGAGGCGCCGAAGATCGTGTCGTGGCGCGTCGTGAAGACCTCCAGCGTCTGCAGCTTCTTGGGCAGCTTGCCGCCTTCCAGCGCGAACTTCATGTTGGCGCCGGTCGACTTGCCGATCCAGTTGCGCTGCTGCGCGCACACGAAGTCCGGCCACTTGGCTTCCAGCGTATCCAGCGCCTGCAGCAGCTCCTCGGCGTACTCGGTGATCTTGAAGAACCACTGCGTCAGGTCGCGCTGCTCCACCGCCGCGCCCGAGCGCCAGCCGCGCCCGTCGATCACCTGCTCGTTGGCCAGCACGGTGTTCTCGACCGGGTCCCAGTTGACCTTGGCGGTCTTGCGGTAGGCCAGCTTCTTCTTGAAGAAGTCCAGGAACAGCCGCTGCTGGTGCTGGTAGTATTCCGGATTGCAGGTGGCGAACTCCCTGGACCAGTCGATCGACAGGCCCATCGCCTTCAGCTGGCCGCGCATGGTGGCGATGTTCTCTTCAGTCCATTTGCGCGGGTGGACCTTGCGCTCCATGGCGGCGTTCTCGGCCGGCAGGCCGAACGCGTCCCAGCCCATGGGATGCAGAACGTTAAAGCCCTTGGCGCGCATGTAGCGGGCCATCACGTCGCCCAGCGTGTAGTTGCGCACGTGCCCCATGTGGACGCGCCCCGACGGGTAGGGGAACATCTCGAGCTGGTAGCGCTTGGGCTTCTTGCTCTTCTCGTTGGTCTGGAACGTGCCTTTGTCGTTCCACACCTGCTGCCAGTGCTGCTCGCGCACGGGCGCGTTGTAGCGTTCGCTTGCCATGGATCGTTTCTCTAGGGGTAAAATCGGCCGGTAATGAGCCTGAAAGGCCAGTGACGGTCAAGCCGAGGCGCCAACACCCTCAGCCGATATGTCGACGGCGCCAACATGAACGACCTGTGTCGACGAAAACGGAATGTTGTCGACATATTTGCCAAGGGCAGCCAAGCGCAAGCCATTCCTGGCAGACTCACGCGACGTGGGCCGGAATCATATATCATCGCCACCATGCCTTCTTTCGTCCCCTCGATATTGCAGCGGCCGGTGGCGCACCGCGTCGTTCGGACGTTGGCGGAAATCCACCGTAGCCGTGGCAAGCAAGAGCTTTACAGAGAGCGTGCGCCGGAGGTGCTTGAGAACCTGAGGCGTGTCGCCGTGATCGAGAGCACGGAGTCGTCGAACAGGATCGAGGGTGTAGTAGTCCCAAGATCAGTGCTCGTGGAACTCGTTGAGAAGGAGCACAAGCCTCCGAGGATTGAGAACAGATCGGAAGGTGAAGTCGCAGGATATCGAGCTGTTTTGGATCTTATACTAGAAAATCATGCGAACATTCCTCTGAACACGGGCGTTGTTCTTCAGCTGCATCGTGATCTTTACAAGTTTGCCGGAGGGATCGGCGGGCGCTGGAAGCCAACTGAGAATGAAATCACTGAAGAGCGTGCGGACGGCAGCAAGTTCGTGCGATTTGTGCCAGTGCCCGCGTTCCGAACGCCGGCGGCGATGGACGATCTGCATGCCAAGTTTGCGGCCGAGCTTGGCGCGGGTGAGATCGATCCCCTGATGCTTGTTGCCCTCTACGTTTTGGATTTCTTGTGCGTCCATCCCTTCGCGGATGGCAACGGGCGCATGTCGCGACTGCTGACTGTTCTGCTGTTGCATCAGCAGGGGTTCGAGGTTGGCCAATACGTCTCGCTGGAGCGGTTGATCGAGCAAACGAAGGATGGCTACTACGATACGCTCTACCGGGCATCACAAGGTTGGCACGAAGACCGGCACGATCCTGGCCCTTGGATCGAGTATTTTTTGACGATAATTCGTACTGCGTATGAAGAGCTTGGTAGCAGCGTAGACGAACTCAAGAATCAGCGTGGCACTAAGACTGCGTTTGTTCTTCAGGCAATCGGTAGGTCGGTTGGTGACTTTTCGGTTGCTGAGTTGCACGCCAAGGTGCCTAGCGTTGGGCTTGATCTCATTCGCAAGGTCCTGAAGGATGAGAAGGCGGCCGGCCGTGTCGTTCCTTTGGGACGGGGGCGCACCGCGCGTTGGCGCAAGGCTGCCGTACAGGCTTCCTCGAGCGGCTGAATTGGGTATGGGAGAGAGAGATATAGGTAAAAACCTGCCTCTCAGTACCTATTTTAATGCCCAATACCCGATTGAACGTGCGCCGGTAGCGCCTAGCAACCAGCGGGATCAGAGCCGGACCCGGGAGCTTCAGACCCCGCATGGGTAATTTTGCGCCCTTCCTACCCACGTCCCCGCGATATGGGTAAGACGTACCCATGACTCTCCGCCCCCCCATCTACCCCCGCCAACCTCGCCTCCGTCCGCGCCCGCATCGCCGCCGCCGCGCGCGAGGCCAGGCGCGATCCGGCCTCGGTGCACCTGATCGCCGTCACCAAGACGTTCGGCGCCGAGGACATCGCGCCCGTGCTCGATGCCGGCCACCGCCTGTTCGGCGAGAACCGCGTGCAGGAGGCCAAGGCCAAGTGGCCGGCCCTGCGCGACCGCTATCCCGGCATCGACCTGCACCTGATCGGCCCGCTGCAGTCCAACAAGACCAGGGAGGCCGTCGAGCTGTTCGACGCCATCCACACCATCGACCGGCCCAAGATCGCCGAGGCCATCGCCGCCGAGATGGCGCGGCAGGGCAAGCGCCTGCAGCTGTTCGTGCAGGTCAACACCGGCGAGGAGCCGCAGAAGGCCGGCATCATGCCGCGCGAGGCACCTGCGTTCGTGCGCCTGTGCCGCGAGGAGCTGAAGCTCGATATCGCCGGCCTGATGTGCATCCCGCCCGCCGACGAGGAGGCGGCGATCCACTTCGCCTTCCTGGCCAAGCTCGCCAAGCGACGTCGGCCTGAGCGGGCTCAGCATGGGCATGAGCGCCGATTTCGAGACCGCCGTCGCCTTCGGCGCCACCCACGTCCGCGTCGGCTCCGAGATTTTCGGCCGGCGCGGGTAAATACCGCCATGCGAATTGACCCGTCTTGACCCGTCATCCCGGAAGCCGAGGCGCCTGCGCCGAGGCTATCCGGGACCTCGTACATTGAATCGCTCGAGGTCCCGGCTCTCGATGATTTCGCGCTGTGCGCTCAAATCATCGAGGCCGGGATGACGGGTGGAAACTTATGCTGCCCGATGTAAGGCCCCCGAGTGCTGCCAAGTCCCCGCACTCACAGCTTTTTCGCACGCCCGTGCGGCCGCCCATTCCCTGTGCCGGCGGCGGTGCTAACGTCGCCGCACTGATTTGCGCCGCTGTGCTGCGTCGGGCGCTTCTGCAGGAGGCGGCAGCATGGCAGACGGAAGCAGGACGGTGGAGCTGGAAGCGGACGCAGCGGCGGCCGAGGCCGCCAAGGAAGCGCGCGCCGAGGTGCTGCAGCGCACCGCCAAGTCAGCCGGTAGCCGCCCCGCAAACCAAGGGCAAGCGCTCGCGTCGCGCCAAGACCGAATACACCGAGTTCGTGGTCGACGTCTGGATCACCGACCTGAACTGGACCGAGTTCGGCGTCTACAAGCACAGCCGCAACCGCGCCAAGTCGCGCCAGTTCACCACCGACATGGACATCTACGCCGAGGTGATCGAGAACGGCGAGCGCACCGGCCTGCTCGGCTACCGCGAGGACCTCTGGAAGAAGAACACCGGCATGGACAAGCGCCTGGTGTTCAAGCTGTTCAACGAGACGCTGAACTGGCGCGCCACCATGGATCTCATGATCGGCCGCAGCCTGCAGCTGACGCTGGGCGCGCGCGGCCTGCCGGTCACCGTGTTCTCGCTCAACACCGGCGACCACGAGCAGATGGTCTATCTGGAGCGCTCGGCCAACAAGTGGCCGCTGCTGCCGGAGAATTTCTCGTTCTTCCTGCTCGAGGACGGCAAGCCGACCTTCTACCGCCTGAAGCGCGATTTCATCGATCTCGGCGGCGACTACACGCTCTACAACCACCACAACCAGAAGATCGGCCGGCTCGACGGCCGCGTGTTCTCGATCGGCGGCTACTGGAAGGGCAGCGTCAAGACCGAGCACGCCGATCCGCGCCTGCTCGATCGTGCTCAAGATGTTCTGCGGCATGATCATCTTCAACAATGACGCGCGCCGGCACATGCGCTCCCTGGTGCGCGACATCGGCAAGGGCAAATTCACGCCCAAGCTCGAGAAGCAGGAAACCGACCTCTACATGAACCCCCGCCGCGTGCGCTGATCAGGGGAGCATTTCGGGCTTGATGTCGCGGGCCCCGTGCAAGACACGTAGGACAATGACGGTATCATCGGCGATCGCATGAAAGATCAAATAGGGACGCGCGGCCGAGACGCGCGTGCCTGGCCGGAAATCGTCGCGGGGCGTGCCGATGCGGGGAAATTCGCCCAATAGCTCGATTTTCGCGAAGATGCGCTCGGTCCATCGCGTCGGAATATCGGTGCGACCGGCTCTCTCCAGCAAGGCTCGCCCAAGGTCGACAATATCCTGCTCGGCCGCTGGCAGGATGATGACGCGCAACATCTACAGCGGAAGACTTGGCGAGTTGGGCGCGGATGCGCGCGATGGCCTCGGCTGCCGGCGAACCTTCACCGCGCTCGAGCGAAGCGTAGGCTTCTTCAACGAGAGGCTTTGCCCAGGAAAGGTCGACACCTTCCAGCTGAGCCGCATCCGAGATCGCCGCGGCCATCAGCTGGGTCGCTGCTTCATTGATAGATGCAAACTCGCCAGCTGCGACGCGAGCGGCGAGCCACGCCTGCTCGTCAGGCTTCAAATCGAGCTCTATCTTCATGGCGGGGTCTGTTCCCATGAACCATCAGCATTGGCCTTTGGTTCTCATTCTAGGTGGGTACTGCCGTGGGGTCGAGTTACCCCGCTCGTTTTGAGAGCGGCCGGTTGTAAAACCCTTGACATGTCTCTCTCTCTTTTTGCCTATGTTCTGGGCAGCGGCACGACGGTTCGTGATGGCCGCCCAAGAATCCAGCAGCTCACGGGGGGATGAGCATGGACGACGTCCAGAAGAGCTTGGCGGGGCTTCAGGTCGGCTCCGATGTGCTGTTCCTGCTGGTCGGCGCGGTGCTGGTTTTCGCCATGCACGGCGGCTTCGCCTTTCTGGAAGCCGGCACCGTGCGCCACAAGAACCAGGTCAACGCGCTCTGCAAGATCCTGGTCGATTTCGCCATCTCGACGATCGCCTACTTCTTCGTCGGCTACACCATCGCCTACGGCGTCACCTTCTTCCTCAGCGCCCAGGCGATCAGCGGCGGCGCGGAGGGCTACGACGCGCAGGGCCTGACCCTGGTGCGCTTCTTCTTCCTGTGCACCTTCGCGGCGGCGGTGCCGGCCATCATCTCGGGCGGCATTGCCGAGCGCGCCAAGTTCCTTCCCCAGTGCGTGGCCACCGCCCTGATCGTCGGCCTGTTCTACCCGTTCTTCGAAGGCATCGTCTGGAACAAGAATTTCGGCCTGCAGGAAACCTTCTTCAAGGCTCAGCTGGGCGCCGAGTTCCACGACTTCGCCGGATCGATCGTCGTGCATGCGGTCGGCGGCTGGATGGGCTTTTCCGCCGTGCGCGTGCTGGGCCCGCGCCTCGGGCGCTATGAGACCTCGCGCGTGGTCGGCATCCCGCCGTCGTCGATTCCGTGGCTGGCGATGGGCTCCTGGCTGCTGTGCATCGGCTGGTTCGGCTTCAACGTGATGAGCGCGCAGTCGCTGAAGACCGTCAGCGGCCTTGTCGCCATCAACTCGCTGATGGCCATGTGCGGCGGCATCATCGCCGCGCTGATCGCCGGCGACGGCGATCCGGGCTTCATCCACAACGGCGCGCTGGCCGGCCTGGTCGCGGTGTGCGCCGGCTCCGACGTGATGCATCCGATCGGGTCGCTGCTGGTCGGCGGCGTCGCCGGCGTCATCTTCGTGTACGTGTTCCAGCTCGCCACCAACACCTGGAAGATCGACGACGTGCTGGGCGTCTGGCCCTTGCACGGACTATGCGGCCTATGGGGCGGCATCGCCTGCGGCATCTTCGGGCTGACGGCGCTCGGCGGCATGGGCGGCGTGACGTTTGCCTCGCAGCTGGTCGGCAGCCTGATGGGTGCCGCGTACGGCGCGCTCGCCGGCTTCGTCATCTACGGCGCCGTCGATATGGTGTTTGGCTTCCGGCTCAGCGCCGAGGACGAGCGGCGCGGCGCCGACCTCACCGTGCACAAGATCGGCGCCAACCCGGAAGAAGACGTGCGCATGGGGCGGATATAGTGCGATCAATCTCGGTAGTTGGGTCAGCCGTCAGCCGGTGACCCAACACATGTTCGCCGTGCAGCGTGTTGGGTCGGCGCTCCGCTTGACCCAACCTACGGCTCTCGCGATCCAGGTATCGACACATGCTCCCAGCCACCGGCCTGCAAGCTCTCACCCAGGGCGGCATCATATCGCCCTTCACCCGGGCGCGGCGCCTGTTCGAGAACATCGCCCCCGGTCATGCCAAGCCGATCGAGCTGACCGTCGGCGATCCGCGCGAGGCGATGCCGGCGTTCGTCACCGCCAAGCTTGCCGAGGGAACCGAGCTTGGCAGCTATCCCAAGATCCGCGGCTCCGACGAACTGCGTAACGCCATCGCCGCCTGGATCGGCCGCCGCTACGGCCTTGCCGGCGCCATCGACGCGACGCGCGAGATCCTGCCCATCAGCGGCTCGCGCGAAGGCCTGTACTTCGCGGCGCTGCCGGCGGTCGGCCGCAAGAGCTTCGACGGCCAGCCCGTCATGCTGGTCACCAACCCCTACTATCAGGCCTACGTGGGCGGCGCCTACGGCACCGGCTGCGAGCCGTTCTACCTCAACGCCACGGCGGCCACCGGCCACCTGCCCGATCTCGACGCGCTGGAGCGCGAGCCCGACATCCTGCGCCGCACCGCCGGGTTCTACCTGTGCTCGCCCTCCAACCCGCAAGGCGCCGTCGCCACGCCCGACTACATCCGCCGCGCGCTGGCCTTGGCGCGCCGCTACGATTTCATCCTGTTCTTCGACGAGTGCTATTCGGAGATCTACACCGGCGCGCCGCCGACCGGCGGTCTCGAGGTCGCCGCCGCCACGCCCGAGCGCTTCAAGAACCTGCTCGTCTTCAACTCGCTGTCCAAGCGCTCCAACCTGCCCGGCCTGCGCTCGGGCTTCATCGCCGGCGACGGCGACTTGCTCGAGACCCTGGCCGAGATCCGCAACTATGACCGCGCCGCAGATGCCGGGCGTCGTGCAGCATGCGTCGGCCGCGGTGTGGTCGGACGAGGCGCATGTGGTCGCCATCCGCCAGGCCTATCGCGCCAAGTTCGACGTATGCGACGAGGTGCTGGCCGGCCGCTTCGGCTACCAGCGCCCCGGCGGCGGCTTCTTCCTCTGGCTCGATATGAGCCACCTCGGCAACGGCGAGCAGGCGGCGTTAACCATTTGGCAAAAGGCCGGTGTCAAGGTGATACCTGGCGCCTACCTGGCCCAGAGCGATCGAGAGGGCATCAATCCTGGCGATCGCTACGTTCGCGTCGCGCTCGTGCACGATGCGGCAACCGTCAGGCAAGCGCTGGAGCGTATCGTTAAGGTTTCGGCGTAACCCGCGTTTGTGTGTACATGGCGTCTCGAGGTGTCGCCCCCTCGCTCAAGGCCTCCCTCACGGGTTGGCTCAGAGGGTGGCTTTGCAAAGTATTGGGCGCGATCATGCTGGCGGGCTGTACCGCCGGGGCATTGAGCCTGCTCACCTGGTCCGCCGCCGATCCCAGCCTCGCGCACGCCACCAGCGGCGCCACCCACAACCTGCTGGGCCCGATCGGCGCCATCCTGTCCGACCTGCTGATGCAGATGGTCGGCCTCGGCAGCGTCTTCGTTTTCCTGCCGCCCGTTTTCTGGGGCCTGCAGCTGCTCAGCGGCGAGAACGATCAAGAACACTCGCGCCAAGCTGATGGCCGCGCCGATTGCCGTCATCCTGCTTGCCAGCGCCTTCGCTTCGCTGCCGTCCACCGTCAACTGGCCGCTGCATCACAACTACGGCGGCATCCTCGGCGACCTCAGCCTCGACCTGTTCGCCACCCCGCTGCTGCCGATCAATTCGGACTGGGCCTGGGCTGTGGCCGGCCTGCTCTGCTTCGCCGGCGGCGTATTCATGCTCGGCATGAGCATTGGCCTGACCAGGCGTGACGTATGGCAGATGTGGTTGGAAGCCCAGCGGCTGGCCCGGCTGGGCGCTGACGCAGTGGCTGGCGCATGCTGGCCGACTTCGCGGCGGCGCGCCGTGAGCCGCTGCTGGCTGCGGTCTCCTCGTATCGCATGCCCTCGTTTCACGTCGAGCCCACATTCGAACCGACCTTGGAGCCGACCTTGGACCGCGAGCCGCGGCGCCCGAACTCTCAGGTCATGCTGCTCGAGCCGGACGAGTCGATGCGCGACGTCTCCTTCGACCGCAAAACGGAGCGCGAAAGCCGCGCCATCGCCGAACGGTTTGCACCCCAATGCGGCGAAGCCGCACCCGCGGTGATCGAGCCGGCCGAGGAGCCGGCGCTGCCCGCGCTGCCCTCGCACTGCCCGGCGCGCAATCGGTCTACAAGCGGCCTCCGCACAGCATCTTGCGGCGTCCGCCCGCGTCCAGGCCGGCGTCGGAGCTGAACCAGGCGACGCGCCAGCAGGCCACCATGCTGCAGGACGTGCTCGCCGATTTCGGCGTGCGGGGCGAGGTGAAGGATATCCACCCTGGCCCGGTCGTGACGCAGTTCGAGTTCGAGCCGGCGCGGGGCATCAAGTCGTCCCGCGTGATTGCGCTGGCCGACGACATCGCCCGCTCCATGAGTGCCGAGTCCGCGCGCGTGGCCGTCGTGCCGGGCCGCAACGCCATCGGCATCGAGCTGCCCAATACGCGGCGCGAGACCGTGTTCCTGCGCGAGATGTTCGAGTCGGACGCCTTCCGGTCGACCGACGCCATTCTGCCGCTGGTGCTCGGCAAGAGCATCAACGGCACGCCCGTCTTCACCGACCTGGTGCGCATGCCGCACCTGCTGGTGGCCGGCACCACCGGCTCGGGCAAGTCGGTCGGCGTCAACGCCATGATCCTGTCGCTGCTGCATCGGCTGTCGCCCGAGCAGTGCCGCTTCATCATGATCGATCCCGAAGATGCTGGAGCTGTCGGTCTACAACGGCATTCCGCATCTGCTTGCCCCCGTCGTCACCGATGCGCGCAAGGCGGTCGCCGCGCTCAACTGGGTGGTCGGCGAGATGGAGGATCGCTATCGGCGCATGGCGAGCATCTCCGTGCGCAACATCGACGTGTTCAACAACCGCGTGCGCGCCGGGCGGCACCCCGGCGGGCTCGAGCCGATGCCCTACATCGTGGTGGTGGTGGACGAGTTCGCCGACCTCATGATCGTCGCCGGCAAGGAGATCGAGGCGGCCGTGCAGCGCCTGGCGCAAATGGCGCGCGCGGCCGGCATCCACCTCATCATGTCGACGCAGCGGCCCTCCGTCGACGTCATCACCGGCACCATCAAGGCCAACTTCCCGACCCGCATCAGCTTCAAGGTCGCCTCCAAGATCGACAGCCGCACCATCCTCAACGAGCAGGGCGCCGAGCAGCTGCTGGGCCAGGGCGACATGCTGTTCTCGGCCGGCACGGGACGCACCCTGCGCGTGCACGGTCCGTTCGTCTCCGACGAGGAGGTGGAAAGCATCGCCACCTACCTGCGCGAGCAGGGCGAGCCGCGCTACATCGACGGCATCACCGACGTCGTCGATGGCCCGGCGGATTTGGCAGCGGGCCCGGCACGATCCGGCGCCGACGATCTCTACGAGCGAGCCGTGGCCATCGTGCTGGCCGACCAGAAGGCCTCCACCAGCTACCTGCAGCGGCGCCTGGGCGTCGGCTACAACAAGGCCGCCGACCTGATCGAGCGCATGGAGCGGGAAGGCGTATTGAGTCCGCCCGGCCACCAGGGCAGGCGCCAAATCCAGGATCGCGTCCAGAGTCGCGAGACGCCATCGCCGCGCGCCCGCTGACCACATTTCAGGAGGCAAGTGGCCGCGCCGCGCTTGTCCACAGACGCTTCCTGGCCCGTGTCCCGATTGCGACATTCCGCCTGTGTCCGGCGCTGGGGCTCCGAGCCAGCTTTGCAATGATAAAGGACACTGGAATCATAAACTTGCTAGATGTGACTGAGGATCGCGAAATTCGCGCGCATGCCTTCCGGCACCACTGGCGGATTTCTCGATCATCGCTCTAGTATCCGCCCACAATCTCGTCTCAATGTTGGGACAAACGAGGCAGACCGGTGACAATCAGCGTCCGCGAGGGCGCTGTCTGGGGGAATCTCGATGAACGCACGCATCGCGGCGCAGCTTGTGTTACTCGCGGCGCTTGGGGTGGCTTCGGCCTCGGTGATGGCTCAGGACGCCAAGAAGGGGCTTCCCGCCAACCCGGTCGGGGCAGGCACCTGGACCCAGACGGTCAACAAGGAACCCGGCGGTGGCGGCGAGGAACTCGACAAGAAGCAGGTCGAGATCGTTCAGCGGGTGAACGCCTATTTCAATCAAATGCCTGATCTGCGGGGAAATTTTGTGCAGACGGGCGCCGACAACAAGCGCGCTCGCGGCAAGTTCTACCTCAAGCGGCCCGGCAAGTTTCGCTTCGACTACGCGTCTCCCAGCCGCCTGATGATCATGTCCGACGGCGACTACCTCGTCATCCAGGACTCCGACATCAAAACCGACGATCGCGTCGGTCTCGATCAAACGCCGTTCAGAGTGCTCCTCCGCAAGGACGTCGACCTGCTCAGGGATGCGCGCATCCTCGAGGTCAAGGACGTCGACGACGTGATCGCGGTCGCCCTGCAGGACAAGAGCCCGGATGCCCCGGGCCGCATCAAGCTCTTCCTGGCCAAGAAGCCCGCGCTGGAGCTGCGGGAGTGGATCACCACCGACTCCCAGGGTCTCGACACCCGCGTGGAGCTGTCCGAGCTGACCAAGGCCGATGACCTGGACCCCAACTTGTTCAAGCCGCCGTCGATTGCCCTCGAAAGGCTCCGCCAGTAGCTGCCGGAACTGGGCCAGGTAACGGGTTGATGCTGCACCCGACTCACTGGCTGTGCCTGTTCGGGATCGTGGCAAACCTAAAAACTGGGGAAAACTGAAACAATCCGTAACAATTTCGTGATAACCCCCCGCTGGGCCATTGAAATGGTCCCTATAAGTATTATTTGTTGGTTGTAGCGAGCGGCGTCACTCTTCATCGGTAGTGCCCCCCGTCTAGCCGAAGACGTCGCTTGCGGTGCCGGCTTCCCTCCCGGCACATGCGCATGACGCGCTTCTTGCGCCCAACTCCTCCCCCGGGGTTGGGCGCTTTTCTTTTGGCAACGCTGTGACCTATTGGACGCGCTGCGTCGGCGGTCATTGAGCTTGCGGCCAGAAGAGCCAGCCGAGGTGTCAGAGTCCCGCGTGCCCAGCAGGGACCAAATCGTTCTTGGCCAACAGCTGGTCGATGCGCATCAGGCCGCTGGCGGCTTTGCGCAGCCGCTCCGTGATGTGCTGCGAGAGTGTTTCGGCCAGGGACGGGTCCGCCAGCATCAGGCCGTGCATGGCCGAGCGCGTGATCTTCAGGCAGTGCACGCGTCCCTTGGCGACGATGGACGCCGCGTAGACGTGATCGATCAGCATGGCCAGCTCGCCGATCAGTGAACCGGGCGGCAGCAATTCCCCTGGGGCTGCCGCGCGCTCCGCATCCCCGGACACGAGCAGGTAGGCCGCTTCGCCGGATGCGCCGGCCTCGGTGATGCAGTCGCCGGATCGGAATTTTGCCTTCTCGGCCATCCGGGCGATTTCGCTGATCTGCCCGGCGCTGAGGCGGGCGAATATGGCAATGCGCTGCAGCAGCGCTTCGGTCGAGTCGACGGACATAAGCAACCTCCAACGAAAGCAAGACGCTTGCAGGAGGAAGCTGTGATTCGGATGGCGGAATCTAGCCGAGCCCAGGCGGAGGTGGACAAGCTGTGCGCGGACAGCCGCGCAGACTGGCCCCGCGGACCCGCTGTCAGACTTGCCGTCAGGGCACCAGCTTGTAGCCGCCCGTCTCCGTCACCAGCAGCTCGGCGTGCGAGGGATCCTTCTCGATCTTCTGGCGCAGCCGATAGATGTGCGTTTCCAGCGTGTGCGTCGTGATGCCGGAATTATAGCCCCACACTTCCTGCAGCAGCACGTCACGCGTCACGACTTTCTCGCCGGCACGATAGAGATACTTCAGGATCGAGGTCTCCTTCTCCGTCAGCCGGATCTTGGAGCCCTTCTCGTCGACCAGCAGCTTGGAGGCCGGCTTGAACGAATACGGGCCGATCGCAAAAACCGCGTCCTCGCTCTGCTCGTGCTGGCGCAGCTGCGCGCGGATGCGGGCCAGCAGCACCGCGAACTTGAACGGCTTGGTGATGTAGTCGTTGGCGCCGGAGTCGAGACCCAGGATCATGTCCGCATCGGAGTCGTTGCCGGTCAGCATGACGATCGGGCTCTTGAACCCGGTCTTGCGCAGCAGCTTGCAGGCCTCGCGCCCGTCCATGTCGGGCAGGCCGACGTCCAGCAGAACGAGGTCGAGGTGCTCGGCCTTGACGATGTCGATGCCCTTCGATGCGGTGCCAGCTGTCAGGACGTCGAACTCGTCGTGCAGCGCCAGCTGGTCCCTCAGCGATTCGCGAAGGTCCTCGTCATCGTCGACGATGAGCAGCTTTCGCGCTGTGCTCATGCCATCTGCTCCGCGGATATTGTGGATGTTGCCGGTAGCGCACAGTCTAGCACTGGAATTGATATGGAAACAGAGTGCTCGCGCCTGGTGAAGGTTGAGGTTTATGAAGCGTAGATATCAGCGCAAGCGAGGCGTGACGACCGTCGTGGTTGTCGCACGCTCTCCCGCGGCCAAGACGGGGTACGTACATCTTGGCCCGCTGCGCTTGCCCTGTGCGCTTGGCCGCGGCGGCAGCCGCGTCCGCAAGCGGGAAGGCGACGGCGCCACCCCGATCGGACGCTGGGCCGTCCAGCGCGTGCTGTTGCGCGCGGATCGCGGGCCTCGCCTGCGCACGGCGCTGCCGGTGCAACGTATCGGCCGCCTGGATGGCTGGTGCGACGCCCCCGGCGACCGCAACTACAACCGTCCCGTCCGCCATCCCTACCCGGCGAGCGCCGAGCGATTGTGGCGCGAGGATGCCCTGTACGATGTGGTGGTCGTGCTGGGGCACAATCAGCGGCCTCGCCTGCGCGGCGGCGGCAGTGCCGTCTTCATGCACGTGGCCCGACCCGGCTATCTGCCGACCGAGGGCTGCATCGCCCTGCGGCGGGACCACCTTGCTGAGGCTGCTCGAGCGCCTGCGGCCAGGCGCGGTGGTCGAGGTGCAGCCCGCTCGGCGCCGGCCATAAAAAAACGCCCGGAGTTTTCACTCCGGGCGCAGCAGGAGCACGTACCGGGGAAAAATGGCGTGCTCGACTATTGCGACGGGGCTCCGATGGAGCGCGGGCCCCGCCGCAAACCGTGTATCAGTAGTTGTAGGCGCGCTCGCCGTGATCGACGAGATCGAGACCCTCGCGCTCCTTGTCCGTGCGAGGGACGCAGGCCGACGACCACTCGCAGCACGATCAGGATCACGAAGGTGCCGACACCCGACCACACCAGCGTCAGCAGGACCGCCTTGGCCTGTGTGATGATCTGCGGGATCATGTCGTACTCCGCGACCTTGTTGGCCGTGTAGTCGAACCAGCTGGTGCCGCCGAACAGCGGGTTGGCCAGCACGCCGGTGCCGATCGCGCCGATGATGCCGCCGATGCAGTGGATGCCGAACACGTCGAGGGCATCGTCATAGCCCAGCGCGTTCTTGACGGCCGTGCAGAACAGGCAGCACACCCAGCCGGTGACGACGCCGAGCAGGATCGCACCCATCGGACCGGCGAAGCCGGCCGCCGGGGTGACCGCCACCAGACCGGCAACCGCGCCGGAAGCGGCGCCGAGCAGGCTCGGCTTGCCCTTGAACATCTTCTCGGCAATCAGCCACGCCAGCGCGGCGCCTGCGGTCGCCACGAACGTGTTGATCATGGCAAGCGCGGCCGTCGCGCCGGCTTCGAGAGCCGAGCCGACGTTGAAGCCGAACCAGCCGACCCACAGCAGCGAGGCGCCGACCAGGGTGAGCGTCAGCGAGTGCGGAGGCATCGCTTCCTTGCCGAAGCCGACGCGCTTGCCGACCATCAGGGCGGCAACCAGACCGGCGATACCGGCGTTGATGTGCACCACCGTGCCGCCGGCGAAGTCGAGCGCGCCCCACTGGAACGCCAGACCGGCGTTGCTGGTCACGGTCCCCATGGCCGCTTCGGCGGCTGCTTTGGCATCGCCCGAGGCCGCGGCAACGGCCTTGCCGGCGCCGATCATGGCGGCGGGGCCGGCCCAGTACCAGACCATGTGCGCGATCGGGAAGTAGACGATCGTCACCCACAGCGGGATGAACAGCACGATGGCCGAGAACTTCATGCGCTCGGCCATGGCGCCGAGGATCAGCGCCGGCGTGATGCAGGCGAAGGTCATCTGGAAGCAGATGTAGACGTACTCGGGGATGACCACGCCGTCGGTGAAGGTCTCGACCACCGACTCGGGCGTGACGCCGGCCAGGAAGGCCTTCGAGAAGCCACCGACGTAGGCGTTGAACTCGCCGCCTTCGGTGAAGGCCATGCTGTAGCCGTACAGCACCCAGATGATGGCGACGATGCACACGCAGTAGAACACCTGCATCAGCATCGACAGCATGTTCTTGGTGCGCGCCAGGCCGCCGTAGAACAGGGCAAGACCGGGAATGGTCATCAGCAGCACGAGCACGGACGAGGTCATCATCCAGGCCGTGTCGCCCTTGTTGGGTATCGGCGTTGCCGGCGCCTGCGCGAACGCAGCCGCTGCGGTCATACAAAGCAGCGACGCCGCGATTGCCGTCGTGGCAATTCGGCGTGAAGTTCCAACTGTCATGAGATATGCCTCCAAGAGCTTGCGGCGGATTGAACTAGTCGCGGGTAAGAGCTTCAGATCGCGCTGTCGTCGGTCTCACCCGTGCGGATGCGGACCGTGTGATCGATCGACGACACGAAAATCTTGCCGTCGCCGATCTGTCCGGTTCGGGCCGTGCGGACGATGGCCTCGACGGCCTTGTCCACGGTGCCTGACGGCACCACGACCTCGAGTTTCACTTTGGGTAGGAAGCTCACCGCATATTCGGCGCCGCGGTAGATCTCCGTATGGCCTTTCTGGCGGCCATAGCCCTTCACCTCAGTTACGGTCATGCCCTGCAGCCCGAGTTCGGTCAGCGCCGAGCGCACCTCCTCGAGCTTGAACGGCTTTATGACCGCCGTTACGAGCTTCATGTGGTTCCCCTTGTTGCTCGGCCGCCCTGCTCGTCATGCGAGCAAACGCGGCACCCCTACCGCGCCAAACCATGGCGCGGCTCTGTTAAGAGTCAAAAGACGTGCCAATCGCCGCGTGGCGATCTAAGGCTCTGACAAAACGGGGAAAAAGGGCTCTGATGCCGGTCGGGTGGAGTCTGCGGCAATCGACCAAGACATAGGCAGAAGTTAATTTCTGCCTATTATCTAGGCACGTAGCGGGAATCGCGTTGCCGCATCAGGCCCTCCTGGGCCACGGATGCCACCAAAGTACCATCGCGCGTGAAGACGCTGCCCCGGCAGAAACCGCGCGCGCCGTGGCTGGACGGGCTGTCCATGGCATAGAGCAGCCATTCGTCGGCCCGGAACGGCCGGTGCAGCCACAGGGCGTGGTCGAGGCTCGCCAGCTGCACGTCCTTGTCGAACATCAGCTTGCCGTGCGCGATCAGGGCCGTATCGAGCAGCGAGAAGTCCGACGCGTAGGCCAGCACGCACTGATGCAGCGACAGGGTATCGGGCAGGCGCCCGCTGGCGCGCATCCAGATGTACTGCTCTGGATTGCGCTTCTCGCGCGCGAAATAGCGCGACACGTCCACCGGGCGCAGCTCGATTGGGCGCTCCCTCTCCCAGTAGCTGCGTATGTTGGGGGGCAGGCTGGCCAGCATCTTGGCCTTGAGGTCGGCCTCGCTCGGCAGGTCCTCGGGGAACGGCACCTTGGGCATGGTGATCTGGTGGTCGTAGCCCGGCTCGTCGATGTGGAACGAGACGCTCATGGCGAACATGGTCTTGCCGTGCTGGATGGCCTTGACCCTGCGGGTGGTGAAGCTGCCGCCGTCGCGCGTGCGCTCCACCTCGTAGATGATCGGCTGCGAGGGGTCGCCCGGCAGCAGGAAGTAGGCATGCAGCGAATGGGCGATGCGCTCCTCGCTGACGGTCCGGACGGCCGCGACCAGGGCCTGTCCCAGCACCTGCCCGCCGAACACGCGCTGCCAGCCCTGCTGCGGGCTGCGGCCGCGAAACAGGTTCTGTTCCAGCGGCTCCAGGTCCAGTATGGAGATCAGGTTTTCGATGGCGCCGGGCGCCCTTGGCGTGTCTTCGGACATGGTCTACCTGCGTGATCGATGTTGCCCGACAGGGGAGGCCCGGCGTGACAGCCTGTCAAGAACGGTCATTCCCTATCCACGCAGCCGGCCAAGGCTCGAGCATGACGCAAGCGCAGTCCCGCTACGATGTTGTTGTCGCCGGCGCCGGCACCGTCGGCCTGGCGATGGCGTGTGCGCTGGCCGATGCGCTGGGGCCGGAGGCCGGCATCGCCCTGGTCGACCGCGCCCAGTTCGGAGCGCAGCCGGCAATCCGCGATATCCGCGCCTGGGCCATCGCAGCCGGCTCCAAGCGGCTGCTCGAGGTGCTGGGCGTGTGGGAGGAGCTGGCCGAGCACGCCCAGCCCGTCACCGCGGTCGATATCACCGACTCCAGCCTCAACGACGCCTTCCGCCCGATCCTCGTTTCCTACGACAACCACGTCGAGGCAGACGAGCCGGCGACCTACATCCTGGAAAGCGAGCGGCTCAACGCGGCGCTGCTCAGGGCTGCGCAGTCGCGCGGGTCAATCGCGCTGCTGGGCGGCCATGCGATCACCGGCTTCGCCATCGACGAGCACGGCTGCACCATCGATGTGGAGGGCGACCTGGAGCGCGGCACGCAGCTGCGCACGCCGCTGCTGGTAGCCGCCGACGGCCGGGCCTCGCGGCTGCGCGAGATGGCCGGCATCAGGATCGTGGGGTGGAGCTATCCCCAGGTCGGCATCGTCACCACCGTCGAGCACGAGAAGCCGCATCGCGGCCGGGCCGTGCAGCATTTCCTCCCCGCCGGTCCGTTCGCCATCCTGCCGCTCACAGGCAACCGGGCGTGCGTGACCTGGACCGAGGACGCCGAGCGCGGCCGGGCCATCGTCGCCCTGGATGACGCGGGCTTCCTCGCCGAGGTGCACAAGCGCTTCGGCTACCGCCTGGGCAACGTCGAGCTGGCCGGCCCGCGCGCCAGCTGGCCGCTCGACATGCATCTGGCGCGCGCGTTCGCCAGCAACCGGTTCGCGCTGGTCGGCGACGCGGCGCATGGCGTGCACCCGATCGCCGGCCAGGGCCTCAACCTGGGTCTGCGGGACGTGGCGGCGCTGACCGAGGTGGTGGCCGACACTGCCCGGCTCGGCCTGGACATCGGCTCGCTGACGGCGCTGGAGCGCTACGAGCGCTGGCGTCGCCTCGAACTCGATGCTGTCGGCGGCCGCCTTCGACGGTCTCAACCGACTGTTCTCCAACGATTTTACGGTGGCGCGGACCGCCCGCGACTTCGGTCTCGGGCTGATCGAGCGGATGCCGGCGCTGAAGAGCTTCTTCGTCGCCGAAGCTGCTGGCCTGACCGGCGACATCCCCAAGCTGCTGCGCGGCCTGCGGCCCTGAGCGAGCGGTTTCCTGTGGATGTTCGGGGTTCCTTAACGGGTCCGGGAACCGAATAGGCCCGTCTGCATTTATACGGGCATGGGGCGCTAAGAACGCGCTTCGGCGCTGCCCTGGTACCCCACGCCAATGGACCCCGGCCTCACCGCCGGGGTCTACTGCGTTTGGGGGCCGCCGCTCCCCCGCCTCGCCTTCGGACTCGTCCGGCGCTGCCGACGGCAGCACCACCACCACGCGGCGCGCGGCGAGGTCCACCTCAGGCACGAAGGCATCGCGGAACGGCACCAGCTCCGTCTTCGACGAACCGGACAGCCGGATCTCCAGCAGATCGCCGGCGCCGAAGTTCTGCACCGCGGCGACGCTGCCGATGGTCTTGCCGTCGGCGTCCACGGCCGTCAGCCCGACCAGGTCCGCGTAGTAGAACTCGCCCTCGGCGGCGGCCGGCAGCCGTGCCCGCTCGACATACAGCTCGATGCCCTTGAGGGCCTCGGCGGCATTGCGATCGTCGATGCCGGCCACGCGGGCGATGACGCCCTTGGGCGTCACCCGCACGACCTTGAGCTTGAACTGCCGCGTTCCGCCCGCATCGGACAGCGCACCGTAGGCGCCGATATTCTCCGGCGCCTCGGTGAACGTGTGCACCAGCACCTCGCCGCGAATGCCATGCGCGCCGGCGATGCGGCCGAGCAGAATGCGCGCTGGCTGGTCCGCGGCCATGTGGAATTACGCCGGCTTGGCCTCGCCGCCCTCGGCTGCTGCCTTGGCCGCAGCCTCGCGCTCCAGGCGCTTCTTGCGCGGCTTGGCCTTGTTGGGGTTGTTGCTGGCGGTGCGCTTGGCGAGGCCCGCGGCGTCGATGAAGCGCGCGACGCGGTCGGTGGGCTGCGCGCCGACCGACAGCCAATGCTTCACGCGATCGATGTTGAGCTTCACGCGCTCCGGGTTGTCCTTGGCGAGCAGCGGATTGTGCGTGCCGATCTGCTCGATGTAGCGGCCATCGCGCGGCGAGGTCGAGTTGGCGACGACGACGTAATAGTACGGGCGCTTCTTGGTGCCTCCACGCGAGAGGCGGATCTTCACGGACATGCTCGTCTCCTTGTCATGATCAAGAGTTCAGGTTTCGGTTCAAGGTCTCGCGGCCTGGGTGGCGGTAGATGCCGACCGTGGATCCGCGTAACTCCATGCTGCCCTCGCGCTTGGCGCCGAGGCGTTCGGCGACGCGCTGCGAGGGCAAATTCTCCGGGTCGATGCAGCTGATCGCCGTGGTCCAGCCAAGTTCATCGTAGGCAAACACGCGCGCCCGCTGTGCGGCTTCGGTGGCATAGCCGCGGCCCTGGGCGTCGGCCGCCAGGCCCCACATGACCTCGGGCTCGGGCCAGCCGTCCGGCCGCCACAGGCCGCTGTAGCCGACCCAGTCGCCGCTCGCCTTCTCCTCCAGCACCCACGAGCCGTAGCCGCGCAGCGCCCAATGCCCGATCTGGATGGCGATGCGCCGCCATGCATCCTCGCGGCTGCACGGGCCGCCCATGAAGCGCGCGGTCGCCTTGCTCGCGCAGAAGTCGGCGAACGGTCCGTGGTCCTCTTCGCGCCAAGCCCGCATGCGCAGCCGCTCGGTTTCCAGCGTGGGAACGCTCATCGCTTGTAGCCCCTGTCGATGCCGCAAGGGTTTCCCCTCCCCCTTGTGGGGAGAGGCTAGGGGTGGGGGGAACCCCAACAGCAAATGGCCTGCGATCCCCCCCTCCCTGTCCCTCCCCCACGCGCGGGAGGGGACGATGTCCGCAAGCGCGGCCGTTGCGGCTGCCGTGGCATGACCATCATTTCTTCTTTCCCGGGAAGCCGGGCAGGCCCGGCAGTCTCGGCCCACCGCCGCCAAGTCCCGGCAGCTTCGGAAAGGCGCCGCCGCCGAGGCCCGGCAGGCCCTTCGGCAGCGCGTCCTTCATCTCCTTCGGCAGGTTGGCCAGCGCCTTCGGATCGAGCGTGGCAAGCTCCGCCTGCATGCGCTCGAGTTCGGCGGGGCTCGGCCCGCCTCCGCCGCCGCCCATCATGCGCTGCATGAGGCCGCCGCGCTTGCCCATGGTCTTCATCATGTCCGCCATCTGGCGGTGCATCTTGATGAGGCGGTTGACCTCCTCGACCTTGGTGCCGGAGCCCGCCGCGATGCGCCGCTTGCGCTTGCCGTCGAGAATCTTCGGGTTGCGCCGCTCCTTCTTGGTCATCGACTGGATGATGGCGCGCTGGTGCTTGACGATGCTGTCGTCGAGCCCGCCGGCGGCGTCGAGCTGCTTCTTCACCTTGCCGATGCCGGGCAGCATGCCCATCATGCTCGACATGCCGCCGAGCTTCTGCAGCTGCGCCAGCTGATCGAGCAGATCCTCCAGGTCGAAGGCGCCCTTGCGCATCTTCTGCGCGATGGCCTGCGCCTTCTCGACATCGATGGTCTGCGCGGCCTTCTCGACCAGGCTCACCACGTCGCCCATGCCGAGGATGCGGCCGGCGATGCGCTGCGGGTGGAAATCCTCCAGCGCGTCCCACTTCTCGCCGACGCCCAGCAGCTTGATCGGCTTGCCGGTGACGGCCCGCATCGACAGCGCCGCGCCGCCGCGGCCGTCGCCGTCGACGCGCGTCAGCACGATGCCGGTGATGCCGATCCGCTCGTTGAAGTTGCGCGCCAGGTTGACGGCGTCCTGGCCGGTCAGGCTGTCGGCCACCAGCAGCGTCTCGTGCGGATGGGCGATGTCGCGCACCTCGGCCGACTCTGCGCATCAGGTCTTCATCGATGTGGATGCGGCCGGCGGTGTCGAGCAGCAGCACGTCGTAGCCGCCGAGCTTGGCTGCATCGAGCGACCGCCTGGTGATCTGCTGCGGCGTCTGGCCTTGCACGATCGGCAGCGTGTCGACGTTGGTCTGCTCGCCCAGGATCTTCAGTTGCTCTTGCGCGGCCGGACGGCGCGTGTCGAGCGAGGCCATCAGCACTTTCTTCTTGTCGCGGTTGGTGAGCCGGTGCGCGATCTTGGCCGTGGTGGTGGTCTTGCCCGAGCCCTGCAGGCCGACCAGCATGATGGCAACGGGTGGTTGTGCGGCGAGGTCGATCGGCTGGGCGTCCGAGCCCAGCATGGCGACCAGCTCGTCGTGCACGATCTTGACCACCATCTGGCCGGGCGTGATCGACTTGATCACGTTCTGGCCGATCGCCTTGGCCTTCACCTTCTCGGTGAAGTCGCGCACCACGTCGAGGGCGACGTCGGCCTCCAGCAGCGCGCGCCGCACCTCGCGCATGGCCTCGGCCACGTCGCTGTCGGTCAGCGAACCGCGCCGCGTCAGCTTGTCGAGGACGCCGGACAGGCGATCTGACAGAGATTGAAACATCGAACCTCGTTCAACGTTGCAGGTGTGCCAGAATGCAACCCGCACGTATGTGGCAAGCCGACGGGCCAAACGCAAACGCGCCCGCGGGCGCTAGGCGCTGGCGGACGTTGACCGCCCTGCCTCCCGGTGCCGGCGCTGAGGCCAACTCCATGTGCAGGGCAGCGGCTCGCGTTCACGGGCCGTCTGAATGGGCCGCAAAGTGTTCCGGCGGCCTTGGGATGTCAACAAAAAAGGCCCCAGCCTGGTGGCTGGGGCCTTCCTGCGTTTCCCCCACGGAAGCTCGCGTCAGTTCCGATTTGAGGCGCCTGTGCCAGGGCGGGGCATCAGCGCCTGCTTGCTAGTGGAGGTTGCAGGAAGCGGGCCAACGCATTTCTGCCATGGCGGTCGTTCTACTAAAGGCCATGCCTTCACTCCATCCACGCATGGTCGTGATGTGTCTGGCGCTGGTCGCCGGGGCTGGTGGCTGCGCCACACAAGGCTCTGCACCGGAGTCGGCATCCGCGATCGATGGCGTCTTCGCCTCAGCCGCCACGACTTGGGACGTCAACCGTGATGGCCAGGTCACCTGTGAGGAGTGGAAACAGTACGCGGGCGGGCTGTTTGCCGGCGCCGATGCCAACAAGGATGGCGCCCTGTCGCGCCAGGAGTTCGCGGCCATGGCGCGTGTGGATCGCCTGTTCGCCGTAGCCAACTTCGAATACTTCGACGGCAACGGCGACGGCAAAGTGACTTCGGCCGAGGTCATCGACAGGCCCAATCCGGCCTTTCGGCTGCTCGACAAGAACGGCGACTGCGTGATCGGCCGGGACGAGAAGGCGAGGGAGCGCAGTCCCAGCGCGCAGGCGGAGGAAAAGCGGCAACCGCGCGGACCTGGCGACCGAGGTACTCCTGGCGGCAGCCGGGGGGGTGGTTATTAGGAAGCCGGCACCACCCGCAGCACGCGGCCCTGCGGATCGTCGGTGAGGACCCAGATCGCGCCGTCCGGTCCCTGGCGCACGTCGCGGATGCGCTCGCGCAGGTCCTTCAGCAACACCTCCTCGCCGATCACCTTCTCGCCGTCCAGAACGAGCCGGTGCAAAGCCTGGCCGGCCAGCGCGCCGACGAACAGGTTGCCCTTCCATTCGGGAAACAGGTTGCCCGTGTAGAACGCCGCCCCCGATGGTGCGATCGACGGATCCCAGTAGTAGATCGGCTGCTCCATGCCAGCCTTCTCGGTGCCCTCGCCGATCTTGGCGTAGGAGTAGTCGCGGCCGTAGGTGATGACCGGCCAGCCGTAATTCTTGCCCGATTGCGGCACGTTGATTTCGTCGCCGCCGCGCGCCGCGTGCTCGATGGTCCACACGCGGCCGCTGGCCGGGTTGAGCGCGGCGCCCTGCACGTTGCGGTGGCCGATCGACCAGATCTCCGGACGCCAGCCGTCGCGCTTGGGGTTGTCGGGGTGCGGGCGCCCGTCCGGCAGCACGCGCACCAGCTTGCCCAGGTGATTGCCGGGGTTCTGCGCCTGGTCGCGGGCCGAGTAGCGGTCGCCCATGGTGATGAACAGCGACCCGTCCGGCATGAAGACGATGCGCGAGCCGAAATGCGCGCTGGAGGCATAGGCCGGCTCCTGCCGGAAGATGACCTGGAAATTGTCGAGCCTGCCGCCGTCGCCCTGCGTCACGAGCCTGGCCCGCGCCACCGTGGTGCCGTTGCTGCCGCCCCCGCGCGGCTCCGAGTAGGAGAAATAGATCAGGCCGGACGTCGCGAAGTCGGGGCTCAGCACGACATCGAGCAGCCCGCCCTGGCCGTTGGCGTAGACGGCCGGCACGCCCTGCAGCGGCTCGGACAGCTTGCCGTCCTTGCCGACGATGCGCATGCGGCCGGGCCGCTCGGTGACCAGCATCCGTCCGTCCGGCAGGAACGCCAGCCCCCACGGGTGCACCAGTCCCTTGGCGACCGTCTCGGCCTTGATGGCCTGCTTGGTGGTCGCCGCCGGCGCCTTGGTGATCTGGGCCGCGGCTGGCGCGGCCGCGGCAAGCATGGCGCCGGCAATGGCCAACGCGGAAAGAATGCGCATCAGTTAGGCTCCCAAGCTGCTGGGGAAGGAATGGTCGTGCCGGGTCAACGCTTCAAGGGGCGTTTCCGGTCTTGTCGCAAATGAATCGGCCTCGATTGTGCTGGAGAGCCGACCCGCCATATAAGGGGGCATGACCACGGCGCTCCCCTTCCGCAAGATGAACGGTCTCGGCAACGAGATCGTGGTGGTGGACTTGCGCGGCACCTCGCGCGTGCTGAGCGCGGGGGAGGCGCGCGCCATCGCCCGGCGTCCGGGCTCGCATTTCGACCAGATGATGGTGCTGCACGATCCCAAGACGGCCGGCACCGAGGCCTACGTGCGCATCTACAATACCGACGGCTCGGCGGCCGAAGCCTGCGGCAACGGCATGCGCTGCGTCGGCTGGACGGTGGCGCAGCAGATCGCGCGCACGGCGCTGAACTTCGAGACGGTGGCCGGCGTGCTCGATGTGCAGGTCGAGGGCATCGACCGCATCACCGTCGATATGGGCAGGCCCAGGTTCGGCTGGCAGGACATCCCGCTCGCCGAGGCCTTCCACGACACGCGGGCGATCGAGCTGCAGATCGGGCCGATCGACAAGCCGCTGCTGCATTCGCCATCGGTGGCCAACATCGGCAACCCGCACGCCGTGTTCTGGGTCGACGACGTGAACGCGTTCGACCTCGCCCGCTTCGGCCCGATGCTCGAGAACCATCCGATGTTTCCCGAGCGCGCCAACATCTCGCTGGCCAAGGTCACCTCGCCCGGCGCCATCACCCTGCGCACCTGGGAGCGCGGCGCGGGCCTGACCCGGGCATGCGGCAGCGCCGCCTGCGCGGCGACCGTGTGCGCGGCCCGCAAGGGTCTCACCGGCCGCAAGGTGGTGGTGACGCTGCCCGGCGGCGATCTCGAGATCGAATGGCGCACCGACGACCGCATCTTCATGACCGGCCCCGTCGAGTTCGAGCACGACGGCCTGCTCGAAGCCCTCGAGCCGGTGTGATCGATGACTGCGAACAAAGCACTGCGATTCTCCCTCTCCCCCTTGTGGGGAGAGGGTCGGGGTGAGGGGCAGCGGCACACCGACGCTGACCGGCTGCCCCTCACCCTAGCCCTCTCCCCACGAAGAGTGGGAGAGGGAACGCGCGTCCGCGTCGTCACGCTCGGCTGCCGCCTCAACGCCTACGAATCCGAAGTCATGCGCCGGCACGCCACCGATGCCGGCCTGCGCGATGCCGTGATCGTCAACACCTGCGCCGTCACCGGCGAGGCGGTGCGCCAGGCGACGCAGACCATCCGCAAGCTGCGGCGCGAGAACCCCGCCGCCCAGATCATCGTCACCGGCTGCGCCGCGCAGATCGAGCCCGAGCGCTTCGCCGCCATGCCCGAGATCGACCGCGTGATCGGCAACGCCGAGAAGATGCAGGCCGATACGTTTCGCGGCCTCGGCACAGCCGACAGCCTGCGCGTGCAGGTCAACGACATCATGTCGGTGCGCGAGACGGCGCACGCCATGGTCGACGGCTTCGGCAGCAACGCGCGCGCCTTCGTGCAGGTGCAGAACGGCTGCGATCATCGCTGCACGTTCTGCATCATCCCCTACGGGCGCGGGCCGTCGCGCTCGGTGCCGGCGGGCGAGGTGGTGGCGCAGGTCCGCAAGCTGGTCGAGGCCGGCTATGCCGAGGTGGTGCTGACGGGCGTGGACATGACATCGTACGGCGCCGACCTGCCGGCCGCGCATGACGCTCGGCAAGCTGGTGCGGCACATCCTCAAGCATGTGCCGGAGCTGGCGCGCCTGCGGCTGTCCTCCATCGACCAGGTCGAGGCGGATGCGCACCTGATGGCAGCCATCGCCGACGAGCCGCGCCTGATGCCGCACCTGCATCTGTCCATGCAGTCCGGCGACGACATGATCCTCAAGCGCATGAAGCGCCGGCATCTTCGCGAGGATGCGATCCGCTTCTGCGCCGAGGCGCGGCGCCTGCGGCCGGATATCGTGTTCGGCGCCGACCTGATCGCCGGCTTCCCCACCGAGACCGAGGCGATGTTCGCCAACTCGCTCCAGCTGGTCGACGACTGCGGGCTGACCTTCCTGCACGTGTTCCCGTTCTCGCCGCGCAAGGGCACGCCGGCCGCGCGCATGCCGCAGGTGCCGGGCCCGGTCGTCAAGGAGCGGGCGGCACGCCTGCGGCAGCGGGGCGAGGCAGCGCTCGCCGACCACCTTGACCAACAGGTGGGCTCGCACGTCGAGCTGCTGGTCGAGCGCGAGCGGCTTGGACGTACGCCCGGCTTCGCCGAGCTCGACCTTGATGGTCCCGCCACACCCGGCACGCTGGTCGAGGCCCGCGTCACCGGGTCCACCGGAAGGCGGTTGCGCGGCGAGCTGCTTGCGCCCATGTGTGTCGCGTGACCGACAAGCCGGCAAAATCCCGCGGTTTCTTCAGCGCGTTCCGCCGCAGTGCGGAGCCGGCGCCCGATGTTGCCGTGCCCGACGCTGTGGTACCCGAGGCTGCGGTTTCCGAGGCCGCGCCCGATCCGGCGCCTGCGCCATCCGAGGCGCCACCCGAGCCCGCGCCCAAACAGGGCTGGTTCCAGCGCCTCAAGGCCGGCCTGACCAAGACCTCGGCCAAGCTGTCGCAAGACATCGCCGGCATCTTCACCAAGCGCAAGCTCGACGCCGACACTCTCCAGGAGCTGGAGGACCTGCTCATCCAGGCCGACCTCGGCGTGGAGACGGCCGCCCGCATCTCGGCCGCGCTGTCCAAGGGCCGCTTCGACAAGGAGATCGCCACCGACGAGGTGCGCGCAGTGCTTGCCGCCGAGGTCGAGCGCGCGCTTGCCCCCGTCGCCAGGCCGCTCGTGATCGAGGGGGAGCACAAGCCGCACGTCATCCTGGTCACCGGCGTCAACGGCACCGGCAAGACCACCACCATCGGCAAGCTGGCGCACCGCCTGCGGGCCGAGGGCCACACGGTCATGCTGGCCGCCGGCGACACCTTCCGTGCCGCGGCCGTCGAGCAGCTCAAGATCTGGGGCGCGCGTACCGGCGCCGAGGTGGTTGCCCGTGGCACAGGTGCGGATGCGGCCGGTCTGGCATTCGATGCCCTGAAGCTGGCACGCGAGAAAAAAAGCGATGTGTTGCTGATCGACACTGCCGGCCGTCTGCAGAACAAGCAGGGTCTGATGGACGAGCTGGAGAAGGTGATTCGCGTGCTGCGCAAGCTCGACCCCACCGCCCCCCATCAGGTCCTTCTTGTTCTGGATGCAACCACGGGTCAAAACGCCCTTAACCAAGTGGAAATATTCAAGGATAAAGCTGGGGTTACCGGCCTGGTCATGACCAAGCTGGACGGTACCGCCAGGGGCGGAATCCTGGTCGCAATTTCGGCAAAGTTCGGCCTTCCAGTCCATGCCATCGGGATCGGCGAGGGCATCGAGGACCTTGCCGCGTTCGACGCCGGAGAATTTGCGCGCGCCATCGCACTGAGCTAAAGATGGCGTAGGGAGGGGCCGGATCTCGGAAGAGCCGCCTAAGAAAGCAAACGTGGCAGTCGAAACAACGAATTGGCGGCGGCGGCACTTTCCGTTCAATGCCGAGCAGACCGTAAATATCCTGGGTGAGATCGGGCCGCTGTTCGCGATGTTTCTCGTGAACGGCATCTACGGCATTGCGGCCGGCACCTGGGCGCTGATCGGCTGCACGCTGATTTCACTGGTCATGACCCTATGGATGCTCGGGCGCCCGCCGGTCATGCCCTTCATCGCCGGCGCCGTAAGCGTCACCTTCGGCACCCTGACGCTGATCACCGGCGATGCCATGTGGGTGCAGATCAAGGTCACCCTGTTCAACGCGCTGGTCGCGCTGGTGCTGTGGATCGGCATGCACACGGGCCACAACTTCTTCAAGTTCGTGTTCGGCAAGACCTTCCACTACACCGAGGAGGGCTGGACCAGGCTCACCCGCAACGTGGCGCTGTTCTTCCTCGGCACGGCCATTGCCAATGAAATCGTGCGGCTGGGCTGCGCCCACGCGCACATCGTTGCGCTCAACCGCGTGTTCACGGGCATCGATATCTGGATCCTGTTCAAGATCTTCGTGATCATGCCGGTCACGGGCGTGTTCTTCTGGTGGCAGGTGCGCCTGCTGCAGAAGTATCGGCTGCCGGAGCCGGTCGCGGTGCGCGATTCCGGCTGAACGCCTCATCCCGCGACGAAGCGGCCTAAAGAAGCGGAGCAATCGGCATGAGCGAGGAGGCGAAAGGCTCCGACGCGGCGGCGGCACAGCCGCATGGCACCAAGCTGATGATCGAGCTCGGTCCGCTGCTGGCCTTTTTTGCCGCCTGGTTCCTGGCCGACATCTTCTGGGCGACCGGCGTTCTGATGGCGGCCTCCCTCGTTTCGGTGGTCGCGTCCAAGTTGCTGCTTGGTCGCGTGTCTCCCGTGATCATCGCGACCGCGGTTTTGGTTGTCGTGTTCGGCAGCCTCACCTTCTGGTTCGGCGACGCGCATTTCATCAAGATGAAGCCGACCATCATCAATCTGCTGTTTGCCGGCGTGCTGCTCGGCGGCCTGCTGACCGGCAGGCCACTGCTCAAGCTGCTGTTCGGCGAGGCCTTCAATCTGACCGAGGAAGGATGGCGCAAGCTGACGTTGCGCTGGATACTGTTCTTCGTGGTGATGGCCGTTCTCAACGAGATCGTCTGGCGCAATTTCTCGGAAGGCACCTGGGTCAACTTCAAGGTGTTCGGCATCCTGCCGCTGACCCTGGTTTTCGCCATGTCGCAAATCGGCTTGATCAAACGCTACGAGCCGAAGGCCGAAGCCTGATATTCGTTACACGGTTTCTAAACTGGTGAGACATTGCGCCGCGCGTTGCGCCGCCACGTGGACGTGGTCTTTGCCTTAGTTGGTGTGCAAATATTGCGACTCAGGGGGCTTTGTCGCACTCGTCTCATCGCTCAGGGCAAGAGGCGCGTCGGCTTGGTCGTCCCTCCAGACTCAAGCGATCGCCGTCCTGGCGTTCCTGCAGCAAATCCGAAAGTGTGATGAAACGAGACGCGAGCTTGGACCGGCTTAGCCGGTCACCAATTCATCTTCTGCATCGTGCGGGGCAGTGTGCGGGAGACATCTTCCATGCCGAAATGAAGGATGGCGACCTGACGCCGCGTCAGCTCGCCGTTCTGGTCACGGTGTCGCAGAACGAGGGCTTGAGTCAGACGGGCTTGGTCGACCGCACCGGCATCGATCGTTCGACGCTGGCCGATATCGTCCGTCGCCTGCAGCGCAAAGGTCTGCTGCAGCGCCGCCGCACCAAGGAAGACGCGCGTGCCTACGCCGTCAAGCTGACGGACGAGGGCCGGCGTGTCCTGCGCACAGCCGAGCCGACCGCGAGGCGCGTTGACGAGCGAATTTTGGAAGCGCTTCCCAACAAGCAGCGCGAGCAGTTCATCGACGAGCTGCAGGCCATCGTCGAGACGTTGCAGAAGCTGTCGCACGCCTGAACGGCACGCGCGGAATGTCAATGAAAAAGGCCCTCCGGCGCGCGCCTGGAGGGCCTTCTTATTTGCGTGCGGTGGGCTTCCGACGACGGTTGATCAGGCCGCCTTCTTCAGCAGCTTGCGGTTGATCATCAGCTCGGCGATCTGCACGGTGTTGAGGGCCGCGCCCTTGCGCAGGTTGTCCGACACCACCCACATCGACAGGCCGTTCTCGACGGTCGCATCCTCGCGGATGCGGCTGATGTAGGTCGCGTCCTCGCCGGCTGCTTCCATCGGCGTGATGTAGCCGCCGGGCTCCCGCTTATCGATCACCAGGCAGCCCGGAGCCTCGCGCAGGATGGCGCGTGCCTCGTCCGCCGAGATCGGCTTCTCGAACTCGACGTTGATGGCCTCGCAGTGGCCGACGAACACCGGCACGCGCACGCAGGTCGCCGTCACCTTGATGCGCGGGTCGAGGATCTTCTTGGTCTCGGCCACCATCTTCCATTCCTCTTTCGTGTAGCCGTCCTCCATGAAGACGTCGATCTGAGGAATGCAGTTGAAGGCGATCTCCTTCGGAAACTTCTTCGCATCGACCTCCTGGCCCGGCACGTACTTGCCCTTGGTCTGCGACCACAGCTCGTCCATGGCATCCTTGCCGGCGCCCGAGACGGACTGGTAGGTGGCGACCACCACGCGCTTGATGGTGGCGTGGTCGTGCAGCGGCTTGAGAGCAACCACCATCTGCGCCGTGGAGCAGTTGGGGTTGGCGATGATGTTCTTCTTGGTGTAGCCCGCCACCGCGTCGGCGTTGACCTCGGGCACGATCAGCGGAACGTCGATGTCGTAGCGCCAGGCCGACGAGTTATCGATCACCACGCAGCCCTTGGCGGCGATCTTGGGCGACCATTCCTTGGACACGCTGCCGCCGGCCGACATCAGGCAGAAGTCGACGTTGGAAAAATCGAACGTCTCCAGGTTCTTGCATTTCAGCGTCGCGTCCCCGAACGATACTTCCAGGCCTTGCGACCGGCGTGAAGCAACCGCGTGCACCTCGCTCACGGGGAACTGGCGCTCGCTCAGGATCGACAGCATCTCGCGGCCCACGTTTCCGGTGGCCCCGACAATTGCAACGCTATAGCCCATGGTATTGGGTCTCCTGGCATTTCAGCACGGCCGCGGCGGCCGATGCCGGCCTTCACATAGCCGATTTGTCGTAACAATCAATATATGCATGGCTGGGGTACCCGGATATGGCCGCTGGCGCACAAACCGCTTGCGCGGACGCGTCCATCTGTCGTTATTCCCCCAAACCCAATTTTCGCACGTAACCGGCAAGGGATGGAGCACATGTCGTATACATCGCTCGAGCACTACATCGACGGCAACTGGGTCAAGCCGACCGGCTCCAAGACCCAGGAAGTCATGAACCCGGCCAAGAACACGCCGATCGGCGAGCTGGGCTTCGCCTCCAAGGGCGACCTCGACAAGGCGCTGGCCGCCGTCGACAAGGGCTTCAAGACCTGGCGGAAAGTGTCGGCCTTCGAGCGCGGCAAGATCCTGCGCAAGGCCGCCGACTTGGTGCGCACCCGCGCCCCTGAAATCGCCAAGGTGCTGACCCTGGAGCAGGGCAAGATCCTGGCGGAGGCGACGCTCGAGGTGCAGAGCGCCGCCGACATCATCGAGTGGTTCGCCGGCGAGGGGCAGCGCGCCTACGGCCGCATCATTCCGGCCCGCGCCGACGGCGTGCGCAACATGGTGATCCTGGAGCCGATCGGCCCGGTCGCCGGCTTTGCGCCCTGGAACTTCCCGGTCACGCAGGCGGTGCGCAAGATCGCGGCGTCGCTGGCGGCGGGCTGCTCGATCATCGTCAAGTGCCCCGAGGAGACGCCGGGCTCGCCGATCGGCCTCGTCAAGTGCTTCCACGATGCCGGCGTACCCCCGGGCGTGATCAATCTCGTGTACGGCGTGCCGGCGGAGATCTCGGAGTACCTCATTCCGAGCCCGATCATCCGCAAGGTGTCGTTCACCGGCTCGATCCCGGTCGGCAAGCACCTGAACGCGCTGGCGGCAAGCCACATGAAGCGCGCCACCATGGAGCTCGGCGGTCACGCTCCCGTGCTGGTGTTCGACGACGCCGACGTGGAGGGCGCCGCCAAGCTGATGGGCGCCTTCAAGTACCGCAACGCCGGCCAGGTGTGCGTGTCGCCGACCCGCTTCTTCGTGCACGACAAGGTCTACGACAAGTTCGTCGGCCAGTTCATCGACATCGCCAACAAGACCAAGGTGGGTGACGGCATGGAAGCCGACAGCCGCATGGGTCCGCTGGCCAACCCGCGCCGCGTCAACGCCATCGAGGCGTTCGTGGCCGACGCGCAGGACAAGGGTGCGAAGGTGGCGGCCGGCGGCAAGCGCATCGGCAACCAGGGCAACTTCTTCCAGCCGACCGTGCTGACGGACGTGCCCGAGAACGCCCGCATCATGAACGAGGAGCCGTTCGGCCCGATCGCCGTGATGCTGCGCTTCAAGGAGACCGACGACGTGCTGGCCCGCGCCAACAAGCTGCCATTCGGCTTGGCGAGCTACGCCTTCACCAAGGACGCCAAGACGGCCACCAAGATCGCCGACGCGCTCGACCATGGCATGGTGACCATCAACCACTTCGGCATCGCCCTGCCCGAGACGCCGTTCGGCGGCGTCAAGGACTTCGGGCTTCGGCCACGAAGGCGGCATCGAGGGCCTGCAGGTCTACATGCAGGCCAAGTTCGTCAGCCACCTGGGCTGATCCGAGCGCTTGAAGAAAGTCAGGGGCCGCCCAATGGGCGGCCCTTTGCATTTCCGGCTTCGACCGACCATCAGTATTCCCGATCGGGAACATCACCCCTACGCCGCCACCTCGCGGCCGAGGTAGTCCACGGCGGCCTGCATGCCGCCGGGGCCGTGCGGGATCTTCAGCGCCTGCAGGCCGATCTCGACGGCGCCCAGCGTGCCCAGCACCATCGGCGCGTTGACGTGGCCCATGTGGGCGATGCGGAAGGCCTTGCCGGTCAGCTCGCCCAGGCCGACGCCCAGCACAACCCCGCACTTCTCGCGGCAGTAGTTCAGCAGCAGCTGCGGGTCGCGCCCCTGCACCAGGATGTTGGTGATCGAGTTGGCCCGCTCGGCCGGGTTGATCACGTTGAAGGCCAGCACCTGGCCCTCGACCCACTTGGACACCGCGGCCCTGGTCGCATTGGCCAGCAGGGTGTGGCGCCGGCTCGCCGCCTCCAGGCCCTCGGCCAGCAGCATGTCGATGGCCTTGCGCAGGGCGAACAGCAGGTGCTCGGCCGGCGTGCCGCAGTGCTTCTGGTAGTGCACGTCGCTCTCGCGGAACGTCCAGTCCCAATAGAGCGTGCGCAGGTTCGCGGTCTTGTGCGCGGCGCGGGCCTTCTCATTGGCGGCGACGAACGCCAAACCGGGTGGCGTCATCAGTCCCTTCTGCGAACCCGACATGGCGACGTCGACGCCCCAGGCGTCCATGGCGAAGGGCATGCAGCCGAGCGAGGCGACGCAGTCGACCATCAGCAGGGCAGGATGCTTGGCCGCGTCGATCGCCTTGCGGATGGCCGGGATGTCGTTGACGACGCCGGACGCCGTGTCGATCTGCACGACCAGGATGGCCTTGATGACGCCGGCCTTGTCGCGCTTCAGGCGTTCCTCCAGGGCCGCAGGATTGACCGCTTGCCGCCAGTCGCCTTTCAGCGTCTCGATCTCGACGCCCATCATTCTCGCCATCTCCCCCCAGCCGACGGCGAAGCGTCCGCTCTCCAGCACGAGGATGGTGTCGCCGCGCGAAAGCACGTTGCTGACGGCAGCTTCCCAGCCGCCATGGCCGTTGGCGGCGTAGACGTAGGTCCGGCCCTTGGTGGCGAAGATGGTGCGCAGGTCGGCGAGGCAGCTCTCGGTGATGCTGATCATCTCGCCCGAGTAGAGATCGATGGCCGGGCGCTGCATGGCCTGCAGCACCTGGTCGGGCACGTTGGTGGGCCCCGGAATGCTCAGAAACTGTCTGCCGTTGGCGACGCTCATCGGTTGGCCTTTGCTGATGCTTGCAACTTGGGAGGCCCGCAATCGAACCACTTGTCTTCCGACCTGCACAGGTCGCACACGATACACACATCACAGCGCGGCTTGCGCGCCTGACAGACATAGCGGCCATGCAGGATGAGCCAGTGGTGCGCATGCCGCATATAGACTTTGGGGATCACCTGCAAGAGGCCGAGTTCCACTTCGAGCGGCGTCTTGCCGGTGGCCAGATCCAGCCGATGGGCGACGCGAAAGACGTGCGTGTCGACGGCCAGCGTCTCCTCGCCGAAGGCGATATTGAGCACGACATTGGCGGTCTTGCGGCCGACCCCGGGCAGAGCCTCCAGCGCCTCGCGATCCGTGGGCACCTGCCCGCTGTGCTCGGCCAGCAGCCGCTCCGACAGGGCGATCACGTTCTTGGCCTTGTTGCGGTAAAGACCGATGGTCTTGATGCGCTCCTGCACCTCCTCGACGCCGAGGGCGACCATCTTGGCTGGCGTGTCGGCCGCCTTGAACAGGCCGCGCGTCGCCTTGTTGACGCCGGCATCGGTGGCCTGCGCGGACAGCACCACCGCCACCAGCAGGGTGTACGGGTTGACGTACTCGAGCTCGCCCTTTGGCTCTGGATTGGCGGCCTGGAAGCGGCGGAAGATCTCCTCGATGCGTGCTTTCGACGCGACTGTGCCACCGCGCAATCGCTTGGCGGGCTTGGGCGTCGGGCCAGGTCGGACGGCTTTGGGCATGGGGATGGCTTCGCGTGGATTGGCGACCCTGGCAGGGTTGCCAGTCATGACCGAAAAGACGACGTCTGCGCAAGCGCGGACAGATAGCTATCACGTCGTGCTGACTCCGCATCGCTCGCTGGGGCAGCGCGAACTCTAGTTTGCGTCCCGGACGGCGCCATGGACTTGATCCCCGATCAAGTCCTGGGCGCCGAGCCGGGGCCTTTCCCGGTCAGTGGGATAGCTGAAAGGTCCCGGATGGTCTCGCCTCGGCTCAGAGCCGGGCTCGGCCTCCGGGAATGCAATGGGCTATGAATTGCGGAAAGCGACAAGAAACGGGTCGAATTGCGGGTGCGCGTGCCCTAGATGAAGTCCATCGCCGCTAGCAACCGCGAGAAGGACCCATGCTACACACACCCATCGCCACGGATACAGCGACACCCCTGAGCCCGGACCGGTCGGGCGACTACGACCTGATCCGCCGCGCCATCGCCTTCCTCTCCGAGACATGGGTGGAACAGCCCTCGCTGGAGCGCCTGGCCCAGCACCTGGGGCTCAGCCCGGCGCACTGCCAGAAGCTGTTCAAGCGCTGGTGCGGCCTGTGCCCCAAGGAGTTCGTGCAGTCGATCACCGTCGACCATGCGCGCGGCCTGCTGGGCGGATCAGCCAGCATCCTGGAGACCGCCTACGAGGTCGGCCTGTCCGGCGCCGGCCGGCTGCACGACCTGTTCGTTTCGCACGAGGCCATGACGCCCGGCGACTACAAGCGGCGCGGCGAGGGCCTGGAGATGGCCTACGGCTTCCATGCCTCGCCGTTCGGCGAGGCGCTGCTGGTTGCAACCGATCGCGGCGTCGCCGGCCTCGCCTTCGTCAACGAGGACAAGGGAGAGACCCGCCAGCATGCGCTCGCCGACATGACGCAGCGCTGGCCCAAGGCGCACTACGTCGAGGCGCCCGACCGGACAGCGCCGCACGCCAAGGTGATCTTCAACGCGACCAAGTGGGGCAAGGACCAGCCGGTGCGGCTGGTCATGATCGGCACCGACTTCGACGTGCGGGTGTGGGAGGCCCTGCTCAAGATCCCGATGGGGCGCGCGGTCAGCTACACGGACATTGCCCGCCATATCGGCTCGCCGTCGGCATCGCGGGCGGTCGGCTCGGCGGTGGGCCGCAATCCGATCTCGTTCGTGGTGCCGTGTCATCGCGTCCTGCGCGGCGACGGCAGCCTCGGCGGCTACCACTGGGGCCTCACCCGCAAGCGCGCGCTGATCGGCTGGGAGACGGGCCGCATGGCTACCCGGCAGTAGGGTGGCCGCCGCCCGATTGCAATGCGTAGATGTTCGGCTGGGCCACTCGGACCCTGCAACGGACTGCCACATCGCGACCACTCCCCTTCGCAGGGCAACGATGCTATGCAGCGTCCCACCATTCGTGGCGACGTGCTCGTATCTTCCGTGACAGGTCAATGACGCAACCACCCGATCGTACGCTTCTGCGACTGCTGGCATCTCTCATCTTCGGCTCGCGCTGGCTGCAGGTGCCGCTGTACCTGGGCCTGATCGCTGCGCAGTGCGTCTACGTCGTGCTGTTCATCAAGGAACTCTGGCACCTGATGCTGCACGCCACGTCGTTCAACGAGCAGCAGATCATGCTGCTGGTGCTGGCGCTGATCGACGTGGTGATGATCTCCAACCTGCTGGTGATGGTGATCGTCGGCGGCTACGAGACGTTCGTCTCGCGCCTGCGCCTGCAGGGCCATCCCGACCAGCCGGAGTGGCTCGATCATGTCAACGCCAGCGTGCTCAAGATCAAGCTGGCGATGGCCATCATCGGCATCTCATCCATCCATCTGCTGAAGACGTTCATCGAGGCCGGCAGCATCGGCACGGAGGGCGCGAAGCTCACCGAGGCCGGCGTGATGTGGCAGACCATCATCCACGTCACGTTCATCCTGTCGGCCGTCGGCATCGCCTATGTCGACCGGCTCGGGCAGCACTCGTCCGGGGCGAGGGCGGGCAAGGCCGAAGCCAAGGCGCACTGAGACTGCGGCGTATCCCCACCCCCCGTCCTGAGCTTGTCGAAGGACGGTTGAGGGAAGGTTGGGTGGCCGCGTGGTTCGACAGGCTCACCACGAGGGGGATTGGCTGCTGCGCGTGGCTGAGGATTTCTCAAGCCTGTGACGAGGGAACGTCGTTTGCCGGCCGGGTGCGGCGGGCCTATCTCGTCGGCGGTACGAAGAAACGCCGAGGAGATCGCGCAATGCCGCTCGTCCGCATCACCATGCCGAAAGGCAAGACGCCGGAGCACCGCCAGGCGATTTCGCAAGGCGTGCACGCGGCGCTGGTGGAGACGTTCAACGTTCCGAACGATGATCTCTTCCAGATCATCACCGAGGCCGCGCCGCAGGCCGAGATCGTGCACGCGCCGAGCTATCTCGGCATCGCTACACGGACGATCTGGTGCTGATCCAGATCACCGTCAGCGACACGCGCACCGTGGAGCAGAAGCAGCACCTGTTCCGCCGCATCGCCGACCACCTCGCGGAAAGCCCCGGCCTCCGGCGCGAGGACATCTTCATCAACCTGCTGGAGGTGAAGAAGGAGAACTGGTCGTTCGGCAACGGGCTGGCGCAATACGCCTAGCTTCCACCCGTCATCCCGGCCTCGATGATTTGAGCGCACAGCGCGAAATCATCGAGAGCCGGGACCTCAGCGCTTCAATGTACGAGATCCCGGATAGCCTCGGCGCACGCGCCTCGGCTTCCGGGTCATGCTGGAAGCATGCCTCCGGCATGACGGGTCATGCGGTCGCCGATGCGCGCATCGATCGACGCAGGTCGCGGAACGAGACCAGCCGGCGGTTGCTCTCGTCCCAGAGCACCAGGCGCACGCACGCGAAACTCTCCATAAGGGTGAGCCGCCCGACGCTTTTCAGCTCGGGATGGTCGCGCAGTACGCGGGGCAAACGGTAGTAGGGAATCCGGCTGCTCAAGTGATGCACATGGTGCACGCCGATGTTGGCGGTGAACCAGCGCAGCACGGCGGGCAGGTCGTAGTGCGAGCTGCCGTGCAGCGCCGCCTCGTGGTGGGTCCAGGCAGGGGCACCCTCCCAGTACGTTTCCTCGAACTGGTGCTGGACGAAGAACAGCCACACGCCGATCGAGGCCGCCAGCATCGTGATCGGCAGATGCACCAGCAGGAACGGGCCGACGCCCACCAGCCACATCATCACCGACGATCAGCAGGGCAATTGCCCCGTTGGTGGCCATGGCGCTGACCCACGGCTGCCAGCCGCTGCGCATCATGCCGATCGGCAGCCTGTGCTGGATGATGAACAGATAGGCCGGACCGATTACGAACATGACGATCGGGTTGCGATAGAGCTGATAGCCGAGCCGCCTCCAGCGGGACAGGGCGAGATACTCGCGCACCGTCAGCGTCGTGATGTCGCCGATGCCGCGCTGCTCGAGATTGCCGGAGCTGGCATGATGGATGGCATGGCTGCGGCGCCAGTGGTCGTAGGGGGTGAGCGTCAAAGCGCCGAGCACCCGCCCGACCCAGTCGTTGGCGACGCGACGGCGGAAGAAGGAGCCGTGCCCGCAATCGTGCTGGATCATGAACAGGCGCACGAGGAAGCCGGCCGCCGGCACCGCCATGATGAGGCTGAGCCAATAGCCAAAGCCGAGCGCCAGCCAGCTCAAGACCCAGAGCGCGGCATACGCGCCGACGGTGATGGCGATTTCCAGGGTGCTGCGAACGTGGCTAGGTTCGCGGTAGCCGGCTAGAATTTTTACCCAGTCGCGGGCAGCAACGGCCCTCGCAGACGGCTCTACTCGTTCCAAAGATGAATTCCACTCTCGGGGTTGCGGGTCGCAAGCTGCCGCGGGTCCGCGACAACAGTCCGCCAAACCCAGGTGTCCGCATGTAGCACGCTTAGCCCCCAAACGCCTAATGGGGTGCCGAGAATGTCACGCTATTGGCCGCGGTGTGGCAATATCGCCCAAGCTCAAGCCCAGGGCCGGGCCGCGGAGGCCTGCTTCTCGAACGCGCCGATCTTCTTGTCCTCTGCATCGTCAGGCCGATGTTGTCGAGGCCTTCCAGCAGGCAGCGCTTGCGGAACGGATCGATGTCGAATGTGATCACGCCGCCGTCGGGGCCGCGGATCTCCTGCTTCTCGAGGTCGATGGTGATGGTGGCGTTGGCGCCGCGGTTGGCGTCGTCCATCAGCTTGTCGAGGTCCTCCTGCGACACCTTGATGGGCAGGATGCCGTTCTGGAAGCAGTTGTTGTGGAAGATGTCGGCGAACGACGGGGAGATCACGCAGCGGATGCCGAAGTCCAGCAGCGCCCAGGGCGCGTGCTCGCGCGAGGAGCCGCAGCCGAAGTTCTCGCCCGCCACCAGGATCTGCGCCTTGCGGTAGGCCGGCTTGTTCAGCACGAAGTCGGGCTTCTCGTTGCCCTGCTCGTCGTAGCGCAGCTCGTGGAACAGGTGCTTGCCGAGCCCGGTGCGCTTGATGGTCTTGAGGAACTGCTTGGGGATGATGGCGTCGGTGTCGACGTTGATCATCGGCAGCGGCGCCGCGACGCCGGTGAGGGTGGTGAACTTTCATGCTGTCCATCCCTATTTGCCTTCGTCAGGTCCTCAGTCCATCGGCCAGGGCCCGGAAGTAGCCCTCGGCCTCGAGCAGGCGCTCGACACGCTGCGCGTCGGCCTGCCGGGCCGCCGCGCGCATCGGCTCCTTGCCCGCCAGCTGCTCCAGCCGCCTTTTAACGCCAGCCAGCTTGCGCCCGTCAAGGTGGTCTTCCAGGGCGTGGACGATGTCCTCGACGTAGCCGGCGATGCGGCCGAGCTCGCGGATCGCCTCGCGCGCGGCCCGGGTGGCCCGGGTCCTTCTCCAGGGTGGCGAACGCGGCGGCGGCGCGGCCAGCGTGGCGGCGATCTCCTCGGCATAGCGGGCGACCTTCTCGCGGCGCTCGGCGTCGAGCCGGGCGAGCGCGCCGTGCCAGTGCAGGACGTCTCGGACAGGCCGAGGAGCGGATCGTATAGTCGAGAAGGCCCATGGGTGCCGCGCAAGTGTGCAACGGCCATCATAGGGGCGGCGGCAGCGCGGGGATAAGTGCAGGGCGCGGAAGCAGGTCCTGGAATCCGCAATCAGCGGATGGCGGGGTCGGGGTAGCATTTGCGCATGGCTTCGCACCTGTGCGAGCCCGAGAAGTGCATGCTGTCGCCCTTGGCCGGGGTGATGAACCTGCACACCTCCTCCAGCCCGTCCATGGTCAGCCAGCCCTGCCGGCGCCCGCGCTGCACGGCGAAGCAGTCGGCGGTCTCCTCGTCGGGGCCGCGGAACTGGTGGCCGCACTCGTGTGCGTGGATCCACATCTTGACCGGCGTGGAAACCTTCGACAGCAACTTGGGTTGAGGATGAGGAACCCCGGATAGGCGGCGCCGTAGTCGTCGAGCTTGTCGTCGAGCACGGTCGGCCGCTTGCCGCAATCGTCCGCTTGCCGTCGAGCTTCACGCGTCCCACGGGACGATCTTGGCGTCCCCGCCGACGTGGGCGACGTATTCCTCGGGCGTCGGGCCGGCATGCGCCGGCCGCCAGCTCACGGCGAGCAGCACAGCGCCAAAGCGCACCACGCACCGCCAACCGCAATTCCAGCGGAAGGAACTGTGCCCCTCAAGCTGAAATCCCCGTGATCCGTCACTTTGCTGCCCCACTTTCGCCGGTTCCGCCAGCCTTTGCAACCCGTCGTTATTCGCCAGCCCGGACATGCCGACGGCCGTGCCCCAAGTCCCGTTTTCGGCCGCGGCCTCGATCTGCCATGTCGGCGTCGGACAAGCCGAAATGGTGGCCGATCTCGTGTACGAGCACATGGGTGACGAGGCCGCCCAGCGTCTCCTCGCCCTCCGCCCAGTAGTCGAGCAGCGCGCCGGTAGAGGAAGACCATGTCGGGCAGGCGGGCGGTCCATGACGCTCCGCCGGTCCAGGCTGACGCCCTGGTAGAGGCCCATGAGGTCGAACGGGCTCTCGAGCTTCAATTCGCGCAGCACCTCCTCGGTCGCGAAGTCCTCGACGCGGATCACCACGTCCCCGCACATCTTGCGAAATTCGGGCGGCAGCCGTTGCCAGGCCGTCGGCCAGCGCCTCGATCTCGGCGAGGGTCGGGGCGCTTCGAAGCCCAATCCTTGCCGCCTGCCATGCCTTCTCCTCGCGCCGGCCCAACAGATAATAGGGCGTGCGGGAGACGCAAGACCAGGGCGCCGCTCAGGTCTCCTGCTCGACGACGGCGATGACCTGGCGCACGCCGACGACGGCGCGCAGGGCATAGCCGACCAGCTCGGCCGTGCGCGGGGTCACGCCGGTCAGGCGCAGGTCGACGTTCAGTTCGCTGCCGTCGCCGGACTCGCGCGAGGCGTGTACCCGTGAGGGCACCGCACCGAGCTTGGCGACGGGCTCGATCAGGCGCGGCAGCAGCCGGGATCGGCCGGAGCGGTGACGAAGAAGTAGGCGCGGACGGTATCAGGCTGGCACGCGGCGCAGGGCGCCGGCGGCGGCAAAGCTCGGATGGCATGGGGAGTTCCTTGCACGTGATCGCGAAATGGCACGCAGACCGGCGCCCTCAGGCAACCGGGGCGGTAATTCGCCGCGATCAGCGTGTGAAGGCGGTGCGACATGGGGGGCTTATAGCCGAGACGGGTTAACAATTCAACCTCCAGGCATGACCGTGGCACCATTGCCTCGAGCAGCCATCGTCCTCGGCGCCACTGACTTGCGGGCTTGCGGGCGATCACGATCGCCTCGTCGAGGGTGAACCACAGCTGGCCTCCACCCGGTGCGGCTTCAGGAAGGCCTGCAGCGCCGGCGAGCGCCGTCGAGCATGGCGCGCAGGCGCTCGATCGTGGTGGCGTCGGCCCCCATGCGCTTGGCCCACGGCTGGAACTCCATGTCCTTGGGCAGGCGCTCGGCGTGCACGGGCTCGAAGCCGGATCCTCGATCACCTCGCTCCATTCGGCCATGCCGAGGCAGCGGCCGTGGCTCGGGTCGCGGATCTTCTCGAAGGCATTGTAGGTGAGCGAGGCATCGCGCAGGTCGGGCTGGAGAAGCCGGGCGTCGAGACCTGATCGGGCGAGATGTTGTCGACCACGGCGAACGTGCCGCCCGGCACCAGCACGCGCCGGGCCTCGGCCACGAACGTCGGCACGTCGGGGAAGTGGTGCGGGGCGATGCGGCAGGTGACGAGTCGAAGCAGCGCATCCGCGAACGGCAGCGCCTCGGCATCGGCGCGCGCCGTCGTCCATGTTGGCGAAGCCTTTGGCGGTCGCGAGCTTGCCGGCCTCCGCCCACATCTCGGCGGTCAGGTCGCTGGCGATGACGCGGGCGACGTGCGGCGCGAAGGCCGCCGCCGTGTGCCCCGCGCCGGTGGCGATGTCGAGCGCCCGCCAGTCGCCTGCGGCGGACAGCTCGACGAGCCGCGCCGAGGCTCGCGCCCTTGGCATGCACCGCGGACGTGGCGTAGGCCGCCGCATGGGCGCCGAACTGCTGCTGAACGAGCGATTTGTTCATGATCGTCCTCCTTTCCACCAGAGCGGCGCGAATCGCGACGGCAGCATCAATCCGGGCATTTCTCCTCGAGCGCCTCCACCGCCGCCTCGAAGGCTTTGCCATCCTCCGACTGCGGGTCGAGGTCGCTGCCGAGATCCCAGGCATTCTGGAGACATCGAAGCCGATCGACCTG
>CAVTJY010000025.1:0-254751 GCA_963735125.1 uncultured Alphaproteobacteria bacterium | reverse complement strand
GCCTCGCATCTTCCTCGGCTCGTCAGGAATGCAGCAGAAGCTGCTGCAGGCGCTGACGCGTGGTCTCGAAGACGTCGCGCACGTAGATCCCTGGACAACATCCTTCGGTCCAGGGACCACCACACTGGCCCGCCTCTTCGAGCTTGCGCATGAAGTCGACTTCGCCGCGTTCGCATTCGCTCGGGACGACTGGACGGCTGCAAGTTTGCCTGCTTCTCTTCAACGGGAACGAGTTAGGCTTCTCCGCGAGACATGTTGTCTTCGAGGCCGGCCTTTTCGGTGGCGTTCTCGGAATGCATCGAACCTTCATCCTCCATGCGAGCGGCTCGAAGCTTCCGAGCGATCTGCTGGGGTTCACATGCGTACGGTACGGCGAAACGACGAACCCGTCCGAAATGAGGATCGTCAACCAGAAGCTTCGAAGGCGATCGAGAACGGGGGGCGGTTCGCTCGCATCGAGGGCGTGTGGTGGCAGTTCTCCCTGACGGCGCTCGGCCCTCTCGAACCTTCCGCGCTGAGCCTTGTTCGGATCTCGCGAGATCGCGACGGCGCGCTGGAGTTACACGGCCGCTGTTGGCAAGAGGATGGCAGACTGTCAGCGAGATGGCGGTGCGAAGCGTCGAAGGAGCGGAAGGAGCCTTCGGGCGTCTTCTACTATTGGAAGGGCGAACGGCCTCGAGATGCAAACGCACCGCAGCTAGACGGGACGGGGAAATCCTGCTGAATCCCCCGATCGCGCCACCGGTTACTTCACGACGCGTTCGGACGCACCCGCCACAGCGCGGACGGCCGGTGTTTATTGGCGCGCCGATCCGGAAGACATGGGTATCCTCGATGGGAACGATGATCAGCGACGCGCGGAGTTGATCGCCGAGCGGCTGAGGCGTTGGAAGTCCATCACGAATATCTGAGCCCATCCTGCATAGGATAGGATCGTCGGTGTCGCAGCTGGCACACGTGTGTTCGTCCTGACCTGCGCCGTGTCATTTCACTTGGCTAACCTCTGTCAGCCAATTGCCCATAATTTAGGCTCTCGCCCACCTGCTCCTGCTGGATCGTCTGGTTCTGGGAGGAGCGGGCGAACCGCTGGACCCAAGTCTGGCGGTTCGACGCTTACGACCGTTCTTGGAACACATCCCGATCTTGTCGCTGGCAAACAGCTTGATGGGACTGGAATGGGAAAGAGCCCGCGGGTGTAACCCTAGCTTGACGCTGCGTCGCGCTCTTGGGCCAGAGACTTGCGGTACCGAGCGGGCGGCGCGCCGAACTCCCGCTTGAACGCGCGGACAAATGCAGCTTCCGACTCGTACCCGACGGCCAATCCAATCTGGAGGACCGTGTTTTTTGTAGCCTGGAGCATGCGCGAGGCCAACTGCATGCGCCAACGCGCCAAGTAGGTGAGTGGCGGCTCCCCAAGATAACGAGTGAAGCGATCTGACAGCACGGATCGCGACGTTCCAACATCACTGGCCAACCGGTCGATCGTCCAATGCTCGGCGGGCCGTCGGTGAAGTTGCGCAAGCGCTGCACCGATGATCGGATCCCGCGCGCCTGCCAACCAGCCTGTCGCCTCAGGTGGAAGAAGCCTGATGTAGCAGCGCAGGGTCTCGATGAACAATGCCTCGGCCATCTTCGACAATAGGATGTTGCGGCCCGGTTGATGCAATTGGCCCTCCGAGACGAGATAGCGGATCGAGTTCTCGAGCCAAGCGCCGGTTGCATCCTCGCGGATGTTTATCCTTATCGCGGTCGGTAATCCGGCAAGGAAGAGGTTTCCTGCCTGTCGCTCACATCCCATGAAGCCGCACACGAACTTCGTCGCCGGCCCGCCTCCACCCCAGCGCAGCGAGTTCAGGTCACCCGCGACGTGTCGGCGCAGAGTAGCCGCTCCGTCGAATGCGGTATCCGGCCTACCATTGCCGAACTCATGTTCTTCGCCATTCGGAATGATCACGATCTCGCCCGCCTTGACGGGAAATTCCGGCTCGCCGGCGATCCTCACCCAAGCCGTGCCCTCGGTAATGAGGTGATAGATGATGATGCGCTCTGTGCCTGGTGCCAGCACTGGCGCAGCCTGCTGCGCTCGCGGTGACTGGAAGCTCCAAGGCGCCGTGAACTCGGCATCGAGAAAGATCGCGCCGGTCATTTGCACCGACCGCAACGCCTCGGACAACGCATCCATCAGGTCCTCCTGTCGGGGCACAACAAACAGGCGGCACATTATCCCGGACGATCGGCAAATTCCGAGTCAGCCACGCGTGCCAACTTGGCCATTCGAAACCGGCGGTCCCAAGCATCTGTCTGGAAGGTTCCAGAAGCGATGAAGGGAGCGGCCAACCTGGCCCGAGGAGCGAGTATGACCCAGATCACTGCACAGAAGCTGAATGCATTTGTCGGCAAGATGCTCGGCGACCTCGGCGGCGCGTTCAGCGTGCCCACCATGCGCATCGGTCTGCGCCTCGGCCTCTTCGACGCCCTGCATCGCTATGGGCCGGCGACAGCCAAGGAGCTTGCCGCGCGTACGAGCGGCGGTCTTGCGGAGCGGTATGTGCGCGAATGGGCCATGGCGCAGGCGGCCAACGGATATATCAATTTCGATCCACGCGAGAACCGCTTCAGCCTCGCGCCGGAGCAGGCGGTGGTGTTTGCGGTCAAGGACAGCCCTGTCTATTTGGCTGGAGCGTTCGATCTAACCGCCGCCATGATCGAAGGAGAAAGCAAGGTTGAACAGGCCTTCCGCGATGGCAGCGGCGTACGGTGGGGCGATAGCGCCGGATGCCTGTTCTGCTCCGTCGGCTCCTTCTTCCGTCCGACCTACGTGAATTCCATCGTGCAAAGCTGGATACCGGCGCTCGACGGCGTAGAGGCCAAGCTGAAAAAGGGCATCAAGGTCGCGGATATCGGTTGCGGAGTTGGCTTTTCGACCCTTCTCATGGCTGAGGCCTACCCCAACAGCACGTTCGTGGGCTTTGACTTTCACGAGCCCTCGATCGAGGACGCAAGACGGCACGCGAGCGCGCACAAGTCGCGTGATCATCTTCGCTTCGAGGCATCGACCGCCAAAGCCATCCGCGAGCAGGATTTCGATCTCATAACGATGTACGACTGCCTGCACGACATGGGCGATCCGAGGGGGTGCGCTTCGCATATTCGCTCTCTCATCAAGCCGGATGGAACGTGGATGATCGTCGAGCCGATGGCCCACGATCGATTGGAGGAAAATCTGAACCCCGTCGGGCGCCTTTACTACAATGCCTCGACCATGATTTGCGTGCCAACCTCGCTCGACCAGGAGGTTGGGGAAGGCCTAGGCGCCCAGGCCGGAGAGGCCAAGATCACTGAGATCGTAGCGGCCAGCGGTTTCTCTCGCGTACGTCGTGCTACCGAAGGGCCGTTCAACATGGTGATTGAGGCTCGGCCTTAGTCCGTCTGCATTGCCTGTTTCAAAGGTAACAGTGCGAGGCCCCCAAAGTATGGTGGTGTCGCACCCTCCATAACTCGTCAGCATGTCGGCGACGACTGGCGCGCATGAGACGCGCTCGATCTAGGGGCTCACCATGACGACAAGAATTCGCCACGTCCTCTTCGCATGCGCCATGCTTGCCCTTATTGCGGCCGGCGTTGCCGGGCCGGTTGGAACGCTGGCGAAAGATCTTGGCAGCCTTGGGAGCCTATTTGATTGGGTCGCAACGATCGCGCTTGTGACCGGCGTCGCCATTTGGTGGCTGCTATCTTTACATGTCGGCACGACGAGAAATGCTCGACGCACACGGCAATGGATTGTGTTCTTTGCGTGCGTGGGGGCGATGTTGATTGTGCTTTATTGGCTGCCCCCACGAGCCTGGCCACTGTGGATCGGCGCGGCGAGCAAAGCTTTCCCGCTGCTATTCGCGTTCGTGCTGTGGCGGCGGTGGCGGGAACACGGGCAGGGTGCTGCCGTGTGGTAGGACGCGATGAGGCGCGGTTGCGCAATGATCGCACGGATTACCGCTCAGTTCTCGAGTGGCACATTGCGGCACAATACGACGCTTCTAATGCAAGCCAAGGTTAAGAGCGCCGGCCTGTCATGCTGTGCAATGCATAGCGAAAATATGCGTGAGGGCGTATCCGCAGTGCTAGCGCAATTGAGCGCGCATGGTGCAGGGCCACGCAATCCCCTTCCGTTCCCTCCCCCGGAGCCGGATAGGCTGAGCGTTCCCCCGATGTGTCAGCCCCGCGTGGCCCTGCTACCCAGCAATCGGCTCAGGCCCCTTACGGCGAACAGCTCTTACGGGCTGGCTGATCTCCCGCTTCTTCTCGGAGCTTCCGATTTTATGGCGACATCTTTGCCGGTCGCCGCGCGCCGTTTCCTGGTCGCTTTCCGCTGCATTTGCCGACGCCGCTCGGCCCGCTCCTCGTCGCTAAGCTCCAGTTTGGGTCGGCCCCGTGCTCGGCTCGGCTCGGCATCGCGTTTCCTTGCTCGCCGGAGCCGCTGGCGGGCGAGTTTCCGCTCTTTGCGTAGGGCCGCCAGTTCGTCATCACTGACGGGCGGGGTGATGTTGCGGATGTCGAGGTCGAGGTCCAACCATTCCGCCGCCGTTAATGCAATTTCATCGCCCAACAGAGGCGCTAGCTCCCCGCGCAACTCGCGCGGATCGTACCGGGGACCGGTGATGATGCTCGCGGCGAGGCGTTCGGCCGCCTGCTGCGTCATGGATGACATCAGGACGCTGGCGACATTGGCCAGCTTGTTGGGGAGCCTGTCGGGCTCGATGTCGGCTCTGCTTGCTATGACGCGCAGCAGAACGCCCAAGCAATCGAGCGCGCGTTCGTTGTCGGGTAGATAATGGCCCCAGCGCTTTCGAAACGTCCTGCGGATGCTGGTCTCGCATGATCGCAGAATCCCGTTGGCTTGCGCGCGTGTGAGCGGTGCTTTCGGTTTGCGCGTCGGCTTGTGCGTTGGGCCGCCGCAGGTCGGGCAGATCGACGTATCGATCGGTTCAGCTTGCCATTGGGTCGGGTGATAGCGCATATTGGCATTCCTCGTGTGGGCGTGATCTGGCAGTCGTGCTCACGAAGATTACGGAACACCGCCGCTCGGCACCACGTCGGGCGGCGGTGTTCCGTTTTGTGGGTCGATGATCGTCACATCGACGCCAGGGATTGCAGGAAACGCTTTGGCTACGTCCGCGCTCCAAGTTGGTCGGAGTCCGTTGTTGATTGCCCGCAGTCCCGCCCTCGACGCTCGACGCGACAAACACGGCCTCTTCAACTTCTTCATTTGGAGAAAGGCGGACAACGGTCGATAGCTTCGTCCAAGCACTCGCTTGCCAATTACCGCGCCGTCGCTGTTCAGGAAGTAGCGCAGTACGCCAACGGGTTCGGCCGAAACGATATCGGTCAGTAGCCAGAGCAGTCCTGGCACGCGCTCGTTGCCAAACGTCAGTCGGCTATGAAAGCGAACATCGACGCAATCGGGCAAGGCGAGGCCGGCGGTAGCGCACCAATGCTCGGTCAATGTGGCGTGTCTTGCGTCAATCGCGCTGGCCCAAATGCCTTCGCCCACTTGGTGGCCTGCGCCGGATCGAATGCCGGTTCAACGTGATGGTGTGGGAGGCCGGTCCATTGGAATAGGCTTGGTGGCCGCTCGATTTTGCGCCGTGCCGATGCGGCTTGCGTGGTCGGTGTTGGTGTCGGCACCTTGGGTCGGTGTCGTTCGGCGATAGGCATCGGGCTCACGCAAGTTGTCCGCCTCCTGCCAAGTCTTGTTGATACCACAACACCGCCCATTGTTCGCAATCCGATTGGGGCGCGATAGGTCGTTGTGATGGCTGTCGGTCATTGCACCGTCTCGTCTAGCTTGCGCGATTGTTTTGGCCCGTTCCTGCACATCGCAGGAGCGACGGACGGGTTGCCCATCGCTCCGCCGTTGGGCAGTGATCAGATGGGGAAACCAAGTGGCTCGCTGGCCCTCGCCTTGCGCTCGGCATCGGCGGCCTTGCGCTCCGCGCGCCGCCTCGCTGCCACGTCCGTCGCGATGGCCGCGGATCGCGCTCGGCACCGGCGGCCATCGCGGCCAGAGCCGCCTCCACTTCGCGGGCTATCCGGTCGTCTTCGGGCATGGGCAGACGGGTGGCCATTTCCCCGGTGCACTTGAGATCGCCGCTGCGTATCCACGTCAGCAGGTCGGCGAATGCCGCGTGTGCATCGGGAATTGGTTCGCCGCGCATGTATGCGAACCGTTCGGCGCGCGCCTGTTTGCTGGCGGTTCGTCAAGGCGAACGTCTATTTCATGGTCTCGCCAATAGTCTTCTCGGAACCCGGTCAGGACGTAAATCGCGGCGTCCCATTCACTGCACAGATCGGCCGTGCGTGTGTCGACCCATTTGGATAGTTGGCCCTGGATGGCTGAGAACATACTCATTGGTGCAAGTCCTTTATGTTGCCGGTCGCGTGATTGCGATGGTGGCGGCTAGTCATCGGTTTGCTTTCCGTGGCTGGTGATGGGTGCATGCGAACGCCTCGGCGCTGACACGCCGGGGCGTTTGCGTGCCGGGGAGAGCGCGAATGTGTGGGGAGGCGAAGGCGGTCGGCGCGCTAGTCAGTGCGCACGCATCCTTAAGCGACAGATTGAGCCAATAAGCGCCGCTAGTCACTGCAAGTCGTTGATCTAGCGCGTTAGGCGCAGTCCCGTAGGGACCGCCACCAGATCAACTGATTGACTGCTCCCACGCGCCGCTTGTCGCGCCTCGTCTGCGCTTCCGTTTGATTGGGCGGGCTGCATCCACCTCGCACCGAACCGGATGGTCGTGGGCCGGCAGCCACACGCCGTCACGCTCCGCTATGTTCCACCGAACGTATGAGGACGCTGGGCATGGATCGTGCAAGGCTTTAGCTTTCAGGTTATGGGGAGCTTATTGATGATCATTCATTCTCGCTTGCAGCGCATTGTCTTTGGTGCGGCGGTTCTGGCGCTCGGCGCGCTGGCGGGACCCGCCGCTTCGCACACCCACGTCAACAAGGACGCAAGCAAGACCTCCTGGTATCCGCACGAATGCTGCCATGACGGCGACTGCCGCCCGGTCTCGACGCGTCACGCGTACCGCGCATGGTTTCTGGCTGACCACGGTCGACGGCCACACGGTCCTCGTCGGCCGCAACCAGGTGCGCCGGTCGTCGCAGGACATGCGCTGGCACATCTGCATCGGTCCACCGGATGTCGTCAGCCACGTGCCGGTCATCACCTGCATCTTCGCGCCGGTGGGCAGCTAGCCCGAAATCAACCGCACAGGCGTACGCAACCCTGTTCCCCTCCCCTTGATGGGAGGCGTTAGGGGTGGCGTGAAAGCCCGCCCAGCATGCCTGCAGGCAACGCTACCCGGCGTTGCGCAAGAAGGGCTGGACCACCCGGCACGGGGCGCGTAATCGGAAGGCTGGCGACCTTTCGGGCATGCGGCCAATGGACCAGGCATGACAGCAAACACCGGCGAGCAGCGGGACTGGCTTCTGACGGCACCGCTCGGCGTGCTCATGGCTGCCGCCGCCGACCTGCGCGACCAGGGCCACGGCCGCAACGTGTCCTACTCGCGCAAGGTGTTCATCCCCCTCACCAAGCTGTGCCGCGACGTGTGCCACTACTGCACCTTCGCCAAGGCGCCGAGCAAGGTGGAGCGGCCCTATCTGCTGCCCGAGCAGGTGCTCGACATCGCCCGGCGCGGCCAGGCGGCCGGCTGCACGGAAGCGCTGTTCACCCTCGGCGACAAGCCCGAGCTGCGCTATCGCGCGGCGCGCGAGGCGCTCGACGCGCTCGGCCACGCCAGCACGATCGGCTACCTGCGCGCCATGTGCGAGCTGGTGCTCAAGGAGACGAGCCTGCTGCCGCACGTCAACCCGGGCGTCATGACGCGCGAGGAGATCGCGGCGCTGCGCGAAGTCTCGGTCAGCCAGGGCATCATGCTCGAGTCCACCAGCGAGCGCCTGTGCCAGCCGGGCGGCGTGCACTATGGCTCGCCGGACAAGCACCCCACCGCGCGCCTCGAGACGCTGCGGCTGGCCGGCGAACTGGCGGTGCCATTCACCACCGGCATCCTGATCGGCATCGGCGAAACGCGCGAGGAGCGCATCGACGCGCTGCTCGCCATTCGGCGACCTGCACCGCCGCTACGGCCACATCCAGGAAGTGATCGTGCAGAACTTCCGCGCCAAGGCCGGCACCAAGATGGCCGGCGCCGCGGAGCCGGACTTCGACGACCTGCTGTGGACGGTGGCGGTGGCGCGCCTGCTGCTGGGGCCGGATGCCAACCTGCAAGCGCCACCCAATCTCACGCCCGCCAGCTACGAGCGGCTGATCGGCGCCGGCATCAACGACTGGGGCGGCATCTCGCCGGTCACCATCGACCACGTGAACCCGGAAGCGCCCTGGCCGGAGATCACGGCACTCGCCGAGCGCACGGCCAGCGCCGGCAAGGTGCTGGTCAACCGCCTGCCCGTGTATCCCGCGCTACGCTCTGGCGCCGGACAAATGGCTGGCGCCGGCGCTGCGCCACGCGCGTGCGGCGCTCGATCGATGCGGACGGCTTGGCGCGCGAGGATGGCTGGTCGCCCGGCATCTCGGCGAAGCCGCCCATCGCGGCGCCGCGCCTTGGCACGCCAGACCCGGAGGTCCAGCGTGCCATCACCAGAGCCATGGACGGGCGCCGGCTCGACCCGCCAGACATCGTGCGCCTGTTCTCCGCTCGCGACGCCAGCTGCGAACTGGTGCATGCGCTCCGCCGACGCAGCTGCGCCGCGACGTCAGCGGCGATGTCGTGCGCTACGTCGTCAACCGCAACATCAACTACACCAACATCTGCTACTTCCGCTGCGCGCTTCTGCGCCTTCTCGAAGGGCAAGAAGCACGCGGCGCTGCGCGGCGAACCCTACGACCTGCAGCTGCCCGAAATCGTGCGCCGCGCGCGCGAGGCCTGGCAGCGCGGCGCCACCGAGGTGTGCCTGCAGGGCGGCATCCATCCCGACTACACGGGCGCCACCTACATCGCCATCGCGCGCGCCATCCGCGACGCCGAGCCGGGCCTGCACATCCACGCCTTCTCGCCGCTGGAGATCTCGCAGGGCGCCGCCACGCTCGGCATCCCGGTTGCCGATTTCCTGCCGCAGCTGAAGGAGGCCGGCCTCGCCACGCTCCCCGGCACGGCCGCCGAGATTCTCGACGACGAGGTGCGGGCCGAGCTGTGCCCCGACAAGCTGAACACCGGCGAATGGCTCGCCGTCATGCGGGCCGCGCACCAGGTCGGGCTGCGCACGACGGCGACCATCATGTACGGCCACATGGAGCGACCGGTGCATTGGGCCCGCCACCTGCTCGCCGTTCGCGACCTGCAGGAGCAGACCGGCGGCTTCACCGAGTTCGTGCCGCTGCCCTTCGTACACATGGAGGCGCCGATGTACCTGCGCGGACGCGCCCGCAAGGGCCCGACCTATCGCGAGGCCATCCTCATGCATGCGGTCGCGCGCCTGGTGCTGCACCCGCTGATCCCCAACATCCAGACCTCGTGGGTGAAGATGGGTCGCGAGGGCGCCGCGGCCTGCCTCGACGCCGGCGCCAACGATCTCGGCGGCACGCTGATGAACGAGAGCATCTCGCGCGCGGCCGGCACCGAGCACGGCCAGGAGCTCGGCCCCGAGGCCATGGAGGCGCTGATCGGATCGATCGGCCGCGTGCCGCAGCAGCGCACCACACTCTACGGCGAAGTCACCGACGAGCGGCGGGCCGCGTCCTTCAACGCACCGGTGCTGGCCCCGGTCGTGCTGACGCCGCCGCGCAAGCTGGCCGCCGCGCAATAGTGCGATGGCCGCTGCCGTACATTGCGGGGCCGGGCGTCATCAAGGAACGAGACCATGACGAAGTACCGACTGCACTACTTTCCCGAGTCCGGGAACAGCTACAAGCTTGCCTTGATGCTGACGCTCTGCGGCCAGTCGTTCGAGCCGGTCTGGACTGATTTCGCAGGCGGGATCACGCGCACACCCGAGTGGCGCGCCACCGTCAACGAGATGGGTGAGGTCCCCGTGCTGGAGGAGGACGGCGTGCGCCTCACGCAGACCGCGCCGATACTCTTGCAGCTCGCGGACAAGTATGGGCGGTTTGGCGCCAACAACGCCGCGCAGAAGTTCGAGATGTTGCGATGGCTGTTCTGGGACAATCACAAGCTCACCGGTAACATGGCGACGTATCGCTATCTGCGCACGTTCACCCCGAAGCCTGACCCGCAGGTGCTGGCCTTCCTGCGCAAGCGCAGCGACGACCACCTGTCGATCCTCGATCGTCATATGCAGCGCAACGCATTCGCCGTTGGCGATGACCCGACGGTGGCGGATATCTCGATGATGGCCTACCTGCACTTTCCCAGCGACGAAACAGGCTACACCCTGGAGGACAGCCATCCGGCAGTGCACGCCTGGTTGGGTCGCATGGCGGCGTTGCCGGGCTGGCGCTCGGCCTATGACCTGCTGCCAGGCAAACGCCTCGTGCACTACGCGTGACGTTCCTACGGGCCACACGAGTTGCCAGTCTGATCCAGATCGAGAGGCGAATTCTCGGTCATCACCCTAATCTGTCAGGTATCTACCCGGTCTGTTCCCCAAGTTGTTTATCCCCCCACCCCTCCCCGCGTCGTGTCGAAGACACGCCTTCGGCATGATGGGGAGGGAAGCCGCACCGCTGCCGCCCGACCGTTCTGGAGGTGAGTACCAACCGCGCCACACGCGCAACCTCCGCTGCTCCGAGGCGTTGACTGGGAGCAGCACAACCCGGAGGTGCGCCATGCTCTACCCTCGATCGGCCATATGCGTCCTGGTGGGCGCTGCGTTCGCGGCGTCCGGCGCCTACGCCCAGTCCCAGACCAGCCAGCCGCAAACCAGCATCGGCGTGCTGACCTGCACGTCCGGCGCCGGCATCGAAGGCAAGGGCGCGGCCGACAACCCGGACCTGATGACCTGCGGCTTCAAGCCGACCAGCGGCGGCGCGGAGCAGCGCTATTCCGGCACGTTCAAGACGGCCGCGCAGAACTCGAGAGCGCCGGCGGGCAAGCGCGTGTGGGTGTGGTCGGTGCTGGGCCCCAGCGCGTCGAAGGTGACGGGCAACGCGCTGGCGCAGAAATATGTTGTCGACGCACGCAGCGCGCACGGTGGCGTGGTGGTTCTGACCGGCAAATCGAATAATGCAATCTCCCTGCAGGCCGAGACGGCCGGCGGCGCGGCGGGCGTGGCCATGGAAGTGGAACTCAAGCTGTTGACAACGCCGGCCTGACAATTGCGGGCGCCGAGGCGTCATACTTCCATGGCAGCATTGCAGAATCGTACAGGCGATTCGTACAGGCGAGTTGGAGCAGAGGAGAGGGACGCTATGAAGTTGTGCATCGGCAAACCCGACGGCAGCGAACTCGTGCTGGCCGAGGAAGCCAGTGGCGCGTGGAAGCCGTCAACCACCATCGCCGCCGACATGGCGGCGTTCCTGGCGGGTGCAAACCCCGAGCAGTTCGAGCTGTGGGTCGAGGAAGACGAGGCGGACTGAATACCAGTAGGTCCCGGATCGCGATGCAAGCATCGCGTCCGGGATGACGGGTGGGAGCGGTCTAGTCCTGGTCGGCGTCGAAGCGGTCCGCGTCCAGGCCCAGCAGCTCCCAGCTCTTGCGCATGTGCTCGGGCAGCGGCGCCGTCACGTCGATCTTGGCGTGACCCGCCGCCGGATGCGGGATCACCAGCCGGCGCGCGTGCAGGTGCAGCTTGGCCTCGATGCCGCTGTCGGCCAGCACTTGGTCTCCCTCGTACTTGTTGTCGCCGACGATCGGATTGCCGATCAGCGCCATGTGCGCGCGCAGCTGATGCTGGCGGCCGGTGACGGGCTTCAACGACAACCACGACGCCTTGTGCGCCACGCGGTCGATCACGGAATAGTGGGTGGTGGCGTGCATGGCCTTGTCCTGCTCGCCCGGCTGCGCCTTGCGCACGCGGTCCTCGCCGTCGGGCCCCGCGGCCTTCACCAGCGCGGCCTCGACCTTGCCCTGCGGCGGCTTCGGCACGCCCTTGACCAGCGCCCAGTAGGTCTTGGCCGCCGAGCGCGTCTGGAAGATGCGCCCGAGCTTGGCGGCGGCGTCGCGGTGCTTGGCCACCAGCAGCACGCCGGTGGTGTCGCGGTCCAGGCGATGCACCAGCCGCGGCCGGTCGCCGAAGCGGTCGACCATGCCGGCCAGGATGCCGTCGATGTGGCGCTTGGTGCCGGTGCCGCCCTGCACGGCGAGGCCGAACGGCTTGTTCAGCACCAGCACGTGCTCGTCCTCGAACAGGATCGCGCGCTCGATGAAGTCGCGGTCGGCCTTGGAGACGCCGAGCGGCGGCGTGCAGCGACGGCTTGGCTGCCGCCGGCTTGCGCACCACCTCGGGCACGCGCACCTGCTGGCCCGCCTCCAGCCGCGCATTGGCCTGCACGCGCTTGGAGTCGACCCGCACCTGGCCCGAGCGCAGCAGCTTCTGCAGGTAGCCGTAGCTGACCTCGGGGAAATGCACGCGGAACCAGCGGTCGAGGCGCAGGCCGGCCTCGTCGCGCGCGACCTGAATGGTCTCGACGCCGCTCATGTCAGCACCAGCGTGTCAGCCACAGCCCGGCGTACAGCGCCAGGATGGAGAGCCCCACCGAGCCGAGCAGGTATAGCCCGGCCGCGACGTGCTCGCCGCGCCCCACAAGAAAGGAGAAATCCAGCGAGAACGCCGAGAACGTCGTATAGCCGCCGAGCACGCCGGTGGCCAGCAGCGTGCGCAGGTCGGTCGACGCCTGGAACTTGAGCGCGAGGCTTTCGATCAGCACGCCCATCAGGAAACAGCCGCTGACGTTGACAAAGAACGTCCACCAGGGAAAGCCCGCCCCCAGCCAGCGGCCCATGCCGACGTTGACCAGGTGCCGCGCCCCCGACCCCAACGCCCCGCCCGCCATGGCATACAGCAGCAGTTTCATAATTGATCCATAACCCGAAGAACAAACGCAACGTTGTCATCCCGGGCCTTGTGCCCGGGATCCATGTCTCCGCTAGCGTTGGCGCTTGCCGGCTCGCCGGATCCCGGTGACAAGCACCGGGATGACAGGTGATTACTGCATCGCGGCCGGCCGGAACAGGGTTACGCGGCCGTTTCCTTGCTGAGCCGCCGCCGATCAGCCAGCCGATGGTCCAGCCGATCAGCACGGCGGCGAAGTTGCTCAGCATGTAGACGCCATCCTCCAGCGTGCCGACCTCATCGGGGCTGTCGAAGGTGAAGCGGTCGACGGCCATGCTGGCCAGATGCGGGCTGACGTAGATCGTCGCCAGCAGCGCCACCACGATCGCAACGGCCATGGCAATCACGTATCGCTGCATGTCAGCTCTCCCGAACGGCGCGGACGGACGACGGCTACTTCACCTCCCAGAACCAGACCTCCTTGGCCTGCGAGTAGTTGGAGTAGTAGCCGAGCCAGGAGAACCATTCCATCAGCCACTTGGTGGACGAACGGTAGCCGTTCCACACGTCGATGTGGTCGCCGGTGGCGGTCGTCTCGCCGCGGCGCTTCCAGTAGTCCTTGACGTAGATGATGCCGGTGCGGCCGTAGATCTTCTTGTAGAACTGCGCGGCATCCGTCGCCACGATGCGTTCCACCTTGCCGATGCCCTCGAAGGACCCACCGGCCAGCGCCCGCGCCAGGTCGTCGGCGCGGATGATGTGCATCTCGTCGGCGGCGTGCACGCTGCAGGTGGTCAGCCGCAGCGCGCCGGGATTGACGCCGGCGTTCTTCAGGCTCACCCCCATGCGGATGGCACACTGGTTGGAGAACACCGGATTGCCCGGCCGGATCGACAGGCCCTCCATGTTGGTGAGGCCGTACGGGGCGATGCACGGGTAGGTCGTGGAGTTGTTGGCCGGGTGCCGGTACCAGAGATCCCTGAACGCCACCATCGCTCGCTCCCCTCCTGTGCAGCGGCGGCATTATAGGTCACGCCGCGCCCCGGCGGTCAAATGCCGATAGCCGCCCGCATGGCAACGCAAAACGGCGCGGATTGCTGTTGATGACGCCTCGAACTGCCCGCGCAGCCCCTTGACGCATGAACAATGGTCAATCGTAATGACCGGCGCGCTCGGGGTGCGCGATGTCTCCTGCGGGGAGGCCCCATGTGGTACGGGCAGAGAAAGTCGCGCGCGACGTGAGCCGCTGGCAGGCCGCCGGCTGGATCAGCGACACCGGCGCCGCCGCCATCCGCGCTGACCTCGCCTCGCGCAAGCCGCCGTTCGGTGCCGCCGCCATTCTGGCCATGCTCGGCGCCGTGCTGTTCGGCTTTGCCATCATGAGCTTCGTCGCCGCCAACTGGAACGCCATGTCGAAGCTGGCGCGGCTGACGCTGCTGCTGGCGACGCTGTGGGCCTGCTACGGCGGAGCGGCGTGGCTGTTCAAGCGCCAGCTGCCGATGTTCGCGCAGGCGGCCGTGCTGGGCGGCATTGCCGTGTACGGCGCCAGCATCATGCTGATCTCGCAGATGTACCACATGGAGGGCAGCCCGCCCGACGCCGTGCTGCTGTGGGCGCTCGGTGCCCTGCTTGCTGCCGTGCTGGTGCCATCCGGTGCCGCGCTGGCGGCCACCTTCGTGCTGATCGTCGTCTGGACATGCTGGGAGCGCTCGCTCACCAATGCTGCGCATTTCGGCTTCCTGGTGATGTGGGCGGCTGCCGCAGCCACGGCGCTGTGGATGCGCTGGCGACCGGGCCTGCACCTCGCCGCACTCGCCCTGATCATCTGGCTGGTGCCGATCGGGTTCTTCGTGCTGGACCGGCATGCGCACTGGCTGGTGGCGCTGATCGGCGTGCTGCTGGCCGCGGGCGCCATGGCGGGCCGCCAGGAGATCGACCGGCATGTGCCGGCTTCGGCGGCCGTCTTCGCCTACGCCATCGTCATCGCCTACGCGGCCCTGTTCATCATGCAGTTCATCGACTCGCGCTGGTTCTACAGCGGCGCACCCGCCGGCTCGCTCGGGCGGCTGGTGCTGCTGGCGGCGATCTGCATCGTCGGCCTGCTCGGCGCCATGCTGTGGGCGCTGAAGACCGACAACACGGCGGCGCTGTGGCTCGCCTACGCCGCCTTCGCCATCGAGGTCTTCAACCTGCATGTCATGACGATCGGCACGCTGCTCAACACGTCGCTGTTCTTCCTGGTGTCGGCGCTGATCGTCAGCGCGTTCGCCTATGCCGCCTACCGCCTGCACCAGCGCAAGGCGCCCGGATCGGGGGTTGCCGCATGATCCCCTGGTTGAAGAACCGCATCGTCCTGACGCTGGTGATCGTCGCCCTGGCGCAGACCGCCGTGCTGGCCGGCATGGTCGCCGACCGCGTCCGCCTGCTCAAGACCGGCCGCGAGATCACCCTGCCGATCGTGCCGGTCGACCCGCGCGACTTCTTCCGCGGCGAGTACGTGCGGCTCGGCTATGACATCAGCAGTGTCCCCGCGCGCCTGCTGGAGGGACCGCTGCCCGATGCCAACGCCGCCTTCTACGTTACCCTGGAGCGCAAGCCGGACGGCACGTGGGTACCCAGCAAGCTGAGCCGCACCTTGGCGGAGGAAACCTCGCCCGACCGCATCGTGCTGAAGGCGCGGGCCATGTCCGGCCGGCTGCATCAGGACCCGCGCAACCCCAACGCCGCGTATTTTGTCCGGTACGGCATCGAGAGCTACTTCGTGCCGCGAGGGCGAAGGTCCCCGCCTCGAGGCGCTCGCGCGCGACAAGAAGCTCGCGGCCCGCATCGCCGTCGACAGAAGCGGCAACGCCGCCATCAAGGGCCTGCTGATCGACGGCGTGGTGCAGTACGAGGAGCCGCTGTTCTAGCCTTACGGGCCGGTGATGATGCGCTCCAGCGCGCGCAGGCCGACAATTCCGCCCGCCACGATCGCCGCGAAGGTGAGGAACGAGCCGAGCGCCAGCGTCGACACGCCGGTGATCGCCTGCCCGACCGTGCAGCCGAGCGCCATCACGCCGCCGATGCCCATCAGGGCGGCGCCCAGGAAATTGCGCAGCGTGTCGCTCGATATCCGAGAAGGTCGACACATGGAAGCGCCCCATCGCCAGCGCCGCCACGCAGGCGCCGAGCAGGGCGCCGAACACGGTGGCCGTGCCGAAGCCCGGCACCGGCGAAGCCGTGAAGCGCTGCAGCCATTCCAGCGCGTCGCCGGCGGGCCGCACGTAGGTGAGCGAGATCGGCGCGGTCGGGCGCGCGGCGAAGTCGTCGTAGGCAAGCCCGGTCAGCGCCCAGCCGCCGACCACCACCAGCCCGACGCCGATGCCGGACAGGATGTGCACCGGCGAGGCGCGGAAGCGGGCATTGCCGAAGCAATAGACGAGCGCCACGCCCGCCAGCACCGCCGTGATCAGCAGGTTGCCGGCCGATACGCCGAGGCCGGTTGCTGCCGCGAGCAGGTCGCCGAGGCCCTGCGTCGGCGTGGCCAGTCCCACGGAGGTGGTCCGCTCGATGGCCGCGCGGCCCGGCGCGACGATGCCGCCGATCGTCATGTAGGCGAACAGGCCGAGCACAATGAGGGTCATCAGCGCGCGCAGATCGCCGCCGCCGGCGCGCGCCAGGTTGCGGCTCGGGCAGCCGCCGGCGAACACCATGCCGAAGCCGAAGATCAGTCCGCCCGCGATGTGCCCGACCCAGCCCAGCGCCGGCGCCATGTACATCGACTTCTCGAGTGATACGGCGCCCGCCGCCTGCAGCAGCTGTGCGCCGATCAGCGCGGTGGCCGCCGCCAGCACCCAGGCGCGGAAACGCCGCCAGTCGCCGAAATTCAGGATGTCGCTGAGCGAGCCCATGGCGCAGTAGTTGGTGCGGAACACGATGGCGCCGAACAGGAAGCCGAGCACCAGCCCGCCGATCGCCAGGGCGAGCGCGCTATCCCGGGTCAGAAATTCACGCAAGGCATCCATCGATGGCGCTCGGTATCCGGTGAGGGCCGCTCGCATCCAGCGGCGACCCGGCTAGATGGCCGTTTCGGGCGTGGATTGCAACTGGGCGTGGTCGTCAGCGAACCCAAATGGCCATGCTATTCGTCCCAGCGCATCTCACTCGATGCGAACGCGATAGTCGGTCTTCATGAACTCGGCCACGAAAATGCAGATAGACGCGATAGTCGGCATATGGATCGATCTCCGGCCGCGTTCCAGTCAAGGGCCGCCGCGATGCTCGGAAGAGCTGCTTGAACCGCGCAAAGGCCTCGATATAGCTCTGCGGTCCCGGCAGCAGGCGTCCATCCGGCGTGATGTGCAGGAAGCGGCTGACAACGCGCATCGCGGTTGTGGGATCGCCTCCGTGGTCGGTCGGATCGTTGCCCCCAAGGTCCGACAGATAGGCCGGCAAAGCGTGCCGCTCACGAACCAGGATCAATGCCTTGTTGCGGCGCTGTTTCTTGCTGCCGAAGTACTTGGCCCCCATCGCCAGCCCCAGTTCGAACGGCATGTTGAACCGTGGCAGGGCGTTGGCCCCGAGCTCGGTGCGGGACAGATCATGGATCGACCAGGAGCTTTCCCGGATCAGGCGGCGCAGCTTGTCAAAGCGGATGTTGCCGGCGTCGTCGTCCTCAAGCGCGCAGCGTGCCGTGTAGCCGCTCGCCACGATCGTGAAGATCAACGCCTCGAACAGCGGGCGGTAGTCGGCATCGAACGGGCAGTTGATGAAGACGTTGCGGTCAGCCGCTCCGGCGGGCATTGAGGCTCGCGAAATAGTCCCGCACGGCCTTGCGGATCGCCCTGGCCACGTCCGGGCTCGGCTTCACCGCGGGTTCGGCAATGACGATATTATCGAAATCGGCGAGCGCCTTGCGCAGGGAATCCAGCTCACCGCCGCGCGCCTGTTCGGCGTGCAGGGGTGCGGAGCCCGCCCTCGCTCGGGGGCGCTTCGTGATCGTAGCGGCTTTAGCTCTGGCCATGATCATTACATAGCACGGGCGACGGCCTTTTTGAAGGCGGCGGAGGTGCCACTGATCACAGTATAATCCCCAGTGGATTGCGGAGCCACGGCCAGCGCACCGGACATGCTATTGCACGCTGCCGGAAAGGGCGCTGCACTGCACCCATGAACAAGATGATTCGCCCCTCCGAAGCCACCGACCGTCGCGCCAGTAGCAATGCCGCCGTTCGTGCACCTCAAGGTGCATTCGGCCTATTCGCTGCTGGAGGGCGCGCTGACCATCCCGCGGCTGGCCAAGCTGGCGGTCGGCAACGGCTTTCCGGCGCTGGGCCTGACCGACACCAACAACCTGTTCGGCGCGCTGGAGTTCTCCGACAAGCTGGCTGGCGCCGGTGTGCAGCCGATCGTCGGCTGCAACTTGCAGATCGACTTCGGCGATCGCACGCAGGGCAACGGCATGCAGCGCGCCGGCGCCAACCAGCCGCGCTCGCAGCCGGGCGGCGCGGTGGCTCTGCTGGCGGCCGACCAGCGCGGCTACCAGAACCTGATGAAGCTCGCCTCCTTTGCCTTCTTCGATCCGGCCGAGGACGAGCCGCCGCATCTGGAGATCGAGCGGCTGGAGGCGCACGGCGAGGGCCTGATCGCGCTGACCGGCGGACCCGACGGCCCGATCGATCGGGCGCTGCGCGAGGACCAGAAGGATGCGGCGCTCGAGCGCCTCAAGATGCTGGAGAAGATCTTCGGCGACCGCCTGTACGTCGAATTGCAGCGCCACGGCCTGAAGCACGAGGTGGAGACCGAGCCGGCCCTGCTCGAGCTCGCCTATGCGCGCGCGCTCCCGATCGTCGCCACCAACGAGGTCTACTTCGCCTCGCCCGACGACTACGAGGCGCACGACGCGCTGCTGTGCATCGCCGAGGGCCGCTACGTCGTCGAGGACGACCGGCGCCGGCTGTCGCGCGAGCACTTCTTCAAGACCGCCGAGCAGATGGGCACGCTGTTCGCCGACCTGCCGGAGGCGCTCGCCAACACGGTCGAGATCGCCCAGCGCTGCGCCTTCCGCCCGATGGGCCGCAAGCCGATCCTGCCGCGCTTCGTCGCCGCCGACGCGGGCGTGAGCGCGGAACGAGCTGCTCGAGCTGGAGACGGCCGAGCTGCGCAAGCAGGCCGAGGCCGGCCTGGAGCGGCGGCTCGCCGAGGCGCCGCCGGCACCGGGCTTCACGGTCGAGGACTACCGCAAGCGGCTCGACTTCGAGATCGACGTGATCTCGAAGATGAAGTTCCCCGGCTACTTCCTGATCGTTGCCGACTTCATCCAGTGGGCCAAGTCGAACGGCATTCCCGTCGGCCCGGGCCGCGGCTCGGGCGCCGGCTCGGTGGCGGCCTGGTCGCTCACCATCACCGACCTCGACCCGCTGCGCTTCGGCCTGCTGTTCGAGCGCTTCCTCAACCCCGAGCGCGTGTCGATGCCGGACTTCGACATCGACTTCTGCCAGGACCGCCGCGACGAGGTGATCCGCTACGTGCAGAAGAAGTACGGCGCCGACCGCGTCGCGCAGATCATCACGCACGGCAAGCTGCAGGCGCGCGCCGTGCTGCGCGACGTCGGCCGCGTGCTGCAGATGCCGTACGGCCAGGTCGACAAGCTGTGCAAGCTGGTGCCCAACAATCCGGCCAATCCGGTGACGCTGCCGGAGGCCATCGAGGGCGAGCCCAAGCTGCAGGAGGCGCGCGACAGCGAGCCGATGGTGGCGCGCCTGCTGGAGATCGCGCAGAAGCTGGAAGGCCTCTACCGCCACGCCTCCACGCACGCCGCCGGCATGGTGATCGGCGACCGGCCGCTCGACGAGCTGGTGCCGCTCTACCGCGATCCCAAGTCGAGCTTCCCCATCACCCAGTTCAACTGGAAGCTGGTGGAGGCGGCGGGCCTGGTGAAGTTCGACTTCCTCGGCCTGAAGACGCTCACCGTGCTGCAGAAGGCGGTGGCGCTGATCAAGCGCGGGCGCGGGCTCGACATCGATCTTCCCGCCCTGCCGCTCGACGACAAGAAGAGCTACGAGCTGCTCGCCAAGGCCGACACGGTCGGCGTGTTCCAGCTGGAAGGCACGGGCATGCGCGACAGCCTCAAGCGGCTCAAGCCCGACCGCTTCGAGGACATCATCGCCATGGTGGCGCTGTACCGCCCCGGCCCGATGGACAACATCCCGACCTACATCAACCGCAAGCACGGCGAGGAGCCGGTCGACTGCCTGCATCCCATGCTGGAGCCGATCCTGAAGGAGACCTACGGCGTCATCATCTACCAGGAGCAGGTGATGCAGATCGCCCAGGTGATGGCCGGCTTCTCGCTCGGCGAGGCCGACTTGCTGCGCCGCGCCATGGGCAAGAAAGACAAGAAGGAGATGGCCAAGCAGCAGAGCCGCTTCGTGCAGGGCGCCATCAAGAACGGCGTGAAGAAGGGCGACGCCGAGTACATCTTCGAGCTGGTCGACAAGTTCGCCGGCTACGGCTTCAACAAGAGCCACGCGGCCGCCTACGCGGTGGTCAGCTATCACACGGCCTACCTGAAGGCGAACTTCCGCGAGGAGTTCCTGGCCGCCTCCATGACGCTCGACATGGGCAACACCGACAAGCTCGCCATGTACACGTCGGAGGCGCAGGAAGTCGGGCATCGAGGTGCTGCCGCCGTGCGTGAACGCGTCCGAGGTCGATTTCCTCGCCGAGCCGCCGGCCAAGGGCAAGGAGCGCGGCGCCATCCGCTATTCGCTGGCGGCGCTGAAGAACATCGGCGCGCAGGCGGTGGAGAGCCTGGTCGCCGAGCGCAGCGCCGAGGGCCGCTTCCGCGACCTCGCCGATTTCGCCGCGCCGCTGCAACACCAAGGCGCATCAACAAGCGCGCGCTGGAGACGCTGAGCGCCGCCGGCGCCTTCGATGCCTTCGAGGCCAACCGCGCGCTGGTGCACGGCAACGTCGAGCAGATGCTGGCCTTCGCCAACCGGCTCGCCACCAACAAGGCGCAGGGCACCGGACGATCTGTTCGGCGGCGGCGCCACGGCGCGGCCGCAGATGGACGTGCGCGCCGTGACGCGCGTGGACGCCGATGGAGCAGCTGCAGCACGAGTTCGACGCGGTCGGCTTCTTCCTGTCCGGCCACCCGCTCGATGCCTACAAGAGCGTGCTCGACAAGCTCGGCGTGCAGACCTACGCCGAGATCGAGGCCAAGGGCGAGCGCGGCGCGGTGGCGGGCCGCGTGGCCGGCATCGTCGTCTCGGCGCGCGAGCGGCGCTCGCAGAAGGGCAACAAGTTCGCCTTCGCCATGTTCTCCGAGCCGACCGGCCAGTTCGAGGCGGTGATCTTCTCCGAGACGCTGGCCGCCTCGCGCAGCCTCGCTGGAGCCGGGCACGGCGGTGCTGATCTCGGTCGAGGGCGAGCGCGACGGCGAGACGCTGAAGCTGCGCGCGCAGGCCATCGCCTCGCTCGACGAGGCCGCCCAGGGCGTGCAGCGCGGCCTGAAGCTGGTGCTCGACCGGCGCGTCCTGCAGGGCAGCAAGAACGGCATCGCCGACCTCAAGGCGCGGCTGAAGCCCGGCGGCAAGGGCACCATCTCGATCAGCCTGGCGCTCGACGACAGGGGCCGCGAGGTCGAGATCGCCATGCCCGGCCGCTTCGACATCTCGCCGGCCCAGAAGGGCGCGATCGCCACCGTGCCTGGCGTTCTGGAGGTGGTGGACGTGTAGCGCGGTGAGCGATGCGGTGTCAGACCCCTCCGGGAGACCTCTGCGAGATCTCGAAAGTCGGCGACGTGGCCCTTCTCCCCTTGGGGAGAAGGTGGTCCGAAGGACCGGATGAGGGGGTGTTCAGCGGCAGAAAATGAAACTCCCCCCTCACCAGCTCGGCCGAATGACTTACGGCCGCGCCGGCAGCGCTGTGCATGTTTCGCGCACGGTGCTCGCACCCGTAAGTCATGGCCTCGCGTCCTCTCCCCGAGGGGAGAGGGGGTGGTTGGGAGTTTTGCAGACGCCTCCAGGGGGCTGACACCGTGGCGATCCGGAGCTAACCCACCTTGACGATGACGTTGCCGATGCTGCCGCGCTCGACGGCTTCGTGCGCGGCGGCGATATCGGCCAGCGGGAAGGTCGGCCCGACGCGGTTGACCAGCTTGCCGGCTGCGAGGGCCTGCGTGATGCCGGTCGCCGCGCGCTCGCGCTCATCGGCGTCGAGTTGATAGACCAGGAAGAACTGCAGCAGGATCGAATTGGAGAGGCAGAAGAAGCTCGGGATGGTGGCTTCCGGGCCGGTGCCGTAGATGACCACGCTGCCCTTGGGCCGCAGCACGGCAGGGATCAGCTTGGCGTTGGCGGTCAGGTCCATCTCGATGATGCAGTCGACCCCGCGCTTGGCGGTGATCTCGGCGACGCGCTGGCCGACATCCTCGCGCTTGTAGTCGATGCAGTGGTCGGCGCCGGCTTCGCGCGCGACCCTCGCCTTGTCCTCGGACGAGATGGTGGTGATGACGGTGGCGCCGCGCGCCTTGGCGAACTGGATGACGTACTGGCTGACCGAGCCGGCGCCGCCCGAGACGAACAGGGTCTTGGCGTTGTGCGCGACAGCCAGCTCGACCGCGCGATAGGCCGTCATCGCCGGTATGCCGAGGCAGGCGCCCGCCTCGAAACTCACGTTGCCGGGCAGAGGCACGGCCTGGGCGGCGGGCAGCACGATGAATTCCGCGGCGGTGCCGAACGGGCGCTGAAATTGGCCGTTCCACAGCCACACCCGCTCGCCGACGCGCGAGGCCGGCACGCCGGCGCCGACCGCCTCGATCTCGCCGGCGCCATCGCTGTGTGGGATGACTCTCGGAAAGAGCAGCTTGCGCAGCCCGCGGCTTTTCACGTCGGACGGGTTTACGCCGGAAGCGCGCACACGCACGCGCACCTCGCCGGGGCCAGGCGCGGGGGTTTCGACCTCGCCGACGCGCAGCACCTCGCGTGCGGGTCCCATGGCTTCGTAGAATGCAGCACGCATGGTTCAACTCCCAGCTTAGGTGTCAGACCCTCCGGGTCTGATACCCATCTCCGACACGCACGGCGACCGAACCGTCCAATAGCGTGGTGTCACGGTGTCAGACCCGGAGGGTCACACACCTCAAGGCTAGCGCATCTGCAGCTGCCTGATCCACTCCATGGGGTAGATCAGCATGATGACGTTGAGCAGCAGGTTGTCGCGCAGCAGCACGAACAGCAGCACCTCGGCGGCGATGAACAGGAAGACCGTCACCCAGGCCGGCAGGCGCGCGGCGATCAGGAAGCCGACGATCATGGCGATGATGTCGGCCACCGAGTTGATGATGGTGTCGCCGTAGTAGTCGTGCGAGATGGTGGCCGTGCGATAGCGGTTGATGACCAGCGGCGTGTTCTCGAAGATCTCCCAGGCGCCCTCGATCACCGTGGCGATCACCAGCCGCGCCGCCACCGACAGCCGCCCGCGCAGGATCACGGTGAGCAGGAAGTAGAACACCACGCCGTGCAGCACGTGGGTGTAGGTGTACCAGTCCAGCAACTGCTGGGATTGCTGCGGCTGGTCCTTGCCGACCCAGAACTTGAACGGGCACGGGCACATCGGCGCCATGCCCATCCCGTACAGCACCCCGGCCGTCACCAGGACGAGGGCGAGCGAGATCAGCAGGGCTGCCAGCAGGGACAGCCGGGGCATATTGAAGTCCGGTCGGGCCATATAGCTAGCTTGGCATGGGCCATCCCGCGAAGGAACCGGCGGCGACGCTGCGGGTTGTTTCTTGTGGAGGGACCTGCGATTTAATCGCCACAGCCAACGCTTTTGCGGCAAATGCTTGAACGCAGGCCTTTTTTTGCCTAGGTCACGCCCCAGATAAGCCCCAGCGATTCGACCAATGAGCGAGTCCATGCGACGGTTCATCACGACGGCCTTGGTGGCCGCAGCCCTGCTGGGCGGCGGACGGGCACTTGCGACCGCGGCGCCCTGCAGCAAGGAAGACTTCGGGCAGGCCGTCGATCGGGCGGGCGCGCAGCTGCGCAAGCTCAATGCCGAGCAGATCCCGCAGGTGCAGGCCAAGATCCGCAAGCTCAAGGAAAGCAAGGGCTGGGCGGATGAGAAGGCCTACGAGACCCTGCAGGACGAGCGCATGGCGGGCTTCGATGCGCAGGCCAACGAATTGCTGGCCAAGATCGATACGCTGGGCACCGTCGACCCGTCCGCCGAGCTGCAATGCGGCAGGCTCGACGAGCTGACGGCGGCGAGCCTGGAACTGCAGGCGACCGTCAAGGCCAAGGCCTCCTATACCCTCTCCAAGCTCGACCAGATGCTGGGCGAGGCGCCGGTTGCCGAGGCGAAGGCCAAGACCGATCCTAAGAAGAAGGCGGCCGAACCCAAGAAGCCCGCCCCCGCCGAGGCGCAGGAGCCGGAGCAGACCGCGCAATTGCCTCTGCCCAAGCCTGCGACCCCGAAGGCGCCGGAGACGAGCACGTGGTCGACCCGGACCGAGGAGCACGCACCGCGGGGCGGTACCGTCGTCGAACCGTCCTCGACCGACCAGTATGTGCCGCCGCTGACGCCCGACGAGGAGGGCTATTCGATCCAGGAGATCATGGCCGCCAGCGAGGGCCTGTTCGGCAAGGTCTCGGCCAATCTCGGCGCCGTCATCGAGCATCTGTTCCGCAAGAGCGGCCGGCCCACGGCCTACGTGCTCGGCAGCGAGGGCGGCGGCGCGTTCCTGGCCGGCGTGCGCTACGGCAAGGGCACGCTGTACCTGCGCTCGGGCTCAACCCAGAAGATCTTCTGGCACGGCCCGTCGCTCGGCACCGATGTCGGCGCCGAAGGCTCCAAAACGCTGTTCCTGATCTACAAGCTGCATACGCCCGATGAGCTCTATGCCAACTTCACCGGCATCGACGGCTCGGCCTATCTGGTCGGCGGCGTCGGCGCCACGCTGGTCGGCAACGGCAAGGTGATCATGGCGCCGATCCGCTCCGGCATCGGCCTGCGGCTGGGCGCCAACATCGGCTACATCCGCTTCACGCCGAACCAGACCTGGAACCCCTTCTGATCGGCGCCGTCGCCGGCTTTGCGGCCGTGGGCGCTTTTTCCTTGCGCGCATCGAAGCGCGCGGGCTTGATGCGCTTGCCGTAACAAGGGCAACCGGCCGCAAAGAGCCGTCGCGATTGGGGGAGGCCGCGGCCAGTGCAGATGCAGGATGCCCTACGCCAGGCGCAGGGAAGATCGGCCGCCGACACGCTGGTGAAGTCGTACGACATCTCGCCGGCGCAGGCGCGGGCCGTGGTGCGCGCCGCCGCACCCGCGTTCGCCTGGGGGCTGGAGACCGTGAGCCTCAATCGCGGCGGGCTCGCCGACCTGGTCGAGGTGGTCGGCCAGATCGACAAGGCCAAGTATCAGGACAGCCGCAACATCTTTCACGACGACGCGGCCCGCGCACACGGCAATCGTATCCTCGACCTCCTGGTCGGTCCGGCCGATGCCCGGGCCACGCTGGTCGCTCAGATCGCGCGCCACGCCGGAGTGAGCGAGGAGACCGTGGCTGCCATGCTGCCGGGTCTGGCGGTGCTGACGCTGGCGGCGCTCGCCAGCCGGGCCAGGGGCACGCTCGGCGCCCTGCTCGCCGTCATGCCCTCGCTCGGACGCTGGAGCAAAGGCAACCCGCATGCGGATCTGGCCGACATCCTGCGCCGCCGCTGCGGCGGCGGGCCCTACGCCAGCCGCCAGCTGTTCCGCGTGGTGCGTCGCCGCCTGGCGCGCGCCGGCGGCTTCGGCAGCTTCGGAGCGCTCGGCTGGTATGCGCGCTACATGCTGCTGCGGCCGGCCAGCGTGGCGTTGCGCCCGCTGCTCGACCGCGCCTTGCGCTGATCCGTGACGGCAGAGATGGTCGCGATCACCAGCCGCGGCAGGCGCGCGCGGATGTATTGCACGACCAGCTGCCGCCGCCACCGCTGCAGTTCATGGACTTGCCGACCGCCAAACCGTAGCGGCCCCAGGAGTTGCCATACTCCCACGTGGTGAACTCGGCCCAGGAGCGAATTGCGGCGGCTTGCGCACTGCCCCGCGACGAGCCCGTGCCGCTGCCGTCATGGTAGTGATCGACCAGGCATGTCTTGCCGCCGATCTTGACCCAGCTGTGAATGCTGGCGACACCGGTCTCACTCGCCTGGGCCGGCACGCCCTGACCGAGCGAGGCCGCCAAAGCGATCACACCAGCAAGCGTCAAGATTTGTTTCATGGGCGGCCCTTCCTGTCCTTCAGGCGATACTCGTTAGTGCCATCTCGGGAACTCCTAGCTGCACGATTCCGATGGCGTGTGCGAAGGGCCCGGGAGTCGCAGGCGCAACTTTTTCGAGACGGCGCAGCTTTCGCGTCACAGTTGCGGAAAAAGGCGACTCTAGCGTTCAACAATTAGCGTGCGGCCGGCCACGGGAAACGGCTGCCGTGCAACCGCGGATTGGCACGTACAAAAAATTCGTCCCGGCCGCGCGCTGCCGCACGCTCCGGGACGAAAGTCGTAGACGGTTGCGGGTGCTCCTGCGCCAATCTACTTGGCGGCGACGACCGCGATCTCGACCAGCATGCGCGGATCGGCAAGCTTGGCCTCGATGCAGGCGCGGCCGGGAAGGTTCTCGCCGCCGGTCCAGGCGTTCCAGGCCTCGTTCATGGCGTCGCGGTGGCGGATGTCGGTGACCCAGATGGTGGCCGAAACCAGCTTGGTCTTGTCGGTGCCGGCGAGGGCGAGCAGCCGGTCGATCTCCTTGAGGATCTGCTGCGTCTGGCCCTTGGCATCCAGCTTGACGTCGTCGCCGACGATGCCGGCGGTGAAGACGAAGCCGTTCGCCTCGACGACCTTGGAATAGATTTTCGACGGCTCGTGCCGCTTGATGGTCATGGGTTCCCTCCGCTGGAGCAAGATTGCGGGCTCTCATAGCACGGGCGATGCCCCCTGCCAGCCCTTTCGCCTCACGCCTGATCGCGGAAAAATGACTGACCTGCCGCGACGGTTCCGCGCGCCATTCGACGTTGCCGCATGCGGTCGTCTCCCGCATGGCCACCGTGCGGATCGCACAACGGAAGGCCCTCCCATGCCGCTCGTCCCGCTCCGACGCCGCGAACTGCTGATTGGCGCAGCCGCCCTTGACCGTCCCGGCGCTGCCGCCGCTCGCGCTGGCGAGTTCCGGCCTGATCGTCACGCCGGGCCAGACCGAGGGACCGTACTACCCCGTCAAGCTGCCGCCCGACATGGATGCCGACCTGGTGCGCGTGCAGGGCCAGGCGGCCCAGGCCGTCGGCCAGATCACGCATGTCTCGGGGCGCGTGCTCGACAAGCGCGGCGGCATCGTCAAAGGCGCCATGCTCGAGATCTGGCAGTGCGACGCCAACGGCATCTACAATCACCCGGGCGACAACGGACTGAAGCGCCGCGATGCCGCCTTCCAGGGCTACGGCCGCACCACCGTCGATGGCGAGGGCCGCTACGCCTTCCGCACCATCCGGCCGGTGGCCTATCCCGGCCGCACCCCGCACATCCACTTCAAGGTGCACGCGCCGGGCGCCGGGCGGCTGACCACACAGATGTATGTCGCAGGCGAGCCGCAAAACGCCCGCGACGGCGTGCTGCGGGCCATCCGCAACGCCAAGGCTCGCGAAAGCGTGATCGTGCCGTTGCTGGCGGCCGGCGACATCGAGCCGGGCGCGCTCAAGGGCACGTTCGACGTTGTGCTCGATCTCTGAAAAGCCACACCGTCCGCGGCCGCGGCGTCGCCCAAGGGCTGGGCATTTTTTGCATAACTTTCATGCCAGTTGCGGTTTCCCGGCGCGCAAGCGAGGTAGAATTGCCGCAATATGATGCTGGATAGTCACATCCATGGCCGGGACCAGCCCGGCGAATCGCACCACAATCAGGCAACTCAAAGTGTCGCATCCGCGTTGCATGGATCGGAGGCACGGGGTTTGCAAGGTTTGGGGTGGGGTGTGCATCCTGCCGGAACGGCGGCAGGCACACGCGTCGGTAACGGCTAGGGCGGAAATTCACTCAAGGCGGGAGGAGAGCACGGAAAACCTTTGAACAGACGAGGGTCCACATGTCGAAGAAATGGTTCCTGGCCGCACTGCTCGTTGCCGCAACCGCAGCTCCCGCAGCCGCACACGACTGGTACCCGATTGAATGCTGCTCGGGCATGGACTGCGCCGCCGTCGAGAAGGTCGAGATGGTGCCAGCGCCCAGCATATCCGGGATCCTCGGCTCGCCCGCCTACGCCTCCGGCCCAGGCTCGATGATCGTCACCACCAAGCACGGCACGGTGGTCGTGCCGGCCAACTTCCCCAGACGCGAATCCAAGGACAACCGGATGCACGCCTGCATGCGCCCGACCAGCGACGGCGGCATGCGCCTGCTCTGCCTGTTCCTTCCGCCGGCGTCCTGATCGCTTGTAGGAGGCCTCTGCTCGCCGCCTCGCCGGTGACCCCCGGTATGCATTATTGCTGCTCGCCGCAGGCGTCGTCCGCGCGCTAAACATGGCGCCGGACACCCATGCGGAGGACGCGATGCGCCACGGCGGCAAGATTCTGATCGATCAGCTCGAAGCCCAGGGCGCCGCCACCGCCTTCACGGTGCCGGGCGAGAGCTTCCTTGCCGCCCTCGACGGCCTGCACGACTCCAATCGCATCAAGACCATCATCTGCCGCCAGGAGGGCGGCGCCTCCATGATGGCGGAAGCCTGGGGCAAGATCACCGGCGAGCCCGGCATCTGCTTCGTCACGCGCGGCCCCGGCATGGCCAACGCCATGAGCGGCCTGCATGTCGCCCAGCAGGAACTCCACGCCGATGGTCACCTTCGTCGGCCTGCCGAGCCTCGGCCATGAGGACCGCGAAGCCTTCCAGGAGTTCGAGACCAAGGAGCTGCTCTCCTCGTTCGTGAAATGGGCGGCGGTGATCCGCCAGACCGAGCGCATCCCCGAATACGTCAGCCACGCCTTCCACATCGCCCGCTCGGGCCGGCCCGGCCCCGTCGTGCTCGGCCTGCCCGAGGACATGCTGGCGGCCGAGTGCGAGGCCGTCGACGCCAAGCGCGCCAACATCGCGGTCGCGCATCCGGGCGCTGCCGACATGGCGGCGCTGCAGGCGGCCTTGGCGAAGGCCGCGCGCCCGCTGATGATCGTCGGCGGCCCCGGCTGGAGCACGTCGATCAAGGCATCGGTGGAAGCCTTCGCCGAGCGCTTCGACCTGCCGCTCGCGTCCGCCTTCCGCTACCAGGACTACGTCGACAACCGGCATCGCTGCTACGTCGGCTGCGTCGGCATCGGCATCGAGCCCAAGCTCGCCCAGGCGGTCAAGACGGCCGACCTGCTGATCGTGGTCGGCGCCCGCCTCGGCGAGATGACCAGCAGCGGCTACACGCTGCTCGACATCCCCAACCCGCAGCAGTTCCTCGTGCACGTGCATCCCTCGCCCGACGAGCTGGGCTCCGTGTACCGGCCCGACCTGCCGATCGCCGCCTCGGCGCAGGCCTTCGCCGATGCGCTCGGCACGCTGCAGCCGCCCGCCCGCATCGCCTGGGGCGAGCACCGCGCCAGCCTGCGCGCCGCCTGCGAGGCTTACCTGACGCCCGTCGCGCTGCCGGGCGCGGTGAAGCTCGCCGAGGTGATCCGCATGACCTCGGAGATCCTGCCCGACGATGCCATTGTCACCAACGGCGCCGGCAACTACGCCGCCTTCCTGCATCGCTACTTCGAGTACAAGAGCTACCGCACGCAGCTGGCGCCGACCTCCGGCTCGATGGGCTACGGCCTGCCGGCCGCGATCGCCGCCCAGCTCGCCCACCCCGACCGCCCGGTCGTCAATTTCCAGGGCGACGGCTGCTTCCTGATGACCGGCCAGGAGCTGGCCACCGCCGTGCAGTATTCGCTGCCCATCATCACCGTGATCCCCAACAACGGCATGTACGGCACCATCCGCATGCACCAGGAGCGCGAATATCCGAGCCGCGTGGTCGGCACCACGCTCGTCAATCCGGACTTCGCCGCCTACGCGCGCAGCTTCGGCGCCGACGGCTACACCATCGAGGCGACCGCCGACTTTGCGCCCGCGCTGAGAGCCGGCGCTGAAGGCGCGCCGGCCGGCCATCATCGAGCTGAAGATCGATCCCGAGGCGCTGGCCGTGCGCCAGACGCTGTCGCAGGTCCGTGCGGCCGCCGCCGCCAAGCGCAAGGGCTGATCGTCCGCTCGCATCCGCGTGCGCATGGAGTTGCGGCTGCGAGTCGCTGTTTGCGGGCAGAATTCTGCGAGCGGGAGTAAACGCCGGATTAATCCGTGGCACGCCACGCGACACTTTTCCGCGTCCTCAGCGTGCAGAGTTAAGCATGGCGTAATGCCCGCATGGACTTGTCCTCGCGGCATGCATTACGCGTTGGTGATCACGACGAGCGATCATGCCGGGACCAACGCTCATGGACCTGCTCGCTGCACAAAGACGCCACGGAAAGCATTGGAACGTCGCCCAAATCGGCGCGCTGCTCTGCTTCGTCGTGGCAGGCGGCATTCTCGTCGCCTCGCTGCTGGCTCCCCACCCGCATCCGGGGGCCAGCGAACGCGGACTGGCTGCCACCATCTCCGGGGCGAGGTAAACGAGCCTGCCGTAAGGGTTTCCACTCCAGACGCATGCCAGACCCCTTCTCCCTCCCACGGAGAAGGGGTCTCTTTTATTTCCAGTCGCTTGCAACTTTCCTGTGGGGACGACGTTGCATTGCCAACAGGAAATCCAAGGATGATTTGATCCGCTGGCTGACCTACCGCTAGGGGCCGGCCGGCAAATCGCTGAGCATCCAGGGACTTGAACGCCTCCGAATGCGGTCTGCACAGCCATCGAAATTCGAGCACAATTTGCCGATAGGGGCTCTCTGACTGTGTGGAACGTTGCGTTCTCTAGTGCTGTCAGGTCTCGCGGGGAGTTGTAGCGAGCATTCTGAGAGGGGAGACGACACACCATGGTCTTGATGTTCGCAGCAGGCGCGACGGGGGTCATGCTTGGTCTGTGGTTTCGGGTGCAGGCGCTGATCGCCGCTTCGGCGTTGACGGTGCTGGCGTGGCTGCTGATTGCGGCATTCACCGAGTTCGACCTCCTGGCCACGGCCGGCACGCTGCTGCTCCTACTGAGCTTGCTCCAGGTCGGATATCTGGCGGGGCTGGTGGTGGCGCATGCGTGGTCGCGAGCCGGCCTTGCACGCTCCGGGTATGATCACGAGCAGGCCGTGGGTCGGGCATTCAATTCTGGCGCGCGGGCGCGCTGACCGCCTTGTTCCTCGGATTTCAGACGGTATTCAGCTCGCGTCTCCGAGGCTGCGCGTGAGCGCAGCAAGGTCGAGCCAGATGGTCCAGCGGCGCGCATAGTAGCGATCCATCGCGGCGCGCCGGCGGTCGTCGCAATGACCTGGCCAGCGACCTGGCCGGCTGGCCCGAAAAACGCAGAGCAGGCCGGGCCTCGCCGCAAGGTAGTCCCGCCGATAGGGGCCGGGGTGACCGACCTGGATCGGCTGCGGACCAACGAAGCTCATGTCGCCGCGCAGCACGCTGATCAGCTCAGGCAGGCGGTCGAGGCCTGAGTCGCGCAGCAAGCCGACGACGCACGTCGCGAGCTGGGATGCAGCATCGGTCGGCGCGGTCGAAAATGCGTAGGCCGTGAAACGCCGCCCGGCGAACCCGACACGCTGCTGAGCCATGAAGACCGGGCGCCCGAAGCCAACGTGCAGCAGCGCGGCGATGAGAAGAAACATCGGCGCCAGCAGCGCCAGTGACGCCCCAGCCAGCGCGATGTCCATCGCACGCTTGAGGCGGCCGCCAACCGGCGCACCTCGAAGTGCGAAGTCTCCGTGAGAATCAGCCGGACCCCGAATCGCGTCCATCCGAGCGTCTTGCGCAGCACCGTACGGGCCCGCGTTGACCCTGCTCATGCCTGCATACGCGACAAGTGGATCGCGCCCCCCGGCTGAATCACTCAAACAAATTATAAGGCCGATAGCGCGAAAAGATATCATCCGCCCGACAGTGGTTAGTCTACGGCCGAATGGCCTAGGCCGAATTGGCGATTCGGCCTCGCCCCAGCGTCAGCGCGCGGCCCGCCACACCGTCTCCGCGCGGCCTCCTCGAACGCGGAAGTTGCTGCAACACCAGAAAATTCCGCTGTCGCGCCTCATTCCGTCCCGGAATCAAAATGCAGCGTCCGAGCCGGAGATTGGGGAAGTCAGTCATCTTGAGGGAACAAATGAGCACTCTGGTTCAGCAGATCGAACAAATGCGTGCCCGCATCGAAGAGATCGCCAAGAGCGACGGCCGTCTCGTTGCGGCGTTGGCCGACGCGATGAAGCGGGCGGACGAAAAGCTGCTGCATGACGTGTCCGAACTTGCCGAGGAACATGAGGCCCGCCGCGGCTCCGTCCTGGAGGAATTGCAGGCCCTGGCCTGTCGCCTCGGGACGTTTCCACGCCAGCTCGATCACGTGCCGAGCGAAGAGCGGGCGGCCCCGCGCGAGCTGGAACAGCGGCAGGCGATCCCGCTCAACCTGAGCGTTCGCAACCGCGGCGACTGGCGCGATGGCATTCTCCTGGACGAGGAGATCAACAATCACCTGCGGCGCCGCAGCGTGGGGTGATGCCTCCGCAGAGAATTCCGTAAGGCATGAGGTCCCGGCTCGGCGCGCAATGCGCCGGCCGGGATGACGGGTGTCCGTGGAGCGTTACGCCGCCTTGGCGAAGTCGAGCTTGAAGTTGTGGGCGTCGGCCAGCTGCTTGATCAGCTTGTCGGCCTCGGCCGCCGGCAGGTCCGTGAAGGGCGGACGCATCTTGGCCCAGCCGGCGTCCTTGCGGTAGTGCGCCACCAGCGCCTTCAGCGCCGGGATCATCGGGAACGCCTGGATCGCCTTCCTGAGCGCCGTGATGCCGGCCTGCAGCTTGTCGGCGTCGGCGCCCTGCCAGTTGTCGTAGACGTTGCGGATGGCGGCCGCGCTGACGTTGCAGGTGGCCGAGATGCAGCCGGCCGCGCCCTTGCGCAGGCCGTCGAGCAGGAAGATCTCCGAGCCCGGGAACACCTCGAAGTTCGGATGGGCCTCCAGGATGGCGGCCGTGTTGCTCCAGTCGCCCGAGGAATCCTTCAGGCCGACGACGGTGTCGGGGAAGGCCTTGATCAGGCGCCCGATCAGCGGCAGCGAGAAGCCGACCTGCGCCACCGGCGGGATGTGATACAGGTAGACCTTCAGCTCGTCGTCATCGACGCCGTCGATCACCTCCGAGAAGAACCGGTACAGGCCCTCCTCGCTCGGCGCCTTGTAGTAGTAGGGCGGCAGCATCAGCACGCCGCCGCAGCCGAGTTCGACGGCATGCTTGGTCAGCACGATGGCGTCCGCCAGCGACGGCGCGCCGGTGCCCGGCATGAGCCTGTCCGCATCGATGTCGCTGTCGACCAGCTCCTCCAGAAGCTCCATGCGCTCGTCGAGCCCGAGCGAGTTGCCCTCGCTGGTCGTGCCGAACGGCGCCAGGCCCGTGCAGCCCTCCGCCATCAGCCACTCGCAGTGGGCGACGAACCGCTCGGTGTCGGGTCCGCCGTCCTCGCCGAAGGGAGTGAGCACCGGGGCGATGACGCCCGAAAATCCTTCTTGTCTGCCATGTCGCGTTCCCTTGGGTTTGCTGCGATGCGCCCGATTGCTCAGTCTCAAGCCGGCATCGGGATGCCCGGTTGCTGGACCGGCACGTGATAGCCCTTCTGCACGGCCGGACGCGCCGCTATCGCCTTATACCAGCGCAGCACGTTGGGAAAGGCGGCAAGATCGATCGTCTGCCACTCGAAGCGCGAGATCCACGGCCAGGTCGCCATGTCGGCTATCGAATAGTCGCCAGCCAGGTAGGGCGCCTCGGCCAGCCGCCGGTCCAGAACACCGTACAGCCGCTGCGCCTCCTTGAGGTAGCGCTCCTCGGCGTAGGGCGCCTTGCCCTTGTTGTACTTCACGAAATGATGCACCTGGCCGAGCATCGGGCCGACGCCGCCCATCTGCCACATCAGCCACTCGATGGTGCGCCAGCGCGCGTCCTCCTCCTTGGACCAGAACTTGCCGGTCTTCTCGGCGAGGTACATCAGGATGGCGCCGAACTCGAACAGCGAGCGGCCGTTGTCGCGATCGACGATCGCCGGGATGCGGTTGTTCGGGCTGATCTTCAGGAAGTGCGGCTGGAACTGCTGATCCTTGTTGATGTCGATCGGGTGCACCGCGTACTCGAGCCCGCATTCCTCGAGCATGATGGACACCTTGCGGCCGTTCGGAGTCGACCAGGTGTAGAGATCGATCATTCTGGATTCCCGATGCTGGAGGGAGTGGAGGGCGGATGGCGAACGTTAGTCAAAGCCCCCGAGCTGCCGCAATCAAAAGCGCGTCAAGAGACCGAGCGCCCACAGTGCTGCGAGGCATTGGCCAAAGTTTCGCCCCATTGTCACATGAGCTTCATCTGCATGGTGGGGGCAAGGCCCGATGGGTCCTCCCGTCCCGTACCGGTACCGCCCTCTTGGAGCTTAGGCACGCTGCCTCCAGCCGATAGCTCCCTCGGGAGCGGCGGACTTGACCGGACGGCCTTGCCCCCACCTGTCTTCCGACCAAGTGAATCGCGATCGGCAGCCACTACCCCGTGCTGAGCTCGTCGAAGCACGGCATTGCCGGACTCATGCGCCCTTCGACAAGCTCAGGGCTAAGGAGCACCTCTACCGTGGCGACAGCTTCCAGGTGCCGATGGCGCTTCTGTCGATCGTCTCGCGCCTGGTCGGGATCTCGATGTAGTCGCCCTCGGACCAGCGCTTGGCGAACGAGCGGTAGAACGGCGACATCGGGTTGCCCGACTGCCCGGTGCTCTGCATGAACAGCGAGCGGTCGAGATCGGCGAAGTCGTAGATGGCGCGCAGGCTCGAGCCGTGCCGGTTGGCGAACGGCGGTGCTCCTCGCCGAAGTCGGTCTTGCCGCGGTTGAGCGTGTAGGCGCCGCCGGGGCTCGGCACCTTGATCTCGAAATAGGGCGCCAGCATCGCGCACCTTGCTGAACGGCTGGTGCTCGCCGTCGGCGTAGTGCGCCGTGTCCCAACGCCACTTGCTGCGATCCTTGCCGTAGCGCTTTTCGAGATCCGCCAGCGCCAGTCCCGAGCGCGCGGGCCAGCATGTCGCTGCACTTCTCGCGCTCCGGCGTCGTCCGGTCGTCGCACCAGTCGCGGCCGGTCGCGCGCCCCTCGAGCAGACGGATCATGGCTGGTGGCGCGCGTGTCGAAGAAGAGATCGAAGGCCGGCGGGCCCAGGTCGTCGCTGTAGATCGCCCGCACCGCCTCGCGCAGCCAGGCCGTGTAGATCAGCGGCTCGGGCGCATCGCCGCGCATGACGCTGTCCCAGGTGGTGAGCTGGTCGAGCACGCTGTCGTCGACACTGCTGCCGGCCTGCGCCGCCACGATCATCAGGGCGCACAGGCGGGCGGCGGCGGGATCGTAGGCATCGTTCTGGGCCGCCCGCATGCTGGCCATGTCGTGGTCGCCGCGATCGAAGATCAGCTCGCCGATGCGCTGCTGGCGGAACGGCGCATCCCAGTCGTAGGTCAGGAAGTGCGGATAGCTGCGGCGGCACGATGCGCGCATTGGCCGTCCCCAGAGCGCCGCCAGGCAGATCGATGAAGCGCGGCAGGTCCTCGAACTTGAGGTAGCCCTTCCAGTCGTAGGTGGCGTCCCAGCCCGGCACCGGCATGCGTCCCGCCACCCGGTTGGCGCGGTCGCGCACCGGCACGCGGCCCGGCGCGATCAGGCCGATGTGGCCGTCGGCGTCGGCGATCACCATGCTCTGCATCGGCACGATGTACTGGCGCATGCGCTCGATGTAGTCGGCGATGCCGCGCGCGCCGCCGTCGAGCATTCCCGCCGCGATGGTCGTGTCGTCGTCGCTGAGCGCGGTCCATTGCAGCGCCGCCACGAAGCCTTCGCCCAGCATGCCGTCGAGGTTGCGATAGAAGCCCGGCAGCACCGGCCCATGCCGCGTGCGCCGGCGCTCGACGTTGCGCACGCCGACGCCCTTGACAGCAATCGCCATCTGCGTCGTCTCGAAGTCGCGCCAGCCATCGGGCGTCTGGTACTGGTTGCGGTTGTCGGGATTGATCTTCTCGATGAAGACGTCCTGCACGTCGGGGCCGGTGTTGGTGAAGCCCCAGGCCAGCGTATCGGTGCGCCCGAGCGCGATCAGCGGCATGCCGGCGATGCTGGCGCCGGCCATGTTGAGCGGCTGGGCGCCCGGCTTGTCGAGCGCCAGATGCACCAGGTACCAGATCGACGGCGCGGTCAGCCGCAGGTGCGGGTCGTTGGCGAGCAGCGGCTTGCCCGACTTGGTGCGCGAGCCGGCCACCACCCAGTTGTTGGACGCACCCGAGCCGATCAGATCGTCGACCTCCAGCGCCGCCTGCTTGCGCGGCGTGCCGGGCCGATACAGCGGATAGAGGTCCGAGACGGTCGGCAGCGGCGGCGCGCTGATCCTCGGCATCGGGCGGCATCAGGTCCTCGATGTCGGCCGGACCCAGGCCCTGCGCGGCAAAGGTCAGGCGCATCATCTCGAAATTGAGGTTGGTCGAGAGCTGCAGCGCCATCATCTTGATGGCCACCGCGCTGTCGGCCACCTGCCAAGGCTCCGGCGCGATGCCGCAGCAACAGGAACTCGGGCGGCAGGCGCGGCTCGAGCAAGCCCACGGAGCGATCGATGAAGGCGTTGACGCCGCGCGTATAGGCCTCGAGCGTCCTGCAGCGCCTCGGGCGGCAGCACCGCCAGCGAGCGCTCGGCATGGCCGTAGAGATCGAGCGTGCGCAGAAACACGTCGGTGCGGAAAGTGCGCTCGCCGAAGATCTCCGACAGGCGGCCCTGGCCGGTGCGGCGCAGCATCTCCATCTGCCACAGGCGATCCTGCGCGTGCACGAAGCCGAGCGCGGCTGTAGAGATCCTCCTCCGACTTGGCGAAGATGTGCGGCACGCCCTCCTTGTCGCGGACCACCTCGACCGGCGCGGACAGGCCGGCGATGACGAGCGTACCCGACGGCGAGGCGACCGTGTTGCGCAGCGCCACGTAGCTGCCGCCAGCGACCAGCAGGGCGAGCGCGACGACCGCCCCCAGACCGATGCCCAGCCCATTTCAAGGCACGATGCATGGACACTCAGTAGACCACCACGCTGCGGATGCTCTTGCCCTCGTGCATCAGGTCGAAGCCCTTGTTGATGTCGGCGAGGGGCAGGGTGTGGGTGATCATCGGGTCGATCTCGATCTTGCCGTCCATGTACCAGTCGACGATCTTGGGCACGTCGGTGCGGCCGCGCGCGCCGCCGAAGGCCGTACCCTTCCACACGCGGCCCGTGACAAGTTGGAAGGGGCGGGTGGCGATCTCGGCGCCGGCCGGCGCCACGCCGATGACGATCGACTGGCCCCAGCCGCGGTGGCAGGCTTCCAGCGCCTGGCGCATCACCGTGACATTGCCCGTGCAATCGAACGTGTAGTCGGCGCCGCCGATCTGGTCGGCGCCCTTCTTGGTCATGTTGACGAGATGCGCGACGAGGTCGCTGCCGACCTCCTTCGGGTTGACGAAATGCGTCATGCCGAAGCGCTCGCCCCAGGCCTTGCGGTCGTTGTTGATGTCGACGCCGATGATCATGTCGGCGGCGGCGAGCTTGAGGCCCTGGATGACGTTGAGGCCGATGCCGCCGAGCCCGAACACGATGGCCTTGGCGCCCGGCTCCACCTTGGCGGTGTTGAGCACCGCGCCGATGCCGGTCGTCACGCCGCAGCCGATGTAGCAGACCTTGTCGAAGGGTGCGTCCTCGCGGATCTTGGCCACCGCGATCTCGGGCAGCACGGTGTGGTTGGCGAAGGTCGAGCAGCCCATGTAGTGGTGCAGCTTCTTGCCATCGAGCGAGAAGCGCGAGGTGCCGTCCGGCATCACGCCCTGCCCCTGGGTGGAGCGGATGGCCGTGCACAGGTTGGTCTTGCGCGACAGGCACGACGGGCACTCGCGGCACTCCGGCGTGTAGAGCGGGATGACATGGTCGCCCTTCTTGACGCTCTTCACGCCCGGCCCGACGTCGACGACGATGCCGGCGCCCTCATGACCCAGGATGGCCGGGAACAGCCCCTCGGGGTCGGCGCCCGACAGGGTGAACTCGTCGGTGTGGCAGATGCCGGTCGCCTTGATCTCGACCAGCACCTCGCCGGCCTTCGGACCGTCCAGGTCCACGTCAAGGATCTGCAGCGGCTTGCCTTTCTCGACGGCCACGGCGGCGCGGGTTTTCATCTAGGTAAACCTCTGGTGGGGTGTCAGACCCTGCGGTCTGGCACCATGACAACGGTGATAACGTGGCGTCAGACCCGGAGGGTCTGACGCCTAGCGCCGATACTGCACGAACGGGGCGCGGGTCGCTACTTGGTCGTACAGGGTGCGCGCCGTCGTATTGAATTCCTGCGTCACCCAGTAGGTCCGCTCGCAGCCGCGCGCATCGGCCAGCGCATAGACCGCCTCGATCAGGGCGCGGCCGGCACCGGCCTTGCGCCGGGCCGGATCGACGAACAGGTCCTCGAGGTAGCAGTACCAGCCGGTCGACCATGTCGAGCGGTGGAACAGCACATGCGCCAGGCCGAACGGCGCATCCGTGTCGTCGACGGCGACCATGCCGATGTGCCAATCGGGATCACCGCGCATCATGCGGTGCCACACCGTTTCGATCACGTCGTCGGGCACCGTCGTCCCGTAGAACGCGATGTAGGCCTTGAAGAGGGCGAGCCAGGCCGCCTTGTCGCCGGGTCGCAGGGGCCGCACCTGCACGCTCATGGTCGTCACCTCGGAAATTCGGGAGCCCAGAACCACCGCAGATTGTTCTCGCGGAACGACTTGGCCCGCTCAGGCACCGCCTCGGGGGCCTCGCCGGCCTGGCCCAGCCGCTTGCCGCGATTGTCGAAAAACGTCCGATCAGCCTCGATCCGGAGCATGCGGTCGCCGAACTGGCATTGGTAGGGCGCACCCCCTCCACCGCCCAACGGTTTCGATGGGCCGCCAAGCGGTGCCGCCACGCAGGAGACATTGCCCTCCTTCAGGTTATTCCTGCGCAGTTCCACGTCGATCTGCCGCAGCAGGTCGGGCGTGTCACGGCCCACCTTCACGATTTGCGAGAGCGGGATGCTCTGCTCGCGCGCTTGCATCTCCTGCGCCTCTTGCGTTTGCGCGGGTGGGACCAAGGCAACCAAAACCGCAAGGCATACCAAGAGACGCTCAGCGATACGCATGGCGGCCTCCTATGCAGAAATGATTCGGCTGCTCCAATATCCGGGCTGCCCGGCGATCCGTCAAAGCAGCAACAGCGTCGCCAGCCCCAGGAAGGCGAAGAAGCCGACCACGTCGGTGACCATCGTCACGAACACGCCCGAGGCCACCGCCGGATCGAAGCCGTTGCGGGCCAGCGTCAGCGGGATGAGGATGCCGGCCAGCGCCGCCGCCAGGAAGTTGCAGATCATGGCCGAGGCGATCACCAGCCCCAGCTTGCCGACGCCGAACCAGAACAGCACCACCGCGCCCATGATGGCCGCGAAGATCAGGCCGTTGATCAGCCCGACCGAGGCCTCGCGCAGGATGACGCGCGGGGCGTTGACGGGACCGAGCGAGCGCGTGGCGAGTGCCCGCACCGTCACGGTCATGGTCTGGGTGGCGGCGTTGCCGCCGGTGGAGGCAACGATCGGCATCAGCACGGCGAGCGCCACCATCTGCTCGATGGTGGCATCGAAGGCCTTGATCACGGAGGAGGCGAGCAGCGCCGTGCCGAGGTTGAGGAACAGCCAGGCGAAGCGGTTGCGTACCGTGTAGAGCACGCTGTCGGTGACGCTCTCGTCGCCGACGCCGCCCAGCCGCCGCATGTCCTCCTCGGTCTCCTCCTCGATGACTTCCACCATGTCGTCGGCGGTCACGACGCCGACCAGCCGCTTGTTGGCGTCGACCACGGGCGCGGACTTGAGGTCGTAGCGCTCGAACCGGCGGGCCACCGCCTCCTGGTCGGACGTGGCCAGCACCACCTGGCGGTCCGCATCCATGATGGCGTCGATGCTGACCTCGCGCTGGGTGCGCAGCAGCCGGCTGAGATCGACGCTGCCGAGCACGCGATAGGTCGGATCGACCACGTAGATGTCCGAGAAGCTGTCGGGCAGATCCTGCGCCTCGCGCATGTGGTCGATCACCCGCCCGACCGACCAGAACGGCGGCACCGCCACGAAGTCCGTCTGCATGAGACGGCCGGCGGTCTCCTCGGGATACTCCAGGTTGCGCTCGAGCGCGGCGCGGTCGCCGGTCGGGATCTGCGCCAGGATCTCCTGCTGGTCCGCCTTCTCGAGGCCCTCGATGACGTAGGCCGCATCGTCGGTCTCCAGCCGCGCCACGGCGCGGGCCAGGACGTCGTTGGGCAGCGCCTCCGAGAGCTGGTCGCGCACCGTCTCGTCGAGCTCGGGCAGCACCTCCGGATCGAAGGCTGCGCCCAGCGCCTGCACCAGCTGGACGCGCTGATCGGGTTGTAGAAGCTCCAGCAGGTCGGCCATGTCGGGCGCCTGCAACCCGGCAGCCAGGGCGCGCACCGCGGCCACATCGCCGGCCGTCAGCGCCTCGGCGATCGGCCCTGCCCGCTCGGCCGGTGCCACACTGCCCGGCAGGATGCCGGAGCCGCTGGTGGTCGCGTCTTCCATCGGATATTTCCGAGCGATTGGAGGCCCGCCGGGCAGGTTGCGCGGCGCACTTTCGCAGCCGATAGCATTGCCCACCGCAATGTGCCATCCCTGCGCAATGCCACAGGGCTCGCACACCTTGATGCGCTGTGGACACACTCGGATCGAGTGCAACTGTGGCACACTCGCCCGTTAGCGATCGGGCAATAAAATCTCGGCCGGAGCAATGGCTTGCTCTTGATCGGGCTGCATGTCATGACCCTGGAATGTTGGGGTAGGCTAGGCCGCGCGAGACTTTAGAGGGACAGAAATGCACCTAGTCCGTATCTGCGGCCTGGCCTCGGCGTTGCTCCTGGGCACCTTGCTGCCGGCGGCGGCGCAGGAAACCTGCATCGGCGGCAATGTGCTGGGGGTGTCGCGTGTCGTCGAGATCGACACCAGCACGGGCCCCAAATTCGGCTTCCAGTATCATGACGCCCCGAGCTTTCTGAATGAAGGCGAGGTGGTGCTGACCTTCGACGACGGCCCGCTGCGCGCCTACACCAAGCCGGTGTTGGAAGCGCTGGCGGCGCAATGCACCAAGGCAACCTTCTTCGTGGTCGGACGCATGGCCGTCGCCGACCCGGACATGGTGAAAGAGTACGCGCGCCGCGGCCACACGGTCGGCACGCATACCTGGTCGCACCAAAATCTCGCCCAACTGAGCGCGCCCAAGGCGCGGGCCGAGATCGAGATGGGCTTCAGCGCCGTGCAGAACGCCATGGGCAAGCCGATCGCGCCGTTCTTCCGCTTCCCGTATCTGAGCCATTCCAGCACGATGGCCGCGCACCTGCACAACAGGCAGATCGCCACCTTCTCCATCGACGTCGACAGCAAGGATTACCGCTCGCGCGATCCGGGCACCGTGCACCGCCTGATCATGGGCGGCCTGGCGCGGTCGAGGAAGGGCATCCTGCTGTTCCACGACATCCAGCCGTCCACCGCCCGCGCGCTGCCGGCCCTGCTCGCCGACCTGAAGGCCAAGGGCTATCGCGTCGTGCACATGCGGGCGAAGGCCCCGGTGGCGACGGTGGCCGAGTTCGACAGCGTCGTGCAGAGCGCGGCCGAGAAGCGGGCCGCTACGTCGCGCGGGCCGCTCCGTCGTGCGGTGACCTGGACGGTGCCGCTGCCGCCCGAGCTGGCCGGCTCCAAGGAAGATACCTCGGCCACCCAGGGCCAGGGTTTGAGCCAGGGTGGTTTGAGCCAGGGTTTGGGCCAGGCGACGCCGGGTCAGAAGCCGGCCGAGCCTGCCACTCCAACGCGTGCTCCGCGACGCGGCGCTACCGAGGAGGATTGGAAGGCCGGTATCTTGCGCTCCTATTGAGCTTGCCGTCCAAGGCACCAGCGAGCCGCGTGGCCGTAATCGGCGGCGGACCTGCCGGCTTGATGGCAGCCGAGGTGCTGGCGCGCGGCGGCGCCACCGTCACCGTCTACGACCGCATGCCGTCGGTCGGCCGCAAGTTCCTGTTGGCGGGGCGCGGCGGCCTCAACCTCACCCACAGCGAGGATATCGAGCGGTTGCTCGGCCGCTACGGTGTCTGCTGCACCACGCCTGCGTGCCGCCGTCGAGGCGTTTCCACCGTCTGCCCTGCGCGCCTGGTGCGAGGAGCTGGGCCAGCCGACCTTCGTGGGGTCGAGCGGGCGCGTGTTCCCCAAGGCCATGAAGGCCTCACCGCTGCTGCGTGCGTGGCTGGCGCGGCTTGCGGCGTCGGGGGTCACGTTCAGGCTGCGCCACCTTTGGACCGGCTGGGACGAGGCCGGTCGGCTGCGCATTCGCAACGCCGGAGGGTAGCGTTGCGATCGAGGCCGATGCCACGGTGCTGGCGCTGGGCGGAGGCAGCTGGCCGCGCCTCGGCTCGGACGGCACGTGGACCGCGCCGCTCGCGCAAGCCGGCATCGCCATCGCGCCGCTGCAGCCGGCCAACTGCGGCGTGCTGGTCGCCTGGTCCGACGTGTTCCGCGAGCGCTTCGCCGGCCAACCATTGAAGCGGATCGAGGTGTGCCGTCGGCGAGCGCAAGGAGCGCGGCGAGGCGATCGTGACGGCTGCCGGCCTCGAAGGCGGGGTGATCTATGCGCTGTCTGCCCCGGTGCGAGAGGGGCTGACCGCCGGTGGCGAAGCCGTCCTCAGCATCGACCTGCGTCCGGACATGACGGTCGCCGCCCTGCAGCAGCGGCTTGCCGCGCCGCGCGCCAAGCAGTCGCTCGCGACCTTCCTGCGCAAGGCGGCCCATCTGTCGCCCGTCGAGGTCGGCCTGCTGCATGAGGCGGCGATGGCCATGCCTGGCAAACTGGCGGCTCTGTCAACCGACAGCCTGGCGGCGCTGATCAAAGCCGTGCCGGTGCGCGTCACCGGGCTTGCGCCGATCGCCCGCGCCATCTCCACGGCCGGCGGCATCGCCTTCGATGCGATCGACGACGGCTTCATGCTGCGCGGCAAGCCCGGCGTGTTCGTCGCCGGGGAAATGTTGGACTGGGAGGCGCCGACTGGCGGCTATCTGCTGCAGGCCTCGTTCGCGACAGGGGCCGCCGCGGGGAAAGGTGCGCTGGCTTGGCTTGCCGACTCTGCGAGGCGAGGTTAGACGCCTGCTATAATTGCGTCAGGAGGGCCCCATGCGCAGCAGTTATCTCGCCATTGCCACGACGCTGGCGCTTGTTGTTGCCGTATCGAACGGGCCGGCCGATGCCGCCAAGGTCTGCAAGGACGCGCCTGTCACGGCCAAGGCACGCTCGGCGGCGCAGGTCAGCGATGCATCCCGCGAAACGCGGGCGCGCAACAATGCCATCGACAACTGGAGCAACCGCGCGCGCGACACACACGGCTACCTCTACAGCTTCTGGCGGCGCGCCGAGGACCAGAAGGTGGAGTGCGGCGGCGGGGAGAGCGCCAAGCACTGCACCGTCAGCGCCAGGCCCTGCCGCGTGTATTGAGGCGCGAACCACCCGTCATCCCGGAAGTCGAGCCGCGCCGGCAGGGAGGGCGAGACTATCCGGGATCCGCGCGAGCATGGATGTGCAAGGTCCCGGCTCTGCGGGATCGCGCCTCGGCGCGATGCCACAGGCCGGGATGACGGGTGAGAAAGTCACGCGTTGCCGCGGTCCTCGCGCCACACGCCGATCTTCTCCTGCACGGGGCGGTCGGAGAAGCTGAACAGCACGCTTTCCTCGTCGGCCTCGTGCGACGACCGGCTTCCAGCTCGGCACCACGAAGATGTCCTTGGGGCCCCACTCGAGCACGGTGTCGCCGACGCGCGTGCGCCCGCGTCCCTCGATGGCGACGAAGATGCCGGCGTCGGTGGAGCGATAGCGCGCGGTGTGGAAGCCCTTCGGCAGCAGCTGGATGAAGGTGCCCATGGTCGGCATGGCGTGGTCGCCGGTGACCGGGTTGGAGTAGCGCATCTTGATGCCGTGGCAGGCGTCGGGCTGCTGCGCCTTGGCCAGCTGATGCAGGGCCTCGCGCGTGCGGTCGTAGGGGTAGTTGAAGATCGGCGAGGTGGCGGACTGCCGGCCGTTGTGATCGACGGGCAGCAGGTTGGCGCCGTAGCGGGCCATGGAATAGCCCTCCGGCTTGCCGATCGGCTGCTCGTCCTCGTCGAGGCGCTCGAGGAACGAGGCATCGAGGAACTGGATGAGCGGGATGTCGAGCCCGTCCAGCCAGAAGATCGGCTCGTCGGTCTGGTTGCCGTGGTCGTGCCAGGCCATGTACGGCGTGATGATGAAGTCGCCGGGCCGCATCAGCGTGCGCTCGCCGTCGACGGCGGTATAGGCGCCGTTGCCCTCCAGCACGAAGCGCAGCGCCGACTGCGAGTGGCGGTGCGCGGGGGCCACCTCGTGCGGGATGACCATCTGCACGCCGGCATAGAGCGAGGTGGTGATCCTCGACTGGCCGCGCAGGCCGGGGTTCTCCAGCACCAGCACGCGCCGCTCCGCCTCCTTGGCGGTGATCAGCTTGCCGGCTTCCAGCATGGCGGAGCGGATTTCGCTGAACCGCCACATGGCCGGCACGCACGCGCTCTTGGGCTCGGGCGTGACGAGCGCGCCGAGCACGGTCCACAGCGCGGTCATGTTCTGCTTGTCGATGCGGTCGTAGAAGGCGCGACGCTCGGGCGTCTCGACGGGCGTTTCCATGCCGGCCTCGCAAAGGTTGGCGTTTCCTCGGGCCGACCCTAGTCCTCGCGCGCACCGCGGCCTCGTCCACGGTGTGCGAAATGCCAACGCGGCAGGCAGCAAGCGGCCATGCTAGGCCATGCTGCGGGGTAGAAGTGCGAAGGGCGTGGCTCAACCTTCCAGCCGCGCCCTTTGCGTGTCCGCGCTATTCGCAGAAGGCGTTGCGCCGGCGGGCCGCGAGGTCGAAGTGGAAATGGTCGCGGTGCGCCTCGTTGGCCTCGGGGCCGAGCACGGTGCCGAACGTGCCGCACGCGCCCTTGTGCAGGCGGCGCAGGAAGCCCGCCTCCGCCGTCGTCTTGACTGCCTCGTTGACGCCGGACGACGGCAGCGGCACGGCCTTGGCATCGCGTCGCGCTGCGTGCCGGGCTGCTGCAGCTCCGTGGTGCGCACGTTGCCCTTGCGCTGATCCTTCTCGGCGCTGCGGTCCGTCTGAGCCTTGGTGGCCGACTTGGTGGCGATGGCGCTGCTGCTGCGCACCGGACCTGACTTGGCCGGCTCGGCCTTGGCGGGCTCGGCTTTGGCGGCCTTGCCGTCTCGGTCTTCCTTGGCGCGCTGGGCGGCGACGCGCTCCGCCTCGCGGATGTCGCGCGCGGTCGGGCCCCAGAAGCGGGCCACCTCGACGGTGCGGCCGTCGGCGGTGACGAAACCGCCGATGTCGATGGCGTTGGCCTTGGCGTGCTCGCTCAGCTTGTCGGCGTTGTGGGCGCTGCCGACGCGGTTGCGGCAGGAATAGCCGGACGCGCTGCGCAGACGCGAAATCGGGCTGCCGAACGTCTCCATGCGCGGCCGGCTGCAAGCGTCTTCTCGACCCAGCCGTGCAGGGCGACCACCATCGCGCAGTTCAGCATGGCCGGGGGGTTGAACTCGAGCTTGTTGGCGCCGGAGCCGATCCGCTTCAGCAACATCGGTGCCGGCGTCCCGCACTGCTCCTGCTTGACGGGCTGGTTGACCTCGATGTCGGCGCCGATCGGGCCGAGCAGGCGCACGCACTCCTTCAGCGCGGCGATCACCTCGGCGTCGGACCACACGTCGGGCTTGGGCGGCTCGGGCTCGGCGGCCGTCTCGGTCTTGCCTCTCGGCCGGACGGCTTGGCCATCGGGCACCGGCACCTTGCCGGGCTCGGCAGGCGATCGACGACGGCTTGCGCGCCGGCTCCTCGGTGGCGATGGCGGACGGGTTGCGGGTCGGCTCGCTCTCCTCCTCGCGCTTGTCCTGACGGGCGCGGCGTTTGGCGGCAGCGAGTTGCAACAGACTGTCGTCCTGCTCCGTCGCGATCGGTTTGCCGACGTCCGCGGCGGCGGCGGCAACCTCGCGAGCAATGCGAAGCGCGGCGGCTGCCTCGCGCTGGGCGAGCGCCACTTCAAGTTTTGTTTCAGCCTGAGCCTTAGGTGCGGCCGGCTTCTGCGCGGTCGCCGCGGCGGCCACCGTCGCGGTGCTGGTGCGGGGAACGGCAGGGATCAGCGCCAGGCCCATGACGAGAGCGATCGAGAGCTTGCTGGAGATGGAATTGCTCCATTTCCACAGCCGCACGCGATACTTCGAGGTGGACCATTGCTTTTGCAATTCGACGCCAGTGATGCGCAGCATGGCCGCGATTGTTCGCTGTTGTTGTGGTGGAAGTGTGGAAGCTTGGCCGGCGCAGGTCAACGTAACTCGCTGGCCTTGGTTCCCCTCGGCTTAATGCGCGCGACGGCGGCATCAGCAACCGCGAAATTCAGCTTTTGAGAAATTCGCGGCGCACAGACTTCTGTGTGCTGACCCAGCGACGGCAGCGGGCCGAACTTCGGCGCGGGATCGTGCATGAATTTCGCCGGCGGCGTCGGCAGGCCGATCGGTCCGCCCGCCGAGTCGATCGTCACCTGCCGGAAGTGCGGATGGCGCAGCACGTCGAGCACCTCGTTGACCCTGGCGAAGGCGATCTGCGCCTCCTCGAGTTGCCGGGCCAGCGTGGCGACGTCGCGCGTGGCGAAGCAGGCAGCGACCAGACCGTCGGTGTCGCGCCGGTTGGTGGCCCGCGTCTCGTTGTTGATGAAACGCGGGTCCTTGATGAGGTCGGGCCGCTCCAGGATGCGGGTGCAGAACACCGACCACTCGCGGTCGTTCTGGATCGAGATGAGGATCGGCAGCCTATCGGCGCTCTCGAACACGCCGTAGGGCGCCAGGCTCGGATGCGCGAAGCCGATGCGCTTGGGCGGCGTGCCGTACTGGCCGTGCAGCAGCGGCACGGCCATCAGCTCGACGGTGGTGTCGAACATCGAGACGCGGATGTCTGCCCCCTTGCCGGTGCGGCCGCGGCCGATCAGCGCCTCCAGGATCGCCTCGTAGGCATGCAGGCCGGTGGCGATGTCGACGATCGATACGCCGACGCGCGCCGGCGCCTCCGGACCGCCGGTCACCGACGCGAGCCCGGTCTCGGCCTGGATCAGCAGGTCGTAGGCCTTGCGGTCGGCGTAGGGGCCCTCGTCGCCGTAGCCCGAGATCGAGCAGGCGATCAGCTTGGGGTAGCGCTGCAGCAGGGCCTCGATCGGATAGCCGAGGCCCGCCAGCGCGCCCGGCCGCAGGTTCTGGATGAAGATGTCGGCCTTGGCGATCAGGGCGTCGAACAGGCGGCGGTCGGCCTCGGCCTTCATGTCGACGACGACCGATTCCTTGCCGCGGTTGAGCCAGGCGAAATACGAGCTGGCGCCCTGGGCGATGCGGTCGTGGCCGCGCGCCGCGTCGCCCTCCTTGCGCTCGAGCTTGATGACGCGCGCGCCTGCGTCGGCGAGGCGGCGCGCGGCCAGCGGCGCCGCCACCACCTGATCGAACGAGACGACGAGGATGCCTTCCAGGGGTTTGGTCATCGAGGGAGCCGGCTCTGCAACTCTTGCTGCGCGATTGCGTGACGTGTTCCCCTCTCCCCTTCGGGGGAGAGGACGCGAGGCCATGACTTACGGTCGCCTGCCGTAACGAGCAATTCAAGCGCATACCTCGAAGGAGCGACTGTAAGTCATTCGGCCGAGCTGGTGAGGGGCGACTTGTCAAAAGAACACCCCCTCATCCGGCCCTTCGGGCCACCTTCTCCCCAAGGGGAGAAGGGCCGATACGGCCCGCGAAAAACCATCACAACAGGCCGCGCTGGGCAAGGTTGCGCATCAGCGCACCGGTGCCGAACTGCCAGGGCGGGGCCTCGGTGGAGAGCGTCATGCGGTTGGCAAGCGTGCCGAGCTCCGGCGCGCTGATCAGCGTCACGTCGCCGGTCTTGTGCGTGAAGCCCTGGCCCTTGGCGCCGCGGTCCTTGATGGGCGAGAACATGGTGCCGAGGAACAGCACGGCGCCGTCCGGATACTGGTGATGGCGGCCCAGCATCTGCTTGACGAGGTCGGCCGGGTCGCGGGCGATCTCGCTCATCGACGAGCGGCCGGTCAGCTCGAAGCCGTCCTCGCCGTCGACGCGCAGGGAAACCTCGGTGCGCCGCACCGTGTCGAGCGTGAAGCGTGCCGTCGAAGAAGCGCACCAAGCGGGCCGATGGCGGTGGAGGCGTTGTTGTCCTTGGCCTTCGACAGCAGCAGCGCCGAGCGGCCTTCCACGTCGCGCAGGTTGACGTCGTTGCCGAGCGTGGCGCCGACGATGCTGCCCTTGGAGGTGACCACCAGCACCACCTCGGGCTCCGGGTTGTTCCAGCTCGAGATGGGATGCAGCCCGGCCTCCATGCCGTGGCCGACGGCCGACATGGGCTGGCCCTTGGTGAAGATCTCCGCATCCGGGCCGATGCCGACCTCCAGATACTGCGACCACGCGCCCTGCTCGATCAGCACGCGCTTCAGTTCGGCCGCCTGCGGGCTGCCCGGCACCAGCGTGCGGATGTTGCCGCCGAGCTGGGCCTGCACGCTTCTGCGGATCGCCTCGGCCTTCTCGGGCGAGCCGCGCGCCTGCTCCTCGATGACGCGCTCCAGCATCGACAGCGGGAAGGTGACGCCGGCGGCCTTGATCGCCTGCAGGTCGCAGGGGGCGAGCAGCCACGGCTTGCTTGGCATCGCGGCCGGCTTCCGGCGTGTTGGCGAGGATGGCATCCAGCGTGCCGATGCGCTCGCCCTTGCCGTCGCGGACGATGGCCGCCGGATTGTCCGCCTCGCACAGGTCGCGCATGGTCGGCGCCAGGCGCGAGATGTCGTAGACGCCGTCGGCGCGCACCGCCACCACCGCCGGGCCGCCCGCATCGGGCAGCCAGACGCGGCCGGCCAGGGCACCGCTGGTGCCGTCCTTCGGCAGCGTGCCTGCCGGTGTCATGTGATCGGCTACGCGGGCCATGCTTTCCCCTGCTCAACTGCTGAGCTGAAAAGTTCTCATTCGGCCGCCGCGCGATTGCGTGTGACAACGGCCGGGACTTTGCTAATGTCTCGCACAAGACGGGGTTGGAGGATACCCACCCGGTGTGCAGAGCAGGGAGCTTCCAGGAGGATCGATGAGCGTCAGGATCGAGAAGTCGGGCAGCGTGTGGACCGTCATTCACAGCCGGCCGGAGGCCCGCAATGCCATGGACCCCAAGAGCGCCGACGAGCTGGTCGCGGCCTTCCTGCAGTTCGACCGCGACCCGGCGGCCAACGTCGCCGTGTTCTGGGGCGAGGGCGGCGCCTTCTGCGCCGGCTGGGACCTGAAGGCCGTCTCCGACCTCGATCAGGGCAATCCGGTCGGCAACATCGATTTCCCGAAGAACGGCCGCGACACGCCGCGCGGGCCGCTCGGCCCATCGCGCCTGGAGCTGACCAAGCCGGTGATCGCCGCGGTGGAAGGCCCGGCGGTCGCGGGCGGCATGGAGCTGGCCATGTGGTGCGACGTGCGCGTGATGGCGGAGAGCGCCTACTTCGGCGTCTACTGCCGCCGCTGGGGCGTGCCGCTGATCGACGGCGGCACGGTGCGCCTGCCGCGCCTGGTCGGCATGGGCAAGGCGATGGAGATCATCATGACCGGCCGCAAGGTGACGGCCGAGGAGAGCTACCGCATCGGCCTCTGCGAGAAGGTGGTCGGCGCACGGCAAGGCGCGCGAGGCGGCCGAGGCGATGGCGCAGGAGATCGCCCGCTTCCCGCAGGAGTGCATGCGCTCGGACCGGGCGTCGGCCTATCGGGCCTGGGGCAAGTCGGTGCGCGAGGGCCTGGAGAGCGAGTGGGCGACGAGCGCGCACATCGTCAAGGCCGAGGGCATCGCCGGCGCCACCCGCTTCGCCCAGGGCAAGGGCCGGCACGGCGATTTCGGGGATATCTGAGGCGTGTCATCCCGGAATTCGCGCCAGCGAATATCCGGGATCCTCTGATGAGCCCCTGGGTCCCGGATACGCGCTTGCAGCGCGTTCCGGGATGACAGGTCAGCCCTCGATTTCCTCGCGGAGGATTTCGAGTTCGAGCCAGCGTTCCTCGGCGGCGGCGAGTTCGGTGTGGGCGGCGGCGAGCGCGGCCGAGGTGTCGGCGAAGGCCTTGGCGTCGCGGGCGTAGAGGCCAGGGTCCTCCAGGCGCTGCTGCAGGGTGCGCACCTTCTCCTGCAGCTTTGCCATCTGCTTGGGCAGCGTATCCAGCGCGTGCTTGTCGTTGAAGCTGAGCCGGCGTCGTGCCGTCTTGGCCGGCGTGGCCGGCTCCGACTTGCGGCCTATCGGCCTTGGCCTTCGGCGTCTGCCGACCGGCGAGATCGGCGCCGCGCTGGGCCAGCATGTCGGTGTAGCCGCCGGCAAATTCCAGCCAGCGCCCGTCGCCCTCCGGCACCAGCACGGCATTCACCGCCCGATCCAGGAAATCGCGGTCGTGGCTGATCAGGATGACGGTGCCCGTGTAGTCGGCCAGCATCTCCTCCAGCACGTCGAGCGTCTCCAGGTCGAGATCGTTGGTGGGCTCGTCCAGCACCAGCAGGTTGGACGGCTTGGCGAGCGCCCGGGCCAGCATCAGGCGGCCGCGCTCGCCGCCCGACAGCGCGCGCAGCGGCGTACGCGCCTGCAGCGCCGTGAACAGGAAATCCTTCATGTAGCTCATGACGTGCTTGGTCTGGCCGCCGACCGTCACCGTGTCGCCTCTGCCGCCGGTCAACGCCTCCTTCAGCGTCCACTCGGGGTCGAGGCTCTCGCGGCCCTGATCGAGGGCGGCCATCTCCAGGTTGGCGCCGAGCTTGACCGTGCCGGCGTCGGGCGCCAGCGTGCCGGTCAGGAGGCTGACCAGCGTGGTCTTGCCGCTGCCGTTGGGGCCGACGATGCCGATGCGGTCGCCGCGCATCACGCGCGCTGACAGATCGCGCACGATCGGCCGCTCGCCGAACGACTTGGCGATATCCTTGGCCTCGATGACCAGCGCGCCGGAGGCCTCGGCCTCGCCGGCGGCGATCACCGCCTTGCCGGTGGCCTGGCGGTAGTCGCGCCGGCTCTGGCGCAGCGCCATCAGGTTGGCCATGCGGAGCACGTTGCGCTTGCGCCGTCCGCTGACGCCGTAGCGCCGCCAGTGCTCCTCGGCGACGATCTTGCGATCGAGCTTGTGCTGGGCCACCTCCTCCTCGGCGAGACGCTCGTCGCGCCAGGCCTCGAAGCCGGTAAAGCCGATCTCGACGCGCCGCGCAACGCCGCGATCGAGCCACACGGTGCTGCGTGACAGGTTCTCCAGGAAGCGCCGGTCGTGGCTGATCAGCACGAGGGCGGCGCGCAGGCTGCGCAGCTCGCTCTCCAGCCACTCGATGGCCGGCAGGTCGAGGTGGTTGGTCGGCTCGTCGAGCAGGAGAATATCCGGGGCCGGCGCCAGCACGCGCGCCAGCGCCGCACGCCGCGCCTCGCCGCCCGACAGGTGATCGGGGTCCTCCTCGCCGCTCATGCCGAGCTGCTGCAGCAGATAGCGGGCCTGATGCGGGTCGTCGGTCGGGCCGAGGCCGTCCTCCACGTAGGCCAGCGTGCTGGCATACCCGGACAGGTCCGGCTCCTGTGGCAGATAGCGGATGCTGGCGCCCGGCTGCACGAAGCGCGTGCCGCGGTCGGGCTCGATCAGGCCGGCCGCGATCTTGAGCAGCGTCGACTTGCCCGAGCCGTTGCGGCCGACCAGGCAGACGCGCTCGCCGGCTGTTACGGCCAGTTCCACCCCGTCGAGGAGATCAGCGCCGCCGAAGCTGAGCGCGATGTCGGTCAGTTGTATGAGAGGCGGGGCCATTCCCGAGCACCGTGGTGAGGATTGCAGCCGGCTCTATAGCGCGGACCAGGCGGGCTGTCGCCCGTGCCGCCGTCATGTCGCCTGGCTGCCGCACCGCCGCATCACCCACACGTGTGCGATGCAAACGCCGCAAATCCGCCTTGCTCGATTGCGCACGGTGCCGAGCTGTGGCGTAATCCCAAGCATAACGAACAATGACGGTGGTGGTCCCGTGCCACGCACCGCAACGGAGGAGGCGACCGCATGTTCTTCAAGTCCCGCAAGGATGACAAAGCCGGCCGCAGCCGGCGGCTCGCCGGGCCAGAGCGCGTCGCCTGGCCGCGCCGGCGTGCATATGACCGTCAACGGCAAGGCGGTGTCCGCCGAGATCGATCCGCGTACGCTGCTGGTGCAGCTGCTGCGCGACCAGCTGCGCCTGACCGGCACGCATGTCGGCTGCGATACCAGCCAGTGCGGCGCCTGCGTGGTGCATGTGGACGGCCGCGCCATCAAGTCGTGCACGGTGCTGGCCGCCTCGTGCGACGGGGCGAGCGTCACCACCATCGAGGGACTGGCCGCACAGGGCGGCGAACTGCATCCGATGCAGGAGGCCTTCCGCCAGCACCACGGCCTGCAGTGCGGCTACTGTACGCCCGGCATGATCATGGCGGCGATCGACATCGTCAATCGCAAGGGCAGCAGCGTCAGCGAGACGGTGATCCGCGAGGAGCTGGACGGCAACATCTGCCGCTGTACGGGCTACCACAACATCGTCGCCGCGGTGCGCGCCGGCGCCGCCAACATGGCCAGCACGAGCCGCCGCCAGGCCGCCGAATAACGATCGCCGCCGCATTCGCGCCGGCATGACGCCGGCAACGACCGAAGCAAGACAAACAACCAAGGGAGACGCCCCTGAGCGCAACCGGCATCGGAGCGCCAGTACGGCGCAAGGAAGACCACCGCTTCATCACCGGCAAGGGCCAGTACACCGACGACATCAATCGCGCGGGCCAGACCTATGCCGTGTTCGTGCGCTCGCCGCACGCGCATGCCAACATCAAGCGCATCGACACCTCCAAGCTGAAGGGCCGCGACGACGTCCACGTCTTCACCGGCGAGGACATCGCCAAGGACAAGGTCGGCGGCCTGATCTGCGGCTGGATGATCCATTCCAAGGACGGCTCGCCGATGAAGGCCGGCCCGCATCCGGCGCTGGCGCAGGGCAAGGTGCGCTATGTCGGCGACCATGTGGCGGTCGTGATTGCCGACACGCTGGCCGAGGCGCGCGACGCCGCCGAGCTGGTGACGGTGGAGTACGAGGTGCTGCCGGCCTCGGTCGATACCGCCACCACGCAGGACCCCGGCAAGCCGCAGGTCCACGCGGAGGCGCCCAATAACACGGTCTATCAGTGGCACCTGGGCGACAAGGCGGCAACCGATGCCGCCTTCGCCGGCGCCACGCACGTCACCAAGATCGACCTCGTCAACAACCGGCTGATCCCCAACGCCATGGAGCCGCGCGCGGCGATCGGCGAGTACGACGCCGGCAACGAGGCCTTCACGCTGCATACCACCAGCCAGAACCCGCATGTGGCGCGGCTGGTGCTGTCGGCCTTCATCGGCATCGCGCCCGAGCACAAGCTGCGCGTGATCGCGCCGGACGTCGGCGGCGGCTTCGGCTCCAAGATCTTCATCTACGCCGAGGAGACCGTGTGCGTGTGGGCGGCCAAGAAGGTCGGCCGGCCCGTGAAGTGGACCGCGGACCGCACGGAGGCGTTCCTCGCCGACGCGCACGGCCGCGATCATGTCACGCACGCCGAGCTCGCCATGGACGCCGGCGGCAAGATCCTGGCGCTGCGGGCCAACACCAAAGCCAATCTGGGCGGCTACCTGTCGACGTTCTCCTCGTCGGTGCCGACCTATCTCTATGCGCCGCTGCTGTCGGGCCAGTACGACATCCCGGCCATCTACTGCGAGGTGGATGGCGTCTATACCAACACCGCGCCCGTCGATGCCTATCGCGGCGCCGGCCGGCCGGAGGCGACCTTCGTGGTCGAGCGGCTGATGGAGGTGGCGGCACGCCAGCTCGGCAAGGACCCGGCCGAGTTCCGCCGCCGCAACTTCATCACGTCGTTCCCGCACCAGACGCCGGTCATCATGGCCTACGACACCGGCGACTACGCGGCCTGCCTCGACAAGGCGCTGGACATGTCCGACTACCGCAACGTCGGCGCGCGCAAGGCCGAGAGCAAGGCCAAGGGCAAGCTGCGCGGCATCGGCTTCTCGGCCTACATCGAGGCGTGCGGCATCGCGCCCAGCGCGGCCGTGGGCTCGCTCGGCGCCGGCGTCGGCCTGTGGGAGTCGGCCGAGGTGCGGGTCAATCCGACCGGCTCGATCGAGGTGCTGACCGGCTCGCACAGCCACGGCCAGGGCCACGAGACCACCTTCGCGCAGCTGGTCTCGCAGCGCCTGGGCGTGCCGATCGAGCAGGTCACGATCGTGCACGGCGACACCGACAAGGTGCAGTTCGGCATGGGCACCTATGGCTCGCGCTCCGGCGCGGTCGGCATGTCGGCGATCTACTACGCCATCGACAAGGTGATCGTGAAAGCCAAGAAGGTGGCGGGCTTCGTGCTCGAGGTGCCGCAGGAGACGGTCGACTTCAACGACGGCATCTTCTCCAGCACGGCCACCAACAAGACGCTGACCTTCCCGGAGGTGGCGCTGCAGGCCTACATCGCCCACAAGTTCTCAGGTGCGCAGCTGGAGCCCGGCCTGAAGGAAGGCGCGTTCTTCGATCCGACCAACTTCACCTTCCCGTCGGGCGTGCACATCTGCGAGGTGGAGATCGACCCCGAGACGGGCGCGACGCGCATCGATCGATGGACGGCGGTGGACGACTTCGGCACGCTGATCAACCCGATGATCGTCGAGGGCCAGGTGCACGGCGGCATCGCCCAGGGCGTCGGCCAGGCGATGCTGGAAGGCGCGGTCTACAGTCCCGAGGGCCAGCTGCTCACCGCCAGCTACATGGACTACACCATGCCGCGCGCGAGCGACCTGCCGGCCTTCAACGTGGCGATGACCAGCACGCCCTGCCCGTCCAACCCGCTGGGCATCAAGGGCTGCGGCGAGGCCGGCGCGATCGCCGCGCCGGCCGCCGTCATCAACGCCATCACCGATGCGCTCGGCCACGAGAACATCGCCATGCCGGCCACGCCGCTGGCGGTGTGGAAGGCGGCGCAGGCGTCGGCGACCAAGATGGCTGCGGAATAGGCTGGAGGACACGACCCATGTACGCTTTCAACTATCATCGTCCGCAGTCGGTGGCCGAGGCGGCCAAGCTGCTCGCATCGAGCCCCGAGGCCAAGCTGCTGGCGGGCGGCCACACGCTGCTGCCGACCATGAAGCAGCGCCTGGCAAGCCCCAAGGTGATCGTCGACCTGTCGCGGGTGGCCGAGCTGAAGGGCATCGACAAGCGCGGCAACAGCCTGGTGATCGGCGCCATGACCACGCACGACGAGGTGGCGACCTCGGCGGTGGTGAAGGGCGCCATCGCCGGCCTCGTCGAGGTGGCCGGCGGCATCGGCGATCCGCATGTGCGCAACCGCGGCACGATCGGCGGGTCGGTCGCCAACAACGATCCGGCCGCCGACTATCCCGCCGCCCTGCTGGCGCTGGGGGCCAGCATCGGCACCAACAAGCGCGAGATCCCGGCCGACTCGTTCTTCAAGGGGCTGTTTGGCACGGCGCTCGACGACGGCGAGATCATCACGCGCATCTCGTTCCCGGTGCCGGCCAAGTTCGCCTACGTGAAGTTCGCCAACCCGGCGTCCAAGTATGCGCTGGTCGGCGTGGCGGTGGCGCAGACCGGCAAGGAGGCGCGCGTCGCGGTGACGGGCGCCGGCAACGACGGCGCCTTCCGCGTGCCGGCCATGGAGGCGGCGCTGGCCAAGAGCTGGTCGGCGCAGTCGCTGGCCGGCATCACCGTCAAGCCGTCCGACATGCTGAGCGACATGCACGCCGATGCGGCCTATCGTGCGCATCTGGTCGGCGTGCTGGCGAAGCGGGCGGTGGCCAAGGCGGGGTAAGCGATCCCCTCTCCCCGTTCTTACGGGGAGAGGGTTAGGGTGAGGGGCAGCCACGGGCCGCAGCGCAAGTTTCTGCCCCTCACCCCGACCCTCTCCCCATGAAGAATGGGGAGAGGGAGAGCACGGAGATGTCCCATGGCCATGAACATGACGGGCGAGATCGTGCTGCCCGCCGATAAGGCGACCGTGTGGGCGCGCCTCAACGATGCCGAGACGCTGAAGGCCTCCATTCCGGGCTGCGAGAGCCTGGAGAAGCTGTCCGACACCGACTTCCAGGCGGTGGTGAAGGTGAAGATCGGGCCGGTCAGCGCCCGCTTCAACGGCAAGGTGCACCTGACCGACATGGACCCGCCCAACAGCTATCGCATCGCCGGCGAGGGCGAGGGCGGCGTGGCGGGTTTCGCCAAGGGCGGCGCCACCGTGCGCCTCGCCGACGCGGAGGGCGGCGGCACCAAGCTCAGCTACCAGGTGGACGCGCAGGTCGGCGGCAAGATCGCCCAGCTCGGGTCGCGGCTGATCGACGGCTCCGCGCGCAAGCTCGCCGGCGAGTTCTTCGGCAACTTCGCCAAGGCGCTGAGGGGTACGGCCGCACCCGTCATCCCGGCCTCGATGGCGCGCGCAGAGCGCGCAGACGGCGAGAGCCGGGACCTCGCAACGGGCAGCGCAGGTCCCGGATCGGCGCCATGCCGGAGGCATGCCTCCAGCATGATGCGCCGTCCGGGATGACGGGTAGTTGGGAGGATCACTCCTTCCAGGGGACGCCGCCGGCGTAGGTGCGGTAGCTGACCGCGGACAGCCAGCCGGCATCGATCGGCAGCAGGATGCCGGTGATGAAGGCGGCCTGGTCCGAGCACAGGAAGGCGATGCCGTCGGCGATGTCCTTGGGCTCGGGCAGGCCATCCAGCGCATGCACGGCCATCATCTTCTTCAGGTCGCGCTGGCCGGAGGCGACGCGGGCGCGCAGCGGCGGCGTCATCACGTAGGTCGGCGCCACGCTGTTGACGCGGATGTTGTGGCGGCCGAGTTCGACGGCCAGCATCTGCGTGATGCGCTCGATGGCGGCCTTGGCGGGGTTGTAGGCCGAGAGCGGCAGCGGCAGGCGGCTGTTGATCGAGCCGATGGTGCAGATGGCGCCGCGCTTCTGGGCGATCATCTGGCGGCCGAACGAGCGGCACGGCGTAGATGGTGCCGTTGTAGTTCACCTGCCACATGCGGTCGTGCGCGGCGAGGTCCATGTCCATGATGGATTCGGTGTTGGGGATCAGCCCCGCCGCCGTGACGAGAACGGCTGCCGGCCCCATGTCCTTCTCGACGGCGGCGGCCAGCTGGTCGAGGCCCACGTGATCGGCGACATCGCAGGCATAGAAGCGCGCCTCGCCGCCTCCGTCCTTGATGAACTTGGCGCCGGCCTCGCCGGCTTCCTTGCTCTGGTCGAGGATGGCAACGGCATAGCCGTCCTTGGCGAAGCGGCGCGCGGTCGCCTCGCCGATGCCGCTGGCGCCTCCGGTGATGACGGCGAGTTGCTTGGCTGGCATGAGTGGCGTTTCCTCGTGTGTGTTGTGGTGGGTCGGGCCGAACTTAGTCCGGAAGGCCGGGCAAAGGCAAAAGGTCGTGCGGGGGAGCGACGGGTGTCTGACCCGGAGGGTGCAGACACCTTCGCGAGCGCGCTCATTCACCATGTGACGCGAATATGCAGGCCAGATTATCCCCGCACATTCCGGCCGTAGCGAGATACTAGGCGCATCTCGGCTCCACTCCAGGGGTCGTCGCGCTCGAGAGGGCACCTCGACGAGCGAGGGCGGGCTGCAGGCCGCCGGCGACGCACCTCGCCGAACGGGGCTCCGCATCACAGCCGTGGCTGCAATGCCCGGTCGCGCTGGGACTTGAATGTGATGATCAGGCCCAATATCCAGCGCGGGGCGAGGTCAGGAGCCGCTCATTTGCTTGCTTCGTTTCTGCGGCGCTCTCATGCCCCGCGCCCCTTTCTTTCGAACTGACATCCTCGAGCCAGCGAGCGTCAGAAGTCACTTCCCTTGCGCGCGTGGATGGCCGGCGCAGAACTGTGCGCCGCGCTCGCAGTCGCGAGCGGAGCCGTCGGCTGGGGTGGTATCAGACCCGGAGGGTCTGACGCCTACCCGGGCGTGACGACGCCGACGACGGCGGCGGTCATCAGGGTGGCGAGCGTGCCCGAGATCAGCGTCCTGGCGCCGAGGCTGGCGATCTCGGCGCGGCGTGCGGGCACCATCGCCGCCATGCCGCCGATCATGATGCCGAGGCTGCCGAAGTTGGCGAACCCGCACAGCGCGTAGGTGAGGATCAGGCGCGAGCGTTCGGAGAGTACGCCCGGGCCGGTGCCGGCCAGCTGCAGGTAGGCGACGAACTCGTTGAGCACGGTCTTGACGCCGAGCAGCGCGCCGGCGGCTGTGCACTCGGCCCAGGGGATGCCGATCAGCCAGGCCAGCGGCGCGAACAGCCAGCCCAGCATCTGCTCGAAGGTCAGCCTGGCGCCGAGCGGCGTCGTGACGAAGCCCAGCATCTGGTTGGCGAGTGCGACCAGCGCCACCACCACGATCAGCATGGCCGTGACGTTGACCAGCAGGTCGATGCCCTCGCGCGTGCCCTGGGCGATGGCGTCCATGCTGGAGCGCGGCGGGTCCTCGATGACGATGTGCGTATCGCCGGCCGACTGCGCCGCGTCGAGATGATCCGGCACCATCAGCTCCGACAGCATCAGCGCGGCGGGCACGCTGATCACCGAGGCGACGATCAGGTGTCCGGCCGCGCCCGGCACCACCGAGCCGATCACCGTCGCGTAGAGCGCCAGCACGGTGCCGGCCACGCCGGCCATGCCGACCGTCATGGTCGCGAACAGGCCGCCGCGGCTCATGTTGGCGAGGTAGGGACGGATCAGCAGCGGCGCCTCCACCATGCCGACGAAGATGTTGGCTGCCGCCGACGTGCCGACCGGGCCGGATACGCCGAGCGAGCGCTGCAGCACCCAGCCCGCCCCGCGCACCACCACCTGCAGCACACCCCAATGATAGAGCAGCCGCGACAGCGCGCTGATCAGCAGGATGAGCGGCAGCGCGTGGAAGGCCAGGATGAAGCTGGTCTCGGGACGCACCGACTTCGAATGGCGCGGAACCGCCGGCGAGATAGCCGAACACCAGGCGCATGCCGGCGTTGGTGGCGGCCTGCAGCGAGGCGACCAGCCCCGCCGCCCAGTCGAAGGCCACGCGCACGAAGGCGAGGTTCAGCATCACGGCGGCGATGACGAGCTGCAGGCCGAGGCCGGCCAGCACGATGCGCAGCAACCTTGGCCGGCGCGCGCGCCCGGCGATTTTCCGACAGGGCCCAGGCCAGCAGCGGCATGACAGCCAAGCCGATCAGGCTTTGCACCTGCAGTGCCATGTCCCCACCACCCCTCGTCCCTCGATCGATCATCACACTAGTGGGACGATGCGGGCCACAGCAACGGCGGGGCGATGTCGCAGCGTTTGCAGGCACCCGGGACGCATTAGAAAGATATCCGATATCAGATACTTACGCGATCCGAGCGCATGACGCGCAGGGGCCCGACTTTGCTATGTGGAGACGCTTCAACTTGCGGATCAGGCTGGTGGTTTTGAACGCGACATGGCCACAAGGGACAGCGAGGAACACCTGAGCGAGGCTTGGCACTACGAGCCCGCGCCGGGCAAACGCCGGCGCGGCCGCATGCTGTGGCAGGTGGCGGACGTGTCTGCCTTGCTGGCCGGCGTGTTCGCACTGGGAATCGCCCTGACGGCGCCGCTGGCCTGGGTGTTTCGCTCGGACGCGGAGATCATCGCGGACCGGGAGGCTGGGCTGGAGACGCCGGGCGAGACGCGCGTCATGCGCATGCAGCCGGTGCACACTGGCAGCGCGCGCGATCCTAGCGATACGGCGGAGGCGCTGGAGATCCTGGCGCGTGAGCGCACCGCCAAGGCGGCGGCCGAGCGTGCGGCCTACGACGCTCACGCCCGGCTGGCCGCGGTCGAGCGGGCCATGCAGGAGGCGCGCCGGGACCTGGAGGTCGAGCAGACGGCCCGGCAGGCCACGCACGATCGGCTGGCCGAGGTCAGCGAGGAACTGGCTCGCGAGCGCGCGGCCAAGGAGACGGCGGAGGTCGCCGCCAAGGAGGCGCAGACGCGCAAGCCCAAGGGCTGGAAGCTGCTGAAGGTCGAGCGCTGGACCTGGTGATCCAGCCTGAAGATCGAAGGAGCTTTGCGGCCCTGGTTGCTCGGGAGCGAGTTCGCGGAGACTCCCCTCCCCCTTGTGGGGAGGGGTGAGGGGTGGGGTGAAGACACAAGAGCAACGATCGCGAGGGAGCGATCCGTCGGCAACAGCTTGTGCAAGCCTAGTGAGCATTAAGAGCGTAGCTCCTTGCCCCTACCCCCACCCCCAACCCCTCCCCACAAGGGGAGGGGAGCACGTTGCGCTTGCCCGAGCGGTTCGCGCTCTTTCAATCCGACTGCCAGACTACCAGTCGCATTCCGGGAAGATGGTCGCCACCTGGGCCTTGTTGCAGCCGCCCTCGTCGAGCAGGCATTCGTAGTTGATGTGCGGGCGTGCGTCCCTGAGCGTGGCGATGGTCAGCTGCCGGCTGATCGCATAGCCCTTGCACTCGGTCCGGCCGGAGGGACCCCTCTTCTCGATCACCACGAGCACGCTGCGGCCCCTGCACTTCTGGTTGGCGAGCACGAAGCGCTCCGGCGCGGCCTGGCTGACGTCGAGACAGACTCGCTGGCGCAGCCTCTGCCGCACCGCCGGGGCCGGCTCGGGCTCGATTGCCCTGGCGGCGGCCGGCTGCTCCCTCACGGGTTGCTCCCTTACCGGCTGTTCCCTGATGGGCTGTTCCCTGACAGGTTGCTGCCTTACCGGCTGCTCCCTGATGGGCTGCTCGCGCACAGGCTGTTCCCTGGCGGGCACCGGCTCGGCCCGGCAGATCGCCACCGTGCCGATGGCGCTGGCGTTGATGTCGATCATGTCCTTGGTCTGCTTGGCCGACTGATCGAGCCCCGCTTCGCAGACGCCGCGGGCTTTGGCCAGCGCCAGCAGCAGATCCGCTCGCACGCCTTCGCTCTGCAGGCAGGCTTCCTGGCCGCTGGCGGCCTGTTGGGTGCGTGTGCGCGAGGCGCTGAGCTTGGACCAGCGTTCGAACGCGCCGGTGCATTCACTTTGCGCGCGGCTGGTGCCCGCCGTGCCGAGCAACACCGCCAGCGCCGTCAGCAGGACGGCCGCCGCTTGCGCACCGATAGAGCGCGGGACGCAATTTCGCACGCTCGGGGCCATCGTCAGCGCCACTCAGCCTAGTGTCCCGATTCCGCAGTTCGCCCAACCCTGCCGCCAGCGTCCCGAGCGAATGCGATCATGGGACACTAAAGCATATAGATTGCTAGTGTCTCAGACCGAAATTCGCTCAGGCCCAAGCCGCGACCTCCGGCGAATTTCTCGGTCATCACACTAGTCCAACGTGCCGCCGCAACCTCCGGCGAATATCTCGATCACTACGCCTCCGAATTGCCGACCACATTGCCCACGGGTCGCCGGCCATTCGGAGACTGAAGGACACCAGCCATATCTATTGCGTGCCAGTGCGATTCATGCGCAACCCCGGCACCGCCCTCGGGTCGTGGCCAGTCGAGCGGCATCGGCTGTGCTAGCACATCAATACGTCTTCACCCAGCATCGGTCGTATCCTGCCGCGCCCAGGCGGTCGCACACTCCGGCGGCGCTCTGCCGCGTGCCGGCCGGCAGCACGACGAGACGATGCCAGATGCCCTTGTCGCCGATCTCGATGGGTTGCGCCTCGGCCTTGCGCCGGGCCAGCACGGTGGGATAGCGCTCCCGCAATTGCGTGAACGCATCGAGGGCCGCCTCCGGATCCTGATGCGTGAAGACCACGGCGACGAACTGCGGCGGCGCCTCGGCGGCGGCCTCGCTGTCGGCAGCCGCGGCGGACGGTTTGGTGGCGGCCAGCACCTGAGTGGTGCCCACCTGCTCCGGCAACGGCGCCGGATCGCGGGCGCGCGCCACAGGAAACGGGGACAGGAGATTGCTGCCGACCGTCACGGACAGGCCGGGATCGGTGGTGACGATGACGGGAAGCGTCTGCGTCCGCTGCGGCAGGGCGGCCGTCTCGACCGCTGCCGCCGTCTCCGACGGTGCTTCGGCAGCGAACTGCGCCCGGGTGCGCGATCCACGCGGCGGCAAGGGGGGCGCCTCTTCCAGCGCGGTCTGATCCTTGGCCACCTCCTCGCCGGTTCTGGCGGTGGTCTTGATAACGATGGGCTCGACCCGACGCTTGCCTGGGCGATAGCCGAAGTCGGGGAAATACGCATAGGCGGCCACGGCCGCGACGACCACGACGGCGAGCCCGGCCAGCATGCGCGAGCCGACGATGGCCGCCATCGTGGCGCCTTGCGTGGGCTGGGCGGGGGCTCGGGGCTGGGCCAGCGATCGGGGCGGGGCGGGCGATCGGGGCGGGGCGGGGAGGCGGGGAGGCTTGGCCTGGCGGGCGACCATGCGTTGGGTGGGAGGCGCGTAGTGCTCGTTGGGGAGAGGCTGGATGACGCCGCGCGGCGCCGGCGGCCACTCGTAGTCGTCGTCGGACTGGGACAGCGAGGACAGGCCGTCACGCTGGTCGCGCGGGACCAGGTCGGCCTGCGGCGTGAATTGCTGGACGATGATGGACAGCTGCTGCAGCGCGCCGCTCTGCGCCTGCAGCAGGCTGCGCATGATCTGGTAGCGCTCCTCGGGGTGCGAGGGCAGATTGGTCATCTGCAGGCGCAGCTTCTGCTGCGTGCGGGCGATCTGCTCGGCGGCGCTGTTGATCGAGGCGCGGGCGGCCGGCGGTGCCGTGTCGATCTGCTGCGTGAGGGTGCTCAGCAGGCCGCTGATGTGCTCCCCGATCGACAAGAAGCGCTCGCGCATGTCGACGACAGCGCGCTCAATCTCGTCGTATGCCACGGGGCTGCTGCTACGCACCACACCGTTCCCCAATCGAGGCCGCGACCCGATCCCCCTGGTCGCATAAGGCCGGCAATTGCGGCCATTTTGCAACCAGGCCGGACCGCACACTCGGCCGTCAACACAACACCTCGTGCCGCCGGGCCGCTCGATCCGCACGGACAGTGTCAAACCCTTGCGCGACAAGATCAATCGCGTTATTTGGCTTAGGTATACGGCGGTGGGGCAGTGTGGTTGCAGGGTACCCATGAGTAGTGCGTACGCTCTGCCGGATGGGGCAGCCGCGTGGTGGGCTGCGGTCAACACCCAGCCGCATCGCGAGCGCATTGCGCTGGACAATCTCGAGCGACAGGGATTTTCGACGTATTGCCCGTTCATCCGCCGGCGGCGATCACACGCGCGGCGTGTGGAGGAGGTGCTGCGGCCACTGTTTCCCGGCTACCTGTTCGTGAATGTCAGGTCCGAGGAGGACTGCTGGCGTCCGATCCTGTCCACCTACGGGGTGCGGACGCTGGTCCGGTGTGGCGACCAGCCGAGCCTGGTGAATGCGCGCTTGATCCATGCCTTGCGGGCCCGCGAGGTCGACGGCGCCATCGTGCGGCCGCCCGTTCCATACCAGATTGGCCAGCAAGTTCAGGTGGTTGCCGGGTCCTGCGACGGCCTTGTTGCGACCATCCTGTCGCTCGACGAGAAGGATCGCATAACGGTGCTGCTCGACCTGATGAGCCGGCGGGTCAAGGCGCATCTGGACAGCACGCAGGTCATGCCGCTGTAGCCGCTGTAGCCAGCGGCGGCGCTCAGTGAGACGGGCGCCGGCGACCGAGCAGAAAGATGACAATCGCCAATACCTGCAGCAAGGCCGCGGCAGCGAAGACGCCAGGCGCTGCAGGGTCGGGCGCCAATTCCCGGATCAGGCCGAACGCGGCGGGCGCGAAGGCGAACGTGCCCTGGGCGATGCCGACGATCAATGCGACCACGCGCAATACGTCGTCCTTGACGAACTCCGTCTGGGCGATGAGCGGCGGCAGCGAGGTGGCGTTGCCGATGCCGACGCCGAACAAGATGACCCCGGCGAGCAGCAGCGGCAGATTGCTGCCGGCGGCCAGCAAGAAGGCCAGGGAGCCCGCGATCTGCACGGCATAGCTGCTGCAGGCGACCAGCCGCCGGTCGGCGCCGGACGGCATCAGCCACCCGACCAGGGTGCGGCCGACGATGGCCGCGGCGGTCGCGGCTCCCATGGCGAGCCCGGCGTACGACGCGCCAAGCGCCGGCACCAGCAGAGAGAACAGGTGGGCAATCAGGCCGATTTGCGCGAACAAACCGATAGCCATGGCGGCAGCCAGCGTGAGGAAGCTGGCATTGCGCCACAACAACCGCCCCGGCAGCGGCGCTACCCGTGGCCCGTGCAGAGGCACAGGCAGCACGCCGAGTGCATCCCCGTCGGGCGCCAAACCCATCTGCTGGGGTGATTTCGAGAACAGGGTGTCGGCCAGAATCCATATGGTCAGGGCCATGACGGCACCCAGAGTTGCAGCGGCGATGGGAAATCCCATTACCTGGATGGCCGCCACCCACAGCGGCGAGAAGATGACGCCGCCGATGCTTCCACCATTGTAGGCCATGGCCAGACGCGGCGGGTCGTGAGCGGATGAACCAGGGCGAGACGATCGCGTTGATGGCGGCGGCGCTCATGCCGCTCCAGCCGAAGCCGCTCAGCAGCGTGGCGGCAAACAGCTGCCAGGGCGCCGTCGCCAAGGCCCAGCCGCACACGCCGATAGCGAGCGCCAGCGCGCGCGACCTTGGTCACCCGGCCACGCCGAAACGCCGATGCAGGGCCGGGAGATTGGTGACTGCGACCGCGCCGACCAGGAAATGCATTGTGACGGCCGCCGATACGGACGCCAGCGGCCAGCCGCGCGCTTCGCGGACGCGCGTGCAGAAAGACGGGTGGGCCGTAGAACCCGACGCCCCAGCCGAAGATGGCGAGCACGAAGGCGGCCCAGACGACGCGCCATCCATAGAAGCGCGTGGCTAGTTTGGCTGTCGACCACTGCGTGCACCTCCGCTGTCCGCCGATCGATTGCGCATGCGGGCACCGTGCCGCAGCAGCAGGTGCAAATGCTACGGTGGCGGTCGAAGCATTGCGGCGAGTCGCCGCATCTAGGATGCCGCGAGGATCGCAGAGGAGTACACCATGGCCAGCAACGCCACGTTCGCCAGGATCGCCGCGCTGGCGGGCGATCCGGCCCGCGCCGGCATGCTGCATGCGCTGATGGATGGCCGCGCACTGACGGCCTCCGAGCTGGCCGGCGTGGCGGGCATCACCGCGCAGACCGCCAGCAGCCATCTCGCCCGCATGACCGAGGCCGGGCTGCTCACCGTCGAGAAGCAGGGCCGGCATCGCTACCACCGGCTGGCCTCGCCCGACGTGGCGCACATGATGGAGACCATCATGCAGGTGGCTTCGACGCTGGAGCCGTCGCAACGGCGGCTGACCGTCGGCCCGCGCGATGCGGCGCTGCGGGCGGCGCGCACCTGCTACGACCATCTCGCCGGCCGGCTCGGCGTCGCGCTGGCGGATGCGATGGTGGCTGCGCGGCTACGCCGAGCTGGGCAGCGACGGCGGCATCGTCACGGACACCGGCATCGGCTTCCTCGGTCGCATCGGCATCGATGTCGAGGCCCTGCTGGCCGGACGCGGCAAGCGCTCCACCCGCGTCCTGTGCCGGCCTTGCCTCGATTGGAGCGAGCGGCGCCCGCATCTGGCCGGAGCCGTCGGGGCCGCGCTGTGCACGCACAGCCTCGACAAGAAATGGGTTCGCCGGTTGAGCGACACGCGCGCGGTCGAGATCACGCCCAAGGGCTGGCGCGTGTTCCGCGAGGAGTTCGGGGCTGACCTCGGCAACGCCCAGGCAAGCTAGCCGGAGGCGCAGGTGCCGCGCTTGCCATCGAGCGGGTCAACCGACGGCCTTGCCATGAGGTTACCTGAAGGTTAACAGCGCTCGGTTGCCCACTCAATTCTTGAGCGGCTTGGGCGGGCGCGACTCGGCAACGTGTGTGCCTTGCCTGCGCTCCTGGTCGTTCAGGAAGTTGATCAAATCCGTCCAGCGATCAGGCAACGGCTCGCGCGCGATGTCCTCGAGCTGATCGTGCAGCATCTTTCCAATGCGTTCGAAGATGGGATACCTTGTCTGTTGCATGCTGCATGGGTCCTTTCTTTCCCCATGTTCCGTTGGGTCTTACCTGGGACAACTGATCAGCGTTTGTCCGGTTCCGTGCGCTCTACACCACAAGCTTGAGCATTACGCTCATCGCATCCCCGATTGAGACGTTCGCGCTGCTACGGTGAGCTCGCGGCGTCTTGCATTGATCATGCACTCATCACGAAGCGGTCGGTGTCGAGCGACCATCGAGGCAGGCAGCCAATGACACAGCTGACACAGCGGGTGGACATCGTGCGGGATCGCGGCTGCGGCGGCTGCACGATGTGCTGCAAGCTGCTGAGCGTCGAGGAGCTGGAAACCCCGCCGCTGAGCTGGTGCCCGCATTGCGCCACCACCTCGGGGTGCACGATCTACGCCGACCGCCCCACCGAGTGCCGGCAGTTCTATTGCGAGTATCTGCTCGATGCGGGGCTGGGCGAGCACTGGAAGCCGTCGCGATGTAAGATGGTGGTGGTGCTGGAAGAGCACGCCAACGAGCTGGTGATCCACACCGATCCGGCCCGGCCGCACGCCTGGCGCCGGGAGCCGTACCACTCGGACATTCGCCGCTGGGCTCGCGCCGGGGCCCGCAAAGGCTTGCTGGTGGTGGTGTGGGAGGACGACCGCAAGATCGTCATTGCTCCCGACAGGCCGGCGCTCGGCGAGATAAGTCAGTTCGGTGCGTAGCGCGCGCGCTAGCTCTGGGCCACTTGTCCAGGCCGTCGTCGGCGACGATGGAGATCACCACCCGCTCGTTGTCCTGGTGGTCCTCGATGTCGATGATCACGCCACTGGCATTGGGATCGCTGGCCAGCGCAACGAGCTGCTCCAGGTCGATGCGATCCTGCAGGCTCTTGCCGGCCATCCTGGGCAGCATCTTGGAGGCAGCGACCATCAGCCAGGACGGAATGGTGATGGTCGCCGACGGCGCCCCGTCTTCGAAGACCTCGATTTGCAGCTTCGGCATCACGGATCTCCCGCTCGTCAATATGGGTGACGATGAAATGAAGAGGCGGCTGCATCATCGTCAGCTGCCCAATTTGGCGCTGTTACCTGGGTAACAGGTCAGCCGGCGCGGCGCCGGTTGAAGGCGATCAGCAGGCTGCTGGTCGTGAGCGCGGTGGCGGCGGCGAGCACGAACGCCGGCACCACGCCGACCGCGGGCAGCGTCAAGCCGACGACGAGGAAGAAGGCGATGAAGTTGGTCAGCGATACGGTGAGCCCGCGCTGCACCCGCCACAGCGCATCGACGCCCCATTGATGATGGGTGAAGCAGCCGACCACGACCAGGATCACCGGATAGGTCGATACCAGGCCGGACAGCTGCGGCCCGAGCCGGTCGGCGCTCGACATGATCACGGCAACCAGCACGAAGGTGGTGCGCCATGCGGGCCGGGATATCCCACCACGGCAACGGTGCCGGCGCCGCCGGCGCCGCGCGGCCGCGGCAGCAGGAAGTAGGTGGCGACGATGGCGGCGAGCGCGGCGGCTGCGGCCGGCACCAGCGGGATCGGCTCGGACTGCACGATCCAGCCGACCACCCAGAAGGCAACCGTCGCGGCCGCGAGACAGAACGGCCATGGCGCCACCAAGCTCACCGCCGAGTAGGCCAGCATGAAGGCGCAGATGCAGATCACGCCGAGCTGGATGCCGGAGCTGGCGGCGACCGCGAACTCTCCGCCCTTGTCGAGGCCGAGGAAGAACAGCACCGGCCCCGTCATCCACGGCAGGCCCATCAGCAGGCCGCCGACCGTCGGCCCCCAGCGCCGCGCCGCCAGCGACATCAGCGCCACCAGGATCGGCGGCACGGCAATCTTGAGGAGGAAGAAGCATCGGCCTCGGCTCAGGCAAAGCGCCGCGCGAAGAAGTGCGCCGATCATCTCGCTTGCCCGGTCCGGCGCCTCGCGGTGCGGGAAATGCCCGACGCCCTCGAACGGCGCGAGGTCGAGATTGGTGAAGACCTCGCCCAGCTTGTCGCTCCAGGCGTAGAGCAGCACAGGGTCGAGCTCGCCCCAGCGCACGCAGGTCGGCACATCGATCGGCGGCAGGACGGGGCGCCTCGCCGCGCGCGGCAGCGAGCCGCGCGGCGTTCGCGCTGACGTACCAGTTGAAGCCGCCCTGCAGGTTGCCGGGCTGCATGAAGTTGTCGATGAACGCGTCGAACACGTCGTCGAAGGCGTGCGGGTTGCCGGCCGCCCAATGCGTGAGGAAGTGGCGGAAATAGGTGGCGCAGGCCTGGCGCGAGCTGCCGATCAGTTCGGCCGCAAACGGTTTCTGGTTCAGGAAGAAATACCAGATCTCCTTCAGGTGCTCAGGCGCCGACCAGCGCGCGCCCATACCGGCATAGGGGCAGTCGAACAGGAAGATGCCGTTGAAGCGCTGCGGTGCCGGTGCGGCCCAGCACCTGCGCGACAGCGGCGCCGACATCGTGCGCGACCAGGCCGACGCGATCGAGACCGAGGGCATCCAGCACCGCCAGCATGTCGCGGGCATGCACATCGGCGCCGGCCTTGTCGGAGGGGCCGGCATCCGGCTTGTCGCTGTCGCCGAAGCCGCGCAGGTCGGGCGCGATCACGTCGTAGCCCTGCGCGGCGAGCCGCTGCATGACCGGCAGCCAGGTCAGCCAGAACTCCGGCCAGCCGTGCAGCAGCAGCAGCGGCCGCGGCCCGCCGGTCAGGCGCGCGACGTGGATGTTGATGCCGTTGACGGCGAGCTTGAGGTGCTGGGGTTCCGAGGCAGGCGAGGTCATGGCATTCGACGCTCGTAGAGCTTCTCCCCTCTCCACCTGTCATCCCGGCTGGAGCGAAGCGAAGAGCCGGGACCCAGCGTCAAGCGTGCTGCCGCTGCATCCCGGATCTTTCGCTTCGCGAAATGCCGGGATGACAGCGCCCGTCAACGTCAGCGCGCGTTGCCGCAGAAGCGCTGGATGCGCTTGCAGGCTTCCTCGAGCGAGGCCGTATCCGTCGCATACGAGATGCGGAAGAACGGGCTCATGGCGAAGGCGGCGCCGTGCACGACCGCCACGCCCTCCTCGTCGAGCAGCGACAGCACCACATCCTCGTCGTTGTTGAGCTTGACGCCCTTCGACGTGGTCTTGCCGATCAGCCCCTCGCAGGACGGATAGACGTAGAACGCGCCCTCCGGCTTCGGGCACTTGAGGCCCTTGGCCTGGTTGAGCATCGACACGACGAGGTCGCGCCGCTCCTTGAACTTGTGATTGTTGAGCGGGATGAAATCCTGCGGGCCGTTGAGGGCCTCGACGCCGGCCCACTGCGTGATGGAGGACGGGTTGGAGGTCGACTGCGACTGCAGCTTGCACATGGTCTTGATGAGCAGCTCGGGCCCGGCCGCATAGCCGAGCCGCCAGCCGGTCATGCAGTAGGCCTTGGAGAAGCCGTTCATGGTCAGCGTGCGCTCGTAGAGCGCCGGCTCGACCTGGGCGGCCGTGTAGAACTTGTGGTCGTCGTAGAGCAGGTGCTCGTACATGTCGTCGGTCAGCACCCAGACATGCTTGTTCTTCGGCCGCATCAGCACGTCGGTGAGCGCCTTCAGCTCGGCCTTCGAATAGGCGGCGCCCGTCGGGTTGCACGGCGCGTTGAACACGAACCACTTGGTCTTGGGCGTGATCGCCGCATCGAGCGTCTCGGGCTTCAGCTTGTAGCCGTCCTCGATCGTGCAGTTGGCGAACACCGGCTTGCCGCCGCCGAGCAGCACGATGTCGGCGTACGACACCCAGCACGGCGCCGGGATGACGACCTCGTCGCCGGGATTGAGCGTGCACAGCAGCGCGTTGTAGAGCACCTGCTTGCCGCCCGTGCCGACCGTCACCTGGCTCGCCTTGTACTCGAGGCCGTTCTCGCGCTTGAACTTGGCGACGATGGCCGCCTTCAGCTCCGGAATGCCGTCGACGTCGGTGTACTTGGTCTTGCCCTCGCGGAGCGCCTTGATGGCCGCTTCCTTGATGTTGTCGGGCGTGTCGAAGTCGGGCTCGCCGGCGGACAGCGAGATGATGTCGCGGCCTTTGGCCTTCAGCTCGCGCGCCTTCGTCGACATTCCGATGGTCTGGGATGGAGAGATGCGGTTCACGCTGTCGGCAAAAAAGCCCATGGCTGCCTCGTTGAAGCTCCGGAATCCGCCTCGCGGTGCGCGAAGCGCGCGGGACCCTACGCCCGATGCGCCATGAGTCAAGGGGATTGAGGCAGGCGTGCGTCGCGTAGGCCGGAAATGAGCCTCTACCTGAAACCAGCCACTCGCGAGGCCTGCTCGGCGATGACGCGGGCGTTGTCGGTGTCGGCCGTGCCGGCCGGCTCGCCCTTGACCTGCACGCTGGGGCTGGACCAGACCGGCAGGCGCGGGCAGCCGCCGCAGCTCTGCTTGTAGCTCATGATATCGCGCCACTTGGTGCCGTGCACGTAGCCGTGGCCATAAGGAAACGGCTCGGTGCTGGTATCCATCGACCGGTCGTGGCGCGCGCCGATCAGGTGGCCGACCTCGTGGCCCAGCGAATAGGTCATGACGGCACAGGCGTGGTGGACGACGGCGAACGCTTCGTTGGGGTCGGCATAGACGCGCGTCGACAGCCCGCAGCCGCTCGGATCGTCGACGAGCAGGATCGCGACATCGCCGCGATACTTGTCACGCACCTTGTGAATCTCCTCCATGTACCCGTCGCCCTTGTCGGCGAAGCGCCACACGTGGTCGAAGTGCCCGGCACCCTTCTCGTCGTAGTTGGTCTGGTAGGCGTGCACCAGCCGCAGCTTGACGTGGCCGAGCCCGCTGTTGCGGAAGGACTTGTTGCTTTCCTCGATGGCGAGCTCGGCCAACTCCTGCCGCACATCGCCGTAGTTGCTCGCCGCCTTCTTGGTGTAGGCGACGACCACATCGATGACGACGTCCTTGGGCGGCTGGCCGGCCTTGGCGGTGTCCTGCGGGGCCGGCTTCCTGGCCTGGCCGGCCGGCGTCGTCGCCTTGGGTAGCGGCGCGAAGGCGAGCTGGTCCTTCCTTGCTTCCTTCCTGGCCGGCAAAGGCGGGCGCTGAGCCGAGGGGGGCTGCACCAGCGAGCGCAGGACGCTGGCATCACCCTGCTGCACCAGCGGGTCGTCGCGCAGATTGGGATCGTCGGTGCGCACGCGCGAGAGGACATCGGAGCATGCTCGTCCGGCATCTGCTCCTCGCTCATGTCAATCATCATGTAGGCGCGGCCGCCCATATGCTTGATGCCGTACATGCGCCCGTCATTCTGGAGCGTGCCGGTGATCTTTCCATTCGGCCACCACATCAGCGTGACCCGGGCACCCGTGCCTTCGACGATGCCGCGCCAGATACTCCGGTCCGGCTTGATGACGATGCTCGTGCGGTTGATGGTGAGAGTGGTGTCCTCGTTGAGGCACACCTTGATTTCGGTCAGGCCGTACCCCTCCTCGCTCTTCCTGGTCAGGGCATGCTCGAGCATCTCCGGCGTCGGTCCCAGCACCAGCCTGACATTCATGGTGCCCTTGGTGGCCTTGGCGAGATCCATCATGGCCTTTTGCTTGTCGGTGAGTGTCATGTTGTCGGCGGGCTTGGCCTGCAGAATGTGGGTCGAGGCCTCGTCCGCCTCCCTTACAATCAGGCCGAACTTGGCCGCCGCCTGCTTGACGGCCTCGACCTTGTGCTTCGGCACCGACCAGGTCTCGGCCTTGGTCATGCTCATGGCATGGCCTGACGCATCGCCGGCTGCTTCTTGACCTCCGCAATGGCGCGCGCGTCCGAAGGCTCGCCAGTCTTGCCCTTGGCGTGCTTGCCCTCCAGGGGGGCCTTCGACACGATCAGGTTGACGCGCTCCTCCTCGGACTGGGCCAAGACCGGAGACGCCGCAACACCGATGCAGAGGCCGAGAAGCAGAGCGAAAGACGCGCGCGAGTACGGCATGACCACGGTACTCCTTACGCACGGCGCCGAGCCGGCCGATGCCACGCGCGCCGCGTCACGAAGAGCGCGACGGAGAAGCGTGCGGGCGTCTCCGCATGGGAGACCCGCACGCCCTCCGACGGCTCATGATCTGTCGTCGCTACCTGGCGGACTTCGCCAGGTTGTCGAACAGCTGTCTGGCATTGAACTCGTCGCCGGCCTGGCAGGCGTCATAGGCCCGCAGGGCGAGACGATGCACGTTGGCGAGCTGATCGCCGGCCATGGTTGGACCCTGACCCTGCTGGAACTTGTCCATGAAGCCCTTGTACGTCGCACTGCAATCCATCTTGCCTTGCGCTGCCACCGCCCCGGCCATCAGACCTAGCGCCGCGAGGCCAACCAACGTGAACCTGACCATGCAATCCTCCTTGTCGTGATCGAAGCGAAACTGGGGGATGGAACGCCAGCCCCCGTCCTCGACTGGTCGCCCAGTCCATGCGGGCAACCTATGCGGCTGGTGCAGAGCACGACACTAGGGAAACTCCCCACCGCCACGGGCGAAACACCCGAGCGGGCGGATGGCCGAAAAATCGCCAGCGCTGGAGAAAAATCCGCCCTGGTCCGCGCCAATCAAGGCGCCGCACGGCAACGCTGCAGCTGCCGGCTGCTCTGGGCAGTTCTGGGCTGATCGGGAACGCGGGATCGCTCCGTTGGCCGCGGCTCAGAAGCAGAAGATGCGGGCGCCGAGCGCGGACAGGTCGAGCAGCAGGGCCTCGCCGCGCACCGAAATCAGGTAGAGCGCGCCGAGGCAGATGAGCCCCGCAGCGGCGAGCACGGCAAGGCGCACGCCGGCGGGCATCGAGCCCCGCGACGCACTCTGCCTGATCTCGCCCTGCATGCTCATGTGCGTTACGCCGGGTTCGGCTGCAGCAGCCGCGCCACCGGGCGCTCCTGGATCGGCCAGTGGATCAGCCCGGCGAACAGGCCGAGCGCGATCGACACCCACCACATCGCATTATACGACCCGGTCAGGTCGTAAAGATAGCCCGCCATCCAAAGACCGGCGAACGAGCCGAGTTGATGCGACAGGAACACCACCCCGAACAGCATCGACATCCAGGTGGTGCCGAAGAACACCGCCACCAGGCTCGAGGTCAGCGGCACGGTCGACAGCCAGAACAGGCCGAGCAGCGTGCTGAGCGCGATCACCGTTACCGGCGTCATCGGCAGGTACAGAAGGCCCGAGGAACACGAAGCAGCGGCCGAAGTAGATCAGGCTGAGGCCGCGCCGCTTCTCGATGAAGCGCCCGGACTGGCCGGCGATGTAGGTGCCGGCCAGGTTGCCGAGGCCGACCATGGTCAGCGCGATGACGGCGACGCTGGCGTCGAGGCCCATGTCGGCGACGAACGCAGGCAGATGCACCGAGTAGAACGCGACGTGGAAGCCGCACACGAAGAAGCCCGCCGTCAGCAGCAGGTAGCTCGGGTGCGTGAGCGCTTCCTTGAATGCCTCGCCGAGCGTCTGCGGCTTCTCCAATCCGCCATTGGTCACCGGCTTGCCGCTCAACGGCAGGGCCAGCGGCAGCATGACGGCGGTGGTGGCAACCAGCACCAGCAGGCTGGTCTTCCAGCCGAGGAATTCGATCAGCAGGTGGGTATAGGGGAAGGCCACGAACCCGCCGATGCCGCCGGCCATGCCGAGCGAGGCGATGGCAGCGGTGCGGTGCTCGGGCGGCGCCGCCCGGCCGACGGCGCCCACCAGCGAGGTGATGCCGGTGCCGGCCACGCCGATGCCCAGCAATACGCCGCTGACCAGCAGGTCCGCGCCCGTCTGGGCGGCGAACATCAGATACATGCCGATCATGGTCGCCAGCGCGCCAGTGATGATCACGCGCCCTGCGCCGTAACGGTCGGCGACCATGCCCGCGAATACCGCGACCAGTCCCCACACCAGGTTGGCGACCGCCATGGCCGTGGAGAACGGCTCGCGGCCGATGCCGAGTTCCTTCGTCATCGGCGGCAGGTAGAGGCCCATCACCTGGCGCAAGCCCATGGCGATGCCGACGATCAATCCGGCCGCCAGGACGACCACCCAGAGCGGCCTGGCAACGCTCGGCGCAGGCGCGACGGTCTTCTGCATTGGTGCGATTCCCTTTCCAAGCTTGCCGGGAATATAGCGGCTCGGGCATAGTGCAAAGCCCGCTGAGGAATTCTAAGGACAGCTATGCGGCCGGCTCATGCGGCGCAAGCATCGCGTCGCTCCAGTTCGCGGACTTGACCGCCGGGCTCCGACAGTCCGCGGCCGATCAGCTCGATGCGCCAGGGCGGCCCCTCGATGCGGTAGAGATTGTAGCGCGCCAGCGGCTCGTGCTTGTGCGGCCGCCCGAGCGAGCCGGAGGGCGCGCCGACCACCGGCAGCGGCCCGCTCGCCGACTGGCGCCACGCCAGCGAGTTCAGGTGATTGTGGCCGTGGATGACGAGTTCGGCGCCGTGCTGCGTCAGAACCTTCTCGAGCTCGGCCGCATCGCGCAATGCCCGCGCCGGCTTGGCCTGACCCGGCAACGGCGGATGGTGGATGAGCACGAGGCGGAACAGCTGCGCCTGGCCCAGCTGGTCGAGCAGCCGGCCGAGCCGCTCGCGCTGCGCTGCCCCCACCTCGCCCCAGGCCATCATCGGCGGCGTGACGACGGCGGAGTTCACGCCGATCAGCGCCACCTGCCCCAGCCGGCGCACATAGGGAAAGCCGGCGTGGCCACCGGTCAACAGCGGCGCCCTCGGCGCAGGAGGCCATATAGGCGGCCCAGCGGTCGGTGCCGGGATCGCGCCGCAGACGTCCGTAGATGTCGTGATTGCCGGGGATGACGCTCACCGCATGCGGCTCGCCGAGGCTGCGCAGCCAGTCGAGGCCATGCATCAGCTCGCGCGGCAGGCCGATGTTGGCGAGGTCGCCGGTGACGACGATGTGGTCCGGCGCCTGCTGACGCAGGTCGGCCACCAGCCGGTCCAGCACCACACGCTGATAGGCGTTGCGGCGGTTGCTTCTGCCAGTTGAGGTAGCCCGTCCACCGCTTGAGGCTCCAATGCCGCGGGGTGAAGCCGCGGATCGGCCCGAGGTGCACGTCGGTCAGCTGGGCGATGGTCAGCGGCTTGGGCATGGCGGTCGGTTGGCGTGGGTCCAGGCAGGCGGCAGGGCGCCAGCAGTATCGCCTTCCCGGGGCTTGCCAATTCACCCGAAGTGCTTCCATCGCGGCCGATCTGCCTCTATGACGCTGCAGCCCGCGCCAACTCATGCCTGCCTCCGTCACGCCATGGTCACAAACCGGCTCCTGGTCAAAGCGATGCAGCGCTACTGGCGCTTCTCACGCGGCCTGACCATGGGCGCACAGGGCATGGTGCTGGATGACGCAGCAGAGAGTGTTGCTGGTTCGGCACGGCTATCGGCCGGGTTGGCACATGCCCGGCGGCGGCGTCGAGAAGAACGAGGCGATCGCCGAGACGCTCGCCCGCGAGTTGCAGGAGGAAGTCGGGGTGGAGCTGACCGCCAAGCCGGAGCTGTTCGGCGTCTATTCCCATTTCGACACCTTCCCCGCCGATCACATCGCCCTGTTCATCGTGCGCGAATGGAAGCAGCCGCGGGTGCCGCCCCCCAATCGCGAGATTGCCGAGCAGGGCTTCTTCGCCGCCACCGAGCTGCCGGGCGACACGACCGGAGGTACCTTGCGGCGCATCGCCGAGGTGCTGGGCGGCACGCCGAGGAGCGAGACATGGTAGCCACCGTGCGCGAGGTGCGTCCCGAGGACGGCGCGCAGATCTCGGCCCTGCATGCGCGCGCCTTCGGGCCCGGCCGCTTTGCCCGCACCGCCTACCGGATACGCGAGGGCACGGGCGCCTTCTCGGCCTACTGCCGCGTCTGCCTGCTCGACGGGCGCATCATCGCCGCGGTGCGGTTCACGCCGATCCGCATCGGCGGGACGGACGGGGCGCTGCTGCTCGGCCCGCTGGCCGTCGACCCGGAGTTCGCCAACCGCGGGCACGGTCGCGGCCTGGTGCGCGACGGCATGGATGCCGCGCGCGCCGACGGTCTCGGACTGGTCCTGCTGGTCGGCGACGAGCCCTACTATGCCCGGCTCGGCTTCGTGCGCGTGCCGGCGGGCCATATCACGCTGCCGGGCCCCGTCAATCCGCAGCGGCTGCTCGCTGCCGAATTGCGTCCGGGTGCCCTGGCCGACTACCGCGGATTGGTGACGGCGGCCGTCCAGGCATAGCGACGGCATCTACGCGGGCTGCGCATAGACCTCCTGCAACAGAAAATGGGCCGCTCCGGGAAGAGCGGCCCAACAGACGAAACGCAGGTGCGACGCCGACTACTTCATCGGGGCGTGAGCGTGAGCAGGCTTCCTCGCGACCCCACTTGTAGGTCAGCGCGAGGCGAGCCGTATGCGAGGACGGCTCGACGTTCAGACCGTCGAAGAGCACGGTCTCGCTGTCGAACTGGCTGAAGCGGTATTCGGCACGCAGGTTCCAGCCGCCAACCAGTTGGCTCTCGACGCCGGCGCCAACGAAGTAGCCCTTGAAGTCGGGCAGGCTTGACGCGCCTTCAGTCGAACTCGGTCTGCGTATAGCCGACCGTGCCGTACCACAGGGTGGTCGGGCTCGACAGCACGCCCAGGCGCGCACCGACCGACCAGGTGTTCTTCTGTTCGACCGAGACGCCGAGGCCGAAGAACGAAGTCGGTCGACACGTTGGAGGCGAAATCGTAGTCGGCGAAGATGCCGCCGACGATGCGCGACGTCAGCATGCGGTCGTAGCCGACGACAACCGTGCCGAACACGCCTTCGCCGCCGATGCCGTCGAAGCTCAGGACGCCACCGACGACAAGTCGTGCACGACCGAGCCCGCGCCGGCGCCGACACCGAGGTAGAAGCCAGTCCACGGACGCGCCGCATCACAGCACGAAGCCGCCTTGCCCCTGGAGCCGTCGGCCATCGCCGCGCCGCTCAGCAGCGTCAGCGCCTGCGACCAAACCAAGCATCATCTTATACATTCGTATTCCCCCATCTTCTCGTTCACGCGTTGCACGCAGGCTCCCGTCGCGGGGCCCCAGGGGGACCTCGTCAAACGGGTCAGCAGGCTTGAAGTAATCAGCCGAGCACAGGAGCGCAATAGCTACTGATTCGATGGATGATGGAAGTAAGCCGAATTGTGATGTTCGATAGCTGATGTTTGATTGCAACAGCGACATGCCAAGACCTTGCCGGCCGCGGATATGAGCCGCAGCATTCGCACAGCGCGCAAGCGCTCAGCCCTCTGCAGGGCGACGTGTTGCATGCCGTGCTTGAGCTCGCCGGTAACGCTCCGCCGCTGCTCAATTCTCGAACGGATCGCGCATCAGGATCGTGTCGTTGCGCTCGGGGCTGGTCGACAGCAGCGTCACCGGGCACTCGATCAGCTCCTCGATCTGGCGCACGTACTTGACGGCCTGCGCCGGCAGGTCGGCCCAGCTGCGCGCCCCGCGCGTCGATTGCGTCCAGCCTTCGAAGCTCTCGTAGACCGGCTTGACGCGCGCCTGCGCGTTGTGGCCGGCCGGCAGGCTGTCGATGCGCTCGCCATCGAGCGTGTAGCCGATGCACACCTTGATCTCCTCGAAGCCGTCGAGCACGTCGAGCTTGGTCAGCGCGATGCCGTCGATGCCCGACACCTTGCACCACCTGCCGCACCAGGCAGGCGTCGAACCAGCCGCAGCGGCGCTTGCGTCCCGTCACCACGCCGAACTCCTGGCCGCGCTCGCCGAGCTTCTCGCCGATGGCATCCGTCAGCTCGGTCGGAAACGGCCCGGAGCCGACGCGCGTCGTGTAGGCCTTGGCGAGGCCCAGCACGTAGCCGATCGAGCGCGGCCCCATGCCGGAGCCGGTCGCCGCCTGCGCCGCCACCGTGTTCGACGACGTCACGAACGGATAGGTGCCGTGGTCGACGTCGAGCAGCGCGCCCTGCGCGCCCTCGAACAGGATGCGCTTGCCGGCGCGGCGCGCGCCATCGAGCAGCGCCCACACGTTGTCGACGAAGGGCAGGATGCGCGGCGCGATCTCGCGCAGCTCGCGCTCCAGCGCTTCGCGCTCGACCTCGGGCTTGCCGAGCCCGCGCCGCAGCGCGTTGTGGTGCACCAGCAGGCGGTCGATCTTCGGGCCCAGCGTGCCGAGGTTCTTCAGGTCCTGCGCGCGGATCGCCCGGCGGCCGACCTTGTCCTCGTAGGCCGGCCCGATGCCGCGCCCGGTGGTGCCGATCTTGCCCTCGCCGGCCGCGCTCTCGCGCAGCTGGTCGAGCTCGCGGTGCAGCGGCAGGATCAGCGTGGCGTTCTCGGCGATGCGCAGGTTGCCGGCGTCGACCTTGACGCCCTGCGCCTCCAGCCGGCCGATCTCGTCGCCCAGCGCCCAGGGATCGACCACCACGCCGTTGCCGATCACCGACAGCTTGCCGGGCCGCACCACGCCCGAGGGCAGCAGCGACAGCTTGTAGGTCTTGCCGCCGATCACCAGCGTGTGGCCGGCGTTGTGGCCGCCCTGGAAGCGCACGACGATATCGGCGCGCTCCGACAGCCAGTCGACGATCTTGCCCTTGCCCTCGTCGCCCCACTGGGCGCCGATCACCACCACGTTTGCCATCTGGAATGCGTGCCTCTGGTGCCGCTCGCTGCCGACCCGGGCGGGCGGCCATATCTGGCGCACGTATAGCGCTACCTGGCGCGGGGGCCAGCAATGGCACCGCCGAGTGTCATCCCGGACTGCGCGCAGCGCAGTAGCCGGGACCCAGGGCGGCGCGTATCCGGACGGGCTCGGGTCCCGGATACTGCGCTGACGCGCATTCCGGGATGACAGGTAGGTGCGGGGCTCGCTCAGTTCCCGTAGATCACCTTCTTGGCCGACGGCCAGGTGACGCGATAGCCGTGCTCGATGACCTTCTCCTCGTCCGGCTCGAGCTTCATCTCCCAGGCCACCACGCCGCGCTTGTCGTCGAGGTTCTGCTTGGTGGGCGCCGTCTTGCCGATCAGCTCGACCTTGATGTCGGCGTTCTGCGAGACCGGCACCTGGTCGAGCACCACCAGGTTGATCGGCCGCTCGCGCAGGTTCTTGACGGTGATGCGGAAGTTGCGCGTGTCCGTCTTCGAGGAGGTGATGATGCCGGACTCGCTGCGCTTCTCCTCGGCGATGGCATGGCGCACCTTCACCGCGTCGTCGACGCCGAAGCCCAGCTCGTGCTCCTCGCCCGGCGCCAGCAGCGGCAGGCGGCCGCCGCCGACGAAGGTGGCATCGCGGAACAGCGAAACCGGACCCGGCAGGATCGGCGTGCCGCGCGCGATGGTCAGCTTGGCGTACAGGATAGGCCTTCTCGTCGCGCTTCGGCACGGTGCGCACGGTGAGCGCCGGATCGAGCGCCATGTCGTCGATCTGCACGCGCTTCATCTCGCCGGTAGCCGGCACCGTGGTGCGGCCCGGAATGCCGTAGACGGCCTGGAAGCCCTGCGTGTCGACGCGTCGCACGCACCTCCTCGGCCACCATCGGCTCATTGCCGGCCCTGTCGCGCCGGTCGCTGTCCTCGCTGGCAACGCCTCGCCTGGCCGACGCTGCGCGACATGGCCGTGGGCGCCATCTCGCCGCGCGGACGCGCGACGACGACCTCGCCCTCGTAGTCGACCGTCATCGTGCCGAGTTGCGGGAGCGGCAGTGCCGGCGCCCGGCCGCGCCGTCGACAGCGACAGCGCCACGTTGTCCCAGATCTCGCCGGTGCGCTGCTGGATGCTGGCGCGGCGCACCAGCTGCAATTTGGGCGCCTGGGCCTTGGTGCCGGTCGCCAGGCGCGCGTCGTAGAAGGGCGTCCAGGATGCGCTCGTCACCTGGTAGCGGATGACGAGATCCGCATCGAGCGCGCCGCCGGCGTTGACGAACACCTTGACCTCGGTGCGCTCCTGCTGCGTGGGCGCGATCTGCGCGAGCTTGCCTTCCAGGTCGCGCATCTGCAGGTCGACCTCGCGGATCTTGATCTGCGTGTCGAGGATGGTCTTCTGCGCCTCGGCGATGCGCTGGCCGATCATGGCGTAGAGCTGCGCCCAGTCGGGCTGCGCCACCGCGCCGCACCGTTGGCGGGCGCCGACTTGGTCGGCAGCTGCGCCAGGTTGTTGATCAGCGTCTTCTGCGTCTCGGCGGCTTCCACCGTCGCGCTCAGTTGCGCGCGATCGTCGCGCAGCTTCTCGATGGCATCCTCGATGCGCTTGCGCTCGGTGGCCGCCACCGCTTCGTCGGTGCTCGGCACCTTGACGCGCCGCGTGTCGACCGAGCCGATCTCGAGCCGGCCCGTGGCCTTGCCCTCGACGCGAATCGAGCCGGCCACGGCATTGGTCGGCAGGTCGTTGAACAGGATGACGTGCTCGCCCCGCTCCATCTTCACCTTGCCGATGCGCGTCACCTCGGCGCCCTGCGGGTAGACGGTGACGCTCTCGATCTTGGAGGTGCCCTTGATGTCCGCGGCATGCGCCGCCCGTGGCAATGAGGGGCAATAGAGCCAGTGCAATCTGCCAACGCATGGAATGTTCCTCCTTGGATGGCCGCCGGCAATTGCGGCCGCCGATCTTCAATCCCGGTTCATGTCGCAACTTGGGCGCCGGCGCGCCGGAATTCCGGCTGCCGGGTTACAAGTGCGCAAGGTTGACCTGGCATCAGAACGGGGCAGGTCGGCGAAATCCGGCGCCCGACACTTTGCGCGACGCATGCGTTCCCGGAAGCCGAGCCCGGCTCTCGAGCCGAGGCGAGGCTATCCGGGATATGTACCGCTCCATTGAAGGGTAACGACCCCGGCTCTCAGCGCCACGAACTTGATCGGTGATCAAGTTCGTGCGCTCAGGCCGGGGACGCAGGCGGAGCAGTTCGCCGCCTAGAACTGCAGCCGGTTGACGCGCACCACCTGCGGCAGGGCACGCACCTTGGCCATCACCTCGTCCGACACCGGCTCGTCGACGGCGACGATGCAGATGGCGTCGCCGCCCGGCTTGTCGCGGCCGAGGTTGAGCGTGGCGATGTTGACGCCGCGCCTCGCCCATCACCATGCCGAAGCGGCCGATGAAGCCCGGCTTGTCGGCGTTGCGCACGAACAGCATGTGCGGCTGCAGCTCGAACTCCATGTCGATGTCGCGCACCTGGATGATGCGCGGCCGGCCGTCGGAGAACACCGTGCCGGCCACCGAGCGGTCGTACTCGTCGGTCCTGCACGGTCAGCTTGATGTAGCTCTCGAAGGCGCCGTCCTGGCCGCGCGTCACCTCCTCCAGCCGCATGCCGCGCTCCTTCGCGTTGATCGCGGCGGACACCATGTTGACGTCGGCCAGCAGCGGCCGCAGCACGCCGGCCAGCGCCGCCGCGGTCAGCGGCTTGGTGTTGAGCTCGGCCACCTCGCCCGAATACTCGATGCGGATGCCCTTGATGGAGGTCTCGGTGAGCTGGCCGGCGAACGAGCCGAGCTGCTCGGCCAGCTTCACCCACGGCCGGATGCGCGGCGCCTCCTCGGCGGTGATGCTGGGGAAATTCACCGCGTTGGAGATGGCGCCCTTCAGCAGGTAGTCCGACATCTGCTCGGCGACCTGCAGGGCGACGTTCTCCTGCGCCTCGCTGGTGGCCGCGCCCAGATGCGGCGTGCAGATCACGTTCGGCAGGCCGAACAGCGCGCTGTCCTTGGCCGGCTCCACCTCGAACACGTCGAGCGCCGCACCGGCGACGTGCCCCGACTTGAGGGCGGCGGCGAGTGCCCGCTCGTCGATGAGCCCGCCGCGCGCGCAGTTGACGATGCGCACGCCGGGCTTGGTCTTGGCCAGCGCCGCCGCATCCAGGATGTTGCGCGTCTTGTCGGTCAGCGGCGTGTGCAGGGTGATGAAATCGGCGCGCTTCAGCAGCTCGTCCAGCTCGACCTTCTCGACGCCCAGCTCCATGGCCCGCTCCGGCGACAGGAACGGATCGAAGGCGATCACCTTCATCTTGAGGCCGATGGCGCGGTCGGCGACGATCGAGCCGATGTTGCCGCAGCCGATCACGCCCAGCGTCTTGGCGAACAGCTCGACGCCCAGGAACTTGGATTTCTCCCACTTGCCGGCCTGCGTGGAGCGGTCCGCCTCCGGGATCTGGCGCGCCAGCGCCATCAGCAGCGAGATGGCGTGCTCGGCCGTGGTGATGGAATTGCCGAAGGGCGTGTTCATCACGATGATGCCCTTGGCGGTCGCGGCCTTCACGTCGATGTTGTCGACGCCGATGCCGGCGCGGCCGATCACCTTCAGGTTGGTCGCGGCGGCGATGATCTTCTCGGTGACCTTGGTGGCGGAGCGGACGGCGAGGCCGTCGTAGTCCTTGATGATCTTCTCCAGCTCCTCCTTGGCGAGGCCCGACCTTCACGTCGGCGGCGACGCCGCGCTCCTTGAAGATGGCGACGGCGGCGGGCGACAGCTGATCGGCGATGAGTACGCGGGGTGCGGACATGGGACTTGTCCTCCTCGAGATGTCGGTGCATCCCGGTGCGACCGGTCCCACGCCCCATGATGCGGAGGAGCTAGCGGTGAGGTGCCGAACGACCGCGGGTGATGGGGCTCCTCGGACCTCCCCGCGATAGCGCTGGTGTCGAACGGTCTACACGGGATGACGTTGAAGGCTACGCCGCCTTGGCGAGGCCGGCCTTGGCTTCGGCGAAGGCCCAGTCGAGCCACGGCGTCAGCGCCGCGACATCGGCCGTCTCGACCGTCGAGCCGCACCAGATGCGCAGCGCCGGCGGGCCGTCGCGATGGCCGGCGATGTCGTAGGCCGCCTTCTCCTTGGCGAGCGACGCCTCCAGCTGCTTGACGAACGCCCACTGCGCATCGAGCGGCAGCTTGGCGACCGCCGGATCGGCGATCCTGAGGCACACCGAGGTGTTGGAGCGCGTCGCCGGATCGGCCGCCAGGTTCTCGATCCACGGCGTCTTGCTCGATCCAGTCGTAGAGCACCTTGGCGTTGGCGTCGGCGCGCGCGATCAGCGCGTTGACGCCGCCGATGCGCTCGGCCCAGGCGAGCGTATCGAGGTAGTCCTCCACGCACAGCATCGACGGCGTGTTGACGGTCTCGCCCTCGAACACGCCGGCCATCAGCTTGCCGCCCTTGGTCAGGCGGAAGATCTTCGGCAGCGGCCACGGCGGCGTGTAGGTCTCCAGCCGCTCCACCGCACGCGGCGACAGGATCAGCATGCCGTGCGCGGCCTCGCCGCCCAGCGCCTTCTGCCAGGAGTAGGTCAGCACATCGACCTTCGACCAGTCGATGGCCTGCGCGAACACCGCCGAGGTGGCGTCGACGAACGTCAGGCCGGCGCGGTTGGCGGCAATCCAGTCGCCGTTCGGCACGCGCACGCCCGACGTCGTGCCGTTCCAGGTGAACAGCACGTCGCGCTCGAAATCGACCTTGGCGAGATCGGGCAGCTTGCCGTATTCGGCCGTGGTGGCCTTGAAGTCCTTGAGCTTGAGCTGCTTGGCGGCATCCGTCACCCAGCCCTGGCCGAAGCTCTCCCAGGCCAGCGCCTCGACGCCGCGCGCGCCCAGCATGCTCCACATGGCCATCTCGAAGGCGCCGGTGTCGGAGGCCGGCACGATGGCGCATAGGTAGCCCGGCGGCAGGCCGAGCAGCGCCTTGGTCTTGTCGATGGCGAGCTTCAGACGCGCCTTGCCGTCCTTGGCGCGATGCGAGCGGCCGAGAAATGCGTTTTCGAGGGCTTGGAGAGACCAGCCGGGGCGCTTGGCGCAGGGGCCGGAAGAAAAGCAGATATTGCCCGGCCGCTTGGCCGGTTTGGTCGCGGTGGTCATGTAGCCTACCCTTCCAGATAGCAGCTCCTCGGTGGGGAGGAGTGTCCCGCCGCGGGGTCTAGGCGTGTCGCCAAGCGTTGTCAATTGGAGCGCGGGTCGCGGCGTGAAGCCGACAGCAAAAGGCGGGCCAAGTGCCCGCCTCTTGCGCTCGTCGCAGAGATAAAATTTGCCTACCAGATGTTGTAGCGCAGACCGATGCGCGCCTGGTGCTCCCAGTTGCTGCCGATCGTGGCGCGCGAGCTGTTGAACGACAGGCCGCTTCCGGTCACGTTCGTCACGACATCGATCTCACCCAGGTAGAGGGCGCGATAATTGACGTCGATCAGCCAGTGCTGATCGATGGCAAAGGTGCTGCCGGCCATCAGCGCCGCAGCCAGGGCGACTCCCGTATCCTTGCTGCTGAATGTCGTCGTTTGCGTAATGCCGATGCTGGGCACGGCATAGTCCATGTAGGTGCGGGTGGCATCGTAGTAGACGAAGCCGAGGCCGGCGCCGATATAGGGCGTGAAGAAGCCGCGCGGCAGTAGATCCCAGTACAGGTTCGCCAGCACCACGGCATTGTTGATGCTGACCTTGTCGGTCACCGCGCCATTGACGGTCGTAGCGCCCCCTGTGGACGTGTAGGTGTAGGTGCTCTCCGATTTCAGGTCGAGGCTGCTGCGGAAATCGATCGTCAGGTCGCCGCGGAAGCGCGGCGTGAAGTAGGCGCCATAGCCCACGGTGCCGAGGAACACGCCGTTGCCCTTGGCGTCGTCACCAGCCACGAACCCAGGACCGCCGAATCCAAATGGCGGTGTGGCCAGCGAATGCGGCTGTGCCGGCACCGTAGACGGCGCCATTTTCGCGAATACGACCGGCTGGTGGAGAAGCCCCAGCCCAGGTCGGCGCGCAGATAGTAGGTGAACCCTTCCGGCACCGGCACCACGCCCGGCACCGCGACAGCGCCATAGTCGGGGATCGGCGCCGGAATGAGAACGCGATCCTTCATCTGGGCGGCGGCCGGGCTGGCTGGCCACCAATGTGAGCCCCGACAAGCAAAGCAAACAGCCTGAATTGCATAACGTCCATCCCCCGCATTGCGTGAGGCCATCGATGCGGCCTCATCGACACGACATCGTTGCTTCAGGTGCCGTCCGGGGGAGCGATACGAGGGCCACCGGTGCGACGTCCGTGGCGTCCCGACTGGGACATGCCGTACGCACGACAGCAACCCGGGAAGCCGGCGCGCAAAGGCGCGTAGCCGGCCTCGTTGTCCTACGGGCGCGAACGAGACATGCTCGCCCGGCCCTAAATCGGTGCGCACAGGCTCTCGAGCTGCCACTGGGCGTCCAATGACATTCGCGGCCGGCGCGAATTCTGCGCCGTCCACAATCGCCCACAAGCTTTAACAAGGCCTTAATTTGTGCCCCGTGCCGGCACCACCGGAGGCTGCCTGGCGCGGTGTCAGGCCGGCTGGGCGGCCCGTTTGACGGCCTCGACGATGTCGCCCACCACCTGATGCACCAGGCCCTCGTCGTCGCCTTCGGCCATCACGCGGATGACGGGCTCGGTGCCGGACGGGCGGATGACCAGCCGGCCCTGGCGCCCAGCCGCTTGCGGCCCGACGTCGATGGCCTTCTTGACCTGCTCCTGCTCGAGCGGAGACGCCGTTGGCGTAGCGCACGTTCTTCAAAAGCTGCGGCAGCGGCTCGAAGCGCTGGCACACCTCGCTCACCGGCCGGCCGGTGCCGACCGCCACCGACAGCACCTGCAACGCCGCGATCAGGCCGTCGCCCGTGGTCGTGAAATCCGACATCACGATATGGCCCGACTGCTCGCCGCCGATGTTGTAGCCGTGCTTGCGCATGTGCTCGACGACGTAGCGGTCGCCGACCGGCGTGCGCACCATGCCGAGGCCGATGCCCTTCAGGTAGCGCTCCAGGCCCAGGTTGGACATGACGGTCGCCACCACGCCGCCGGCCGACAGCTTGCCGCGCCGATGCCAGCTCTCGGCGATCACCGCCATGATCTGGTCGCCGTCGACGATGCAGCCCTTCTCGTCGACGATCACGACGCGGTCGGCGTCGCCATCCAGCGCGATGCCGATGTCGGCGCGCATCTCGCGCACCTTCTCGCACAGCGCTTCCGGCGAGGTGGAGCCGCACTTGTGGTTGATGTTGCGGCCGTTGGGATCGACGCCGATCTTGATGACCTCCGCGCCCAGCTCCCACAGCGCGTCGGGCGCCACCTTGTAGCCGGCGCCGTTGGCGCAATCGACGACGATGCGCAGATCGTTGAGGCGGATGTTGCGCGGCAGCGTGCGCTTGGCGAACTCGATGTAGCGCTCCTGCGCGCTGTCGATGCGCGTCGCCCGGCCGATGCGGTCGGCCGGCACCAGCAGCTCGGACGACGGCGCGTCCATCAGCTCCTCGATCTGCCGCTCCGCCTCGTCCGACAGCTTGTAGCCGTCGGGATCGAAGAACTTGATGCCGTTGTCGGCGTAGGGATTGTGCGAGGCGGAGATCATCACGCCGAGGTCGGCCCGCAGCGAGCGGGTCAGCATGGCGACCGCCGGCGTCGGCATCGGCCCCAGCAGGAACACGTCCATGCCGACCGCCGTGAAGCCCGACATCAAGGCGGACTCGATCATGTAGCCCGACAGCCGCGTGTCCTTGCCGATCACCACCCGATGCCGGCGTGCGCCGGTGGAGAACTGCTTGCCGGCGGCCATGCCGACCTTGAGCGCGATCTCCGAGGTCATCGGGCTCGTGTTGGCGAGACCGCGAATGCCGTCCGTGCCGAAATACCGCCGCGCCATGCGCCGCCCTCGTCTCTTGTCGTTCGACCTGCGCCGGGTTGCATATGGCGAGACCGGCGCCCTGCCCTGCGGCCCACTATGCCGCCATCCATGCCATCATGGCATCAAATTGCTACACGCAAGATTACACCAGTTTGCCGCCCGTGACGCTCAACCCTTCGGCCACAGGATCATTTGCGTGCAGCGGAACTGGGCGATCGGCTTGGCCGAGCCCTCCGCCGCGACCACCGCGTCCCACACCTGCGTGGTGCGGCCCTGATGCAGGGGCCGCGCCGTGCACTGGATGACGCCCTCCCGCGCCGAGCCCAGGAAGTTGCTCTTGAGTTCGATGGTCGTGAACCCCGAGGCGCCGTCGGGCAGCGAGCGCACGGTACCATAGCCGCAGCAGGTGTCCGCCAGCGAGACCACGGCGCCCGCATGCAGGAAGCCGTTCCACGCCATCAGCGTCTTCTGCACGGTCAGGCGCGCCACCACCTCCTGCGGCTCGACGCTCACGAACTCGATGCCGAGATGACCCGGCAGGTACTCGACGCCTGCGGCATTCCACTGCTCGAGCGTACGCGGGATCGCAATGTCCATCGGGTTTCCTGTGCGACATGGGCCGGCCGGGGCGAAGCTGATAGCATCCCGCCAGCCTGCGCGGCAAAGGCCCAGAAGAAAGCGAGCATACCAGCATGGTCGACCGATCGGCGGATGGCCGTCTCACCCCCGAACTCATGTCGTTCGACGTGTTCGGCACGCTGATCGACGTACGCGGCAGCTCCTACGCGGCCTTCGAGTCCATTCTGAGGGAGAGCGGCGCGACACACGTCGACGTAAAGGCGTTCTGGGAACACTGGGAGGAGCGCAACATCGCGCACTACTGGGAGCCCTACCGCCGCTATCGCGACATCTGCGAGCTGTCCCTTGCCGAGACCTTCGCGCACTTCGGCATCAAGGCGCCGTCGCGGCTGATCCAGCGCTACTTCGACGCGTTCTCGAGCTTCCAGGTCTTCCCCGACGTTGCACCCACCCTGGACCGCCTGGCCAAGCGCTATCGGCTGGCCGTCGTCTCCAACATCGACGACGACCTGTTCGCCGAGACGCCGCTCGGGCGCACCTTCGACCTCGTCTGCACGGCCGAGCGCGCGGGCGGCTACAAGCCCGACGGCACGCTCTTCAAGTACCTGATCGCCAACGCCGGCTGCAGCCGCGAGGCGATCCTGCACTCGGGACAATCGCAGTTCACCGACATGGTCGGCGGCAAGCCGCTCGGGCTGACCATCGCCTGGATCAACCGCCGCGGCGTCGAGCTGCACCCCTCGGTGCCGAAGCCGGATTTCCAGCTCAACGACGTCGCGTCGCTTCTGACACTCGTCGACAGCTGACGCTGATCAATGCTGGTGCGGCTTGGCGGCCTTGGCGAAGGCGGCCTGCTGCTCGGCGCTGGCCTCCTTCTGGTGCTTGGCCTGCCAGTCCTTGTAGGGCATGCCGTAGATGACCTCGCGCGCGCCGTCCTTGGTCAGCTGCAGGCCGTGCTCGCCGGCCGCCTCCTGATACCAGTTGGCGAGGCAGTTGCGGCAGAACCCGGCCATGTTCATCAGGTCGATGTTCTGCACGTCGCTGCGTTCGCGCATGTGCTGCACGAGCCTGCGGAAGGCTGCGGCCTCCAGCTCGGTCTCCAGCGCCTTGTCGAGCTTCGTCATGTCCGCACCTCCATTGCTGCGCGCAGGGACCGCACCGATCGTGCCGCCCCGCGTCCCGACGGACTGCGTCGACCCCGCCATATCGGCCAGAATCTTCTCCACAATGCGGCAGAAGCGGGCCGCCCATCCCGCCTGGCCCGCGGCGTCGCGAATGAGGTCCTGGCGGATCTCGATCAGCGCGCTGGCAAGGCCGCGCTGGGCGCCGTGCTGCCACATGCAGTCGCCCACCAGCACGCCGGTGTAGGGCTCGTTGTCGCCGACGATCAGCCCGCCCTCGGCGTGCAGCGCCTCCAGCATCGGCAGGGCAAAGCGGCCGTCCACCTTGTCCCACAGCACGCCGACGTGCCAGGGCCGGGGCGTCGTCTTCCAGCTCTCGGTGAAGGAATGCATGGACAGCAGCATCGGCGGGGCGCCCGGCCGCGCAGGCAGCGGTCGATGACCCAGTCGATCGCGCGATGATAAGGTTCGTAGTAGAGGCGGATGCGCCGCTCGCGCTCGGCCGCATCGAGGCGCCGGTTGCCGGGCACGATGGCCCCGTCCGACAGCCGCATGATCAGGGTCGGGTCGTCGGCGCCGCGGTTGGGATCGATCAGCAGCCGCGAATAGCGCGTCAGGATGGCGGGTATGCCGAGCGTGGCCGCGATGGCCCGCGTCACCCCGGCCGCGCCGATGTCGTAGGCGATATGGCGCTGCAGCTGCTCCGGCGGCAGCCCCAGCGTGCCATAGCCCGGCGGGAACGCGTTGCCGGCGTGATCGCACAGCAGGATCACCCCGGCGTCGGCACGCCCGGGCAGAACGTAATAGCTTTCCTCGTCCGCCGCCTCGATCCAGGCAGTCTCTCGTCCAGTGTCAGCCATGGCGCCGAATATAGTGAGCGCGCCCCGGCGTGGCCAGCCGCGCCGGCGTCGCGGCAGGGGATGGCCCGACAATCGCCAGCGGCTTGACGGACGCCGCCATCACCTGCACATGCTCTGGCGCTGGCAGGCGAGGGGACGAGCGGGAAGCCATGGCAGGCGATACACCGGCATCGGCGATGCGCGCCCGGCTGCTGTCCCTCTACGAGGCAGCCGTCGCCGCCGCCCATCCCGACGTCTGCCTGCCGCCGCACCTGCCTGCGCCGCCCAACTCCGGCCGCATCATCGTGGTCGGCGCCGGCAAGGCGGCAGCCGCCATGGCCGCGGCGGCCGAGACCCACTACCGCCAGCTCGGCGTCCTCGACCGCGTCACCGGCTTCACCACCGCACCGCATGGCACGCGTGACCCGCGCGGCGACGGGGCGCACACCATCGGCCTCGCGCATGCTCGCCATCCGACGCCTGATGCCGGCAGCGTCGCGGCGGCCGAGCGCACGCTGGCGCTGGCCGCGAGCGCAACGTCCAACGATCTGGTGCTCGTGCTGTTTTCCGGCGGCGCATCCTCGCTGTGGGCGGCGCCGGTGCATGGCATCGAGCTCGCGGCCAAGACGGCGCTGACGCGCGGGCTGCTCAAATGCGGCGCCGACATCCACGAGATGAACACGGTGCGCCGCCACATCTCGCGCATCAAGGGCGGGCGGCTGCGCAAGGCCACGCCGGCGCGCATGCTCACGCTGGCCATCTCCGACGTACCCGGCGACGATCCGGCCACCATCGGCTCGGGACCGACCGTGCCCGATCCGACCACGCTCGCCGATGCCCGTGCCGTGCTCGCCAGGCGCCGGCCCCTTATGGAGGGACTTGGCCTGCCGATTCCCTCGGCCGTCGAGCAGGCGCTTGCCGATGCCGCCAACGAAACACCGAAGCCGGACGATCCGGCCTTTGCCACCGCCGAGTTCCGCCTGATCGCCACGCCGGCGGCGTCGATTGCCCGGGCCGCCGCAGCTTGCTCGCGACCTCGGCTACGAGGTCACCAACCTCGGCGATGCGCTCACCGGCGAGGCGAGCGAGGTCGCCCGTGCGCATGCCGAGCTGGCCCGCGCGGCCAAGGCGGCCGGCCGCAAGCTTGCCATCATCAGCGGCGGCGAGCTGTCCGTCACCGTCCGCAACGCCAACGGGCGCGGCGGCCGCAATCAGGAGTATGCGCTGGCGCTGGCCATCGCGCTCGACGGCCTGCCGGGGGTGGCCGCGCTCGCGGCCGACACCGACGGCATCGACGGGGGCGAGGGCCGCCCCGACGACCCCGCGGGCGCCACCATCGATGCGACAACGCTGTCCGCCCAGGGGGCCTCGTCCGGCCGTCTCAATGCCCAGATGTTCCTTAATGATAACAACGCCACAGCCTTCTTCGAGGCCGCGGGCGGACTGATCGTCCGTGGTCCGACGCACACCAACGTCAACGACTTCCGTGTTATTCTGGTAGACCCCTGAAATTGCAGCGATCTATGTCCAGCCTCGCCACCATGCTCACCCTGCTCGTTCCCCGTGTCGCCGTAGCCGCGGCCGTGGCGGCGACCGCCCTGATCATGGGCGCGCACGCGGCAAAGGCCGACCTCAAGCTGTGCAACACCACCACCAGCCGCATCGGCGTGGCGATCGGCTATCGCGACGCGACCGGCTGGACCACCGAAGGCTGGTGGAACATCGCCTCGCAGACCTGCGAGACGCTCTACAAGGGCACGCTGTCCAGCAAGTTCTATTACATCCACGCCATCGACTACGACCGCGGCGGCGAATGGGCCGGCAAGTCGGCGATGTGCACCAGTGACAAAACGTTCACCATCCGCGGCGTTCAGGATTGTGCGCGGCGTGGCTTCAAGAGCACTGGATTCTTCGAGGTCGACACCCAGGACTCCAAGGACTGGACCATCCGCCTCACGGATCCGAGCGAAGCAGGCGCAAGACCCAAATGAGACGCAGCCGGCGCGTCAAGATCGTCGCCACCCTTGGACCCGCGTCGTATGCCCCCGAGATGATCGAGCGCCTGTTCGAGGCGGGCGTCGACGTGTTCCGCATCAACATGAGCCATTCCTCGTTCGACGTGGCCAAGAAGGTGCACGCCGCCATCCGCTCGACCGAAGCCAGGTTCGAGCGGCCGATCGGCATCCTGGCCGACCTGCAGGGCCCGAAATTCCGGGTCGGCCGCATCGGCGGCGAGCGCGTCGCGCTGGCGCACGGCAACACATTCCGCTTCGACACCACCGACGACGAAGGCAGCGCGCAGCGCGTGTTCCTGCCGCATCCGCAGATCTTTGCCGCCGTCGAGCCCGGCCACACGCTGCTGCTCGACGACGGCAAGATCCGCATGACCGTCACCGGCAAGACACCCTCGAGGATCGAGGCGATCGTCCAGGTCGGCGGCACGCTCGCCAGCCGCAAGGGCATCAGCCTGCCGGACACCGTGCTGCCGGTCGGCCCGCTCACCGACAAGGACAAGGCCGATCTCGATTTCGCGCTGCGCCTCGGCGTCGACTGGGTGGCGCTGTCGTTCGTGCAGCGCGGCGAGGATGTCAAGCTCGCCCGCCAGATCATCGGCCAGGCGGCGGCCATCATGTCCAAGATCGAGAAGCCGGCTGCCATCGCCGACCTCGATGCCGTCATCGCCCAGTCCGACGGACTGATGGTGGCGCGCGGCGACCTCGGCGTTGAGATGCCGGTCGAGCGCGTGCCGGTCCTGCAGAAGCAGATCACCGGCAAGGCGCGCGCCGCCGGCAAGCCGGTGGTGGTCGCCACGCAGATGCTGGAGAGCATGATCAGCTCGCCCGTGCCGACCCGCGCCGAGGTGTCCGATGTGGCCACCGCCGTGTTCGACGGCGCCGACGCCATCATGCTGTCGGCGGAGTCGGCGGTCGGCCAGTATCCGGTCGAAGCCATCCGCACCATGGACCGCATCGCCGTCGAGGTGGAGAGCGATCCCAGCTACGGCGCCATCGTGCACGCGACGCGCACCCCGCCGCTGGCCACCGCCGCCGATGCCATCGCCGCGGCCGCGCACACCGTCGCCGACACCCTCAAGCTGGCCGGCATCATCTGCTACACCGCCACCGGATCGACGGCGCTCAGGGTGGCACGCGAGCGGCCGGGCCTGCCCGTCATCGGCCTTTCGCCGGTGGTGGCGACGGGGCGCAGGCTCGCCATGGCCTGGGGCGTGCATTGCGTACTCACCAGCGACCCCGAGAACCAGGCCGCCATGGTGCGCAAGGCTTGCCGCATCGCCTTCGACGAGGGCTTCGCCAAGGCCGGCGAAGGCGTGATCATCGTCGCCGGCGTGCCGCTCGGCTCGCCCGGCACCACCAACATGATCCGCATCGCCTACCTCGACGACGCCGGCCATCCGGTCGCCGAAGGCGCCTGACCGGGATTGAGACAAAGGTTTCTACCCGTCATCCCGGAAGCCGAGGCGCCTGCGCCGAGGCTATCCGGGACCCGCAGGTTGAATTGATCGAGGTGCCGGCTCTCGATGATTTCGCGCCGTGCGCTCGAATCATCGAGGCCGGGATGACGGGTGGACTAGGCCTACTTCCCGTCGCAGCGCAGCACGGTGACCTTGCAGTGCTTTTGACGCGCGGCGCCTGCGGTGGAAACGCAGGCAGCCAGCGCGTCGGTCTCCGCCGCCTGCATGTTGGCCGCGACGGCCCAGCCCACGCCGGGCGTGCCCTCTTCAGGGTCGAGCGCAATGGCCACGCACTCGCCACGGAAGGTCTTGATGACCCTGCAAAGCGCGCGCGTGGTGGCTGGCGCGTCCTTGAAGTCGAGGCACCCGCGCAGCGCCCGCTCGTGAGCGGTCCCCTCGCTGTCCGAGTTGATCACCCAGCCGATGGCAATGCCTTCCTTGGCCACATCACCGGGCAGCCCGATCGCCAAGGCGCCCTCGGCGGAACCGGCCCGCGGCCACGCCAAGGCGGCGAACAATCCGACAGCCGAAAGCGTACGCGGCCATGACGGCCTCACCCCGTTACGTCGCATGCAGAACCCCAAACCGGCACGCCTGCATTCTACCGTGCAGGTGGGGCGTGGCGAAAGCATTTACGCAGCCCGACTAGCGGCACAGCAGCAGAACCAGCGGGGGGATGAGCAGGGCTGCAACATAGAGCGCATACACGTCCCAGACGTAGCGCAGCCGCACCCACAGCGTTTCCGACCACGGCTGGTCCCGCTCGGCGCGCGCCATCAGATAGTCGACGCGCGCATGATTGAGCGGGCAGCCGCGCACGACCTCGTTGTAGCGCCTGCGAAACTCCTGCACCCGGCCGTCGTCGCCGGGCGGCGCCAGCTTGAACTCGTGATAGAGGTCGTTCACGGCCAGGGCGCAGGCGTGCATATGGTGCGCCTTGATCTTGTAGTCGTTCATGGACTCGATCAGCGCCAGCACCAGCGTGAAGATCGACGACATGATCGACACCAGCGTCACGAGCCGGTTGGTCGGCTCGTCGAGCAGGGGCGCGTACACCACCTGCCACACCGACAAGCCGACGAAATACAGCGACACGATCGACATCGAGAACATCGACAGGGTGTTCTTGCGCTCGAGGCGCTCGGCCGCGTTGAAGCGGGCCGCCTTGACGGTGCGCATGGCGTGCAGCAGCTGGTCGGCCGGCGACAGGGCCGCACCGGCGAACACCTTGGGTGTGCGCCGCGCCGCCATCGCCTCCTCGATCGAGGTGACGAGGCGCGGAGCCAGACGCGGTTCTGCGGCGCCCTGGGCGCTGGTCGGTCGTGTCAGCATGTGCCGTGATTCTCCCGCAACCAGCCTAGGCGGGCATCAGGCGTCACCCAAGCTTGCGGGCGGGTCGTCCACAGGAGAACGACGGCGCGCAGGTGCGCGTTCAGTGCACGCGGTACTCGCCGCCGATCAGGCGCAGCTCGGCCGGAGAGATCAGGCGGTTGTGCGCCACCGTCACGCGATAGAGCTTGCCTTCCAGGTTCGCCGTCCAGAAATCGAGGAAGCTCTTCAGGCGGGGAAAGCGCGGGTGCACGTCGTATTCCTGCCAGATGAAGCTTTGCAGCAGCGAGGGATGATCGGGCAGCCGGTAGAGAATCTCCGCGGTCGTCAGGCTGAAGCCCGCGAGCTGGGTCTGGAAATCGCGATCCGCCATGACGTTACCTCCGTCGGCTGACGCGCATTGCGCAGACGTCGCAGCATAGCCCTGTCACGGCGATTCCGGGGTTGCAGAGTTCACACAGCCGGCCGCTCGTGTTGGCTGGCCAGTTGGCTGGCTTGAGACTGGCATCAGGTGCCATGCGATCATCATCGGCCATCCTTCTCCGGTGGCCTCACACTGCGCCTGGCGAGGCCTGGACCTCCGCAACGAAGCAAAAGGCGGTCCAGTTCCGGTTCGTCAGATAAGCAACGTGCGAGAGGCTCGCCTCCGTTGCTATTCCGTCACGAGCTTGAGGCCGATGATGCCGGCGATGATCATGGCAATGAATGCGAGCCGCAGCGGCGTGGCCGGCTCGCCGAACAGCGCCATGCCGAGCAGCACTGTCCCGACAGTGCCAATGCCCGTCCAGACGGCATATGCGGTGCCGATGGGCAGGGTACGGACCGCCAGTCCCAGCAGCAGCAGGCTGACGGCCATGGCACCGATCGTGGCCACGCTCGGCCACAGGCGCGAGAAACCGTCCGTGTACTTGAGGCCGACCGCCCAGCCGATTTCCAGCACGCCGGCCAGCAAAAGGACAATCCAAGCCATCTCTCATCTCCTTCGCAGGCGATGAGGCCGTCCCCATCCGGATTGTTGGAAGACGCGAGGCCGTCCTCGCGCCTCGTACTTAGGACCAGCCCTGGCCGCCGGCAAGGTCGCGGCGGTCGGCTCCCGAAGCGCTTTGGCACTCTCGCCTTGACACTGCTAACAAGGGTCCAATATAGACAGCGCCTACGGCGCCGGCTGGCGGTTGCCGCAGGCCCCGCCAGCGAGGCTTGCGCCGTGCGACAGGCGCTCCCAATTGCAGTCGGGGGCCCTGCCAGGCACGGACAAGAACAGACAATTCAGTCAATCAGCGAGGTAGAAGCCATGAAGTTTCGCCCATTGCACGACCGCGTGGTCGTCCGCCGCGTCGAGGAGGAGACCAAGACCGCCGGCGGCATCATCATTCCCGACACCGCCAAAGAGAAGCCGATGCAGGGCGAGATCATCGCCGTCGGCCCCGGCGCCCGCGACGAGGCCGGCCGCATCGTGCCGCTCGACGTCAAGAAGGGCGACAAGGTGCTGTTCGGCAAGTGGTCCGGCACCGAGGTCAAGATCGACGGCGCAGATCTCCTGATCATGAAGGAGAGCGACATCCTCGGCGTGATCGAGGGAAAGGCGTCGGTTCGCGCCGCGGCCTGATCGGCTGGCTGCGCGGCCTCTTCGGTCGATAGACCTGTCTTGAACCCTGTCGCTGTCATGGTCGGGCCTGTCCCGACCATCCAACCATCTCCTCGCTCGGGCGCGCATGAGAGGTGGATCCTCGGGACAAGCCCGAGGATGACAGCCGAGAGCGAAGTCATAGTCCCCTGGAGTTTGCAAACATGGCTGCCAAGGACGTCAAGTTCTCGCAAGACGCACGCGAGCGCATGCTGCGCGGTGTCGACATTCTCGCCAACGCCGTCAGGGTCACGCTCGGCCCCAAGGGCCGCAACGTGGTGCTGGAAAAGTCGTACGGCGCTCCACGCGTCACCAAGGACGGCGTCACCGTCGCCAAGGAGATCGAGCTGGAAGACAAGTTCGAGAACATGGGCGCGCAGATGCTGAAGGAGGTCGCCTCCAAGACCTCCGACATCGCCGGTGACGGCACCACCACCGCCACCGTGCTGGCCCAGGCCATCATCAAGGAAGGCGCCAAGTCGGTCGCTGCCGGCGCCAACCCGATGGACCTCAAGCGCGGCGTCGACCAGGCCGTTGCCGCCGTCGTCGCCGAGCTGAAGGCCAAGGCCAAGAAGGTCACCTCCAACGACGAGATCGCCCAGGTCGGCACCATCTCCGCCAACGGCGATGCCGAGATCGGCGCCAAGATCGCCGAGGCCATGAAGAAGGTCGGCAACGAGGGCGTCATCACGGTCGAGGAGTCCAAGAGCCTCGAGACCGAGCTCGATATCGTCGAGGGCATGCAGTTCGACCGCGGCTATCTCTCGCCCTACTTCATCACCAATGCCGAGAAGATGCTGGTCGAGCTGGAAAGCCCCTACATCCTCATCCACGAGAAGAAGCTCTCCACCCTGCAGCCGCTGCTGCCGATGCTGGAAGCCGTAGTGCAGGCCGGCAAGCCGCTGCTGATCATCGCCGAGGACGTCGAGGGCGAGGCTCTCGCCACGCTCGTCGTCAACAAGCTGCGCGGCGGCCTGAAGGTGGCGGCCGTCAAGGCGCCGGGCTTCGGTGATCGCCGCAAGGCCATGCTGGAGGATATCGCCATCCTCACCAGCGGCCAGCTGATCAGCGAGGACATCGGCATCAAGCTCGAGAATGTCACGCTGCAGATGCTGGGCCGGGCCAAGAAGGTGACGATCGACAAGGAGAACACCACCATCGTCGACGGCTCCGGCAAGAAGGCCGACATCGAGGGCCGCATCAAGCAGATCAAGGCGCAGATCGAGGAGACCACCTCCGACTACGACCGCGAGAAGCTGCAGGAACGGCTGGCCAAGCTCGCCGGCGGCGTTGCCATCATCAAGGTCGGCGGCGCCACCGAGAGCGAGGTCAAGGAGCGCAAGGATCGCGTCGATGACGCGCTGCATGCGACCCGCGCGGCCGTCGAGGAAGGCGTGGTGCCGGGCGGCGGCGTCGCCCTGCTGCGCGCGGCCAAGGCGCTGGAGAATCTCAAGACGCGAGAACGACGACCAGAAGGTCGGCATCAACATCGTGCGCAAGGCGCTGCAGGCGCCCGCCCGCCAGATCGTGCAGAACGCGGGCGAGGACGGCTCCGTCGTGGTCGGCAAGATCCTGGACAGCAACAAGTACGTGTTCGGCTACAACGCCCAGACCGGCGAATACGGCGACCTCGTCGAGGCCGGCGTGATCGACCCGGCCAAGGTGGTGCGCTGCGCGCTGCAGGATGCCGCCTCGATCGCCGGCCTGCTGATCACCACCGAGGCCATGATCGCCGAGCGGCCCAAGGAGGCTGCGCCGGCGATGCCGGGCGGCGGCGGCATGGGTGGAATGGGTGGCATGGGCGGCATGGACTTCTGACTCCCACGCCGCTGGGAGAACGCAGGGAGGCCTCGGCGCGCGTCGCCGGGGCCTTTTCTTTTGCCGATGAGTATCCCGGGGTCTGGATTCCGCGCTCTGACGCTTTGCTCGGCAGGTATGTCAGGCGCGGGTAAGGCGCAGGCTCCTCCGTTGCGCTTCAGGCCGTCAGAAGCGGCTTAAATCGCGGGCAACTGTCCATAACCGGGCCACCGCCGCTCCAAGACCGCCACGCCATGACCGACATCGCCACCCGCGTCTACAATCACACCTGGAAGATCGACCCGATCGTCCGCTCCGTGCTCGACACGGACTTCTACAAGCTGCTGATGGCGCAGACGATCTTCCGTCGGCACAAGGACGTGCGGGTCACCTTCGGCATCATCAACCGCTCCGAGCCGATCAAGCTCGGCCGCCTGATCGACATCGGCGAGCTGAAGGAGCAGCTCGATCACATCCGCACGCTGCGCCTGTCGCGCGGTGAATCCACCTGGCTGCGCGGCAACATGTTCTACGGCAAGCGGCAGATGTTCGCGCCGGAGTTCATCCAGTGGCTGGAGGGCTTCCGCTTCCCGGCCTACCACCTGGAGCGCAAGGGCGACCAGTACGAGCTGACCTTCGAGGGGCCGTGGATCGAGACCACCATGTGGGAGATCCCGGCGCTGGCCGTGCTGATGGAGCTGCACAGCCGCGCCGTCACCAAAGGGCTCGGCAAGTTCGAATTGCAGGTGCTGTACGCGCGCGCCATGACGCGGGTGTGGGAGAAGATCGGCCGGCTCAAGCAGTTGCCCGGCCTTTCGCATCGCCGACTTCGGCACGCGCCGGCGGCACGGCTTCCTGTGGCAGGACTGGTGCGTGCAGGCCATGCTCGAGGGCCTTGGCAATTCCTTCCTCGGCACCTCGAACTGCCTGATCGCCATGCGCCGCGAGGTGGAGGCGATCGGCACCAACGCGCACGAGCTGCCGATGGTCTACTGCGCGCTCGCGCGCACCGACAAGGAGCTGGCCGAGGCGCCCTACCTGGTGCTGGCCGACTGGCAGGAAGACTACGACGGCAACCTGCGCGTCATGCTGCCCGACACCTACGGCTCGCGCGGCTTCCTGGAGCGGGCGCCCGACTGGGCCAAGCACTGGACCGGCGTGCGCATCGACTCGGGCGATCCGATCGGCGGCGGCGAGATCGCCATCGAGTGGTGGAAGCGGCGCGGCCAGGACCCGCGCCAGAAGCTCGCCATCTTCTCCGACGGGCTCGACGTCGAGACGATCGAGCGCATCCACAAGCACTTCTTCGGACGCGTGCGCATCGGCTACGGCTGGGGCACGCTGCTCACCAACGACTTCCGCGGGCTCGGGCCCGACGGCGGGCTCGATCCCTTCTCGATCGTCTGCAAGGTGATATCGGCCAACGGCCGCCCGGCCGTGAAGATCTCCGACAACCCCATGAAGGCCATGGGACCGCCGGCCGAGATCGAGCGCTACCGCCGCGTCTTCCAGGTCGGCGCGCAGGAAAGCCTGCCGCTGGCGGTGTGAAATCGCCCTGTCGCGTCGTTCCGACACGGGCTACAAGTCCCCCGCCCGCCTGCATAATCAGGTAATCGATCAGAATAGTCAGGCAATCGATCAGAGGACCAAGGATGCGAGCTTTGCTAACAGCAGCCACCCCGATAGCCATCGCGCTGGCCGGCATTGTCGCCGCCGTCGCCCCCACCGCGGCCGCGGCCCAAACGACAGGAGCTACCATGACCACCGCCTCTGGCCTGAAGATCACGGACAGCCAAGCCGGCACCGGCGCCACGCCCAAGACGGGCCAGACCTGCGTGATGCACTACACGGGCTGGCTCTACCAGGACGGCAAGAAGGGCGCCAAGTTCGACAGCTCGGTCGATCGCGGACAGCCGTTCGAGTTTCCGATCGGCACCGGCCGCGTCATCAAGGGCTGGGACGAGGGCGTCGCCAGCATGAAAGTCGGCGGCAAGCGCACGCTGATCATCCCGCCGGAACTCGGCTACGGCGCCCGCGGCGCCGGCGGCGTCATCCCGCCCAACGCCACGCTGATCTTCGAGGTCGAGCTGCTCGGCGTGAAGGGTTAGCGTCTCCTTCCGTCTCCGTCAGTCGAAGCATGTCTCCCGGCCTGATGCGCAGCGTTAGGGCGAGGGGCCGAGCTTGCGCACGGTCACCTTGGCTGCCCTGGCCCCGGATATCTTGCTGGCGCAGCCATTCCGCATGGACGTACGACGGGCAGCTTGCGCACCTCGCACCACGAGCAGCGCAGCGGCAGCGAGCCGCTGACGGGATCGCCTTGCGTCGGTGGCAATCGCGTTGTTGATGTTGGCGGCCAGCGGACGGCTGGAGTCGTAGGGCGTGCCAGCCGCTCCCTCGACCCACCAGCCGTGCTGGCCGAACACGGCTCCCGGAGCCAGACCGGCACGATCGTGGCACGCGCGACGAACGCGCCGCGCTCCGTCGCGACGCTGACCCAGTCGCCCTGCGCGATGCCACGGGCTGCGGCGTCCGCCGGCGCAATTTCCACGACCGGATCGGGAACGAGGCGGCGCAGGCGACGCAATGTTGCGATGCTGGCTGTGGCAGAAGGCAACCGTCTTGGCGCTGCCGAGGCGCAGCGGATAGCGCGGCATCCGCGGCATCGTCCGCCTTCCGCCGTTAGGGCGGAACGGGTGGATAGCCCGACAGCAGCAGCCGCTCCGAATAGAGTTCGATCTTGCGCGTCGGCGTCGGAAAGCCGCGCGGGCTGCCATCGATCATCGATGGCATGCGCGTCGAGGCCGACGGAGCCGTCGACCACGACACCAGCCGGAGCCGCGCGCAGCTGCGGCGACGCTCAGTCCCGCCTTGCCGAGGACGGCATCGTGCCCCTTGTCCACGTCGCCATCGAACATCCGCTCGGCAAAAGCCGAGCCGTTCGCCAGCTCCACGACGATGTCGGTGTCGGACCTCGCCTCGCCGACTGGATGCGATGGCCGCCTGCCGCAACTGCACGCGACGCAGGCCTTCGAGGCTGACGTCGAAGCCGGCGCGCAGCCCTTCCCGCTCCCAGGACGTCGCGACCGGCAGCACGATGTCGGCGTAGCGCGCCGTCGCGTTGACGAAGAAGTCGGCGTGAACGTGGAACTCCAGCGCCGCCAGCGCCTTGCGCGCCGTCTCCGCCGTCCGGCTGCGACACCAGCACGTTGGTGCCGAACGAGACCAGCATGCGCACGGGATAGGGCTCTTGCGTCAGCGCCGCCCGATAGACATCGCGCGCCGTCACCCAGCCGTTGAGGCCCGGCCCGAGCGGCCGCTGTGTCGAGGCCGAGCGCCTTGCTCCTCTGCGCCGGCGACAGCAAGTCCTGCCCCGAGATGTCGATGAAAGGCGCGGCGCTGCCCGGCACGTTGCCGCCCTTGCGGCCGTAGCTGCCGGTCAGCGCGTACAGGATCGAGATGGCGCGATCGGTCTGCGTCGCGGTGAGGCTTTGGCCGACGCCGTTCCAGGCGTAGTACGCGACCGACGACGACCCCGGCGATCACGTCCGCGGCGGCAGCAAGATCGCCCGGCGCCACGCCGCTCAGCTCCGCGACCCGCTCCGGCGGATACTGCGCGGCCATCTCCGCGATGCTGTCGAACGCGGTCCGTGCAGGCGATCGGCCCGTCCGGCGTATCGACGATGCCGGCCCAGCGCAGCGCCGGCTCCGACGTCGTCACCCAGCCAGCGCCCGCGCGTCGCATCGTAGATGGCGAAACCAGTCGCCGGCGCGCGTGACGAAATTGCCGGCCGATCCATCCGCCCGCAGGTCGCTTTCGCGCAGGAACCGGCCGGTATCGCCGCGCACCAGAAAGCTGCCGTTGGTCCAGGTGCGCACGAACCGCTCATCGAACCGGCCGGTCGATATCAGCAGATGGATCAGCCCCAGGGCCACGGCCTGGTCGGCGCCGGGGCGCACCTGCAGCCACTGCGTCGCGCGCCTCGCCAGCACCGTCGGCCTCGGATCGACCACCACCAGCTTGGCGCCGCGCTTCAGCGCCTTCTGGATCTCGCCATGGCGCGCGAGCCAGGTGGTCGCGGGATTGTTGCCCCACAGCAGGATGCAGTCCGTATTGGCGAAATCCGGCGTGCCGATGTCGTGGCCGTAGGTGAAGCGGGTCGCGTAATCCTTGTGCCAGTTGCAGATCTCGGTGGCGTAGATGGTGTTGGGGCTGCCGTAGGCGCGAATGAAGCGCTCGATCCAGGCGATCGAATCCTGGATGTGGCTGCCGCTCGGCGTCGTGACCGAGAAGGCCACCTGCTCGGGCCCGTGCGCGATCGCGGATCGCTGGCCATGCGACCGGCGATCTCGGCCAGCGCCTCGTCCCAGGAAATCGCAACCCAGCCGGGATCGGCGGCGCCCTTGGGCTGCGTGCGTCGCAAGCGGCCGCGTGATGCGGTCGGGATGATAGACGAGTTCCGGCGCGGCGCGTCCCTTGGGGCAGAGCTTCTCGCCCGTCGGATGGCCAGGCATCGGCTCGATGCCGGTGCAGCCGGCCGTCGGCAACCACGGCGACGCAGCCGCAGCGCGAGCGGCATTGCGTGCAGAAGGATGGAATGCGTTGTGTGTCGGCCATGCCGGCTAGCTGCCACGCTTGAAGAGGCGGTCCCACAGGTAGAGCAGCAGCGTATCGCCCATGCCGACCACGAGGAAGGCGGTCGCGACCAGCCGGGCGGTGTCCTCGTCGATGCCGAGCCGCGCCTGCAGCAGGTAGATGCCGAACCCGGCCAGAACGCACGCGAGCGCCAGCACGGCGAACACCGCCTTGGCGATGCGCTCGTTGGCAGCCGTCGCAGCTGGCTCGGTCGTGTTCATGGCTCTTGCTCCGGCGTCACCAATTTCCGCAGCTGATCCCGCAGCCCCGCCTCGTCGGCCGCGAAATCGCCGGCGATCCACCAGGCCTCCACGGCGCGCAGCAGCTCGCCGACGCGCGGGCCGGCCGGCACGCCGAGCGCCATGACGTCGGCGCCGCCGAGGGGAAATCGGCAGCGGCTGCCAGCGCTCGCGGCAGGGCGAGGCGCGTGCGCCATGGCTGGCTGTCGGCTGCATCGCCGGAGCGGGCCCAGGCCATCAGCACGCGGTCGCGGTAGGCGGCAGCGCCCTCGGCATAGAGATAGGCTCGGGCCGCAGCTTCCGACTCGGCGAGACCCAAGTCGGGGTGTGCGCAGCCACACGCGCCAGCCGCTCGCGCTCGTCGTTGGAGAGGCGCAGGCGTTCGGCCAGCCGGCTGGCGTCCTCGGGCACCTCGACCGCCAGCGCGGCGAGCCGCAGCATGGCATCCGGCTCGCGCGCAAGCGCGGCCTCCAGGTCGGCCAGCCGCTGCAGCAGCGTCGGCCGCGGCGCGAGGCCCAGCACCAGCGGCAGGAACCCGTAGTCCAGCATGGCGCGCACCAGCTCCGGCCCGCGCGGCGCGACCAGCAGGCGCAGCATCTCCTGGCGCACGCGTTCGGCCGACAAGCGCTGCGAGGCCGTCGCGCTCGAGCACGCAGGCGGCAAGCGCCCTCGGCATCGGGCGCGCCGTCGCCATATTCGGCCGTCAGCCGGAAGAAGCGCAGGATGCGCAGGTAGTCCTCGCGGATGCGCTCGCGCGGCATCGCCGATGAAGCGCACGCGCCGCGCCTCGATGTCGGGAGCGCCGCCGAGCGGATCGAACACCTCGCCGTCGGCGCTGCAATAGAGCGCGTTGATGGTGAAGTCGCGCCGGCGCGCGTCGGCCGCCCAGTCGTCGGTGAAGGCGACGGTGGCATGCCGGCCGTGCGTCTCGACGTCCCGGCGCAGCGTCGTCACCTCGTAGGGCACGCGGTCGGCGATGACGGTGACCGTGCCGTGCGCGATGCCGGTCGGCACGGCGGTCAGGCCGGCGGCTGAGCCGCGGCGATCACCTCCTCCGGCTGCGCCGTGGTGGCGATATCGACGTCGACCACCGGCCGCCCGAGCAGCGCGTTGCGCACGGCCCCGCCGACGGCGCGGGCGGCATGCCCCTTGGCGGCCAGCGCCGCGAATACGGCCTGGGTCTCGCGGACGCGTCAGCCAGTCGGCTGAGGCGAGGCGCGGCGGTGGACCTGGGTTTGTCGAGGCGGTCATCGGTCGCCGCTACTTGAGCTGGCCGGGCTCGATCTGCCCGTTCTTCATGCGCGGCGGCATATAGACCTGGCCCATCGTGCCGCCCGGCGTGATGGTGGCGTAGTAGACGAGCGTGGCGGCCACGCACAGCGCGCCGAGCATGAACAGCCACACCAGCGGCGCCTCGTTGATGACCTCGCCCGCCGTGCTGGCGCTGCGCCGCGTCAGCAGCACGTAGCCGAGGTAGACGGCGGTCGGCAGCAGGAACAGCAGGATGTTTTCGATCACGACGCGCATCATCGCTGAAACAGCCTCTGGTGCATGTTCTTGAGCATGCCGGCAGTCGCGCCCCAGATATAGCGCCCCTCGTAGGGCATGGCATAGAAGGATCGCTCCCGTCCGCGCCACTCGCGCGATGCCTTCTGGTGATTGGCGGGGTCCATCAGGAAGGCGAGCGGCACCTCGAACACCTCCTCCACCTCGCGCGGATCGAGCACGGGATCGAAGCCGGGCGTCACGAAGGCCACCACCGGGTTGATCTGGAAGCCGGTGCCGGTGCGGTAGCTGTCGAGATAGCCGAGCGGCTCGACATGGGCAGCTTCGAGACCGATCTCCTCGCGCGCCTCGCGCAGCGCGCAGTCGATGGGCGTCGCATCCTCCGGCTCGACCTTGCCGCCGGGGAAGGAGATCTGGCCCGGGTGGCTCGGCATGTCGTGCGAGCGCTGCGTCAGCAGAACGGTAAGCTCGGAGCGCAGCACGATCGGCACCAGCACGGCGGCCGGCCGCGGCGGCGCCATGACGGCGAAGTCGGCCTTGCAATTCCGGGTTCAGGTCCCAGTCGCTTGGCCCCCACGCCTGCCCCGAGCGCGGGTCGAACACGGCGTCCGACGGGCTGCGCCAGCAGGCCGCGGCGCGCCAGGGCGCGGAACGAGGCTTCGGTGAACGGGGCCAGGGGGTGGGGGTCGGTGGGCATGTCCATGGCGTACTTATACCACCCCTGGCCAAGCCCACCGCCAATCGCGACGACTGCCCGCTCAATCCACGTAGACGACGCGGTCGGACTTGCAGCAGCTCGGTGAGGCTGTCCATCTGGGTCATGCCGGCGCGGATCTTCTCCTGCAGGGCCGCTTCGGCTCGCCGGATGTCGTCCAGCTTGGCGACGATATCGGCCGCGTCGGCGCGCGGGATTATGACAACGCCGTCGCGGTCGCCAAGCACGACATCGCCGGCTTGTATCGCCACGCCGGCGCACACGATCGGCAGGCCGATCCTGCCGGGCCCGCTGCGCACGCAGGAGTTGGGCGTGATGCCGCGCGCGAACACCGGCAGGCCGACGCCGACGATGCCTTCGCTGTCGCGCGCCATGCCGTCGATGACGATGGCGACCACGCCCTTGTTCTTGGCCATGGCGGCGAGGTTGTCGCCGACCACCGCGGTGGCCGAGAAGCGCATCGGAGGCCGCGACGATCACATCGCCGGGCGCGGCGACGGCAATCGCCGCCACGATCGCCAGGTTGTCGCTCGGCCCCGTCTCGCAGGTCAGCGCCGCGCCGACGAACTGCGCGCGCTCGGGATCGACCGGCTTGACCGCCTGATCGAGCGCGCCGCGACCCAGCAGGGCATCGACGATGTGGCCGGTCTGCGCCCCGGCGAGCTTGGCGATCAGGTCGCGGCTCGGCCGCTCGAAATCGCGGCGGATGGTCAGCAGCGGCGGGTCTTTGATCATTGGCGTTTCCTTCCTGGAGTGTTGTTGTTCAGCTCGGCCGTCATCGCGAAAGAACGCGCCGTCGCTCCACAGGCCGAAGCCGCGCTCCGCGTCGGTGACGGCCAGCTCGACCAGATCATAGTAGAGCGCGCGCGTCACCAGCGCCTCCAGCCGGCCGCGCACCAGCAGGTAAGGCTTGAGCCCCCGCTCGCCGGCATCCATGACGAAGCGCAGCGGATGCTCGGGCCCGGCGGTGACGATGTCGTCGACGTTGGTGCGGAACACGAGGCGCTGCTCGCGCCCGCTGCCCTGCACCTCCATCTCGACGGCGAGGAACGGCGCGTCCTCGACGGCCACGTCCACCTTCTCGACCGGCGTCACCAGGTAGTGCTTGCCGTCGGCGTCCTTGCGCAGCACGCCGGCGAACAGCTTGACCAGCGGCATGCGCCCGATCGGGCTGTTCTGGTAGAGCCACACGCCGTCGGCGCGGATCTTCATGCCGATGTCGCCGCAGTAGGGCGGATTCCATTTCTCGACCGGCGCCGGCCCCTTGCCCTGCTGGGCCTGCAGCAGCGCCTGCAGCCCGGCGATGCGGTTGGCGTCTGCCTCAGCCGGCATGTTGCGCCACCCATTCGCCGCCCCTACCCGTCATCCCGGACGCGATGCTTGCATCGCGAGCCGGGATCTCCCGCTGCCCTTGCCGTGCGAGGTCCCGGATAGCCTCGGCCGAGGCCTCGGCTTCCGGGATGACGGGTAGGCGGATGACGGGTGGGTGCATCGCTCACTCCGGGAAGCGCTCGAGCGGCGGGGCCTTGCCGTGGTCGGGCTGGGTGCGGGCCACGTTCATCATCATGGCGAGCATGCTGTAGTAGCCGCTGACGCCGGTCAGGTCGATGACGCCCTGCTCGCCGAACAGTTGCAGCGCCCGCGCGTAGGTCTTGTCGCTGACGCGCCTGGTCCGATGCAGCTCGATGGAGAAGTCGTAGGCGGCCGCCTCGTCCTCGGCCATGGCGTCGGGGCGGCGGCCCTCGGCGATGGCCTCGACGATCGGCTTGGCCAGCCCCGCCTCCAGCGCGAAGCCGTAGTGGTAGGACCACTCGTACTGCTGCGTCCATTCGCGGGCGGTGATCAGGATCACCATCTCGCTCACGCGTTTGGGAAGTACATTACGAAACCGTAAGTAGTCTCCCATGGCTTTGGCCCGCAGCATGACCTCGGGCGAGCGCAGCATCACCGCGAACGGTCCGCTGACCGCATGGCCGCGCCCGGCTTGGAACTCCTCGGCCGCCTGCCTCTGCTCGGCGGTCCACTTGTCCGGCTGAACAGGCAGCATGCGTTCATTGGTCGCCATCTTGCATCTCACCTTTCACCCTGGCCGGAAAGTCCACGCCGCCATGCCCTGGCCACACAGGTCAGCCCATGAAATGGGCCGCTTGCCCCAGTATCGAGCGCTTAGTTCATAGGTGTTCATATTGTGACCATTTTTACCAACACAGTTTCGCAAATGTCGCACCGCAGCGTATAACCTGAGGCTCATGACCACACTCACCCAAACCGACGACGCCATCGTCGGCCGCATCGAGGCGGCCGGCGAGCGCATCAAGCGTGTACAAAAAGCCGCTTCGGCCGTCATCTTCGGCCAGGACCAGGTGATCGAGCGCACGCTCGTAACCATCCTGGCGGGAGGCCACGGACTGCTGATCGGCGTGCCCGGCCTTGCCAAGACGCTGCTGGTCGAGACGCTCGGCAGGGTGCTCGGCCTCGATGCCAAGCGCATCCAGTTCACGCCCGACCTGATGCCCTCCGACATCATCGGCTCGGAGGTGCTGGAGGACGGCGGCGCGACCGGCCGACGCAGCTTCCGCTTCATCAAGGGGCCGATCTTCGCCCAGCTGCTGATGGCCGACGAGATCAACCGCGCCAGCCCCAAGACGCAGTCGGCGCTGCTGCAGGCCATGCAGGAGCATCACGTCACGGTGGCCGGCCAGCGCCACGACGTGCCCTCGCCGTTCCACGTGCTGGCGACGCAGAACCCGCTCGAGCAGGAAGGCACCTATCCGCTGCCCGAAGCCCAGCTCGACCGCTTCCTGCTGCAGGTGGACGTCGGCTATCCCGACCAGGGTGCCGAGCGGCGCATGCTGTTTGCCACCACCGGCACCGACGAGCGCCGCGTGGAGCCGATCATCACCGCCCACGAGCTGATGTCGATCCAGCGGCTGGTGCGCCAGCTGCCGGTGCCCGACAAGGTGGTGGAAGCGATCCTCAAGCTCGCCCGCTCGGCGCGGCCCGGCACCGGGCTTGGCGGCGAGACGGACCGGCTGATCGCCTGGGGCCCCGGCCCGCGCGCCAGCCAGGCCCTCATGCTGGCCGTGCGCGCCAAGGCGCTGATCGACGGACGGCTCGCACCTTCCGTCGACGACGTGATCTCGCTGGCCGAGCCGGTGCTCAAGCACCGCATGGCGCTGACGTTCGCAGCGCGCGCCGAGGGCGAGACGGCAACGAGCGTCATCAATCGTTTGGCTGCAGCGCTGGAGTGATATGAGGGTGGCGGCGCGAGGCACCGCGGCAGGGACGGGCAAGTCCGACACGACGAGCGTGTTCGCGCTCGAGGGCGAAGCTCAGGGCCTCGCTGACCGCTTGCCCGATCTGTTGCTCGATGCCCTGCGCGTTGCCAACGCGGTTGCGCACGGCATCCACGGCCGCCGCCGTCCCGGCACCGGCGAGACCTTCTGGCAGTTCCGCCAGTTCAACCAGGCCAGCGACGCCGCCACCATCATCGACTGGCGGCGCTCGGCAAGCTCCGACCATCTCTACGTGCGCGAGCGCGAATGGGAGGCGGCGCACACCTTCTGGCTCTGGCCGGACGTATCACCCTCGATGCAGTTCCGCAGCCATCTGGCGCAGACCGCCAAGCGCGACCGCGCCGTGGTGCTGACGCTGGCCTTCGCCGAGCTGCTGGTGCGCGCGGGCGAGCGCATCGCCCTGATGGGCGTGACGCCGCCGCTGGCCAGCCGCAAGGCCAGCGCACGCATCGCCGAGGCGCTAGCCATGCACGAGTTGGATCCCGCCCTGCAGGCGAGCCTGCCGCCGCCGGCCAGGCTCAGCCGCTTCTCCACCGCATTGCTGTTCAGCGATTTCCTCGATCCGCCGCAAGTCATCGCCCAGCGCATCACCGAGCTGGCGGAAGGCGGGGTCAGCGGCCACCTCGTTCAGGTCCTCGATCCGGCCGAAGAGACGCTGGCCTACGAGGGGCGCATGGAGTTCCGCGGGCCGGAAGACGGCGAGCGCTGGATCGCCGATCGCGTCGAGACGCTTGCGGCCGGCCTACCAGAAGAAGCTCGCCGCGCATCGCGCCGAGATCGCCGAAGCGGCAAGCCGGGTCGGCTGGTCGTTCCTGGTGCATCACACCGACCGGCCGGCGGCCGAGCCGCTGCTGGCGCTCACCATGCGCCTGCAGGGGCTGGCCGGCGACTATCGCTGGAAGTCCGAGGGCCGGACGGCGGAGGGCGCAACATGACGCTCGGGCCGATCGCGTTCCTCAGTCCGTGGCTGCTGGCCGGTGCCCTGGCGCTGCCGGTCATCTGGTGGCTGCTGCGCACGGTGCCGCCGCAGCCGCGGCGCCTCGCGTTCCCGCCGACCCGCATCCTGGTCGGCCTCGAGAACCGCGAGAAGACGCCCGCGCAGACGCCCTGGTGGCTGACGCTGATCCGCATGCTGGCCGCCGCGCTGGTCATCCTGGCGCTGGCCGAGCCGGTGCTCAACCCGAACCGCGACAAGGCGCTGGGCGGCTCCGGCCCGGTGGTGCTGGTGGTCGACAACGGCTGGTCGGCCGCCGCGCAATGGTCGGCGCGCACCTTCCTGATCGAGCGGCTGATCGCCGAGGCCGAGGGACAGAGCCGGCCGGTGATGATCGTGCCGACGGCGACTGCCACGCGCGGCACCAACCTGAAGATCGAGGCGCCGACGCTGGCCCGCTCGACGGCCACGGCGCTGCAGCCGCAGCCGTTCGCGCCGGACCGCATGGCGGCCGTCGAGGCGCTGGCCACGGCGCTGCGGGACAAGACTGCGACGGTGGTCTGGCTCGCCGACGGCATCGACCACGACGGCCAGACCCGGCGCTTTGCCGAGCGGCTGCAGGAGCTGGCCGGCGGCGGCTTCTCCGATCGTCGACACGCGCCCCGGCGTCGAGGCGCTCGCCACCTCGGCCGGCGTCGCTGCCGAGGGGCGCCTGGAGGCGCAGGTGCTGCGCGCCGAAGGCGGATCACGCGCCGGCGTCCTGCATGCGGTGTCGGCGCGCGGCCAGCGGCTCGGCGAGACGGCCTTCACGCTCGGCGACGGCGACACGCGCGCGCTCGCCACCTTCGATCTGCCGCTCGAGCTCAGGAACCAGGTGACGCGCGTTGAGATTGCCGGCGAGCGGTCGGCCGGTGCGGTCAGCCTGCTCGATGCGCGCTCGCAGTGGCATCGGGTCGGCATCCTGGCCAGCACCTCGCGCGAAGAGGCGCAGCCGCTGCTGGCGCCGCTGTACTACATCGAGCGGGCGCTGGCGCCGTTCTCGGAGATCGCCAAGAGCGAGGACGCCAATCTGGCCTCCGCCATCGACGGCCTCATCAAGCGCAACATCTCCGTGCTGATGCTGGCCGACATCGGCACGCTGCCGGGCGAGATCAAGGAGCGCGTCGCGGAGTGGGTCAAGAAGGGCGGCGTGCTGGTGCGCTTCGCCGGCCCGCGCCTCGAGAAGGGCGGCGATGAGCTGCTGCCGGCGTCGCTGCGCTTCGGCACGCGTACGCTCGGCAGCGCCATGTCCTGGCCGCAGCCGCAGCAGCTCGCAGCCTTTTCCGACGACAGCCTGTTCGTCGGCCTGCCTCCGAGCGCCGACGTCCTCGTCCACAGCCAGGTGCTGGCCGATCCGGCCGCGCTGGGTCCCGACGTGAAGGTGTGGGCGCGGCTGAAGGACGGCACGCCGCTGGTCACGGCCGCCAAGCGCGGCGACGGGCAGCTGGTGTTCTTCCACGTCACCGCCAATTCGGACTGGTCGAACCTGCCGCTGTCCGGCCTGTTCGTGGAGATGCTGCGGCGCATCGCCAGCCTCGGCAATCTGAGCGGCGGCGTGGATCAGCTGACCGGCGACGCCAAGGATGCCGATGCCGCCGCCTCGGCCAACGTGCTGGCGCCCCTGCAGGTGCTGGACGGCTTCGGCCTGCTGAAGGGCCCGTCGCCGACCACGCAGGCGATCTCCGCCGCCAAGATCCTCGACGCCAAGCCGAGCGCCGAGAACCCGCCCGGCTACTATGGTCCTGCCGGTGCCCCGCGTGCCCTCAACCTGATGACGCAAAAGAGCCTGATCAAACCCATGCCCTCGCTGCCCTCGGGCGTCGATCGCCGCGCCTATGAAAGCGACACCGCCCGTCCCTTGAAGCCGGAGCTGCTGAGCCATCGCGCTGATGCTCCTGTTCGTCGACATCCTGGCCGTCGTGCTGCTGCAGAGCGGCGGCGCCATGTTCGGCCGCCGCCTCGGCCGGGCGGGAGCCGCCGCCATCGCCGTGCTGGCGCTCGGCGCTTCGGCCTACATGCACGGCGTGGCCCGCCAGCGCGCAGACAGACGCGCCAGCCAGGCCGGGCGCCGCGGACGCGCGCGCCATCCAGGCCACGGGCAAGGTGACCTTCGGCTATGTGGTGTCCGGCGATCCGACCACCGACCAGACCAGCCGGCAGGGCCTGATCGGCCTCGGCAAGTTCCTCACCACGCGCACGGCGGTGGAGCCCGGCGAGCCGTATGCGGTCAACATCCTGACCGACGAGATCGCCTTCTATCCCATGCTGTACTGGCCGGTGCTGGCCAGCGCCAAGCCGCTGCCCGACGCGACGCTGGCCAAGATCGACGCCTACATGAAGCAAGGCGGCATGATCATCTTCGACACCAAGGACTACGGCCAGGGCATCCCGACCGGCTTCACCATGCGCGGCGAAGGCACGCCGCTGCAGCGACTGCTCGGCAATCTCGACATCCCGCGCCTCGAGCCGGTGCCCGAGAGCCATGTGCTCACCAAGTCGTTCTACCTGCTGCGCAGCTTCCCCGGCCGCTGGGACGGCGGCCAGCTCTGGGTGCAGGCCGAGGCGCCCGCCGACAGCGAGCAGGCGAGGCAGGCCCGCCGCGTCGACGGCGTCAGCTCGATCCTGATCACCTCCAACGACCTCGCGTCGGCCTGGGCGCTGGATGACCGCAACCAGCCGCTCTATCCGGTCGTGCCCGGCGGCGAGCGGCAGCGCGAGATGGCCTACCGCACCGGCGTCAACATCGTCATGTACGCCCTGACCGGCAACTACAAGACCGACCAGGTGCACGTGCCGGCCATCCTCGAGCGGCTGGGGCAGTGATGACGCAAGGGATAACAAGTTCCCTCTCCCCACACTTCAGTGGGGAGAAGGTTAGGGTGAGGGGCAGACGCTTGCTCCAGTGGGTGTTGCTGCCCCTCACCCCGACCCTCTCCCCGCGAGCGGGGAGAGGGAGGAGCAGGCCGAGCGAATGAGCAACTGGTCGATCGACATTGCGCCGATGGTGCCGGCCCCGCTGTTCTGGGCGGGCATCATCCTGGCCGTGGCGATGGTGGCGCTGCTGCTGGTGCGGCGCAGCCGCGGCGCCCTGCTGCGCGCGCTGTCGCTGGCCGCCCTGCTGGCCGCGCTGGCCAATCCGACGCTGCGCCAGGAGGAGCGCGAGAGCCTCGCCAACATCGCCATCGTCGTGCTCGACGAGAGCCTGAGCCAGAGCATCGCCGGACGCCCCGAACAGACCCAGGCCATCAAGAGCGAACTGGAAACCAAGCTCGGCGGCATCAACAATCTGCAGGTGCGCTGGGTGTCGTCCTCCAGGCCGACCGGCGAGGCGGCTTCCGGCACGCACCTGTTCACCGATCTCAACTCGGCGCTCGCCAACACGCCGCCGGACCGGCTGGCCGGCGTCATCATGGTCACCGACGGCCAGGTGCACGACGTGGTGAAATCGCCGCGCGCGCTGGGCTTCGATGCGCCGGTGCACGCGCTGCTGACCGGCAAGCCCGGCGAGTACGACCGCCGCATCGAGATCATCAAGGCGCCGCGCTACGGCATCGTCGGCGAGAAGAAGGAGAACTGCGAGCGTCCGCAGGGCCCCGAGCGCGCCGGCGGCGAACGCAACATCCAGTTCCGCGTGGTCGAGGAAGGCCGCCGCCCGTCAGCCGGGCGACACCGTGCAGGTGCGCATCCGCCGCGAAGGCCGCAGCGACGAGCTGCGCCGCGTGCAGATCGGCCGCACCGTGACGGCGGAGATGGACTTCCCGCACGCCGGCCAGAACATCGTCGAGATCGAGGCCGAGGGCGCGCCCGGCGAGCTGACGCTGGTCAACAACCGCGCCGTGATCGTGGCCGAGGGCGTGCGCGAGAACCTGCGCGTGCTGCTGGTGTCGGGCGAGCCGCACGCCGGCGAGCGCACCTGGCGCAACCTGCTGCGCTCGGACGCCGCCGTCGACCTCGTGCATTTCACCATTCTGCGTCCGCCGCAGAAGCAGGACGGCACGCCCATCCACCAGCTCTCCCTGATCGCCTTCCCGACGCGCGAGCTGTTCTCCGACAAGATCAACTGCTTCGACCTCATCATCTTCGACCGCTACCAGCACCGCGATATTCTGCAGCTGCTGTACTACGAGAACATCGCCCGCTACGTGGAGCAGGGCGGCGCGCTGCTGGTCGCCGCCGGCGACGACTTCGCCGGCGCCATGAGCCTGTCGCGCACGCCGCTGTCGGTGGTGCTGCCGGCGACGCCCACCGGGCGCCTGCTGGAGCAGCCCTTCAAGGCCAAGCTGTCGGGTGACGGCGCCAAGCATCCCGTCACGCGCGGCCTGCCTGGCTCCGATGTCACCGACGCCACCAAAGACCCGTCCTGGGGCCGCTGGTTCCGCCAGGTCGACGTGGTGCCGAGCCGTGGCCGCGTCGTCATGAACGGCGCCGAGAACCGGCCGCTGCTGCTGCTCGACCGCAAGGATCGCGGCCGCGTGGCGCTGCTGCTGTCCGATCACGCCTGGCTGTGGGCACGCGGCTACGAAGGCGGCGGACCGCACACCGACCTGCTGCGCCGGCTGGCGCACTGGCTGATGAAGGAGCCCGACCTCGAGGAGGAGCGCCTGCTCGCCTCGGCGCGCGGCCTCAAGCTCACCATCGAGCGCCGCTCGATGGAGGACAGCGTGCCGGTCGTGCAGCTGTCCGCACCCGGCGGCGAGACGTCCGATGTCACCCTCGAGCGGGCCGGACCCGGACTATGGCGCAGCACGGTCGATGTGCGCGCACCCGGCCTCTACAAGATGCAGAGCCAATCCCCCTCGGGCCGCCTGACGGCCGTCGCTCACGCCGGCATCGAGGATGCGCGCGAGATGAGCGAGGTCACCGCCACCGATCTCAAGATGAAGCCGCTGAGCGAGGCCACCGGTGCCGGCGTGTTCTGGACGCGCGGCAACGGCCTGCTGTCGAGCGACACCGCCGTCGACGTGCCACGCATCTCGATGCTGGCGAATGCGCGCGTGCTGGCCGGCTCAGGCTGGCTCGGCCTCAGGGATCGCGAAGCCTACGTCACGCGCGGCGTCAAGCTGATCCCGATGTTCAACGGCCTGCTGGCCCTTGCCGCCCTGCTGGCCCTGCTCGCCGCCACCTGGTGGCGCGAGGGGCGGTAAACACGGGTCCACCGCGAGCCTGCGCGTTGCGCACCCACGTCGGTGCGCGCTGCGTTGGCGGCGAGCCTCTCCCAGACGTCAGCTTGTGCGGGACTGGCGCGGGCGGTTAGCTGCCGCGGCCTGCATGCTGAGGCAGGCCGACGGCCCGCCCAGCAACGGGAACAGGCACTGCCTGTCCCAGGCCGGGAAATCGTAGCGAAGGCTCGGGCGCTCGCCGACGTCCACCACCTGGAGCGCCAAGCCACACCTTGGGCAAACCCGCTGACCGGTCCCGGGGGCTGCCGTTCCAGCATCGAAAGTCAGTTTTTGACACATGCGGGTACGCCTCGCAGCTATTGCGAACACTTACGGGCCCCGCTGGCGATACTGCCATACTAGTATCTTTAGGACGGGGCAATGCCCTGCTAACAATGCCGATCTGACTGTGGCCGCCCGGCCATGCTAGACTTCTATAAGTGCACCACTGGAGGCACAGTTTTGCGAAGGCGGACGCCAACACAATCCCTGGCGAGCAACGCTACGGAGCTAATCCGCCGTAGGATAGTGGACGGTGATCTGAAGCTTGGGCAGGCCCTGTCCGAAACCACCCTGGCCGCCGAACTCGGCATCAGCAAGACGCCGATCCGCGAAGCGCTGGTTCGCCTGGCGGCCGAGGGTCTGGTGCAGATCCTGCCGCAACGGGGCACGTTCGTTTTTCCATTGAGCGAAGTCGACGCCCAGGCGCTGAGCAATTTCCGCACCCTGCTGGAGATCGAAGCGCTGCGGATTGGCATGCGCGACCACGCGCCTGCATTGGTCGCGGCGCTCAAGGCCATCCTCGCCAAAATGAAGCCGAGCAAATCGCAAGGCGATTCCCTGCAGTATCGTGCCCTGGATGACCGCTTGCATCGCACCATCATCGAGCACAGCAACAACGCCTATCTGGCGACGGCCTACGAGAACATCGCCGTGCTGGTGCAGATCCTGCGCAACCGGCTCGTCATCGACGCGCGCACGCATGGCCAGTCTCTCAAGGATCACAAGGATCTGGTCCGACAGGTCGAAAAGGGCGACGTGGAGAAAGCCGCGATCGTCCTGAAAGAGCACATTGCCAGGACGCCCGCCGACTACGCCTGGCGCCTGACGCGCTCCCAGGACCCGCAGCGCTCCATCGACGGCTTCGCGTTCGCGCCCCGCCCTGTTCCGCTAGCTTTCCACGACCTTCCTTGAACCGCCGGAGGCCGACCGGGAATTTGCGCTGGGGATAGGCGCGTTCACGCGCTCGCACGACTCGGACTATCGTTGTCGCCTGTGGCCCGTCGTGCGTCCTGTCATCACCTCAGCCGTTCAGGACTGCCCTCCTCATGAACCTGCTGTTCCACATCGTCTATGCCGGACACGCGTCCGGCACGCATCACAAGCTCGCCCTCGACGCGCTGCGTCACCTCAAGTCCATGGACGCCGACCTGTGGCAGCGGCTGTTCCTGGCCAACGCCAAGATCTACCTCGACGGCTCGAAGGCGCCCGACAAGGAGTTCAAGGACTTCAAGAATCACGTGCTGCACACGCGCGACGGCTATTGGGGCGGCGCGCCGGACAAGGTGCGCAGCTGGTACCAGCACCTCGTCGAAGCGCTCACGCTGCAGGACTGGCAGACGGCGGTCTATTGCGCGGGCGTGCTGAGCCACTACTACACGGACCCGCTGCACCCCTTCCACACCGCCCAGTCCGAAGCCGAGAACAACATCCATCGCGCGGTGGAGTGGAGCATCTCCAAGGCCTACGACGAGCTCTACGCGCTCGGCAAAGGCGAGTTCGACCGGATCGAGGTGGACATATCGCGCGATCCGAACTGGCTGGAGCAACTCGTCTGCCAGGGCGCCGAGATGGCGAACGGCTACTACGAGAAGCTGATTGCCCACTATGACATCCAGCGCGGCGTATCCGATCCGCCGAGCGGTCTCGACCAGGTGGCCAAGCGCATCGTCTCGCGGCTGATCTGGTACGCCAGCATCAGCTTCGCGGCGGTGCTGGATCGGGCCATCGACGAGTCCAACATGCATCCGCCTGAGACCGCTCTGCTGCCCGCCACCCTGCTGGCCACGGTGCAGGTGCCGATCAAGGTGCTCACCAAGCGCATGGCCGATGCCGAGGAGCGCCGGCAGGTCGAGCGCATGTACGACGAGCTGATCGCCACCGGCACGGTGAACAAGACCCTCTCCGAGGACGACCGCATGGTGCGGGACCTGCATGCCGCGGAGGTGCTGGCCAAGTTGCCGCCCAAGCCCGAGCCTTCCAAGGTATTTCCCTTCACGCCGCGCGATCGGGTGGTGACACGCATCGACCAGCGTCGCGCTGCGGCCACGCCCGGCGACAACGTCGTGCAGCTGCGCTCGCAGCCGGCCATCCGACCTGCGGCCGGCAACGCAACACTCGCCGCGCGCCGCGAAGCCGCCTATGAGGCGGTGCATGCGGCGCTCGATGAACCGGAGGCCACGCCATCCGTTGCGTCACGCCCGAGGGCCGGGCTGACCGACCGGCTCGATAAGGTCACGGCCATCAAGCCGAGAGAGCGCAAGGCTGCGCCTGCCGAAGCCACGGCGAACCGGACCGCCGAGCCTCGCTTCCATCTCTCGCTGGAGCAGGACGTGGTGGATGGCCCATCGATCGGTCCCAAGACCGCCGAGCGGCTCTATCCGCACGGCGTGAAGACCGTGCGCGACCTCATCAAGGCCGAGCCGGCCGCCCTCGCGGTGCTGATGGATGCCCGTGGCGTCACGACCGAGACGATCGCTGCCTGGCAGGACCAGGCGCGGCTGGTCTGCACGGTGCCGGGCCTGCGCGGCACGCATGCCCAGCTTCTGGTCGGCGCAGGTTACGCCAGCGGGGAGGCCATCGCGGCAGCCGAAGCCGACAAGCTATGCGCCGACGTGCTGGCCTACGCGGCCTCGACCGCCGGCCAGCGCTTGCTGCGCAACGGCGATCCGCCCGACATCGAGAAGATCAAGGGCTGGCTGGAGGCCGCCCAGAGCATACGCGCGGCGTGATCAATTCCGTAGGTTGGGTCAAGCGAAGCGCTGACCCAACACAAGGCATGTTCCTCATCGGATTTTGTGTTGGGTCATCGCTGACGCTCGACCCAACCTACGAGGAAGCAATCAGTCGGAGACGGTATCAGCCCCCAGCGAACAGCTAATCGGTGGCGCGCTGCAGCTCTCGTCTCAGCAGCTCCTTTGACTCTTTGAGGCGCGCCACCTGCTTTTCCTGCTCGCGCTTGGCGGCCTCCAGGTCCGTCACCGGCCCATGCACGTTGACGATGCGGGCCTCGATCTCGGTCCTGACGAAGTACGCGCCGTTGTCGCTGAAAACGTCGACGTTGGTTTGAATGGTCGGCTCGCTGCTCACGCTATGCTCCCCCTCACGCTTCTTCCCGAATTGAGCCAAGCTGCCCTGGCATCAAGTCCATTCTTAGACAAGACCGGCCCGCTTAGACAAGACCTCGGCCCGGATTTGTAGGGGCCATCGATGGCTAACGCGAGTGCCAGCCTCAGCCCCGCCCAAATCGCGCCTTTCCCGATGTCTCACCGCCAGCATCATCGCCTGCCGGGATCACCGAGGTCGGAGTGCAAAGCGCGTACGTGACGTAGCCATCGCGTGCGCCATCGATTTCCTCTTGCACCTCCGCTTGCGAGGGCACATGCGGCCAATCGCAAATGACCGTCATGACGCCGTTGGCGCGCACGCCGACCAGGATATGGGTCTTGTAGTCGATCAGTCTTGTCTCAGTGCTGTCCATGGTCGTCCTGTCCCCATCCTGACGCTCTGTTGCGTGCCACGCGTGACGAGCGCTCCAAACACCGAGCCGCGGCATGGCTGTGCAAAGAGAGAGTGGGCGCCAGCCCTGTGAGGGAAATGCGGGACCGGCGCCCCGCATGACGCGCATCAAAGACATGGGGTCGGCTCAAGTCATTCTCAAGACACTGCGCCGATCATCCCAAGTTCGGCGCCGCACCAGGTCCGTGCTCGCGAGTGGCTGCGTACAGCCGGCGGGCGTGGCAGAATGCAGATAAGCAAGGTGCTGACATGGCAAGCATGAGCGAGCTGCGCAAGCGCATGGTGGCGCACCACCTTGCCGCGCGCGGCATCAACGATCCGCTGGTCCTGGCCGCAATGGAGAAGGTGCCGCGCGAGGCCTTTCTGCCGCGGCGGCTGCGTGGCCGCGCCTATGCCGATGCGCCGTTGCCGATCGGCAAGGGGCAGACGATCTCCCAGCCCTACATCGTCGCGTTCATGGTGGAGGCGTTGCAGCTCAAGGGCGGCGAGACGGTGCTGGAGATCGGCACGGGCTCAGGTTACGCGGCCGCTGTCCTCGCCGAGATCGCGCGCGAGGTCTATACCGTCGAGCGCATCCCGCAGCTAGCCGAGAAGGCTGCCCGCAGCTTGACGGAAGCCGGCTACGCCAACGTCCACGTCAAGAGCGCGGACGGCACCCAGGGTTGGGCGGAGATGGCGCCGTTCGACGCCATCCTGGTATCGGCTGCACCATCGAGTGTGCCGCCCGCCCTGCAGGCCCAGCTCAAGATCGGCGGCCGGCTCGTCATACCCGTCGGGCCGACCCGGTGGGCGCAAGACCTGATCCGCATAACGCGGCGGGACGCGACGAGCTTCGACTCGCAGACCCTGGCCGACGTGTGCTTCGTGCCGCTGATCGGCGACACCGACGCCGGCACCATGACGCCGGTATAAGTCTGCGGTGCCATCCCTGCAGTTCTATCCATGCTGCCTGGAGCGGGCGTGCTGCGGGACCGCGCTGGGCGTCAGGTGCATCGGCAGCCCGCTCACCTGCTCGTAGACCTCGGCATACTTCCTCGCCATGCGATCGCTCGTGAACAGGTCGAGGTAGCGCTTGCGCGCGTTGTGGCCCAGTTGGCGCGCCAGGTCAGGGTTGTCGTGCAGACGCCGCATGGCAGCGCGCAGGGCCCCGGCATCCCCCGGCGGCACGGCAAATCCGGTCAGCCCGTCGACGTTGACATAGGTCGTGCCGGTACCGAGTTCGCAGCAGATCAGCGGCTTGGAAAGCATCGCACCCTCCAGCAGCACGATCCCGAACGCTTCGGACCGCAAACCGGACGGCAGCACGACCCCATTGCAGAGATGCAGCAGCGCAGCCTTGTCCGCATCGCTGATGGCGCCCGTATAGATGATGTTGTCGGACCGCACTTCGCCACGGGACTGCGGGGCCAGCTGATCGTCATTGCCGGCGCCGGCAATCACGACCGGCATTCCGGTTCCACGCGCCGCCTCGAGCAGGACATCGAGCCGCTTGTAGTAGCGCGCCACGCCGATGAACAGGAAGAACCCGCTGCCCACTTTCGCGCGCCAGCGCTGCAGCAAGGCCGGATCGGGATTGCGCAGCGGCGCATCATCGATGCCGATCGGGATGACGCGAACCTTGTCGCGGTAGCGGCGCAGCACCTGGCTCGTGCGGACGTAGGCTGGCGATGTGGCAACGATGGTGTCGGCGCTGGCCAGGAACCTGTGCATGATCGGTCTGTAGAACGGGTACAGAAAGCGCTGCCGCACGATGTCGGAGTGATAGGTGACCACCGAGGGCTTGCCGTGCAGCACCAGGAAGTGCGCGACATCCATCATCGGCCAGGGAAAATGGTAGTGCACGACGTCGGCATGGGCCGCCAGTTTCCGGAACCGGCCGACCGCCGACATCGACAGGTCGGTCGACGCGATTTTCACGGCCCGCTGCTGGAAATGCGCGCGATGTCCCCCGACCATGCGTGTGTCGCTCTCGTGCGAGGTCAGCGCCAGCACCTCGCAGTCGATGCCATAGCGCTTGGTTCCCTCGCATATCTCGTAGATGACCTGCTGCGCCCCGCCGTGGGCGTCCGGCAGATACGTCTTGTAGAAATGCAGTACCCTCATCGCCGCACTCCATCTTTCGCCGACGCCCGGCCCAGTGGCCTGGCCGGGACGCCGACGTACACGCCTGGCTGAAGCAGATCCGACACCACCACCGCGCCCGCGCCGATAATGATGTCGTCGCCGATGCACAGTCCGTCACGCACGGTCGCGCCGGCGCCGATCATCACGCGCCGCCCAATGCGGCACCGGCCCGCTACCGTTGCGCCCGACCGAGACATGGCTGCAATCTCCGACAGTGCTTTCGTGATCGACGATGGCACCGGTGTTGATGATGGCGCCGCTGCCGACCTCGACGGCCGGGCCGAGATGCGCCGCATGCGCAACCAGCGACCCAGCCCGACGCTGGCCATGACGCCGATGTAGGCGCGCGGGGAAATCAGCGTCGCCAGCCGGTCGGCGGCAAGCCAGCCGAGTTGCTGCTGGCGCGCGTCGTTGTCGCCGGCCGCCGGAAGGAACGCCCAGCCATCGGGCAGCACCTTGGGCAGGATGGCGATAGCGGGAAAGCCGTTGAACTGCTCGCCGATCCGGGCATTGACATCGTAGAAGCGAAGGCAGGGCATGCCGCTGCACAGCGCGATATCAGCCACGCTGCGCGCGTGACCGCCGAAGCCCAGGATGAGGAGGCCGGTGTAGGTCATGCGTGCTCCCGCACCTTGTGCACATCGGCGCTATCGGCGCGCTGCGTGCCGCGCGCAATGCGATCGAGCGCGCGGATATGATCGTCCACCACGTGGGCCCAGGTCCGCTTCGCAACGGTCTCGTCAAAGAACTGTCGTTGTGCGCGGTACAGCGCCTCCCTGTTGGCCAGCGCCCATGCGATGCGATCGGCCAGGGCGCGCCAGTCGTAGGGGTCAAACAGCATCGAGGCGGCGACCGGCGCCTGGCCCAGACACTCGGTTGTCACGGGAATGCGCGCCATCACGACCGGCGTGCCGACCGACACCGCCTCGGCGAAGGTGAACGGAAAGCCGCCCTCCGAAAGGCTCGGGTTGACCGCAAGATCGGCCAGCCGATAGCAGGCCGCCAGTTCGCGCTCCGACAGCCGGTGCAGGCACAGCACGTCGTTCTCGATGCCCTTTTCGGCAATGAACTCCTTGAGGCTCAGGGTCTCGCGCGGATCGCCGGTCAGAATGAGCTTGTGCGAGATCGCCTGCCTGCGCAGCAGCCATTCATAGGCCCGCAGCAGGGTGAGGACGTTCTTGTTGGGCCGCAGCTGGCTCGCATAGAAGAGAAAGCGAACATCACCGCTGCCGTAGGTCCCTGCACGCCCGTTGCCGACCGCCTTGTCCAGGGCGCTGCGGAACAGCGACACGCAGTAGCCGGTCCCGCGCTTGGTTCGATCGCCCCCCACGTCTGGGAGGGCGAGAAGCGCACCCAGGTCGTTGACCCCGTGTCGGATGACTTCGATCCGCTCGGGATCGATATGGTATCGCGCAACCAGCGTCGTGCGCTTCACGTAGTCGCTGTACGTCACCAGGTGGTCGCTGCCGCGAATGGCCGCTTCCACATCATGGAAGGTCTGCTCAAACCGGCCGCCGCCGGCCATGGCAAAGCCGATCGGATACTCGGTGAGCACGACATCGGGCACGCTCATCAGCCGCGGCGCGGCAATCGCGTTGAACTGGGGCCAGAATGCCGTGGGGCAATACCACGCGGCAATGTCCGGGCGTCCGGCGATGAGCTTCAGGAGGAGCTCGACCTCGGATGCCTCCATGTGACGGTAGAGCCGCAGGATGAAGGGGTCGCGCTTCAAATTGCTCAACGCAGCATCCGCGCGCGCCCGCACGGGGCGTAGTTGACGCGCCGCGATCCTGGTCAGGCCGCGCAGAGCGGCCTGCACCATGGCCGATAGTTGCCGTACGCCCGCGCGTAAAACAACGAACACGGCGGCCGCCAGCGAAATTAAGGCGAGCACGACGTAGCTGCGCGTGCCGGCGAGCCTCGCCTCCCCCCAGGTGCTCGCGCGCTCGATGCCGCTGCGCAACCATGCCGTGGCACGGCTCAGCCATGCCGGGCCGCGCTGGCGGTTGCGCACTCTGCTGAGGAGACCGAATACCTGCAGGAGAGGCGGCGAATCGGCCGGCGCCAGAACCTGCAATGCCCCGAAATCGACGCCTGCCTCATCGCACAGGTGCCGAAGCGTGGCGCGCATCCAGCTCGGACAGGCGATGACGAACAAAATGTCGGTGCGCCCTTCGGCAGCCCGCAGGAACGCGGCGAGGTGTCGCCCGAGCCCCTCGGCACGCAGGTCCACTTGCGGCGCGTAGCAAAGATAGATGCCGTAGGTTCTCACAGACATGCCCGCGCGGCCTCCCAGTACCTTGGTGCCGCATTTTCGAGCGAGGCTTCGGCAAGGCGTTGCCGGTCGGGCAGCAGGTCGCGCCGGTCGCGAGCATCCTGCTCCATTTGCTTGAGCTGCCTTGCCATATCGAGCGGATACGTCGGGTCCATCCACGCCAGGCCGAGCGCAAACGCGTCCTCGATCTCGCGCATGGCCGGATAGTCGCTGGACAGCGCCGGCACGCCCAGCGACGCGGCCTCGACACGCAGAATGTCCCGTTGTCGCGGCGCGCGGGATGCCACAAGAATTCGGCACCCGCCAGAAGCGCCCGATAGCGCCCATCAGACAGCTCGCCGAGGATGGCAACGGGCGACGCCTCTTCCCTGCTCGCCATGCTCGATAGGCCGCGCACGAAGTGAGCTGCCTCGAGAGCGGCGATGGTGCCCGACCCGGGACCCACCACCCGGCAATCCAGCCGGCCCTCGAACTCCTCGTAGTAGAGTTGCAGGGCCTTGATCGCATTGGCGTTGTTCTTATGCGGCGCGGGGTTGGTCGGCCATACGAAGTAGGGTCGACCCCGCCTCGCCGCGCTCGCCCGCGGTGGTGGAAGGCGAGGCGCAAGCATGGGCAGCAGGACGACCCGCTCGCTCGGAACTCCCGCGAACTGGATCGCATCTTCCCGCGAGACCTGGCTGGTCACCCACACGCGCTGCGCGCGCCGTGCCCTGTCCAGGAAGGCCGCATTGCGTTCGGGCGTGAGAATTAGCTCGTGCCGCTGCAGGTAGTCATAGGCGAGCACCACGTAAGGCCGCAGCGCCAGCAAGGGTTCCGGTATCCGGTCCGAGACGAGCAGCCAGAGATCGCAGTCGAGGAACTGGTTGATACCGTCGTCAGGGAACACGCAGGGGCCGGACGCATCCAGCCACGTGCCGGCATAGGTCGCGGCCCGTGCCGCTTCCGCCTGGCTTGCTTTGCCCCACCGAAACGGACGGCGTGCAATGCTGGTCGGCAAATCGGCGAAGTCGTGATCCGCATAAAGCGAAGGATTGTCGACATGGCCGAATACAATCTCGGTGGCCTGGCCCGCGAGACGCGCGCCGCACAGCAACGCCTCAGCCACCAGCTTGGCGCCGCGTAGCGTGCCGCCGCGATACTCGTGCGCAGCAGCACGGCGATGCGCGGAGCGCGCTTCAGCGTCGGCACCTCGAACGCACGCGCCATCGTGTGATTCAGAGGCCACATCGCACGAAGTGGCCGGTCGACGATCATTGTGGCCCCCGCGTGCTGCCGGCGATCTTGCGTGCTCACGGTTACTCCGCCGCCTCGATAGCCGGGCTCGCCGTCGCGCCGAAATACTCGCGCAGCGCATTGACGATATGCGCCAGCTGTCGTTCGGAGAGACCCGGCCAGCTCGGCAGATTGATCCCGCAATCGCTGAGCGCCTCGGCGATCGGATAGGAGCGGCGCTCGAAGAAGACCGGCATGGTATGCGCAGGCCGAAAGAACGGCCGCGTCTCGATGCCCCGTGCCGCCATATGCTCCCGCAGCCGGTCGCGCTGGCCGGCCTCGTCGACGACGATGGAGCACATCCAATGCGACGGGCGCTCACCGTCGCGGCGCGACATGAAGGATACCGAAGGTCGCGCAGAGCCTTGCGGTAGTGCTGGGCAATCTTGCGCTTGCGGGTGAGGATGGTCTCCGCCAGCTCGAGCTGCGCGAGCCCGATGGCCGCGCAGATGTTGGTCATCCGATAGTTGTAGCCGAGCACGCTGTGCTCATACTCGCGGAGCGGGCTGACGCCCTGCGTCTTCAGCAGGTAGCAGCGATCGTGCAGGGCCTGCGTCTTGCAGACGACCATGCCGCCTTCGCCAGTCGTGATCGACTTGTTGCCGTAGAAGCTGAAGGCGGCGATGTCGCCGAACGTACCGACGTGCCGACCGTTGACCGACGCCCCGAAGGCCTCGGCACAATCCTCGATGAGCTGCAAGCCGTGGCGTTCGCACAGCGACTGCAGCGCCAGGGTATCGCAGGGGCCTTCGTATAGGTGGACCGCGAGGATCGCCCTGGTGCGGGGCGTGATGCGGCCCGCGACTTCGTCGACGTCCATCTGCCAAGTGTCCGGGCACGCGTCGACGAACACCGGCGTCGCGCCGACATAGGCAATGGCATTGACCGAAGCGATGTAGGTCAGCGTCGGAACGATCACCTCATCGCCGGGGCCGAGGCCGGCAGCCAGCAGGGCCAGATGCAGCGCCGCCGTCCCGTTGCAGACGGAATTGCAGTGTTCCGCGCCGATGAAATCGCCGAACGCCTGCTCGAACCTCCGCACGTAGGCGCCGCGCGAGGAGATCCAGCCGCTGTTCAGACAATCGTTGACATAGGCTCGCTCGTTGCCACGCAGATACGGTTCATACAATGGAATGTGCATCGGACCCGTGTCCCCCCAACGTCACTCACGGTTGGCTGGACGGTATGGCTGCCGGCTCCGGCGGAGCAAGGAGCGCCGCCGCGAATGCTGGGGAGTTCCGCACCAGCGTCTGTCGCCTGTCGGATAGTGGATGGGCGCGTGTCTGGAGCGGTGAACCGATGGGGCAGCACCGGGGCATGTCACGGCACTTTGATCGACGCGAGCCTGCCGGGGCGCGCCTCCGTCACGTTGTTGGGCTAGGCCTGCCCTCATTGAGCGGCCGGAAGAGATCACGTGGAGACCACGCATGGCAGTGCAGAACGAGCTTCCCTCCGATGTTGTTGGATTGACCAAGACGGCGCCCCTGTCCCGGCGCGGTTTCATGACGGCATCGGCGGCATCGGCCGCGGGCTATACGCTCGCCGCCGGCCCGGTGCGGGCCCAGGTGGTGACCACGGACACCAGCGGCCTCACCACCGGCGAGGCCAAGGTCAAGGTGGCGGACGGCGAGATGCCGGTCTATTTCGCCAAGCCGGCCAATGCGCAGAATGCGCCTGTCATCCTGGTCGCCATGGAGGTGTTCGGCCTGCACGAATACATCAAGGACGTGACGCGGCGCCTGGCCAAGCTCGGCGCCTTCGCGGTGGCGCCCGACTACTATTTCCGCAAGGGCGTCGACCTGACCAAGATCACGGACAACGGCCGAGCTGATGCCGATCGTCAATGCCAAGCCGGATGCCGAGCTGATCGCCGATCTCGACGCGACGGCTGCCTGGGCGAAGAGCCAGGGCGGCGACACCGGCAAGCTCGGGATCGTCGGCTTCTGCCGCGGCGGTCGCGCGGTGTGGGTCTACGCAGCCAACAGCGCCAACCTCAAGGCCGGCGTTGCCTTCTACGGTTCCCTGGTCGACCCGGCAGGGCAGAAGGCCCTCTGGCCGAAGAGTGCCACCGAACTCGCGCCTGACATGAAGGCGCCCGTGCTCGGCCTCTACGGCGAGGCCGACCAGGGCATTCCCGTCACCCAGGTCGAGGCCATGAAGGCGGCCCTGCAGGCGGCCGGCAAGAAGGCGGAGTTCCACATCTTTCCCGGCGCGCCGCACGGCTTTCACGCCGACTACCGGCCGAGCTACCGCAAGGATGCCGCCGACGATGCCTGGAACCGGGCGGCGGCCTGGTTCAAGGCCAACGGGGTTCTGGCTTCCTGACGATCGGGCCGAGCCGGGCGACAACCGGCTCGGCCACGACTTCCATGCCGCATCACGCGCCCGCTCACCGGCTTGTGGCTGTACCGGCGAGCTGAGGCTGCGTCTCGATCAGCACGATGCCGGTCAGGACGAACACGGCGCCGACGATCTGGGCAACCGACAGCGGCTCGCCCAGGAAGGCGAACGACAGGGCCGCGCCGAACACCGGCATCAGGTGCACGAACTGGCCGGCGCGGCTCGGCCCAAGCTCGGCCACGCCATGCGACCAGAACAGGAAGCTCACCACCGAAGCGAACACGGCAACATAGGCAACGCCGAGCAACACCGGGCCGGACCAGGGCAGGGTTACGCTTGATCCCATGAGCTGGGTGAAGGCGAACAGCAGCGGCAGTGCCACGACGATGCTCGATACGAGGGCCAGGGTCTGCGGCAGATCCGATGGGCGGCGGCGGAGCAGCAGGGAATAGGCAGCCCAGACCGCCACAGCCATCAGCATCCACAGGTCGCCGGCATTGAAGCCCATCGAGGCGATCACCGCGAGGTCGCCGCGCGTGATCAGGACAGCGGCGCCGGCCATCGATGCCAGCACGCCGCCGACTTCCCTGCCCGTCGGCCGCTTACCGGTGAGAACGGAACCGCAAACGAGGATTACAACTGGCGACAGGGAGAAGGTCAGCAGGGCGTTGGTCGCCGACGTGTGCTGCAGCGCCACCCACACCAGCGGGTGGAACAAGGCGATCCCGGTCGCACCGAGGCCCACCAGCAGGCGCCACTCCCGCAGCACGACTGGGAGGTGCCTTATGCCATCGCGCCACACGAACGGAGCGAAGATCAGCAGCGATATGACCCAGCGCCAGAGCGTGATCGCCACCGGGTCGAGGTGATGGCTGATCGCACGCCCGACGACGAAGCTCCCGGCCCAGAAGAAGGTGGCAAATGTCAACGCCAGGACCGGCGAGCGCAGCAATCCTGCCAGGCGCACCCCGCCATTGCCCGGTTCGGTTACCTGCGCAGTAGGTGCCGTTGTGGTGCCCATGATACAACTCCTTGTCTGCCTGGACGATGCCAAGGAGGCGGGCCTAAAGCTTTGACACAGGCATCATTTACCCTTGAGATAGCCATGATTTGCGCAGCTGCCCGGGGTTGCGGGACCCTCGGCCCTTTCGCCCATGGGGGCTCGCTTTGCCGTTTCGATTCAAGGACCACGCCCTCGACGTCGACCGGCGCGAACTAAGGCGCGGGAGCGAGCTGGTTGCGGTCGAGCCCCAGGTCTTCGATCTGCTCGTCTACCTGATCCGCAACCGCGATCGCGTGGTCAGCAAGGATGACCTGATGGAAGGCGTCTGGGGCGGCAGGATCGTCTCGGAGTCGACGCTGACCAGCCGCATCAACGCCGCCCGGCGTGCGATCGGCGACAGCGGAGCCGAGCAGGCCCTGCTCAAGACGATCGCCCGCAAGGGCTTCCGCTTCGTCGGCGACGTCAATGACACCATGCCGCGCCGCGGCTGCGACGGCGCCGAGCGAGCCGCAGACGCAGCCCTTGCGCCAGGACATCAAGTTCTGCACGGCATCCGATGGGGTGCGCATCGCCTATGCCACCGTCGGCTCGGGCCCGCCCCTCTTCAAGACGGCCAACTGGCTCAATCACCTGGAATACGACTGGCAAAGCCCGATCTGGAGCCATCTGTTGCGGGCGCTGGCCTCCCGCCGCCAGCTCATCCGCTATGACGAGCGCGGCAACGGCCTGTCCGATTGGGACGTCGGCGACATCTCCTTCGATGCCTTCGTGCGCGACCTGGAAAGCGTCGTGGAAGCCAACGGCTTGCAGAAGTTTGCCCTGCTTGGCATTTCGCAGGGCTGCGCGGTGTCGATCGCTTATGCCGTGCGCCATCCCGAGCGCGTGAGCCATATGATCCTGTATGGCGGCTACGCCCGCGGCCGGCGCCGGCGCGGTGAGCCGGCCACCATCGAGCAGACCGAAGCCCTGCTGACCCTGATGCGCCAGGGCTGGGGCCAGCAGAACCCGGCGTTTCGCCAGATCTTCACGTCGATGTTCATACCGGAGGCCACTGCCGAGCAGGCCACCTGGTTCAACGATCTGCAGCGCATGACCACGTCGCCGGAAAATGCCGCACGCATCCGCGAGGCGCTCGATGATCTCGACGTCAGCGAGCTGCTGGGCGACGTGCGCGTGCCGACGCTGGTCCTGCACTGCCGCGAGGACGCCGTGCAGCCGTTCGAGGAAGGGCGGCGCATGGCGGCCGGCATCCCCGGATCGCGCTTCGTGGCCTTGGACAGCCGCAACCACATGATCCTCGAGCACGAGCCCGCCCGGACCCGCATGCTCGAGGAAATAACGCGCTTCCTCGAGACCTGAAGCGAACGCGATGGATGTTCGCCCGCACATTGTCGTGGTGGAGGACGAGGCGACCCAGCGCCAGCTTCTGGTCGACTACCTCGGCAAGCACAATTTCCGCGTCAGCGGCGCCGAGGACGGCGTCGGGCTGCGCCGCCTGGTCGAGCGCGAGTTGCCGGCGCTGGTGCTGCTCGATGTCGGACTGCCCGGCGAGGATGGCTTCGCGCTGGCGCGCTGGCTGCGCGAGAAGAGCGGACGCATCGGCATCATCATGGTGACGGTTGCCGCCGACACCGTCGATCGCGTGGTCGGGCTGGAGACCGGCGCCGACGACTACATCGCCAAGCCGTTCGAGGCCCGCGAGCTGCTGGCGCGCGTGAAGAGCGTGCTGCGTCGCGTCACCGGCGCCGCCCCGTCGACAGGGCCGCGCGTGCGCATGGGCCGCCGCGTGCTCGACCTGGAAAAGCGGGTGCTGTGCGATGCCGGCGACGACAGCGAGGAGGCACTGGCCGCCAGCGAGTTCGATCTGCTCAAGGTTTTCGCGGAGAACCCCAACCGGCCGCTCAATCGCGACTGGCTGCTGGAGGTCACCGCGCATCGGGAGATGGCGGCGTTCGACCGGTCCATCGACCTGCGCATCGCCCGCCTACGCCGCAAGATCGAGCCCGATCCGGCGCATCCGACCGCCATCCGCACCGTGCGCGGCGTCGGCTACATGTTCGTGCCGCCCAAGGATTGACCGCGCCTGAGCAGGACGCATCTGTTTACCCGTCATCCCGGAAGCCGAGGCGCAGCCGAGACTATCCGGGATCCGCGGCGATCGCGCGCCTGCGGCAGTCCCGGCTCGCGATGCAAGCATCGCGTCCGGGATGACGGGTGGATGCGTTCGCTAAGCCGTTCGAGAGCCGCAGAACGCGGCGGATTTCGCCGGCCAGTGGACCGAGCGCGTCGCTGCAGACGGCTCGATCGCCCGCCTTGCCGGCTTGTTCCAAGCGAGCGGCCACCTCGGCAACGCCGGTCGCGCCGACGGCCCGCGCGGCGCCATTGAGCTTGTGCGCGGCCGCTGAGACCACCGCCAGATTGCCCTGCCGCATGGCCGTAGCGATCTCGGCCTCGCTCTCCACGGCGGTGCTGGCGAACTTGCGCAGCAGCGAGGCGATGGCCGCCGCATCGTCGCCGAGCCAGGCAGCCAGAACGCTGGCATCAATGGCCGCGGCACCGTCGCCTGGCCGTGCGGCCTCCGCCACTTCGACGGATCGCTCCCGGATCGGCAGCCAGCGCTCCAGCGTGAGGCGCAACCTCTCCATGCTGATCGGCTTGGTGATGTAGGCATCCATGCCGACGGCCAGGCAGCGCTGCTCCTCGCCCTTGAGGGCGTTGGCGGTCACCGCGATCACCGGCGTGCGTGGCCGGCGATCCGTCGCGGCCTCGGCCGCGCGTATGCGCTGCACCAGCTGATAGCCGTCCATGGCCGGCATGTGGATGTCGGTGAGGATGGCCGCGTAGCCGCCGCGCGCCCAGGCCGCCAGCGCCTCGACGCCGTCCTCGGCGCTGTCGGCGGCAATGCCCAGCAGCTCGAGCTGGCGCACCAGCACCTCGCGATTGACCGGGTGATCATCGGCGACCAGCACCCTCGGTGCCTTGCCGTTGGCCGGACCTCACCTCGGCCGATACGCGCGGCCGAGTGCTCGTTCTTCGGCAACTGCCCGGCCGGTGCGGCCTGCAGCACCAGTGTCACGGTGAAGGTCGAGCCGGCGCCGACCTCGCTCTCGACCGCGACATCGCCATGCATCAGGTGCGCCAGCCGGCGCACGATCGACAGGCCGAGACCGGTGCCGCCGAACCGGCGCGTGGTCGAGCTGTCCGCCTGCGCGAACGGCTTGAACAGCCCGCGCACACTGCTGCGGCGCTCGAGCCCGATGCCGGTATCGGCGACGGCGAGCATCAGGCGCGTGCTGCCCGCCGCCCAGCGGCGTCGGTGCCGGCCTGACGCGGATGCTGCCGCGCTCGGTGAACTTGATGGCGTTGCCGACCAGGTTGAACAGGATCTGGCGCACGCGCGTCGGATCGCCGACCAGCCATCGGCGGAGCCCGAGCGTGATCTCGACGTTGAGCGCCAGCCCCTTGGCCTCGCGCCTGCTGGCGAAACGTGCCGAGCGCGCCCTGCACCAGCTCGGACAAGCGAGAACACGGTCTCCTCCAGCTCCAGCCGGCCGGCCTCGATCTTCGAGAAGTCGAGCACGTCGTCGATGATGCGCAACAGCGCCTGCGCCGAGTCGCGCATGGTCGCCACCGAACGGCGCTGCGGCTCGTCGAGGCCCTGGCGCTCGAGCACCTCCATCATGCCGAGCACGCCGTTGAGCGGCGTGCGGATCTCGTGGCTCATGGTGGCGAGGAAGGTCGATTTGGCCTGGTTGGCGGCCTCCGCCTCGGCGCGCTCGCGCTCGGCCACGTCGCGCGCGGTCTCGGCCGCTTCCTTGGCCGCGGCGACCGCCTCCTCGCGCCGCTTCAGCTCGTCGAACAGCCGCGCGGTCTGGATGGCGATCACGGCCTGATCGGCGAACGTCTTCATCAGCTCGATCTGCCGGTCGCGTGAACGGCTGCGGCGTCGAGCGCGTCAGGGCGATCACGCCGATCGGCGCGCCCTCGCGCAGCAGCGGCACGCCCAGCATGGTGCGGAAGCCGCCCAGCTTCTGCGACTCCTTCCAGGTGTACTCCGGATCGACGACGGCATCGGGGATATGCACGATCGCGGCTTCCAGCGCGGTTCGCCCGACCAGCGTATTGCGGCCCGGCAGGATGCTCTGGCGCTGCATGTACTCCCGGTAGTCGTCCGAGAAGCCGAAGCTGGAGGAGAGGCGATAGGCCGTGCGTCCGAGGCAGAACACGAACGAGCGAGTCGGCCTCGCACAGTCGGGCGGCCGTCACGACCAGCGTGTCGAGCACGGATTGCAGATTGAAGGTCGGCCGGCTGATCACCCTCAGGACATCGCCTGCCGTGCGCAGCGATTCCTCCACGCGCTTGAGCTCGGTGATGTCCCGGCAGACCACCAGCAGCCCGCCGTCCGCCAGCGCCTTGAAACTGAATTCGACGTGCTGGCCGCCGGCCGTGCGCCGGTCGTAGCGATAGCCGCCCGGCTGGCGCGCCAGGGCCACGCGCTCGGCCAGCACCTGCTCGATATCGGTGATCGGGCCGAAGTCGCCCCGCTCGATCTGGAAGCGGATGATGTCGTGAGCCCGACGCGCCGGGGTAGGCGACGCTGGCGGGAAGCTCTGGAACTCCATGCACTGGCGATTGATGAAACGCAGGCGCAAATCCTTGTCGAACAGACAGACGCCTTCGCTCATGTTGTCGAGCACGGTCTGCATCAGCTTGTGGCCGTGCTCGGGCGCTCGCGCCTGCTGTCGCCTTCGGTCTCTTGCCGGCGCGCTTGCTGGGCTTGGCCGGTAGTAGCGATCGAACGCGACATCGGTTTCATCTCCGCACCGGTCAAGTGTCGCCGCCAGTTGTAGCGCAGATATTTCGCGCCGCGCCCGATTTGTATCGTCTGTATCGCCACCTGGCTCGCGGCCGGCAGATCTCAAGCGCTTCTCATGGGATTTTCAAGCTTCCGCCAAGGCCATTCGGCCCGCCGACCGGCATCCTCGCGCATCCGAGAGCGTCTCGTTACCGCGCGATACCGGCGATACCAAATCGGCCTCGCACAAGATATCGCGACGATACGGTGCTTGCGTAGGTTGCACGCAGATGTGGCAACGGCCTTTTTGGAGCGACGCCATGCATCAGCAGCACAACAAGCCAGCCAGGACGGCGCCCGCACCGGTGATCGCGCTGCATTGCTCCGGTGCCGGCGCCGGCCAGTGGCGGCAGCTCGGCGAGGCGCTGGGTCCCGCTACCAGCTGATGGCGCCCGAGCACTACGGCTGCGAGCGCACCGGCCCCTGGACCGGCATGCATGCATTCACGCTTGGCCGACGAGGCGGCGAGACCATCGAGCTCATCGATCGCAGCGACGCGCAAGGTGCACCTGGTCGGCCACTCCTATGGCGGCGGCGTTGCGCTGCATGCGGCCCTGGCACGACCCGCCCGCGTCGCCAGCCTGACGCTCTATGAGCCGTCGGCGTTTCATCTGTTGAAGGCCATGGGCGAGCGCGGCGCGGCCGCCTTTGCAGAGATTTCGGCCGTCGCCCGGGCGACCGAGCGGGGCGTTGTGACCGGCGACTACCGCCGCGGCGCAATGCGTTCGTCGACTACTGGAGCGGCGCCGGCGCCTGGGCGACGCTGCGCCCATCGGTGCAGGCCGCCCTCATCCGCTGGATGCCCAAGGCTCCGCTCGACTTTCACGCCCTGATGGAAGAACCGACTCCCGCATCTGCGTATGCCGGGGTTGCTGCATGCCCGTCCTCGTCCTGCGCGGAGAGCATGCACCGCGGCCAACCCATCTCATTGCCGAGACGCTGCCCAAGCTGTTGCCGGCCGCACGCCTGGCGGTCGATCGACGGTGCTGGCCACATGGGTCCGCTGACGCATGCCGATGCCGTCGGCGCCTGCATGGCAGCTCATATCGGCGCCGTTGAAGCGGCCCTTTCGAGCCGCGATGCCCGCGACGACCAGGGAGCCGAGCAAGCCAGGTATGGCGGTCGCCGTCTGATGGCCGAGGCGTTGCCGTGACACTCTCCCGCTACCCCGCACATTTGATCGACGTGATACGGCTGGCCGGACGGCGCGTGGTCCTGCGTCCCGCCTTGCCGCAGGACGCCGACCTGCAGCGCGCTTTCTTTGCCGGGCTTTCCGACGAGGCGCGCTACTTCCGCTTCATGACGCGCCTGCCCGGCCTGACGCCAGCGCTGGCGCAGCGTTTCTCCGACGTCGATCATGTGCACCATGTCGCCCTGCTGGCCGGCACCTGCACGCACGCCCAGGAAACCATGATCGGCGAAGCGCGCTACGTGGTGGAGGCATCCGATCCGGAGACCTGCGAGGTCGCCGTCGCCGTGGCCGACGCTTGGCGTGGAGCGCGGCTGGCGTATACTCTCATCGAGCGGCTCATTGATCATGCCGCCGACTCCGGCTTGCGGCGCATGGTGGCGGACACCGTTCCGGCCAACGCCGCCATGATCAAATTGGCTAAGCGAGCCGGCTTCACGGTCGCGCGCAAGCGCGAGGATGGGCGGCTGCTCCGCCTCGAAAAGAACCTGACCAGTACAAGCCAATGGACGTCCGGCATTTCCGGGCCATTGGTCGGCGCAAGCCACACAGCCGCGTGAACTGCAGTTTCATCCAATGATTCCTAGAGAGGACGAGCCATGGGTACCTGGACACCTGATCCCAGCTTCTATCCTTCCCCGCGCATGGCGATGAAGGCGGCCCCGGAGACGCTGGCCTATGTCGCGGCCTTCGATCCCGACCGCAAGACGCCGGACGCGATCGCCGTGGTCGACGTCGATCCCGAAATCGAAGACCTACTCGCAGATCATCGGCTACGACGGCGATGCCGAATGCCGGCGACGAGCTGCATCACTTCGGCTGGAACGCCTGCTCGTCGTGCCTGTGCCCGAACGCGCCGCACGCGCATGCCGAGCGCCGCTACCTGGTGGTGCCGGGCCTGCGCTCCTCGCGCATCCACATCCTCGATACCAAGCCCGATCCGAGGAACCCGAAGATCGTCAAGGTGATCGAGCCCGCCGAGGTGGCCGAGAAGGCCGGCTATACGCGTCCCCACACCGTGCATTGCGGGCCGGAAGGCATCTACGTCGCCGCGCTCGGCAACCGCGAGGGCAAGGGGCCGGGCGGCGTGTTCCTGATGGACCACGAGACCTTCGACATTCGCGGCCAGTGGGAGATCGACCGCGGCCCGCAGCATTTCGCCTATGACGCGTGGTGGCACCTCGGCCACGACACGCTGGTCACCAGCGAGTGGGGCACGCCCGATACGTTCGAGAACGGGCTGATCCCCGAGGTGCTGCTCGGCGCCAAGTACGGCCGGCGGCTGCACTTCTGGGACCTGCACAAGCGGAAGCACCTGCAGACCATCGACTTCGGCGACAAGTATCAGCTGGTGTTCGAGCTGCGGCCCGCGCACGACCCGAGAAAAGCCTACGGCTTCGTCAATTGCGTGATCAGCCTGGAGAACCTCTCGTCGTCGATCTGGACCTGGTACAAGGACGGCGACAAGTGGGCGGTCAAGAAGATCATCGAGATCCCGGCCGAGCCCGCCGAACGAGGACGACCTGCCGCCCCTGCTCAAGGGCTTCAAGGCGGTGCCGCCGCTGGTCACCGACATCGACCTGTCGATGGACGACAAGTTCCTCTACGTCGCCTGCTGGGGCACCGGCGACCTGCAGCAGTACGATGTGTCCGACCCCTTCAATCCCAAGCTCACCGGCAAGGTGCGGATCGGCGGCATCGTCTCCAAGGCCACGCATCCCGGCGCCAGGAACGGCGCGCTGAGCGGCGGACCGCAGATGGTGGAGATCAGCCGCGACGGCAAGCGCGTCTACTTCACCAACTCGCTCTATGGCGCCATCGACCCGCAGTTCTATCCCGACGGCATCGAGGGCTGGATGGTGAAGCTCGACGCCAAGCCCGAAGGCGGCATCGCCTTCGACCCGAAGTTCTTCGTGCAGTGGCCGGCCCCGCATCGGCCCCACCAGGTGCGGCTGGAAGGCGGCGACTGCTCGTCGGACTCCTACTGCTATCCGTAGCAGCCAGGACTTACCCACATCGCTTAATGGAAATCACTTTTCTTGAAGGAGACAAATCATGGCCCTGCACAAGTTCATCATCGAACGTGACATCCCCAAGGTCGGCACGTTTGACCGGGAGCAGCTCAAGGCTGCATCCGCCAAATCCAACTCGGTCCTCGCCGAGCTGGCGCCCGACATTCAATGGGTGGAAAGCTTCGTCGCTGCCGACAAGACCTTCTGCGTCTATCTCGCCAAGGATCAGGCCATCATTCGCAAGCACGCGGAGATGAGCGGATTTCCCGCCACCAAGATCACCGAGATCGGCAAGATGATCGACCCCACCACGGCGGCGGGATAGGCACGAGCCGGACGCGGCCAGCCGCGTCCGTGAAGCTTGGAACAGGCCATGAGCAGTGTTCCCGCCGAAGTCTGGACCTTTGCCGGGTTGGGCGCCTTCCACGGCCTCAACCCGGCCATGGGCTGGCTGTTCGCCGTGGCGCTCGGGCTGCATCGGCAGAGCCGGACGATCGTGATGACGGCGCTGCTGCCGATCGCGCTCGGGCATGCCGCATCGATCGCCGCCGTTGCCGGCCTGCTGGCGTTGGTGGGCTACCTGGTTCCGCATGAGCTCGTGCGCATCGGCTCGGGCGCACTGCTGCTCGGCTGGGCCGGCTACCACTGGCGCTTCGGCCATCGCCACCGCGTGCGCTTCGGCATGCAAGTGGGCCTGTGGGGTCTCGCGGCCTGGTCGTTCCTGATGGCCACCGCGCATGGCGCGGGCCTGATGCTGTGGCCGGCGCTGATGCACACCTGCCTGATCGACGCTGGCGGCGGAGCGGCGGGATTCTCGGGACCGCTCACCGCCACTCTTACCGGGGTCGGCATCCACACCCTGGCGATGCTCGTCACGACCGCCGTCGTCGCCGGCGTCGTCTACGCCTGGCTCGGCCTTGCCCTGCTGCGCCACGCCTGGTTCAACGTGGATGCGCTCTGGGTCGCCACCCTGGCTGGCATCGGGGCGCTTCTGCTCACCGGCGTGATTTGAAATCGCGGCCGAGCGTCGACGTTCGCGTCAGCGATCGGCGTTGCTGGACTTGACGACCATCCCCGTCATCTTGAAGCGTGCGGGGCCGGCCACATGATAGAATTCCGGCACGGTCGCGTTGACGCTCATCACCTCGATCAGCGTGATGCTCGGCGAGCCCGGCGGCGTCAGGTGCGTTATTTCCACGTAGCGCACTGGCGGGTAGAGCTTGGCATCAAGCCCGTGGTGCACGCGCTCGCGATCGAGCCAGATGACGAAGCTGCCGCCCTTCGGCTCCACCGCCTCGTAGCGCATGCGCACCACTTGCGGATACGCCACCTGCGCTGCCGCACCCTCGAAAGTCAGCAAGCAAACTACCAGCATCAACAATGCAAAATGCAATCTGCGCATGACAATACTCCATCGGCTCGATATTCGCCCTGTCGGCTTAATCAGTAGATACGTGCCGAGCGACCGCACGCCATCCAGCACAAGCTCCACAAGGCGCGCATCGGCTTCCGTCACGCGTGCTCCCGCAATCAGAAGCGCGACGATCAATACGTAGCCGATGGTCGCGTACCACGGCCGTCTTCGAGGCCGCTGGACGGCCTTGGTCCACACGGCGGACTGAGGCAGCGGAATAGGCAGCGGCTTCTTCAGGACCAGCCGCTCGCGGATCTGTCTATTGAGATCATCGGCGGCTTGTCCGCGGTGACGCTGCAGGGCATCGAGCACGGCCCACAAAAGGCGCTCGTCGTGCGCGTTCCCGAACGCAATGCGCTCGAGTTCTCCGACCGGCTTGCGTTGCAGCGACTGCGCAACTGCAAAAGCCGATCCCCGCTTCCCGCTTGCGGACACAGACTGCAACTCCCACACCCAACCCCTTATAATCTAATTGAATATTTCCGCCGGCGTCCACACCAGACTTTAACCGGCATGGCGCAGCATGGGTCCGACACGGATGCCGCGCGTGGCGCAATTGCCGGCCGCTATCGTCAGGGCGAACGAGTTGTAGCCTCCCTGGACGTACTGGCGGGGCTCGAGGAGTGGAGCAGAGGATGCGCAAGAGCCTGGCCGCAACGCTGACGTTGGGGGGCATACTCAGCGCTTTCACCCTCGATACCGTGCAGGCGTGCTGGTGGGACTGCGCGCCGCGATATCGTACCGCGCGCGTCTACGGCTACGGCCCGGTTTATGGATATGCTCCGACCTATGGGTATGCGCCAAGCGTATATTGGTACTCGCCGAGCGCTGTCCAGCTGCCGCAACTCTCACGGCTGGGACCGACCTCGAGCATCAACGGCGGCTTCGAGTACGGCGGCGTGAGAATGGCCTCGAGCTGGTGGCGCAGTTCGCGTCGCCGCTAGCATTTCCCCCGGCTGCAAGCCGGACGACGACTCTTCCCGCTAGTTGCCGGGCGTCTGCGTGGCCGGTGCGCGATATGACGGGCTTGTGAAACTGACGCGCTCGTCGAATAGCGCAAAGATCACACCCACAGCAATAATCGCGCTGACAAACACAATCGCAACTTGGCGCCGCATTGATACCTCCTTGTTGCTGTCTACAACGGCTCAGACGCTGGGCTGTTCCCGTGCGCCCCGCGGACACTCACAGAGGTTGGAGGCTGATACGCCTCGATTGCCTCGTCCGGGATTGCACCCAAACGGGCAGCACCCCATCCAGCGGGAATCGCAAGCAAGGGAGGAGAATATGAGAGCAATCATCGCCAGCCTTCTGGCCGTGGGCCTCGTGTGCATCTCGGCCGATACCAGCGACGCGGGCCGCAAGAAGAAGCACCGCTACTACGACGGCTACTCGCAGCGGTACCCCTATGCCACGCCGCGCCAGATCAAGAACGCCAGGGCTTATGACAACGGCGGCTATTACGAGACGGACTCGAACGCTCATCCGATCGGCAGCCACGGCTGGTGGGAGATGAGGCGGCTCGAGGGCAACGGGCGGTTCCGCTTCTAGGCCGGGCGCCGATCATATTGGCGCTGCCGCGATTTGCGCTGAGTTCGCGGCAGCGTCTCACTCGCGCCTTCCCGCGCCGGCATAATGCGCGGCATGAGCAGAATTGCATTTCTTCTTGCACTTGCGGGTGCGTGCCTTGTGATCGCGCCCGACCCTGTGGCCGCCGACAGCATCGACACACTCACGGCGGCGGACGGCAAGCGATACAGGCTGGACGGCATCGACGCGCCCGAGAGCGATCAGGTCTGCCTCGACGCGGGTGGCGGATCCTATCGCTGCGGCGAGGCGGCGAGCGCGGCGCTGGCCAGGTTCATCGCCGGCCGGCCGATTCAGTGCACGGACGCCGGAGCGGACAGCAAGCATACGGACAGCAAGGTCACGGACCGGCGTGTCGGCCAATGTTTCGTTGACGGCACCGACATCAATCATTGGCTGGTCGAGAACGGCTGGGCGATCAACTTCGAGCCTTATGCCAAGGGCCGCTTCAAGACGGACGAGGAGGCCGCCAAGGCCGGCCGCCTCGGCATGTGGGCCGGCTGCTTTGTGTCTCCACAAGACTTCCGACTATGGCTGAAGGGCGCGGCCGTCACTGCACGGCGAGAGCTGTCCGGCTGATGCACGCGAGCGGCTTATTTCCCGAGGAGGCGGCGCAGCCGAGCGGTTTCCAGGTGAAGGGCCACTACGCGCTGCGCGCCTTCCCGCACAAGGGCATCTATCACCTGCCATCCTGCGGCAGCTACCGGCGCGCGAAAGCCAAGCGCTGGTTCCGCACCGAGGCCGATGCCGTCGCGGCGGGCTTTCGCAAGGCATACACCTGCGGATGGTGGTGAGGCGCTACCTCCCTCGGCCGGAGGGACGCCCACCTTAGCGGTAGCAAGCATGTTTCCGCTCAGAGCATTGCGCTTGGCTCGGCGCTGTGAATGATGCCAGCCGACCAAGCAGAACATCGCGACCGGGGAGGCGCATGTCGGCAGACGCATCAGGGCCAGTCGCGCCCGACCGCGACGATACGCGCGGCGCATCATTCTGGCGCGACGTGAGCCTCGGGCACGCGGCCAACGGGCTGGTCGGCTTTCTGTTCGCCGCCAGCGGGCCGCTCGCCATCGTGCTGGCCGCCGGCACCAAGGGCGGATTGTCCGAGGCGGACCTCGCGTCGTGGGTGTTCGGCTCGCTGTTCGTCAACGGCATCGTCAGCATCGTCTTCTGCCTGCGCTATCGCCAGCCGCTGGTGTTCTTCTGGACCATCCCCGGCACGGTGCTGATTGCGCCCGCGCTCTCGCATCTGAGTTTTGCCGAGGTGATCGGTGCCTACCTCGTCACCGGACTGCTGATGATCGGATTGGGTCTGGCCGGCTGGGTGCAACGGGCCATGCAGGCCATCCCGATGCCCGTCGTGATGGGCATGGTGGCCGGCGTGTTCCTGTCCTTCGGCCTGGATTGGGTGCGGGCCTTCCAGGCCGACCTGGCGATCGCGGCAGCCATGACGGCCACCTATTTCGCCGTGAGCGCGATTCCGCCGCTGGCGACGCGCCTGCCGCCGCTGATCGTGACGCTCGCCGTCGGCGCGGCGATGATCTGGCATGCGGGCGCGATCACCCTCGATCTTGATGTTGCGTCGGCTGATTGCCGCCCCGCGGCTGCACGCGCCGCAGATTTCGTGGCCGGCGTTGGCCGAGCTGGTGCTGCCGCTCGCCATCAGTGTGTTGGTCGTGCAGAACGGGCAGGGTTTTGCCGTGCTGACGGCTGCCGGGCACACGCCGCCCGTCAATGCCATCGCGGTGGGCTGCGGCATCGGCTCGACGGTCGCCGCCTTCGTCGGCGCCGTCTCGACCTGCCTGACCGGCCCGGTCAATGCCATCATCTCCTCCGGCGGCGACAGGCGCGCCCAATACACCGCCGGCGTCGTCGCCGGCTCACTGGCCGTCGCGTGCGGACTAATCGCGCCACTGGTGACGCGTCTGATGCTGGCCACGCCGCCCGCCTTCATCGCCACCCTGGCCGGCCTGGCGATGCTGCGCGTGCTGCAATCGGCCTTCGCGGTTGCCTTCCAGGGGCGCTTCACGCTCGGCGCGCTTGTCACCTTCCTGGTGACCGTGGCCGGCATCCCGATCTTCAGTGTCGGCGCGCCGTTCTGGGCGTTGATCGCCGGTACGTGCACCTCGCTGCTGATGGAGCGCCACGACTGGCGGGCCTGACGAGAGGCCACTTCAAGTCCGAGACGCTCACCCGTTCCCTCAATCGCCGCACGTCGCACCACCCTCAGGTGCCTCGCCGGCGCGCGCTCGAACGTAGTTCATTTGAACCAAATATTGACTCGCATGAAACAAATGGCTTGAATGCGGTCGTGATACGGAGCGCGCGAGCGATGGCTAGGGCCGTCATGTCTTCCCCCGCGGCAAGGCGGGGCTCCCTGCTGTGACCAACGCGAATGGGTCAAGGCGCAGGAAAGAGACGGCGCCTTCACGCCAACGGGCGTCGGAAAACAGCGCCGAGCAGCTTCGCACCATCAGCACACGCATCAGGGACAGCTTTGCCACCCTGCCGTCGCAGATCCAGGTTGCCGCGCGGTTTGTGTTGGATAACCCGCAGGACGTGGCGCTGCTGTCGATGCGCGAGCAGTCGCGGCGTGCCGGCGTGCCCGCCGCCACCATGACGCGCCTGGCCGGATTGCTGGGTTTTGCCGGGTTCGACGAGATGCGCTCGATCTATGTCGGGGCCATCCGCGAGTTCGTCGATCCCTTCAGCAGCCGCGCCGAAGGATTGGTGCTGCGGCATCGCGAGGTCGGCGAGTCCGGCATCAGCGCGCAGATGGTGGACAAGATCTCATCCAGCGTCGCCAACCTCCGCCTGGCCCGGCAGAAGGAGGCGCTGCTCGCGGCCACCAGGCTGCTGAGCAAGGCCCGCAGGGTGTACTGCGCCGGCCAGCGATCGGCCTTCCCGGTCGCCTACCACTTTGCCTATCTGTACGGGTATTTCAGCGAAAAGCCTGTCCTGCTGGACGGGCCGGGCGACGTCGGCTCGGATCGCTTGAACCATTGCAGCACGGACGACGCTCTGCTGGTCATCAGCATGGAGCCCTGTGCGTACCGGTCTGTCGAGATCGCCCGCTTCGCGCGCTCGCACGGCATGCAGGTGGTCTGCATAACCAATTCGGAGCTGTCGCCCGTGGGGCGCGTTGCCGATGTCTGCATTCTGGTCGACCTGCAGTCACCCTCCTTCTTCGATGCCATGACGTCGGCGTTCGCGGCCTGCGAGGTGCTGGTGGCGATGCTGGCTGGCCTGGAAGGCGAGAAGGTCCCGGCGGCGGTGCGAAAAAGCGAGCAGCATTCGCGCAAGCTGGGTGCCTGGTGGAGCGACGAGCGACATGGCGGCCGGAAGTCGCAACGTGGTGAACCGGGCGCCAAATCGCAGAAGGCGAGCTGATGCGCGTGAGGATCGATGGGTTCAGCACATGCGTGCGCGCAGACGAAGGTTTGCGGCGCGCCATTCGGAGTTTAGGGTAACAAGTCGGGAAAACATGATGGACGAGCAACGTTACAGTGCCAATCTGCCGAGCGTCGGCCTCGCGACCTTCTTCCGCTCGCCGGTGTGCGAGGACTTCTCCAAGATCGATGCCGACGTCGCCTTCCTCGGCATCCCGTACGACTGCGGCATCGGCTTCCGGCCGGGCACGCGCTTCGGACCTCGCGAGATCCGCAGCTTTTCCGTGCGCTATTCGGCCTGGGGCGGCCACAAGGCCAACGGCTACTGGGACGTCAACCAGCGGAAGCGCTTCCTCGACGGCGTGAGCATGGTCGACTGCGGCGATGTCGACATCACCTACTACGACTTCGACATCAACCGGCGCAAGATTACCTCCAGCATCGAGAAGATCCTGGATCGCGGCGCGTTCCCCGTGCTGATCGGCGGCGATCACTCGGTGACGTTCCCGAACGTCTGCGCATTCTCGCGCTTCGGGCCGGTCGATATCGTGCACATCGATGCGCACATGGACTGGCGCGACGAGATCGACGGCGTGCGGTTTGCCAACGCCAGTCCGTTGCGGCGCTCCAAGGAGCTGCCGTTCGTGCGCAACATGGTGCAGCTCGGCATCCGCGACATTCGCACCAGCGACGACCAGATCGCCGACGCCGAGAAGGCCGGGCGCCAAGATCTTTACCCGCGAGGACATTCGCGAGCGCGGGCGTCAACGCCATCCTCGAGCAGCTGCCCCCGCTCGGCAACACGTTCGTGACCATCGACATCGACGGCCTCGACCCTTCGATCGCGCCTGGCACAGGTTCGCCGACGGTCGACGGGCTGCTCTACCACGAGGTGCGAACCCTGCTGCAGGGCGTGGCCAAGCGAGGTCACGTGGTGGGCTTCGACCTGGTCGAGGTCAATCCGTTCGTGGACGTGCACGGCCAGACCTGTCTGCTGGCCGCGACGCTCATGATGGAATTCCTGGGTGCGATCTTCGATGGACGCAGCCGGAAGGGATAAGCGCACAAACAAGACGGCGCAGCGAAAATCGGGTTCGTCATAGTTGAGGAGTGTGGGACATGCACTGGTTCAGTCGATCCATCGTCGCCGGCATGCTGCTGACGGCGCCGACGTGGAGCAATTCAGCAATCGCGCAAGGGACGCTCAGGGTGGCCTTCGGCTCGAGCCTCAATACGCTCGACCCGGCGAAAACCAAGATCGGTGAGGAGTACATCCAGAACTTCCTCATCTACAGCGGCGTCACGGAAATCGACCGCGACGGCAAGCTGAAGCCCGACCTGGCCGAGAGCTGGACCGCCAGCGACGACGTCAAGACCTGGACCTTCAAGATCCGCAAGGGCGTGAAATTCCATCACGGCCGCGAGGCCGATGCCGAGGACGTGAAGGCCACGATCGAGCGGGTCATCGACAAGGCGACCGGCTCGGTGGCGCGCGTCAATTTCGAGATCATCGACAAGATCGAGGTGCTGGACTCCCACACCATCAAGTTCGAGCTGAAGACGCCCTATGCCGGGTTTGCCGAGATCCTCAGCGACCGCCAGGCACGGGTCGTGCCGCGCGACAAGCTGGAGACGATCGGCCAGGAGCCGATCGGCACCGGCCCCTTCAAGTTCAAGTCCTACAAGCCGGGCGACCGGGTCGAGCTGGTGAAGAACCCCGACTACTACGTGCCGGGCACGCCGAAGCTCGATGCGATCACCTTCCGCATCATGCCGGAGAGCGCGGCGCAGGTGACCGCCTTGGAGACGGGCGAGGTCGATCTGGTTTGGAACCTGCCGCTCGAATCGATCGAGCGGTTCCAGAAGAACGCCAACGTCACGGTCGACTCGGTTGCGACGTCGACCTGGGACGGGGTCATCATGAACGGGGCCCACAAGCCTTTCGACGACGTACGCGTACGGCGCGCCGTCGCCCTGGCGCTGGACAAGAAGGCCCTGGTCGAGGCGGCCTTGTACGGGCACGGCAGCGTGACGCACACGATGATCTCGCCGACGCACCCCTACTACAACAAGGACATCGCGATCGCGGGACCCGACATCGCCGGCGCCAAGAAGCTGCTGGCGGAGGCCGGGCATCCGAACGGGTTCAAGACGACGATCTTCGTGCCGAGCGGTCGGCCGGCGCGCGAGCGCGTCGGCATCACCGTCAAGGAGCTGCTGAAACCGGTCGGCATCGACGTCGATGTCCAGCGCGTGCCGTGGGACAAGTTCGTCAAGGACATCGAGGGCAAGGAGGCCTTCTTCGTCGACGGCTTCTTCAGCCGGCCGACCATCGATACCTCCATCTATCCCTGGTATCACAGCAAGGGATCGTGGAACACGGTGCTCTGGAACTACAAGAACGAGGCCATGGACAAGGTTCTCGATGCGGCGCGCGGCCGCCAAGTCGGACGAGGAACGGGCCAAGCTCTACAAGGAGTTCCAGGTGCTCGCCGTGAACGAGCCGGCGGGCGTGGTTCCCTACGTGCTCAATCACGTGAATGCCTTCCGCAAGAACGTCAAAGCCTTCCAGTCGAGCCCGATGATGTGGCTCGATCTGCGGCAGACGACGGTTCAGTAGCCTTCGCCCAGGCCCGGCAGGCAGCGGCCTTCCGGGCCGTTTCGTGGCAGTGACATGGTTACCTACGTCGCCCAGCGGCTGCTCGCCATCGCCTTCATCCTGTTCGTGATGTCGCGTGCTGATCTTCGGCATCACGCAGGTGATGCCGGGCAACGTCGCGTACATGATCGCCGGCCAGTTCGCCACGCCGGACGTGGTGGCCGCCATCGAGGCCAAGCTCGGCCTGCATGATCCGATCTACGTGCAATACTGGCGCTGGGCGTCCGGCGTGCTGCGCGGGGATCTCGGCCAGTCGCTGATCATGGAGCGTCCGGTCGGCCCGTTGATCGAGGAGGCATTGGCGCGCTCGGCCATTCTTGCCGGGCTGTCGTTCGTGTGCGTGGCCGTGCTGGGCATCGTGCTGGGCGTCGTCGCCGCGGTTCGCAAGGACACCCCGACGGACAACGCCATCTCCGTCTTCACCTACCTCGGCATCTCGGTGCCGGAGTTCTTCTGGGGGATCGTGCTGATCCTGGTGTTTGCGCGCTATCTCAACTGGCTGCCGTCCGGCGGCATCGGCGATCCGGCGTTCGGCCTGCCGGTCGATCCGAGGTATCTGATCCTGCCGGCCATCACGCTGACCTTCGCGCTGATCGCGCACGTGTCGCGCCTGACTCGCTCCAGCATGCTGGAGGCCATGCGCTCCAACTATGTGCGCTTCGCGCGCGCCAAGGGGCTGGCCGAGAGCCTCGTGGTGCGCCGGCACGCGCTGCGCAACGCGCTGCTGCCGACCATTACGGTGCTGGCCATCGACGTCGGCTTCCTGATCGGCGGCATCGTCGTGGTCGAGACCGTGTTCTCCTATCCGGGCCTGGGGCGCCTGCTGCTGTTCGCCATCGAGCGCCACGACCTGCCGCTGATCCAGGCGAGCATCCTGATCATCGCCACCATCTACTGCACGGCCAACCTGGTCGCCGATATCCTGTACGCCTACTTCAACCCGAAGATCCGCTATGGCCGCCCCGCTCATTGAGCACAGCGGCGCGGAGGCGCCTCCGGCCCGGGCCGCGCGCTCCCGCCTGCCGCGCAAGCTGGTGGTCGGCGGCATCATCATCCTGATCCTGGCAATTCTCGCGGCACTTGCACCGTGGATCGCTCCCTATCCGTTTCGACGAGATGAGCCTGCTCAAGCGGCTGAAGCCGCCAGTCGATGGCGCACTGGTTCGGAACCGACGAATTCGGCCGCGACGTGCTGAGCCGCACGCTGATGGGCGCCCGGCTGTCGCTGCTGATGGGCATCGGCGCCACGCTGATCAGCCTCGTGATCGGCGTGCCGCTGGGCCTGCTCGCCGGCTATCGCCGCGGCTGGTTCGACGAGACGCTGATGCGCGCCATGGACGTGCTGCTGTCCTTCCCGCCGATCATGCTCGGGTTGCTGATCCTGGCGGTGACGCAGCCAGCCCTTTGGAAGGCGATCATCGCCATCGGCATCGTCTACGTGCCGCCGATCGTGCGCATCACGCGCAGCGTCACGCTCGATCTCGCCAACGAGGAGTTCATCCAGGCGGCGCACGTGCGCGGCGACACGCACTCGCTACATCCTGTTCTGCCGAGATCCTGCCCAATGCCTGGCCGCCGATCGCGGTCGAGGCGAGCCTGCGCATCACGTTCGCCATCCTGCTCGGCGCGGCGCTGAGCTTCGTCGGCATGGGCGCCCAGCCGCCAAGCTCCGATTGGGGCCTGATGATGAGCGAGGCGCGGCCGTTCGTCGACAGCGCGCCCTGGATCGCCTTGGCGCCGGGCCTGGCCATGTGCTTCACGGTGATCGGCATCAACCTGCTCGGCGATGGGTTGCGCGAGGCGCTCGATCCCCGCATGCGGAGCCAGAGGGGCGCATGAGCGGGACGCCACTCCTGGACATCGGCGACCTGACCGTCGACTACGCGACGCCGAACGGTCCGCTGCGGGCGGTCAACGACGTATCCCTGCGGGTCGACCAGGGCGAGACGCTGGCCCTGGTGGGCGAGTCCGGCTCCGGCAAGAGCACCATCGCGGCGGCGATCGTCGATCTGCTGCGCAACGAGGCAGCCACCATCACGGGGCGGCTGGTTTTCAAGGGACGAGACATTGCAGCGGCCGGCGCCGAGGAGCGCCGGGCGCTGCAACGGCAAGCACATCGGCATCGTGTTCCAGGACCCGTTCACCTCCCTGAACCCGAGCCTGACGATCGGCCGTGCAGGTCGCGGAACCTCTCATCCAGCATCTGCGGCTGTCATCGCGGCGAGGCCATGCAGCGCGCGATCAGCTCGCTGGGAGACGTCGGGCTGCCGGACCCGGCCAGTCTTGTGCGCGCCTATCCTCACCAGCTTTCGGGCGGCATGCAGCAGCGCGTGCTGATCGCCACGGCGCTGGTCTGCAATCCCGAGCTGCTGATCCTCGACGAGCCGACCACCGCGCTCGACGTCACGGTGGAGGCGCAAATTCTCGACCTGCTGGACAGCCTCAGAAGCCGGCGCCGGCTCGGCATGATCTACATCACGCATAACCTCGGCGTGGTCAGCCGGATCGCCGACCGGGTGTGCGTGCTGTATGCCGGCCAGGTGCTCGAGACTGGCGGCAAGTCGCAAATCCTCGGCCGTCCCGTGCACCCCTACACCAAGGGTCTGCTGGCCTCGTTGCCGTCGCCTCGCAGTCACCGATCGCGCGGCCAGGCTGTCGGCCATTGCGGGGCAATTTCCCGATCTCACCAAGCCGGTGCAGGGTTGCGTGTTCGCCGCCCGCTGCCCTTTTGCCGAGGAGCGTTGCCGGACCGAGCGCCAGGAGATCGTCGAGGCCGATGGCCGCCGCCTGCGTTGCTGGAAGGCCTCGGCGCTGGCGGACACGCCCTGGCCCGGCACCAAGCCGGCCGCGAGCGTCACGCGACGATTGGGCCGTATCAGGGGCGGCTCCGGAGCCGCGCGCCGAAGGCCTGACCAAGATCTACTCCGTGCCCGCGCCTGGCGGCGGCATCGAGTGGACCCGCGGCTGGGCCGGGCTGCCTTGGCTGCGCTGGCGCCGCCGCGCGCTGCGGGCCGTCGACGATGTCTCGCTCACGATCGGCCGGGGCGAGGTGCTGGGCCTGGTCGGGGAAAGCGGAAGCGGCAAGACCACGCTCGGGCGGATGATGGTGCGGCTCATCGAGCCGACGCGAGGCAAGCTGTCGTTCGGCGGAGAGGATGTCACGGCACTGACGGGGGGCAGTCTGCGGCGCTTCCGCAAGATGAACCAGCTCGTGTTCCAGAATCCCGATTCCTCGCTCAATCCGCGCCGCAGCATCGGCGATGCCATCGCCCGCGCCGTCGAGATCCACTCCGGCCTGTCGGCCAAGGAGCGGCGCGCGCGCGTCGAGGAGCTGCTCGACATGGTCGGCCTGCCGCGCCGCTACTACGGCCGCTATCCGCATCAGCTTTCGGGCGGCGAGAAGCAGCGCGCCGGCATCGCGCGAGCACTCGCGACGGAGCCGTCCTTCATCGTCTGCGACGAGCCGGTATCCGCACTGGACGTGTCGGTGCAGGCGACCATCCTCAACCTGCTGAAGGATCTGCGCGACCAGCTCGGCATCGCCTATCTGTTCATCTCGCACGACCTGTCGGTGGTGGCGCATGTGGCGGACCGCATCGCCATCATGTACGCCGGCCGCATCTGCGAGGAAGGGCCGGCGAGCGCGGTGCTGCGGCCGCCGCATCATCCCTACACCGAGGCCTTGCTGTCGGCGGTGCCGTTCGTCGAGCCGGCCAAGGGCCACCAAGCGCGCATTACGCTCAACAGCGATCCCAAGGCCATGCTGCGGCCGGCGCAGGGCTGCGTGTTTGCCAACCGCTGCCACCGCAACCTCGGCGCCATCTGCAGCGAACGCACGCCGCCCAGCCGCGAGACCGCCGACGGCCATCGCATCGACTGCCACATCCCGTTGGGGGATCTGGAAAAGACGGCCCGGGTTGGTCCGGGCGCACATGCCACCATCGCGTGAACAAGGAGCCGCCATGAAGATGCCGCTGACAGTCCCCCCCAAGCACGGCCACCCGAGCATGCTTTATTCCAAGGTCGAAACCGACCTCGACAAGCTCGACGCGCACATCGCGTTCCTCGGCATTCCGTACGGCCATCCCTATTCGTTCGAGGACGTGACCAACAACGACCAGACCGAGTGCGCCGACCGCGGTGCGGCAGGCCACCGAGCGGGCGGTGCGCTCGCTCGAGCGCTACGACTTCGACGTCGGCGGCACGCTCTACGACGGCAAGCCGATCAAGGCCGTCGATTGCGGCGACGTGCCGGGCAACTTGTGGGACCACAAGGATCACTTCGCCCGAGCCGAGACGGCGGTGCGCAAGATCCTGGCGGCGGGCGCGCTGCCGATCGTGATCGGCGGCGATCACGCCATCCCGATCCCGGTGCTGCGCGCCTACGAGGGACGCGGGCCGATCACGCTGGTGCAGATCGACGCCCATATCGACTGGCGCGAGGACGTGAACGGCGTGCGCGAGGGGCTGTCGAGCCCGATCCGCCGCGCCTCGGAGATGAGCCATATCGCCAAGATCTTCCAGATCGGCATCCGCGCCCAGGGCAGCGCGCGTACCGAGGAGGTCGAGGCGGCGCTGGCCTATGGCTCCAACATCATCACCGCCTACGAGCTGCATGACGTCGGCATGGATGCGGTGCTGGCGCGCATCCCGGACGGCGGCAACTACTACCTCACGATCGATGCCGACGGCATGGACCCTGCCGCCATGCCGGCGGTTGCTGGGCCCGGCGCCGGGCGGCGTCACCTTCCATCAGGCCCGCAAGCTGATCCACGGCCTCGTCAAGAAGGGGCGCGTGGTCGGCATGGACATCGTCGAGATCACGCCGCGGCTCGACGTCAACCGCATCACCTGCATCACGGCCGGACGCCTGATCGTCAACCTGATCGGCGCCGCCGTCAGGGCCGGCTACTTCGATGCTCCGCAACGCGCCAAGCGCTAGGCTGGATTCCGCCGTTGGAATAGGATCGAGAAGACCCTACCAGTCCTGAGCCTGTCGAAGGGCGGCATTAGTCCGGACTAATGCCGTGCTTCGACGAGGCTCAGCACTGGCTGAGTGGTCGCTGATCTTCCATCTGAACCGGATAGCACTCTAGAGGCTGCGCGGCAGGAAGCGCGAGAGCATCGCCATGACAAGGGAGAGAGCGCCGCCCACCACGAACACGTAGGGTAGCGGCGCCACCCACAGCACCAACGTCAACACGCCGGGAACGCACAGGGCGCCCACGTGACGGAACGTCATGAAGACGGACGTCATCTCCGACCGCTCATAGTGACGCACCGCGCGCAGGAACGGCACGTTGCCGGCGCCGTCGATCGCGGTGGCCGCGCAGGCCGCCAGGCACAGCAAGACCATGCAGACTGACGGGACGCCTGCGATTGCAGCGGCGGCAGCCATCAGCGCGAAAATGCCGGTCAGCCCGTAGGCGAAGACCAGCAGGGTGCGGACGCCGACCCTCTGCGCGATCCTGCCCCACACCCGCACCATCAGCATCGGCGCCAGACCCAAGGGACACGCAGCGCTCCGCCGATCTCGGGCCGGTAGCCGACGCTGGTGGTATAGATCGGCGCGTACATGAAAAACATGACCCACCAGCCGTTGCGGCCCAGCGCCAAGATCCACGACAGCACCAGGCGCGGCTGCGATGCGAACCGGCGCACGAAGCTGAGCGGGGTCGATGGCGGAGCCGTTCCCGGCTGCAGACTTGGGTTGTCGGCAAGGCGCATGGACCAAAACAAGGTGAGCAGCGCCAGCATGGCAACGCCGACCAATAGGTAGGGCAGCCACTCGGCGACGTTGCGATAGAGATAGACGCCGAGCCAAGGCCCCGCTGCGAATGCGCTGCCTGCGAACAGCAGCCGGCGCGGCTCGAAGAACGTCAGCCCGCGACGGGGCACGTGGTCCAGCAGGTAAAGATTGATGACCACGTCGAGCATGGCGATGGAGACCACTTGGAATGCCAGCCCAAGCAGCAGCGTGTGGCTGGTTCCCATCGCGAAGAGAGCCGCGCTCGCGATCTGCGAGGCGGCGCCGGCGGTCAATATCCACCGGCGCCTGACACGCCGCAGGACCACCGGCACCGTCAAGGTCGCCGCGAGACCCAGCAGGGCCACTGAGAAGTAGGCCACGCTCACGAGTTGGGCATCGCCGAGCTGCGCGTAGATCAGCAGCGGCAGAAGCGCAATGAGCAGCGACCTGGCCATCGCATCGCACGTGAAGAGGGCGATGAAGGCGCGGGCGCGGGCGTCCGCGACATTGGCCAGCAAGACCGGAGAATGGATTCGTCTGAGCATGCGGTCGGGGCCCCGTTCGACCCTTCCGTCCAGGGGAGCAAACAGGATTGAAGCAAGCTGCTCGTGGGACCTGCCGGGTTTTTACGCTGGTAGCGGAGGGCGGATTTGAACCGCCGACCTTCGGATTATGATTCCGCTGCTCTAACCAACTGAGCTACTCCGCCCCGGCAAGTGTGCGCGATATAAAGAGCGGCGCCGGGGGGTGTCAAGGCAAGCCGCCGGTAAACGCATGCCGCTGCGCAGGCGAAAGGCCGCCTGCGCCGTGTGGTGAAGCAGGGAAACGGCGGGCTCAGGCGGCGGCCTTGGCCTCGCTGGCCTTGCGGAAGCGGATCATCGTGAAGAGCCCGAAGGGCCGCAAGCCGCGCTTTTCCACGAGCTGCAGGTCCTCGCACACCATGACGCGGTTGATGTCGAACACCGGGCGCCAGCCGATCTTGTCGGCGAACGGCGCCATGCGGCGCTCGACCCAGCCGAGCATGCTCTCCTCGGCCGCGCTGAAGTGGTTGACGAGCAGCACCTCGCCGCCCGGCCTGCAGACGCGCGCCAGCTCGCGCATCACCTTCTCGGGGTCAGGCACCACCGTCATCACGTACATGGCGACGACCGTATCGAACGATCCATCCGGGAACTTGAGTTCGCTCGCGTCCATCTCATGCAGGCTGGTGACGTTGGTGAGGTCTTCCTCCGCCACGCGCTCGTGAGCCTTCTCCAGCATGTCAGGCGACAGGTCGATGCCGACGATCTCGAGCTGCCGGCGGTAGTCGGGCAGCGACAGCCCCGTGCCGACGCCCACCTCCAGCACGCGTCCCTGGCTGCGGTTGATGATCTCGACGGCGTGCTTGCGGCCCTCGGCGGCGACGCGGCCGAAGGTGTTGTCGTAGACAGGAGCCCAGCGACGGTACGCGCTTCTGATCGCGTGCTCGTCCATCTGCTGCTGCGCCTTGCCTTCCGCCCCATCCTTCAAGCGCTTGAAAAACGTCGGCGTGCGCGACTCTTCGGAACGCAACGTCGGCCTCATAGGCTACCTTCTCCTCGGCTAGGTGTCATTGTCCGACACGTGCGGGCTGGCCCGCGCCGCGGCGGCTTGTATCTTCTCCCCGACGCCCGACCTCTTCGGTCCGGCCCGAGGTACGTTCGATCCATCCTCCCCCGAGGACACGTGCTCGTGGACCGGCGTCCGCGTAGAAGACGCACGCCTGCCCGGCGGCAATTCCGTAGTCACCGTCTTGTAACAATACTTTTACATTTTCTCCGCACGGGAACAACGTCGCGGGTTGTGGTGCGGCACTCGAGCGTATCCGAACGGCCACGTCGAGGCCCTCGGCGGGGATGGGGCCTCGCCCAGCCAGTTGACGGCGCGCAGCATGATCCAGTGCGCAAACAGGCTCTCGCGCGGCCCCACCACGACCTTGCGGTTGGCGGCATCCAGCCGCAGCACGTACAGCGGGGCGCCGCCGGCGATGCCGAGCCCCTTGCGCTGGCCGATCGTGAAATGGACGATCCCTTCGTGCCGGCCGAGCACGCGCCCATCCTCATGCACGATGTCGCCGGCCTCCATCGCCGTGGGCTTCAGGCGCTCGATGACGTTGGTGTAGTGGCCCTTGGGGACGAAGCAGATGTCCTGGCTGTCCGGCTTGTCGGCAACGGGCAGGCCGAGATCGTGGGCGAGGCCGCGGATTTCGGCCTTCGCGTAGGCGCCGAGCGGGAACAGCAGGGAGGCGAGCTGGGCCGGCGTGGTCGCGAACAGGAAGTAGCTCTGATCGCGGTCGGCATCCCGGGCCCGATAGAGTTCGGGGCCCGATGGGCCGCGGCGCAGCTCGATATAATGGCCGGTCGCCAGCAGGTCCGCGCCAAGCTCTTTGGCGGTGGCGAGCAGTTCGCTGAACTTGATCTGCTGGTTGCAGGTCACACACGGGATCGGGGTCTCGCCGGCCGCGTAGCTGTCGGCGAACGCCTGCATGACGGTCGCCTTGAAGCGCTGCTCGTAGTCGAGCACGTAGTGCGGGATGCCGAGACGGTCGGCGACGCGGCGGGCATCGTGGATGTCCTGGCCAGCGCAGCATGAGCCCTTCCGCTCGACCGCCTCGCCATGGTCGTAGAGCTGCAGAGTGACGCCGATGACCTCATGGCCTTGGCGCTGCAACAGGGCGGCGGCCACCGAAGAATCAACGCCACCCGACATGGCGACAACGATGCGGCGCGGCGTCAAGGGAGGGCTCTCTGGGGAGGTCTCTGCGGGATTGAGTGGCATGGCGGAGGATTACTGCAAAAAAGTCCCTCAGCGCCAGCGCTGTTCGAGCCCTAACGGCCCTGCGGATTTACACGCGTGGCAGTATGCGGGCCGGGTTGGGCACAATCAAGGCTGGCAGCCCCGGGGGTCGCCTGGGGGCTCGCGCTGGGGCAAATCGTAACGTCTGTGCCGGATTGGCACGCCAAACCGGCCCTAACGGCCGGTTCGGGATGAATTGGCAAGGATCGGTAACGCCCTTCGGCCCAACATTGCCAGAATTAACCATGCTGATGTCAAATAATGGGGCGCGCCTTCTTGATCTATTTACCTCGTCACTTAGGTCGATCTTAATTGCAGTCCTCTAGTGTTCGTGGACAGGTCAGACAACGTGTATGAGTACCATGACCGATCAACAGTACAGGGCGCGCGTGCGCTACGTCATCGGGCCGGACGGAAGTCCCCTGACGGTGGCCGATCTTCCGCCCAAGGATACCAAGCGCTGGGTCATCCGGCGCAAGGCTGAGGTTGTCGCCGCTGTCCGCGGCGGCCTGCTCAGCCTCGAGGAAGCGTGCGACCGCTACAAGCTGACGGTCGACGAGTTCCTGTCCTGGCAGCGTTCGATCGACCGCCATGGCCTGCCCGGCCTACGCGCAACGCGCATCCAAGACTACCGAGAGTAGAGCATAGTGTCAGCGGGTGCCCTTGGCACCCGGCTTGGCGCTCGGTTTGCCTGGTGATTTTTCAGCCGTCGTCGCCGGCGGCTGAGGGAAGCTGGCGCGCAGCTGGCATCCGCTCCCCCCTTTTGCCCACGTCTCCACATCACGCGTCAGGGGCTCGCCGTAACCGGGCGGGACTTTCAGCACCTTGGTGGCGACGCGCACCACACCTCCGTTGTTCTCGAAGGCGATGCGCAGCGCCTGCGGCCCGCGCTGATCGGTCAGCGACACGTCGCGCTCGTGGATGATGATCTCCGCCTGGCCGCCCTTGCTGGGAGACTGCGCCTCGGCGCGAAACACGTGCGTGTTGCCGAGCGGACCGCCGGCGCCGAACCAGCAGGCGTGGATGCCGCGGGCAACCAGCGTGTAGAGCGAGGTGGGATCGCCCGACACCGTCGTTGCCGTCTCGTACGCCTCCGCAACGCGATCGGTGGTGCCAGAACCTGCAGCGCCTGCGGCGGATGTTTCGATTTGAGCCGCGCCAGTAGCCAATTCGGCAGACCGTTGGATGCGCAGGCGCCGGCCAACAGGGCCAGCGTCACGCAAACGGCCGAGGCTGCGCGTTGACCAAGATCATGTGTGAGTTGACCAACCACCCAAGGTCGCATGCTGCATACTGTGCGCGTTGCCGGATTGCCGCCGGGACGTTTGCCACAGCAGCAGCCGGCCCCGCAAGCAGCGGCGCCGTCAGCCGATCATCACGCCGTTGCGGTCGGCCTTGCGCAGGTGGCGCTCGTGGTCGCGGCTCTCGACCGGCTCTAGCTTCCTGAGCTCCAGGGCCGCGTCCTCGTGCTCGCGCCGCGCAATGTCCAGCTTGGTGCGTAGATCGTTGATGGAATTCATCTGGTTGGCGCGGCGCAGGGCGGCCGCCTTGGCGAACGTGGAATAGGCGAAATGACTGGCTGTCGCGGATACCGGTCCGCTCCTCCTCGGCCTGGATCTGGCGGAGCAGGTCGGCTGCCATGTGCTCGAGATCGCGGATGATCGTCTCCAGCGACGCGACCTTGCGGGCCTTCTCGGTAACGTCGAACCGCTTGGTGCGGATTGAAATGTCGCGCGGCTTCATACTCTCATACCCCCTACGCCTTCACACCGTGGTCCGTTGCGGATGACCATGGTTACCGTCCAGGCCTGTATGATGCTGAATGAAGCTGACGACTAGCAAGCCACGTGCCACCACTACGATGGACCCACCATGGCCAAAGCGCGTTTGCCGCCAGCCGTAGCCCGGCCGGTCTTAAGCAACTTTATATACGAGGCTTTAAGTTGCGGTAAAGCAACGCATCTCGCCCTTGATGCCAGCCGGACGCGCCAGCGCCATTTTTTTCTTCAGCGGGCCTAGGGCGCGAGTCGCAAATCAGTTAGACATTGTGCATGCGCAGCTTGCCCGACCTGGTCCTGAGGGTGGACCGGGGGTTTGCGGAGCGGGGCAGCCGTGCGTGTTGCGGGGGACTCAACTAAGATCGTGCCGGGCGTCGACTTGGGGGTAGGGGTGCGCGGTGAGGCGCTCCTGGCCGGGGCTGGAAGTGCGCGCGTACGGCTACGCTCCAGCTAGTAACACTGTCCCAGTTGTCCCGCGTTGTTCGGAAATGCGCGTCTTTGTAATGCAAAATTAGGCTTTGTTAACCTCCGGCGTCTAACTTGCTAAGAAATAGCTTAGTAGGGACACCGGCGGTAGTCTCTTTAATCAGCGGGCAGCCGACCTCTAATACGGGTCTGGGAAGAGAGGGATAACATGCGAGTCCTTCTGATCGAGGACGATAGCGCAACAGCGCAAAGCATCGAGCTGATGCTTCAGTCCGAGGGATTTAACGTATACACGACGGACCTTGGCGAAGAGGGCGTTGATCTCGGTAAACTCTACGACTACGACATCATCCTTCTCGACCTCAACTTGCCCGACATGAGCGGCTACGAGGTTCTCAAGACGCTGCGGGTCAGTAAAGTGCAGACGCCCATCCTGATCCTGTCCGGTTTAGCCGGCATTGAGGATAAGGTGCGCGGCCTGGGCTTCGGCGCCGACGACTACATGACCAAGCCTTTCCACAAGGACGAGCTGGTGGCGCGCATCCACGCCATCGTGCGCCGCTCCAAGGGTCACGCGCAGTCGGTCATCGAGACGGGCGAGCTGAAGGTCAACCTCGACACCAAGACGGTCGAGGTCAACGCCCAGCGGGTGCACCTGACGAGCAAGGAATACCAGATGCTCGAGCTGCTCTCCCTGCGCAAAGGCACCACGCTGACCAAGGAGATGTTCCTCAATCATCTCTACGGCGGCATGGACGAGCCCGAGCTGAAGATCATCGACGTGTTCATCTGCAAGCTGCGCAAGAAGCTGCAGGCGGCCACGGGCGGGCAACATTACATCGAGACGGTTTGGGGTCGCGGCTACGTGCTGCGCGATCCGGGCGACGAGAACGTCGCCGCATAGACAGATACTTGGCCTGTACTTCGCTGTGCTTTCAGGGAGCCCGTCTCAGGGGCTCCCTTTCTTTTTCTGATCGGCGCTCATCACCGCGACTGGGCAACAGGCTTCGGCTTGCGCAACAGGCCTAGCAGCCAGACGCCCACCGGCCAAAGCAGCGCGGCGATGGTCATGGAGGCCAGCACCGCGGCCACCGGCCGGCTGAAGAACGGCAGGATGCTGCCGTCCGACTTGATCAGCGACGTGACGAAGCTCTGCTCGACCATGGTGCCCATGACGATGCCGAGCACCATGGCGGCGACCGGGTAACCATTGCGCTCCATGACGAAGCCGATCGCGCCGAACGCCGCCACGGTAACCACGGCGAACAGGTTGTTGCCGGTCGCAAACGAGCCGACGGCGCAGAGCAGGATGATCACCGGCATCACCGCCGAGCGCGGCGCGCGCAGCACCTTGCTGGCAACGCGGATCATGATGATCCCAAGCGGGATCATGATGATGTTGGCCATGATGAAGATGATGTAGAGCGCGTACATGCTGGACGCGCGCTCGGTGAACAGTGTCGGACCAGGGTTGAGCCCCTTCATGTACAGCACGCCGATGGCGATCGCCGTGATGGTGTCGCCGGGGATGCCGAACAGCAGCGAGGGGACCCAGCCGGACGCGAGGCTGGCGTTGTTGCTGGCGCCGGCCTCGATCAGGCCCTCCGGATGGCCGGTGCCGAACTTCTCGGGCGTCTTGGAGAAGCGCTTGGACATCGAGTAGCTGACCCACGCCGCCATGTCGGCGCCGGCGCCCGGCAGGACGCCGATGATGATGCCGACGATGTTGCCGCGCACCTGGGGCGCCACGTACTGCTTGGTCAGCTTCCACTGGCCCGCCAGGATGCTGCCGAAACGGCGATAGGGCAGCTTGGGCGGCTCGGCCGACATCATGGCCCGCATCACCTCCGCCACGGCGAATACGCCGACCAGCGCCGGAATCGGCTCGATGCCGCCCAGCAGGTCGGTAATGCCGAAGGTAAAGCGCGGCGTGCCCGCCGGATTCTCGATGCCGACGCAGGCGACCAGCAGCCCGATCAGCATGCTGGCGATGGCCTTCACCGGCGAGGAGCGGGCCACCAGCGTCGCGCACATCAGCCCCAGGAAGGCCAGCCAGAAATACTCGTAGGTGGAGAACTTGAGCGCCATCTCCGCCAGCGGTGGCGCCAGCACCATCAGCGACAGCGTGCCGGCGATGCCGCCGAGCGCGCTGAACCACAGCCCGATGCCGAGCGCCATCTCGGGCTGGCCCTTGCGGGTCATGGCATAGGCTTCGTCGGTATAGGCGGCCGAGGCGGGCGTGCCGGGAATGCGCAGCAGGGCGCCGGGGATATCGCCGGAAAAGATGGCCATGGCCGAGGCCGAGATGATGGTGGCGACGGCGGCGATCGGCGAGAGATAGAAGGTGACCGGCACCAGCAGTGCGGTGGCCATGGTGGCCGACAGGCCCGGCAACGAGCCGACCACCAGCCCATAGATCGACGCGAGCAGGATGGCGAGCAGCACATCCGTCTGAAACACCAGCCCGAAGGCCTCGATGATGGTGTTCGTCATGGCAGGCCCAGCCACGGCAAGGGCAGCAGTCCCGACGGCAGCGGCACACGCAGCAGCTTGGCAAACACCAGATTGACGAACAGCGGCGCACCGAGCGCCACCGGCACGGCCAGAATGATGCGCGCGCCGAGCGCCAGAGACGTGGTCAGGACGATGATGCCGGCAGTCGGCAGGAAGCCGAGCCTGTTGACGGCAAGCACATAGAAAACCAGCAACGCCGGCGGCAGCAGCACCATGAGGCCGCTCCACCAACTGGCCGTTGGCGCCGCCGCAGCGGGCTGGTCCGAATGGGCGGCAAGATCGGCTTCCGCCTCGTCCTCGAAATGCCGACCAACGCCCAGCGCGATCATGCCTCCGCAAAGGACGAGGCCGATGCCAACCACCATGGGAAAGACGTTGGGGCCGACCTGCTGGCCGGGGACGGGCGGCAGGCGAGAGCCGCCATAGGCTGCCAGACCGCCAAGGGCGACCATGAACAAGCCTGTTACGCGATCGGAAAGTTGCATGCGAGGGTGTGCGCAGTACCGAAGGAATGTGAGAGACGGGCATAGTGAGAGGGGCCCACGAACAACGCGGGCCCCGTCTCGGATGGCTCAGGCCTTCTTGGCGAGGCCGGCGGCCGTCATGGCCACGCCCATCGCCTTGTTGCCGTCATCCATGAACTTGGCGAAGCCCGCACCGTCGGCCCACTTGATGCCGAAGCCGCGGTTGCCCATGAACTCGCGGAACTCGGCCGCCTCGTTGACCTTCTTGAGGGCAGCGGTGAGCGAGGTGGCGATGTCGGCCGGCAGGCCCTTGGGTGCCGCAAAGCCGCGCCAGGCGCCGGTGGTGTAGTCGATGCCCATCGCTTCCTTGAGGGTCGGCACGTCCTTGAACGCCGGGTTGCGCTCGGAGGCCATGACGGCGAGGCTGCGCGCCTTGCCGGCTTCGATGATGGCCCGCGCTTCGGGAACGGAGCAGGTGACGAGATCCAGTCCGTCGGCCGCCAGATCCTGCATGGCCGGCGCCGCGCCGTTGGAGGGCACCCACGCCACGTGATCGGCCTTCAGGCCCATGGCCTGCAGCCAGCCGACCAGCGCCAGATGCCAGATGCCGCCCTGGCCCGTGCCGGACGCCTTCAGCTTGCCGGCAGGTGCCGCCTTGATGGCATCGGCCAAATCCTTCACCGTCTTGTAGGGGCTGCTGGCCGGCACCTGGATGCCGGGCGGGTCCTCGTTCATGAGGGCGAGCGGGGTGTAGCTGTCCGGCTTCAGCTCGGTGAGCCCCTGCCAGTGCATCATCGAAATCTCGACGGTGATGATGCCGAGCGTGTAGCCGTCAGGCGCCGAGGTGGCGATGGCCGAGTGGCCGACCACGCCCGAGCCGCCGGTGCGGTTGACGACGTTGAAGGGCTGCTTGAGCTCCTTCTCGAGCACGGCCGCGACGATGCGCGCCGTCGCATCGGTGCCGCCGCCGGCGCCCCACGGACAAATGACGGTAACCGGACGGTTCGGCCAGGCCTGGGCGCGCGCCGACCCCAATCCGAGGGTCGCGGCGGCGCCAGCCGCGCCACCAGCGATCAATAGGTCGCGGCGAGTGAATTTCGGCATTATCGTTTCCTCCTAGAGTTTCTATTTGTTGTAAGCATACCGCATCTGCAGCGGCGCACCACAGCCCTTGTTGGCGCATGCCTGCGATGACGCGACCATCCATAGCGGCCCGGCGCGATCCCGGCTAGGGAAGGCGGGGCGCAACCACGGACATCCCTAATGCCGCTGAAAGCCGCCATCGTGCCCGTTACGCCGTTCCAGCAGAACTGCACGCTGCTCTGGGACGAGGAGACCAAAAAAGGGGCAGTGGTCGACCCGGGCGGCGACATCGACCGGATCGAGGCGGCCATCGCCAAGGTCGGCCTGTCGGTGGAAAAGGTGCTGCTCACGCACGGCCACATCGATCATGCGGGGGCAGCCGCCGAGTTCAAGGAGAGGCACGGCGGGCTGCCGATCGAGGGGCCGCACCTGGCCGACAAGTCCCTGCTCGACGGCCTGGCTGAGCAGGGCGCGATGTTCGGTCTCGATGGCGCGCGCAGCGTCACGCCGGATCGCTGGCTGTCCGAGGGGGACACGGTGGAGGTGGCCGGCGCGACCTTCTCGGTGCTGCACTGCCCGGGCCACTCGCCGGGCTCGGTGGTGCTGTTCAATGCCGATCAGCGGTTCGCGCTGGTGGGCGACGTGCTGTTCCGCGGCTCGATCGGCCGCACCGACTTTCCCTACGGCGACCACGACGCGCTGATCGCGGCGATCAAGACCAAGCTGTTCCCGCTCGGCGACGATGTCGTCTTCATCTGCGGACACGGGCCGATGAGCACGATCGGCGACGAGCGCAAGACCAATCCATTCGTGGCGTGAATCGAAGCGTCATCTCCGCGCAGAGCGGAGATCCACGCAATATCCCGGATACAGCCGCAGGCAGATCCCGCCTCCGCGGGCATATCCGGCATCCCGCCGAGATAACATCGCTCCAGGTGCCGGGCCTAGATGATTTCGCGATCCGGTGCCTCGGCCGCCTCGGCCGGGATGACGGGTATGGGCGGTATCAGTCCCGGCTCAGGTTGATGTTGACGCCCCGCAATCCCGTGCCGTCCGTCCGCACGGAGATGGTCTGCGACTTGCCGTTGGTGGTGACGTTCATCGAGCCCGACAAAACACCGGCATCGATGGCGAGCTTGATGGCGTTGCCGGACGCCTGGCCCGACGCGCTGCCGCTCACGTTGAACGTGCGCTCCTCCCAGCTGCCGGCGATGCGGCCGCCGGTTGAATTGAGCGTGGCGCGCAGGTCGATCTTGTTGGACGCGCTGGCGCAGCGCAGGGCCAGCCCCATCGAGGCTCCGCCGCGGGGCGAGTAGTAGGCCTTGCACTTGAGGCCTTCGGTGCGTCCGTCGTCGAGCCGGATGCTGCCGGCGCCCGACCACGATCCGTTCAGTGACTCGAAGGGACCCGCGGCAGCGGCCATCGTGACTGCGGAGGCCGTGATCATGACCATCCCGGCTGCGGCAAGGGCCGGTTTCCAGAAGCGAGCGGACCTGATCATCAATTCCTCCGGTTGGCAGTCCCCGCACTATGTAGGTCGCGCGTAACCGAATCCTATACGCGCCGATCCTACTGCCGGATGCATGTCGCACGCGTCCCCGCCGGGACACGCTGCTCAAACTTTCGGCATGCATTTGCGTGCTGCGCCGCAGCATGATGTGGCCGCGTTCAACGTCGTGTTGCATCTGCTTGTTCCGCGCGCGAAACCCTGGCGGCGCCGGCGCGCCAGTTGCGACCCAGCGGGATACCGCGCGTAATCTCAGAGGCTCGCGATGTTCTCCCCGTCGTGTCGAAGACGCGCTTCCAGCGCGATGGGAGAAGGTGGCCCGAAGGGCCGGATGGGGCCTTCAGCGGCAGAAATTGAAACTCCCCCCTCACCAGCTCGGCCGAATGACTTACGGCCGCGTCGGCGGCGCTGTGCATGTTTCACGCACCGTGCTCGCGCCCGCAAGTCATGGCCTCGCGTCCTCTCCCACGGCAGTCTCCGACATGACGGGGAGAGGGGCTGGGGTTTTGCCGGGTCTCCCAGACGGTCACACGGGCCTACGCCACCTTGGCCAGGACGTCGGACATTTCCTGACCGGAGAAGGCGCGCAGCGTCTGCGTCTTGACGTTGCCGAGCCTGGCGACCGAAAGCGAAAAGGCGGTCATGGTCGCGTCGTCGGGCGCCTCGAACACGGCCACCACGTCGAACTGGCCGAGCGTCCAGTAGCTCTCCTTCATGGTGACGCCGACCTTCTTGCCCAGCTCCTTGACGGCGCTGGTGCGCTTGACGGTGTCCTTGATGCCCTTGATGCCCTGCTCGGTGTAGCTCGCCAGCAGAATGTAGCTTGCCATGGCGCATGTCCTCCAAGACTCGTGCGCCCCGTCAGCCCGGCGCCAAGCCTAATCCCGATCGGGGTGAGTAGGAAACGGTGCTGCGTCGGCAGCCTCTCGAGGCTGCGCCGGATCACCGGCGAGACGCGGGCCCGCGGGCCGGCGCTCGACCCGATCCCACAAGCCCAGACGCTCGAGTTGCGCCTCCACGGCCAGCTCCGTGCGATTGTGGGCTCGCGCCAGCTGGCGGACCGAGCGGCCGGCGCGAAAGGCTGACGCCAGCTCGCCGGCCTCGCCCTCATACCAACGCGCGCCGGACCGAGGCGGGAAGGCCTGCTCCTGCCGGGTCTTGGTTTTGCGGGCGGCGCCCAAGGCATCGAGCAGGCCCTCCCACGCCACCATCGGCAGGGTCAGGCTGCTGCCGTGCGGTGCCGTCAGGGTGGCGTGGAGACCGCCGCGCTCGACCTCGAAGCGGTAGCGCCCGTCGCCTTGCCGCCATTCCACGCGTTCCCAGACCAGGGGGTCATCCGACATCGCGTCCTCCCATCGCCGCCCGCGACAAAAGTTGCAGATGCGCGCTGCCGCGTCCAGAACAAAAAGAGAACATCACGCGAGATGCAAACCGTCGAGCGGCGCGCTTGTAAGTTGCAGTTCGCTGGGCTAGGTCCGGCAGGCTCTTTGAAAGCAGACCCGCCAAGGAAGGCCGGACAACCGATGCCCGCATCCGCTCTGATGAACGTGATGATTGCCGCCGCGCGCAAAGCCGGCCGCGGCCTGGCGCGCGATTTCGGCGAGGTCGAGCAGTTGCAGGTGTCGGTGAAGGGGCCGGCCAACTTCGTGACGGCGGCGGACCACCGCTCCGAGGAAACGCTGTTCCGCGAGCTGTCGAAGGCCCGCCCGAACTACAGCTTCCTGATGGAGGAGCGCGGCACCGTGGAGGGGGCCGACAAGACCCACCGCTGGATCATCGATCCCCTGGACGGCACCACCAACTTCCTGCACGGCAACCCGCTGTTTGCCATCGCCATCGCCCTGGAGCGCGAAGGGGAGCTGGTGGCGGGCCTGATCTACAATCCGATCCTTGATGAGATGTACACGGCCGAGCGGGGCCAGGGCGCCTTCGTCAACAGCCGGCGCCTGCGGGTGGCCACGCGCAAGACGCTGGCCGACACCGTGATCGCCACCGGCATGCCTCACCGCGGCCGCGACGGCCACGCGAGATTTCTGAAGGAATGCAAGGTGTTGATGGGCCAGGTGGCGGGCGTCAGGCGCACCGGATCGGCGGCCACCGACCTGTCCTGGGTGGCGGCTGGACGCCTCGACGGCTATTTCGACTACAACCTCGGTGCCTGGGACATCGCGGCGGGCGCACTGCTGGTGCGTGAGGCCGGCGGGCACGTCACCGACATCAACGGCGACACCAAGATGTTCGAGACCAGCAGTATCATCGCCGCCAACCCCACGATCCACAAGGCGCTGCTCGGCGTGGTTGCGGATGCAAAAAAGACACCGTGATGATGCCGCAGGGTGCCGAAGGGCCACCAGATTGTTGCAAAAGGGCATGATGTTGCCGGTTTGTGATGCGAGCATCTTTGGCTAATGTCGCCCGATCGAGGGTGGAGTAGGACGTAATGGCACGAGCGAGAGGCGCGGAGCGGGGGCCACCTTCTCTGCATCGGACGTTATTCACGCCCGGCGTATACCTGTGGCGAATGTTCGTATTTCTGGTGCTGGTCGCGCTCGTGATCGCGGTTCTGCACAAGCCGCTGGAAGAGGCCCTGCTCAACAATCCGGGGCTGAACGGGCTGATCCTGGTCGTGCTGTTCGCCGGCGTCCTGTACTCGTTCCAGCAGGTGTTGCGGCTCTATCCCGAGATCCGCTGGGTCAACGCCTTCCGCATCGCCGACCCGGGGCTCGCCATCACGCATCGGCCGGTGCTGCTGTCGCCGATGGCCACCATGCTGCGCGACCGCACCGGCTCGCTGTCGCTGTCGGCCACATCGATGCGCTCGATCATGGATTCGATCGGCGGTCGGCTCGATGAGGCGCGCGACACCGGGCGCTACCTGGTCGGCTTGCTGGTGTTCCTGGGTCTGCTCGGCACGTTCTGGGGCCTGCTCGATACCATCACCTCGGTCGGCCGTACGATCGCGGCCCTCGACACCAAGGGCGACAGCTCCGTGATGTTCGACGAGTTGAAGTCCGGGCTCGCCGCGCCACTGCGCGGCATGGGCACCGCCTTCTCGTCCTCGCTGCTGGGTCTCGGCGGCTCGCTGGTGCTGGGCTTCCTGGAGCTGCAGGCGAGCCACGCACACGGCCGCTTCTACAATCAGCTCGAGGAATGGCTGTCGGGCATCACCGAGCTGGCCCCGGCCGGCGGCGGCGGCGGCCAGGCCGGCGACTTCGCCAGCCAGCAGCTGTACTCGGCCATCCACGACATGCATCGCGCGGTGCTCGACCTCGGCGAGCGGATCGCGGCGGTGCCGCGCGGCGGCGGCGGAGGGCCGGGACCGGAGGAAGCCGTCAAGGATCTCGCCAAGGGCGTGGATCAGCTGGTCCGGCAGATGCGGGCCGAGCAGAAGGTGGTGCGCGAATGGGTCGACGAGCAGGCGGCGCAGCAGTCGGAGGTCGCCTCCGTGCTCAAGGACCTCGCTGCCACCGTGCATCGCAAATAGGGTAAGCCATGGCCTACAGCCGTGCCCGCCGGCAGAACAGCCACGATCTTTTCTGGCCAGGCTATGTCGATGTGCTCTCGACGCTACTGCTGGTCGTCACCTTCCTGCTGTCCGTGTTCATGGTCGCGCAGTTCTATGTGAGCCAGGAAGCGGGCAGCAAGGAAATCGCCTTGCGCCGGGTCAGCCGGCAGCTCGCGGAGCTGACCAACCTGCTCAGCCTGGAGAAGGGCAAGAGCAAATCGACCGAAGACGACTTGGCCGCGCTGCAGGCGTCCCTGGCGTCGCTGAGAACCGAAAACGAGCGCCTGACCGGCATCGCCGGCGCGGGCGGCGACAAGGACTCGCGCATCGCCGCGTTGAGCAAGGAGCTCGCGGAAAACAAGACGCTGAGCAGCGATTCGATGGCCAAGGTCGACCTGCTCAATCAGCAGCTGCTGGCGCTGCGCCGGCAGATGGCGGCCATCAACGAGGCTCTCAACGCGGCCGAAGCCAAGGACAAGGAAAGCCAGGCGCGCATCTCCGACCTGGGCGCCCGCCTCAACGTGGTGCTCGCCCGCCAGGTGCAGGAGTTGCAGCGCTACCGGTCCGACTTCTTCGGCCGCCTGCGCGAGCTGCTGCGCGACCGCAAGGACATCCGGGTGGTGGGCGACCGCTTCGTGTTCCAGTCGGAGGTGCTGTTCCCGTCCGGACAGGCGACCATGACCGTCGAAGGCCTGGCGGCCATCGACCAGCTGGCGGCGGCCATCGTCGAGCTGGAGCGCTCGATCCCGCCCGAGATCGACTGGTCGCTGCAGGTCGACGGCCACACCGATCCCAGGCCGATCGCCAGCCCGCAGTTTCCCTCCAACTGGGAGCTGTCCAGCGCGCGCGCGACCTCGGTTGTCAAATATCTGATCAGCCGCGGCGTGCCGCCCAAGCGGCTGGTTGCAGCCGGCTATGGCGAGTTCCAGCCGCTCGAGGAAGGCACCAGCGACGAGGTGCACCGCCGCAACCGCCGCATCGAGCTCAAGCTGACCAATAGATAGTATCCCGGCCCGAGCGCGTCATGCTGGAAGCATGCCTTCGGCATGACGCGGAGAGCCGGGACCCAGGAACCGCGAAGGAAACGAGGAGACAGCTGGTTCTGGGTCCCGGATATTGGCTTGCGCGAATTCCGGGATGACAACAACCCGAGGGCCAAGAGGCACAAAGGAGCCTGGAAACGCGGCTCTCGCACTGCCCGCGGTAGCAATGGTAAGGTTTTGTGCTGGTACACTCGGCGTAGGTGATTCCGGCTGAGCGAGGCTGCCGCCGTTGCCCCGCCCGCGCCTTGGTAGATCGCAAGACACGACAATACGAGGGCCGAACGCGTGCACGATTGGTTCTTCAGACAGGGCAGCGGCAAGCGCCTGATCGACTGGCTGGGCGTCGACGCCTGGATCGATTCCTCGATCGCCCAGACCTGGGAAACCCTGTCCGACCGCTGGAACAGCGTCACGACCTTCTTTGCCCGCTTCCGGCTGACCGGCTGGAAGAAGCTGATGAACGAGGCCGTCTCCGAGGGGCTCACGCTGGGCGCCGGCGGCCTGTTCGTCGTCTACGCGCTGGCCATTCCGGCGCTGACCGAGTTCGACGAGAACAAGATCGCGACCGGCAAGTACAGCGTCAAGTTCCTCGACCGCGACGGCGCCGAGATCGGCCAGCGCGGCATGCACCACAACGACGCCGTTCCGCTCGAGGACCTGCCCGACCACCTGATCAAAGCGGCACTGGCCACCGAGGACCGGCGCTTCTTCGAGCACTTCGGCGTCGACTTCCTCGGCACCGCGCGCGCCCTGATCGAGAACGCGCGCGCCAACGAGGTGGTGCAGGGCGGCTCGACGCTGACGCAGCAGCTCGCCAAGAACCTGTTCCTGTCGGCGGAGCGTTCGATCCAGCGCAAGGTCAAGGAAGCCTATCTGGCCTTCCTGCTGGAGTTGCGTTTCACCAAGCGCGAGATCCTCAAGCTCTATCTCGATCGCGCCTATATGGGCGGCGGCGCATTCGGCGTCGAGGCCGCCTCGCAGTTCTACTACGGCCATTCGGCGCGCGAGCTGACGCTCGCCGAGTTGGCGCTGCTGGCCGGGCTGTTCAAGGCGCCGGGCAAGTACGCTCCGCACATCAACCTGCCGGCCGCGCGGGCGCGCACCAACGAGGTGCTGAACAACATGGTCGAGGCCGGCTACATGAGCGCGGGCCAGGTGCATGCGGCCCGGCTCAACCCCGCCAAGATCATCGACGCGCGGCGCGCCTACAGCCCCGACTGGTTCCTGGACTGGGCGTTCGAGGAGATCCAGCGGGTCGCCGAAGGACGCGGCTTCTACGTGCTGACCGCCCGCACCACCATCGATGTCGGCATGCAGCAGTCGGCCCAGGACGCCATGACGACCACCTTGCGTCCGACGGCGACGCGGCGCGGCAATCCCATCACCGGCGCCATGGTGGCCATGGAGCCGGACGGTGCGGTGCGGGCCATGGTCGGCGGGCTCGACTACGGCGAGAGCCAGTTCAATCGCGCCTCGCACGCGCATCGCCAGCCGGGCTCCTCGTTCAAGCTGTACGTGTACGCCACGGCCTTCGAGCACGGCTACGGCCCGAAATCGATGGTGCGCGACTATGGTGGGGCGTGCGGCAACTGGGCGCCCAAGAACTACAGCGGCGGCGGCGGTTCGGGGCGCACCATGACCGCCACCGACGCCTTCAAGGTGTCGCTCAACGTGCCAGCCGTCGACCTGTCGCTGCGCGTCGGTCGCGAGAAGGTGCTGGAGATGACGCAGCGGCTGGGCGTCGAGGGCGTCAAGAAGACCTGCTCGATGGCGCTCGGCGACACCGGCATCACGCCGCTGCAGCACACCGCCGCCTACGCCACGTTCGCCAACGGCGGCAAGCTGTCGAAGCCCTACGCCATCCTGGAGATCTTCAACTCCAAGGGCGACCTGATCTACACGCGCGAGCGCGACGAGGCGGAGGCCCCGCAGGTGGTGAGCCGCAAGGTCGCCGAGGGCATGAACCAGATGATGCAGGCGGTGGTGCTGGAAGGCACCGCCAAGCGCGCGCAGCTCGACTTCACCTATTCCGCGGGCAAGACCGGCACCAGCTCCAGCTATCGCGACGCCTGGTTCATCGGCTTCACCGGCGCGATGGTGACGGGCGTGTGGGTCGGCCACGACGATTTCCGGCCGATGCACTACAACGGCGGCGTGACGGGCGGCAGCCTGCCGGCGACGGCCTGGCACAACTTCATGTCGGTCGCCCACACCAACCGCAACATTCCGGCCATTCCCGGCCTGCCGCTGCATCCCATGCAGGTGGCCGAGCAGCAGCGCCTCGCCGAGCTGAAGCGTACCGATCCGGGCCTGGCGCAGGCGCAGATCGCCCAAAGCACGCAGAAGAAGACCAGCATCATGCCGGATCAAACGCAGGGACGTGCTGAAGCGGCTGGCCGACATCCATGCGCCGCGCCGGTGGCGTGCAGGCGACGCCCGCGAGTACGACGCCGGATGGCGGCGACGCCCCCAAGGTGCGTCCGCCGGAGCCCAAGTCGAAGGGCGGGCCGGAGCGGCGCGCGGAGGGGCCGGGCGGTGCAGCCCAGCGGCCCTGAGCGGCGGGGCGGAGGCTTGCGGTGCGTGCAATGAAACGGGGCCTGGGACGGGCCGCTGCTTGAATGTCCTTGAATGTCTAAGCTTGCTCCACATCAGCCAAGTTGCCGCATCGATGTGAGCGTGGCTTTCCTGAAGCTCCGCGGCGGTCCAACTTCGAGCCTTGGCAAACTCGGACGGCGGGACGGCCGATAGGCAGACGATGGGCACACAGGAGCAATCGAGCGTCGGCGTGGTCGGGCTGGGCAGCATGGGGCTCGGCATGGCGCGAACCCTTGCCGGCAAGGGCTTCCGCGTCATCGGCTTCGACCTGCGAGCAAGTCAGCGAGACGCCGCGGCCAGTTCGGGCGTCGAGGCGGCGGACACGATCGACGCCGTATTCGCGCGCTCGGACCTCATCGTCTTCTCGCTGCCGACCGCGCAGGACGTGGCGAGCGTCGTCAACGCGCATGCGCCGTTGTCGAGAGCCGGACGCGGTACACGGGTGGTGATCGTCGACACCTCGACGTCCGAGCCCGACGTCAGCCGGGCGCTGGCCGCCAAGCTCGATGCGGCCGGCATGGGCTTTCTCGATGCGCCGGTCAGCGGCGGACCTTCCGGCGCCGCAGCGGGCAAGCTGACCATGATGATCGGCGGGTCGGAGGCCGACGTCGGCCTGGCGCGGCCGGTGATCGATGCGCTGTCCGCCAAGGCCCTGCACGTCGGCCCGAGCGGGGCCGGCAACGTCGCCAAGCTGGTCAACAACCTGCTGGCGGCCGCCCACATGATAACGACGAGCGAGGGATTGCGGCTGGCCGCGGCTGCCGGCATCGACCCCGAAGCGGCCCTGCGCGTCGTCAATGCCGCTTCCGGCCGCTCCCTGCATCAGCGAGGTGCATTTTCCGACCTGGATCATGTCCGATCGCTTCGACAGCGGCTTCTCGATGGCGCTCATGCGCAAGGACGTGCGGCTGGCGCAGGAGCTGGCCCAGCGCGCCGGCGCCGATCTTCCGCTCTCGCGGGTGGTGGGCGAGCTGTGGGCGTCGAGTGTCGCGCGCCTCGCCGACGGCGATGACTTCACGCGCATGGGGAGCATCGTTGCCGACGGATCGCCGGGTGCAGGGAAGGTGAGTGGCAATGGATAGCATCGCCACGGCCGACCAGAGTGCGCGCATCGGCGAGCTGCTCGGTGGCTTCATGCCGGCGGGTGAGATCGGCAGCTGGGTGAACGGCGCGGTGCTGCTCGGCACTGGCGAAACGCTGCAGCTGGTCGATCCCGCCACTGGCGAGGCGTTTGCGTCATTCAAGGACGCGGATCGATCCGTCGTTGACGCGGCCATGGATGCAGCATCGGCGGCGCAACGCCAGTGGGCGGCACTGACCGGGTCCGCGCGCGGGCGCGTCATGACCGAGATCGCGCGGCACATCCGCCAGCACGCAGAGACGATCGCCGAGTTGGAGTGCCGGTCCGCGGGCCGCCCCATCAGGGACATGCGCGGCGAGGCGGTGCGCGTCGCCGAGATGTTCGAATACTACGGCGGCTGGTGCGACAAGCTGCATGGCGAGGTCATTCCGGTGCCCACCTCGCATCTCAACTACACGCGGCTCGAGCCCTATGGCGTGGTTGCGCAGATCACGCCCTGGAACGCGCCACTGTTCACGGGCGGATGGCAGATCGCCCCGGCCATTGCCGCCGGCAACGCGGTCGTCATCAAGCCCTCGGAGCTGACGCCGCTGAGCACGCTGGTGCTCGGCGTGCTGTGCGAGAAGGCGGGCGCCCCGCGCGGCCTCGTCAACGTCATTGCCGGACAGGGCACCACCGCGGGCCAGGCGATGGTGGGGCACGCCAAGACGGCTCTCGTGGTGTTCGTGGGCTCCGCGCAGGCCGGAGCGGCGATCGCGGCCACGGCGGCGCGCAATACCGTTCCCTGCATTCTCGAGCTGGGCGGCAAGTCGGCCAACATCGTGTTCGCCGATGCCAACCTCGATCGCGCGATCCTGGGTGCGCAGGCGGCGATCTTCTCCGGCGCCGGGCAGAGCTGCGTTGCCGGCTCCCGCCTGCTGGTGCATCGATCGGTGCACGAGCAGTTCGTGGAGCGCTATGCGCGCGCCGCCGAGCAGATTGCGATCGGCGCGCCGTTGCTCGAGGCGACCCAGATCGGGCCGATCAACAATGCCCGGCAGTGGTCGAAGATCGACCAGATGGTGCGGCAGGGCATCGGTGCGGGCGCCGCATTGGCCACCGGCGGCAGCAAGCCGGCGGGGCTGGCGGATAGCGGCGGCTTCTACTACGCGCCGACCATCCTCGATCGGGTCGGCCCGGAGATGGAGATCGCCAGGGAAGAGGTGTTCGGCCCGGTGGTGGCCGTGACGCCCTTCGACAGCGAGGAGGAGGCCGTGGCGCTGGCCAACGGCACCCCGTACGGGCTGGCTGGCGCGGTGTGGACCAGCGACGTGGCCAGGGCCCATCGCGTGGCCGCGGCCGTGCGGGCCGGTACCTTCTGGATCAACAGCTACAAGTCCATCAGCGTGATGTCTCCGTTCGGAGGTTTCGGCCGCAGCGGGTATGGTCGCTCCAGCGGCCGCGAGGCGCTGATGGCCTACACGCAGACCAAGAGCGTCTGGGTCGAGACAGCCGAGAACCCGGCCGTCAGCTTCGGCTACAGGGGATAGACGTGAACATCGTCGGCAGCTTTCTGATCAATGTGGCGGCGTTCGCGGTGCTGGCCGTGGGCGGCGGCCTCGGCACGGCGTGGTACATGATGGATTCGGGCTCGCGGCTGTCGACGCGCACGCTCGGGCCGTGGGTGACGTGGACCACGGCCGGCCGGCCGGACTCCGACCCCTATACGCGCGCGCATACCTCGCGCAACGCCCTGCTGCCCATCTCCTCCACGCTCGAGCTGACCTACGTCGCCAGCACCGACAGCAACGGCGGGCGGCTGCACTCGGCCTGCGAGTACGCCATCGTCATGGAGGACCCCGAGATCGCCTGGTGGGGCATTGCCGCCTTCGACGGCCGCGGCGGCCTGATCCAGAATGCGGCCGAGCGCCATGCCTTCAACAGCGAGACGGTGATGCGCGAGCCCGATGGCCACGCCGTCATCACGCTGGCCCGCGACGCCCGCGCCGGCAACTGGCTGCCGATCGGCGGCGGCAGCCGCATCACGCTGGTGCTGACCGTGCAGGATGCGGCCTGGGCGGCGGCATCCATGGAGCGCGGCGCGCCCAAGCCGTTGCCGGACATCCAGCGGGTGGCCTGCCGATGAAGCTCACCCTGCCGAAGTCGCCGCGATGGATGCGCCAGATCGGCTGGCGCACGGTGGTCGGCGCCGTGCTGCTGGCCGGCATCGTGCACATCACGGCGACGCTGGCCGTGCCGTTGATGGGTCCCGGCAACGCCTTCCGCAAGCTGCGCGAGACGCTGCCCGCCAACCAGATGGTGTTCCTGCCGCCGCCGACGCCCAACACGCAGCTGCTGCCGTTCGTGGCCGCCGATGCCCTCTACGCCGCGTGCCGCTTCGACCTGACCTCGACCCCGGTCGCCGTCAGCGCCTTGCTGTCGGACCCCGGCTGGACGCTGTCGCTGCACACCCCGCAGGGCGACAATTTCTATGTCATGCCGGCCCAGCAGCTGCGGCGCAGCGAGGTGATGTTCGTGATCACGCCCGCCAGCGAGCGGCTGGTGGATTTCGGCTCGTCGCGGCGCGTCACGGGCGACGACTCGCAGATCGAGTCTGCCCGTCACCGAGGGGCTCGTGCTGGTGCGCGCGCCGCTGCGCGGGCTGTCCTGGCGGGCGGAGACCGAAGCCAAGCTGCGCCGCGCCAGCTGCACGCCGGTTCAGCCGAAGCGGTAGGATTGTCATCCCGGCCTGAGCGCAAGCTCAGAGCCGGGACCCAAGCGCCGAGTGTTCGCGGGCTGACCCTGGGTCCCGGATATTCGCGTGCCGCGAATTCCGGGATGACAACCGTGTCATTTTCCGAACGCACTCTTGGCCGCAGATTGTGCCCGACATTGCCCATTGCCGCATTGAGGGCTGCTCATGTTTCGCTTGAGCCTGTTGCTTTGCGTGCTTGCCGCTGTCTTCGGAGGCGCTGCTTTCTCGCAGGAGAACCGTGGCTATCTCGGCGTCGACCTGCAGGACGTGACCAAAGAGGAAGCCGACAAGCTCGGCTGGGAGGCGCCGCGCGGCGTGCGGGTCGCGAAGCTGCGCGAAGGTTCGCCGGGAGCAACGGCTGGGATCCTGGCCGACGACATCATCACCTCGCTCGAAGGGCAGGACGTCGAGAACGTCGAGCGCTTTATGGCCAGTATCGGCGACCGTGACGCCGGCGCCACGGTGAAGCTGCGGCTGATGCGTGCCGGGAGGGAGAGAACGGTCTCGGCGACGCTCGGGGCGCGGCCCTTGAGCCTTGCGGCCGAAGCGGGGACGGCGCCGCAGCTCGTGCTCGACACCGGCGGGCACATGGCGCCGGTCACAGGCCTCGCCTTCACTCCGGACAGCAAGCAGCTCGTGTCGGCCTCCAATGACAGAACCGTCAGGGTCTGGGATATGGATACCGGCAGAACCGCCCGCATCATCCGAGGTGAATCGGCGCCCGGCTGGGGATCGATCTATGCCATGGCGCTGTCCCCCGACGGCCGGTGGCTGGCCGTCGGCGGGTATCTCCACGGTACCGATCGTGCCTTGGCGTCGGCAGTTCGTCTGCACGACTTTGCCAGCGGCAAAGTCGTGGCCCTGCTGAAGGGTCACGATGAGATCGTCGGGACATTGGCCTTTTCGCCCGACAGCAAGCGGCTCATCTCCGCCAGCTTGGGCGAGAGGGCAGCCATCATCTGGGACCTGACAACCCGGCAGCAGGCGCTTCGGCTTTCCGGGCACGCCCAAGCCGTCACGGCCGTAGCCTTCACGAGCGACGGCGATCGCACCGTTACCGGCAGCAAGGACGACACGCTGCGGCTGTGGAGCGCCGCCGATGGCAAGCTGATCGCCGAGATGAGGGGGCACGCAGGAGGTGTTGGATCGGTCGCTGTCTCGCCCGCAGAGGAACTGATCGCGTCGGGTGGCACTGACGGCAGGATCTTGCTGTGGGACGCACGAACGGGCGCATTGCTGCGCCAGCTGTTCAAGAGCTTGGTTCCTTGGTCAATCAGATCATTGAGCTTCAGTCCTGATGGACAGCGGCTCCTGTCCGCCAGCGGGGAGGGCTGTCAGACTTTCGACGTTGCGACCGGCCGTGAATTCTGCCGGACGCGCAGCCAGCTTGGGCTCAGTTGCAACGGCGCCATCTATAGCCCCGACGGGCGCCTGGCGGCATCTCACTACAACGCCGACGTCCATGTCATGGACGTTCGCCCGACCCTTGCAATCAAAAGAGGGCTGCGCAGCACCGGCGCATCGATACATGGGGTTGGCTTTGCGAGCGACGGACAGTCGATCGCCTGGGGAGGACCGGCGCCCTACCCAGACTCGATGGTCACGCATCGCCTACGGCTGCCCTTGGATGGCAAGCCGCTGACCAGAGTCGAGGGACTACCTGCACAGGAGGACCGCAAGAGCTACCTCCATGGAGGCGACAAGCACGACCTGTGGGCGGTGCACAAGCAGGGACCTTGGTCGGTGGAAGTCAAGAGAAAGGCCGACACGTGTTGCCTCCTCGACATTCTGAAGGACGGCAAGCTGCAGGCGGAGATCAACACAGACGGTGGCCGCCTGGGGCGCGGCATTGCTCTCTTGCCCGACCAGCACACCGTGCTGCTCGGCATGGCGCCTGGGATACGAGCTTACGACTTGAGCGGACCTCTCCTCGGCGAATTTGTCGGCCATTTCGGGGAGGTGCGGAGCCTTGCGCCATCGCCTGACGGCCGTTTCCTGGTGTCGGGCTCAGCCGACCAGACCGTGCGGCTGTGGAACCTCAAGACGCGCGAGCTGATCGTCACCCTGTTCCACGGCAGCGACGGCGAGTGGGTGATGTGGACGCCGCAGGGCTACTACACGGGCTCGCCGGGCGCCGACAAGATCGTCGGCTGGCAGATCAACAAGGGGCCGGAGAACGCCGCCGACTACGTCGGTGCCGACCAGCTCAGGACGCATCTGAACCGGCCCGACATCGTCGACAAGGCCATCATCCTGGCCTCGGCCGAGCAGGCTGTGCGGGAGTCGCCGGGCACGAGCTTCAAGCTGGCCGACCTGCTGAGCAAGCCGGTGCCGCGCTTTCGCATCGTCTCGCCGGCGCCTGGATCGGCGCAGCGCGGCGGGCGCGTGCAGGTCAAGATCGCCATCGAGGCGGTGCCCGATCCGATCAAGGCGTTGCGCGTGCAGGTCAACGGGCGGCAGGTGTCGGAGATCACGCCAGAGATCGGCTCGGGCGGACTCAAGGCGGGAGAGCACGTGCTCGACGTGCCGCTCGGCAAGGGCCGCAACGAGGTGCGCATCACGCTCAGCAATGGCGTCGGCGAGAAGGCGGAGACGCGTCACCCTCAACCACGAGGGCGACGGCGACCTCGACAAGCGCGGCACGCTGTACATCCTGGCCATCGGCGTCGACCGCTATCCGGTGCTGGGCAATACCTGCGGGCCGAACGGCGACGCCAGCTGCGACCTGCGCTACTCGGGTGCCGATGCAAACGCTCTCGTCGCAGCCACGGAGAGGCGGCTGGGGCCGGCGCACAGCAAGGTCGTCAAGCGCGTGCTGCGTCAACGGCGGCTCGGCGGACGATGCGCCGACGGCTGCCAACATCATCGATGCCACCGACCTGCTGAAGCAGGCCAGGGAGACCGACACGGTGGTGGTGTTCATCGCCGGCCACGGCTTCAACGATGGGCCGAGCTATCGCCTGCTCGCCACCAATGCCGCGCGCGACGGCGACGGCTTCCGCAGCGCCACGGTGGTGCAGTGGCAGATCCTGCAGGAGGCGGTGGAGCGGGCCAAGGGTCGGCGCATCCTGTTCCTCGATACGTGCCACTCGGGCAACGCCTACAACCAGACGCTCGGCAACGCGGCCTACCACGCCAACATCATCGCCTATACGTCGGCGCGCTTCGACCAGGAGGCGCTGGAGGACCGCGTGCTCGGCCACGGCATCTTCACCTACGCGGTGGTGGAGGGCCTGGACGGCAAGGCGCGGTGGCGGCCAAGCCCGAGGTGTCGACCAAGGACCTCGCGCAGTACGTCGTCAAGCGGGTCGCCGAGCTCGCCAAGGCCATGCGGGGCGAGCAGGAGCCGCAGTACTTCAAGGGCCGCGACGCGGAGGACTACGTGCTGGTCAGGCCGTGAGGGTGCCTTCCACCCGTCATCCCGGCCTGGGCTCCGCCCAGAGCCGGGATCTCTGATGGCCGCATCGCGAGGTCCCGGATATTCGCGTGCCGCGAATTCCGGGATGACGGGTGATGCGGTTGCGGCGGTGACGTCGCCGCCGTTCAGTCGGGCAGTTCGAGGCGGTCGCGCTTGGGGCGGACTTTTTCGCGGCGACGCGACTTTGCCTGCTCGGCGTGGCGCTCGCGCCTCACCCCGGGAAAAATAATGATCTGGGCGCTGCGCGGCTCGGGCGCCGCGCGTGGCTCGTCCCTCGACAAACCCCGGAATTCTAGAATCAGTGCCATCGACTCCCCCTGGGCCGCCGCGCTTTTTCGCTCCGGTCGGCCCTATGTCGCGGTAACGCGCACCACCCTGCCGCGACTCTCACATTTGATGGTCCCAGGGGTTAATGGATTCTTAACGCGCGCGCCACCGTGTGACGATCGAGCGACTCGGGACTGGGCAGTTCTGACGTACAAAGACGTCACGATCGCGGGCCAGCCACTCGTCCAGGAAGTGCCGGCCCTGCCGGTCCTCGACGGCGACGATCCAGATGTCGGAATCGAATTCGACCTGGCGGGCGAGGAAGGCATCGGCCTCGGCCTCGGGGACGATCTCGCGCGTGAAGCTCGATTCGAATCGCCGCTCCTCGCGTGCGCCATCCATGCCTGCGGGTGCGGGGCCGAACATCAAGGCCATGCCGTCGAGGCGGCTGACCTTGATGTAGACGGCGCCGGCATCGCTGTCGCCGCGGCGCACCAGCATGGCGTCCACGCCCTCGCTGGCGCAGCGGCGCAGGTAGGCCTTCACCCAGATCTCGCTCTTGAGGCGCATGCTCGGCAGTGTAGGGGTGGCTCGCCAGGGGTCGCAAAGGCCCGTGATGTGTCAGCGCACTGATGCGGACTTGGAAGCCGGCTGGCCGGCCTGCGCCGCCTCGGTCAACCGCATCAGCACGTCGGCCGAGATGCGACCTTTGGCGGCGAGCCCCTTGGTGGCCTCGAATTCGCGCAACGCGCGCAGCGTATCCTCGCCGAGGCGGCCGTCGATCGGGCCCGGCTGGTAGCCGGCCTTGGCCAGCAGCTCCTGCACCATGCGCACCACCTCGCCCGCCCGTGCCGTCGCCACCTTCGGGACAATAGCGGTGCCAGTCGTGGTGCCAGTCGCGGTCGCCAGGTCGCGGGGTCGGCGCTCGCCGTGCCGCCGAGCAGGATGCGCTTGAGCTGCACGTCGGTCGCCTCGCCGGTGAGCGGCAGTCCGTGGTCGTGCTCGTAGGCCATGATCGCCGCGCGCGTGACCGGCCGCATGATGCCGTCGCTGACCAGCGGACCGTAGCCGCGCTGGCGCAGCTCGCGCTGCACGGCCCGTACCGTCTCGGTCTCCTCGTGCACGTTGTCCGCCGGGCGCAGCAGGTCGTCGAGCGTCGCGGAGCTGGGATCGAGCCGCGCCGTCCGCTGGGCGGAGCCTGTCTCGGTCGGCCGGCGTGCCGCAACGCGCGTGGCCGGCGGAACGAGGTCGGACGTGTTGCGCATGCGCTCCGCCGTCGAGCGCGGGAGCGGGCGCTCCAGGGTCGCGCGACTGGCCATGGTCGGTCGCGACTGCATGAACAGCGCGTTGCCGGCGACACCAGCCGTCAGCAGAACGAAGCAACCCAGAACCGTACCCGTCTGGTGTGGCGTCATTAATCGTTACTCCCGTACGCACGCCCCCGCGGTGTCCGGCCACGGCGGGCATTATTCGGAGGGGTTTGTAAACGAAGTGTTAACCGCCTCTGTTCACCAATAGCTGCGCGTGTGGCAGCGGACCGCCAGTTTGCGCGCGATCGATAAAATTTGCGGCAACGTTGGCGAGAATCTTCGGCTGGGCGTTTGCGTGATCGAGAGGTCTGTCTGTTAGGCCTAACGGTGGCGAAGGCAAATCCGGGCACAGGCCCGCAGCGTGTGAGCGTTTCCCATGTTCCTCATCCGGGCAGCATTCTGGATCGGCCTCATCGTGTTGCTGCTACCAACCGATCAGAACCAGCAGGCCCGCCTCTACGCTACGGCGGCCGCCACGGTCGAGCGCGTCACCACGTTCTGCGACCGCAACGCCAAAACCTGCGAGATCGGCTCCGAGGTGTGGGCCGCGTTCCTCAAGAAAGCCGAGTTCGGCGCCCGCATGGCCTTCGAGCTGATCACCTCGCGCGGGGGCAGCGAGGAGGGGGATGGCGTTCGCGTCGAGCCCGCCAACGCCAAGGGCAAGGCCGAGAAAAAGCCGCAGCCGGCCCCACGCGGTACGCTTACGCCCACCGATCTCAATACGCCGTGGCGCGGTCAGCCGCAGCGCCAGGGGGCCTGAAACACCGCCTGAAGGCCGGCCTCGCCGGCAGCTCCCTACTCTTCGGTATGCCGCTTCTTGCGGGTGGCAAAGCAATACGCCCGCCCCTCGTGCGTCCCCATCAGGCCGGGGCCTCCATCAGATCGAGTGCAGGGCTGGCTCCCCACCACATCCGGCGTCGGTGCGTCTTGAGGGATGGAGTGCGCCGGCAGCAACATGTACAGGACCAGCCCCGCCAGGACGGCCGCCATGGCCCCGCCCAGGATGGTCTTGATCCAGCCTTCATATTTGATCCAGTCTTCGGACATGCATGCGGCCCCGCTGCAAGAGCAAGATCGGCTGACGATCATGGACCGTGAAATCTTGCTTCCGGGTTTAGAAGCAGCGCAGGATTTCGTGCTTCGGCGATCCTGCTTCGGGGTCCTCGTTGCAAAGGCCGCCAACCTCGGGCCAAGCCGCTCCCGACATCCCGGCTTGCCTCGCAGGCCCCCGAGACCATATGCATGGGTGAGGGCGGCCCGACCGGCTGCCTGCCAAGCCCGCGTGAGGCCCGTCAGTTCCCATGTCGCTTGCTGACATCCGCTCCGATTTCGCGCTTCTCGACGATTGGGAGGATCGCTACCGCTACGTCATCGAGCTGGGGCGTGGCCTGACGCCGCTGCCGGACTCTCTCAGAACCGACGCCAACAAGGTGCGCGGCTGCGCCAGCCAGGTGTGGCTCGCCACCAGCAGCGAGCAGGCGCCGGGAGGCGAGCCGCGGTTGCATTTCGTGGGCGACAGCGACGCCCACATCGTGCGCGGCCTGATCGCCATCCTGTTCGCCATGTACCAGGACCGCACGCCCGAGGAGATCCTGGCCGCCGACGCGCCCGCGCTCTTCTCCGAGCTCGGGCTCAAGGAGCACATCACCCCGCAGCGCTCCAACGGCTTCTTCTCGATGGTGGAGCGCATCCGCAGCGACGCCCACGCCATCGCCACCGCCGCGTAGCGGCTACCGGCAGCATCAATTGTCGTTGAGGTGGCAGGCGGAAAGTCGGCCCGGCGCGATCGCCTTCAATGCGGGCGCCTCCTCGGCGCAGCGCGGCATTGCCTGCGGGCAGCGCGGATGGAAATGGCACCCGCGCGGCGGGTCGAGCGGCGAAGGGATCTCGCCCTTGATCGGCTGGAACTGGCGCTTCTCGTAGGAGATGCGCGGCACCTCGGCGAGCAGGGCACGGGTGTAGGGATGGTTGGGCGCCTCGAACAGCTCCGCCGTCGGCGACGCCTCCACCACCCGGCCCAGGTACATGATGACGATGCGGTCCGAGATGTGCCGCACCACGCCCAGGTCGTGGCTGATGAAGAGGTAGGTCAGGTCGAATGCCTGCCGCAGGTCCATGAACAGGTTGATGATCTGCGCCTGGATGGAGACGTCCAGCGCCGCGATCGCCTCGTCGCACACCAGGAACTCCGGCGACACCGCGAGCGCGCGGGCAATGCCGATGCGGCTGCGCTGCCCGCCCGAGAACTGGTGCGGGTAGCGGCCCTGGAAGCCGGCATCGAGGCCGACCCGCTTCAGCATGTCGCCGACGAACGCGCCGAGCTTGGCGCGCGACACCAGGCCGTGCACCAGCGGCGCCTCGCCGATGATGGTCTCGACCCGCTTGCGCGGATTGAGCGAGGCATACGGGATCCTGGAAGATCATCTGCACCGCCAGCCGCGCGGCCTTCGCTTCGGCACCGGCGAGCGTCGCCCGATCCTGCCCCTTGAACAGCACCTGGCCTTGGCTCGGCTGCAGCAGGCCGGCGATCATGCGGCCGAGCGTCGACTTCCCGCACCCCGACTCGCCGACCAGGCCGACCACCTCGCCGCTGGCAATCGCCAGGCTGACGTTGTCGACCGCATGCACGACGCTGGGCGCATCGCCGGCGCCGAGCCGCTCCAGCAGGCGCTCGGCCAGATCGGCCTGCTTGACGAAGCGCTTGCTCAAGCCCCGCGCCTCGATGATCGGCGTCGCAGATGCGGGCGTCATGCCGGCTGCTTCCGCAGTCAGCGGCCGCCAGCAGCGCACCTCACGGGCCGGGATCGGCATCGAGATGGCCGGCGAGGTGTTGCACTCGGGGGCGGCGCGCGGGCAGCGCATGCGGAACAGGCAGCCCGGCGGCGGGTCGAGCAGCGATGGCGTCATGCCCGGTATCTGGGTCAGCCGCGTCTCCAGGACGATTGGCGGACGGCACCGAGCCCAGCAGTCCCTTGGTATAGGGATGCAGCGGCGCGCGGATCAGGTCGCGGGCGCTGCCCTGCTCGACAATGGTGCCGGCGTACATCACGGCCACGCGGTCGGCGAGCGACGACACCACCGCGAGGTCGTGCGTGATCCAGATCATGGCCGTGCGCTTCGTGCGGCACAGCTCCTGCGCCTCGTGCAGGATCTGCGCCTGGATGGTCACGTCGAGCGCCGTGGTCGGCTCGTCGGCGATCACCAGATCGGGCTCGTTGACGAAGGCGATGGCGATCGCCACCCGCTGGCGCATGCCGCCGGACAGCTCGTGCGGATAGCAGCGCAGGCGCCGCTCGGGGCTCGAGATGCCCATCTGCACCAGCGCATTGCGGGCGAGCCCCAGCGCAACGGAGCGCGAGCAGTCGCGATGCGCCTGGATGGTCTCGATCATCTGCGTGTCGATGCGCAGGACCGGGTTGAGCGTCATCATCGGGTCCTGGAAGATCATGGAGATGCGGTTGCCGCGCAGCGTGCGCAGCTCCTCCTCCGGCAACCCGACCAGGTCCTTGCCCTTGAAGCGCATGGCGCCGGACACGATGCGGCCCGGCGGGTCGATCAGGCCGATGATGGAGAACCCCGTCATCGACTTGCCGCAGCCCGACTCCCCGACCAGCCCCAGCACCTCGCCCGGCGCGATCGAGAAGCTCACGCCATCGACGGCCTTCACCACGCCGGCCCTGGTGAAGAAGTGCGTCTTGAGATCGACCACCTCCAGGGTCGGCTGCAGCGCAGTTGCCGCCTCGGCCGTCATCGCTTCAGCCTCGGGTTCAGCGCGTCGCGCAGCTGATCGCCGACCAGATTGATGGCCATGATGGTGACCAGCAGCACCACGCCCGGAATGAAGCTGATCCAGTATTTGCCCGACAGCATGTACTCGAAGCCGTTGGAGATCAGCAGGCCGAGCGAGGGCTCGGTGCGCGGCAGCCCGACGCCGAGAAACGACAGCGTGGCTTCCAGCGCGATGGCGTGCGCGGCCTGGATGGTGGCGACCACGATCAGCGGCGGCAGGCAATTGGGCAGGATCTGCTTGAAGACGATGCGGGTGTGGCTGAAGCCGAGGCAGCGCGCCGCCTCGACGTACTCCTTGTTGAGCTCGGCCAGCGCCGTGCCGCGCACCGTGCGCGCGTAGTAGGCCCACTGCACCGTCACCAGCGCGATGATCACCTTGTCGACGCCCTTGCCCAGCATGGCGATCAGGATCAGCGCGATCAGGATGGCCGGCAGCGACAGCTGCAGGTCGACGAGCCGCATGAGCAGGCTCTCGACGCGCCCCCCGGCATAGGCAGCGGTCAGGCCGACCGCGGCGCCGATGACGGTGGCGATCAGGCACGACGTCACGCCCACCAGCAGCGAGATGCGCAGGCCATACAGGATGGCGCTCAGCAGGTCGCGGCCGGCGCCGTCGGTGCCCAGCCAATACGTGTAGCCGGCCATGCCGAGCGATCCCGGCGGCAGGCGGCTGTCGAGCACGTCGACCTCGGCCAGGTTGTAGGGGTTCTGCGGCGCGAGCAGCGGCGCCAGCAGCGCCAAGGCATACGATCAGCACCAGTACGGCAAGCGCCGTGGTGGCGATCCAGCTCTCGAAGTAGTCCGACAGGAAACGGCTGAACGGCGTCTCCACCGCGGCGGCCGGCGTCGCAGGCTCCTGCGGCTCGATCTTGGCATCGGCGTCGGTGAGGCTCATGCCGTCTGCCTCCCGACGCGCACGCGCGGGTCGAGCACCGTGTAGAGCACGTCGACCACGAGATTGATGACCACGAACAGCAGCACGATGATGATGAGATGGGCGACGATCACCGGCCGGTCCAGCGTCTGGATGGCGCCGATCAGCAGCTTGCCCATGCCGGGCCAGGCGAAGATCGTCTCGGTGACGACCGAGAACGCGATCAGGTTGCCGAACTCCAGCCCGAGCACCGTGACCACCGGGATCATGATGTTCTTCAGGAGATGCACGCGCACGATGCGGCCGTGCGTGAGGCCCTTGGCGCGGGCGAACTTGATGTAGTCCTGCTGCATGGATTCGCGCGCGCCGGCCCGCGTCAGGCGGATCACCAGCGAGATCTTGAGCAGCGCCAGATTGAGGGCGGGCAGGAACAGGTAGCGCAGCCCCTCGAGCGTGAAGGCGCTCGAGGTGATGCCGAAATAGGTGGCGGTCGGCCCGCGCCCGGTCGACGGCAGCCAGCCCAGCATCACCGCAAACACCATGATCAGCATCAGCCCGACCCAGAAGGTCGGCAGGCTGAAGCCGACGATCGAGCCCGCCATGATGGCCTTGGACAGCGGGTGCTGCGGCTTGAGACCTGCGTACAGGCCGAGCGGAATGCCGATGCCGACCGCCATCACCAGCGCGGCCACCGCCAGCTCCAGGGTGGCCGGCATGCGCTGCAGGATCACCGTCAGCGCCGGCTCGCCGAAAATGAAGGAGCGGCCGAGGTCGCCCTGCAGGGCGCCGCGCACGAAGTAGAGGTACTGCTCCCAGATCGGCCGATCGAGGCCCAGCGCGCGGATCGCCGCCTCGATGTCGCGCTGGTCCATCTGCGGATTGACCAGCAGCCAGACCGGATCGCCGATCACGTGCACGCCGAAGAACACGATCACCGACATGACCACGACGATCATGGCGGTCTGCATCAGGCGGCGTAGCAGATAGGCGGTCATGCAGCCTCGCTGGCTCGCGAAGTTCGCCCATGCTTGCCGCTGAGCCCGGTCAAGGGCTCAGCCGACGCCGCGCTGTCCGCACTCACTTCTCGGTGACGTCGGTGGCAAGCGTGAATTCGTCCGAGCGCGCCTTGTAGCTCAGCCCCTTGCGCGCGGCCCAGGTGTTGACCTGATAGTGCAGCGGGATCAGCGCCACATCCTCGATGGCGATCTCGGTGGCCTTGGCCAGCAGCGCCGCGCGCTTGGCATCGTCGTTGGTGCGCAGGGCCTCGGCCGACAGCTGGTCGACCTCCGCATTGGAATAGCGGCCGCGGTTGGCCGTGCCCGTACCCTTGCCGCGATCGAAGGTGTTGACCAGCGGTATCACCGAGCCCGAATTCTCGCCCGTGCCGCTGCTCCAGCCGACCAGGATGAAGCTGAACTCGGGCGTGCTGTTGGGCCCGCCCTGCGAGGCGCGCGTGAAGAACACGCTCGGCTGCAGCGCCTCCAGCGCCGTCTCGATGCCGGCGCGGGTGAGCATCTGCGCCACCGCCTCGGCGATCTTGGCATCGTTGATGTAGCGGCCGTTGGGCGTATGCAGCGTCAGCTTGAAGCCGTTGGGATAGCCGGCCTCCTCCAGCAGCTTCTTGGCTCCGGCAGCGTCGAAGGCCACGGGCTTGAGCTTGTCGGAGATGCCGAAATAGCCCTCGGGCAGGAACTGGGCGGCCGGCACGGCGACGCCCTCCATGACGCGGGCCACGATCGCATCGCGGTTGATGGCCTTGGTGATGGCCTGGCGGACGCGCTTGTCCTTGAAGGGGTTCTTGATCTCTGCCCCGTCCTTGGCCTTGGCGAACGGCGTCACGTCGCGGGCGTGATCCACGAACAGGTAGATGAGCCGGTTGGAGATGCCCTGGCTCAGCTGGATTTTGGGATCTGTCTTCAGCCGCTCGATGTCGGCGGTCGGGGTATCCTCGATCATGTCGACGTCGCCGGCGAGCAGGGCGGCAACGCGCGCCGGTCCGGCCGAGATCGGCCTGAACTGCAATTTCGTCCACTTGGGCTTCGGCCCCCAGTAGGCATCGTTGCGCTCGAACTCGATGCGATCGCCGGGCGTGAACTTCGCGAACTTGTAAGCCCCGGTGCCGATCGCGGCCTTGCCGGAGTTGTAGTCCTCGGTCCTGGCGCCTTCGCCATGCTTCTTCGACACGATCATGATGGTGGCGACGTCGTTGGGCAGCGTCGGCGCCACGGCTTCCGTGCTGATGCGAACCGTGTGGTCGTCGACCTTGGTGACCGTCTTGCCCTTGACGCCGGAGGCGAAGCTCGATGGACTGTTCGGCACGTTGGGTGCGCGCTGGAAGGTGAAGACCACGTCGTCGGCCGTGAACGGCGAGCCGTCGTGCCATTTCACGTTCTGGCGCAGCTTGAATTCCCAGACGGTGTCGCCGACCACCTTCCAGCTCTCGGCGAGCCCTGGCACCAGTCGCTGCTTCTCGTCGGTGGCGATCAGGCGCTCGAAGACGTGGCTCAGGATCGAGTTGTTCGGGGTGAGGTTGTGATAATGCGGGTCCATCGCCGAGGGTTCGGCCGACAGCCCGATCTTCAGTTCCTGGCCGGAGGAAGCGGTCGCGAACAGCACCATGCCCGCGGCAATCGCCAGAGCTCTCAGGAAGACCATGCCCAACTCCTCGGAATGAACGCGATGGTTGGATAATTACACGGAAGCTCTACGCCATCAAACGATGGCGGATAGTGCGCGTAGTGCAGGTGACCGATGGACGAGGGAAAGCGATGACGTCATTTGTAGATTGTCCGGTCGACAGCAACGCGATCCTCGGCGACATCGAGCGCCTGGTCCGCATCGAAAGCCCCACCAGCGATCCCGCTGGCGTCAACCGCGTGCTCGACGTGATCGCTGCCTGGTTCGAAGGCACCGGCGCCCAGATCGAGCGCAGCCGGATCGACGACCGGCTCGGCGACCTGCTGTGCGTGCGCTGCCACCCCGGCCAGACCGAGCCCGGCATCCTCGTGCTCAGCCACGTGGATACCGTGCACCCGGTCGGGACGCTGGCGCAGGCGCTGCCGTACCGCCGCGAGGGCGACAAGGTGTATGGGCCGGGCATCTACGACATGAAGGGCGGTCTGGTCCTGGCCATCGCCGCCTTCCAGCGGCTGGCGCGCGCCAAGACCAACCTGCCGTTGCCGATCACCTTCCTGTTCAATCCGGACGAGGAGGTGGGCAGCGTGGCCTCGCGCCCCTACATCGAGGCCGAAGCCGCGCGCAATCGCTACGTGCTGGTGACCGAGCCCAAGCGCAACGGCGGCAAGATCGTCACGCGACGCAAGGGGACGGGGCGCTTCCGCATCCGCGCGCACGGGCGGCCCGCACATTCGGGAGGCAGCCACGAGAAGGGCCGCAGCGCCATCCGCGCCATGGCCGCCATCATCCTGCAGATCGAAGGCTTCACCGACTATGCGCGCGGCATCACCACCAACGTCGGTCATGGTCAACGGCGGAACCGCCGTCAACGTGATCCCGGAGTTCTGCACCATCGAGGCCGATGTGCGCGTCTGCGACATGGCTGCGGCGGCCGAGATGGAGCAGAGGTTTGCGGCCCTCAAGTCGAGCGATCCGGATATCGAGGTCAGCGTGACGGGCGGCCTCAACCGGCCGCCGTTTGCGCGCAGTGCCGGCGGCGACGAACTGTTCGCCGAGGCTGCTGCAATAGCGAGCCAGTTGGGTTTCAAGCTGGAGTCCGATGGCCTGTCCGGCGGCGGCTCCGACGGCAATTTCACCGCCGCCAAAGGCATCACGACCCTCGATGGCCTGGGCGTCGACGGCGACGGCGCCCATACCAACCACGAGCACCTGCTCTATTCCTCGATCGAGCCCGGCACCCGGCTGATGCAGGGCCTGTTCGAGACGCTCGGCCGCTAGTTCCGCCACGGCGAGGTCCAAGGTTTGCAGCCGATAACCTTAGGCGGCAACCTTGATAATTCTTGCATTGTTCTATATTTGTTCTACGTTGTTCTCCCAATTATTAATCCGTTCCGCGCCGTGACGCTCAAACGACCCATCAAAGCCGTGCCGAGGCCCTAGCCGCCTTGCGGCGCCAGCTGCCCCAGATGGAGGGGATGCGCCCCGATGGGCGTTCCCTGCCCTTCGGGCTATCCGTTCTCGATGCGCACCTGCCCCTGGGCGGCCTTGCCTTCGGGGCGCTGCACGAGGTGGCGCCCGAAGCTGCCGGCGACCTGCCGGCCGCCTTCGGCTTCCTGGCAGCCCTGCTCGGCCGCATGCCGCTGCGCGGGCCGGTGCTGCTCGTTGCCTCACGGCGAGGCCTCGCCGACTGCGGCCGCCCGCATGGCCATGGCCTCAATGCCCTGGGTCTCGATCCGGCCCGCGTGATCCTGGTCGAGGCCAGGCAAGAGCGGCAGGCCCTGTGGGCCATCGAAGAAGCCTTGCGTTCGGGGGCACCGATTGCCGTTGCAGGCGCAGTCGGAATGGGGCTCGACCTCAAGGCCAGCCAGAGACTGCAGCTGGCCGCCAGGAACTCCGGCCTACCACTGCTGTTGCTGCGTCCGGCCGCAGTCGCGGGAGCAAGCGCGGCGGCGACACGCTGGCGCATCGGTGCCGCCGAGGCCGCTCGCGACCGGTTCGGCCTGATCGCAGGCTGGCGATGGCGCGTGCGCCTCGAACGCTGCCGCAACGGACGACCGGGTGAATGGTTGGTGGAGTGGGATCATGTCGCGCATCGTTTCAGTCTGGCTGCCGCGGTGGCCGATCCTGCGCTTCATGGCAGCGCAGGCCCGCAGCTCCGCGTCGCCAGCGCCGGTCGATCCTGAGCAGCCGTTCGTGCTCGCCGTCGATGCCTCCGGAGGCCCGCGCATCGCGGCCCTGAATGCGGCAGCCGAGCGGGAAGGCCTGCTGGCCGGCGACCAGGTGGCCGACGCGCGCGCCAAGGCCGCCGGCCTGCTGCAGGTGCGCCCGATCGATCGAGCCGCGGATCAGGCCGCCCTGCGGCGGCTGGCGCTGTGGGCAACCTGCTACACGCCGGCCGTATCGGCCTGGGGCGAGGCGAACGGCGCCGACGGCCTGTTCCTCGACATCACCGGCGCCGCGCATCTGTTCGGCGGCGAGGAGAAACTGCTGGCTGCCCTGCTGCACCGTCTGAAGCGGTTCGGCCTGCCGGCGCGGCTCGCCATTGCCGACACACCCGGAGCGGCCTGGGCTCTCTCCCACTTCCATCGCTCTCCGACAGTCGCGCTGCCTTCTGGGCAGGAAACAACGGCCCTTGCGCCCTTGCCGATCGAGGCGCTACGCCTGTCGCGGAACACCCGTGCAACGCTGCGGCGGCTCGGCTTCAAGCGCGTCGGCGCGCTGCTCGACAACCCGCGCGCGCCCTTTGCCGCGCGCTTTCCGGCCGAGCTTCTCAGGCGTCTCGACCAGGCCTGCGGCCGTCTGCCCGAGCCGCTCGCATTCCTGGCTCCACCGCCCGCCTATCACAGCCTGCGCCAGCTGCTCGAGCCGATCAGCACGCAGGAGGCGATCGTTCTGGGCACAACCCATCTCATGCAGGACATCGTTGCCGGCCTCGAACGCGACGGCGTGGGCGCCCGCAGCCTGCGGCTTGCCCTCTACCGCATCGACGGCGAGGTGGTGACGCTCGATATCGGCCTGACGGTGCCGACCCGCAGCCCCGCGCACGTCGCACGCCTCGTCGATCTCCGGCTCGAGCGTATCGTCGAGACGATCGACGCCGGCTTCGGCTTCGAGGCGCTGAGCCTCACCGTCACCGTCCCCGAACGCATGGAGCCCAGGCAGGCGGAGCTTGCCACGGCTGCCGACGGCGCCGATCAGGCGGAGCGCTGCGCGGCCCTCGTCGACGGCCTCAGGCAGCGGCTCGGCCCCGGCAGCGTGCGGCGTCTCAAGCCGGTCGCAAGCCATCTGCCCGAACGCTCCGAGGCCGCCTGCGCGCCAGCGGACACGTCTCTTGCCTGGCCGGCACCGCATGCGGACCGGCTGCGTCCCGCCCTCCTGCTGCCCCGTGCCGAGCCTGCCGAGGTCACGGCCCTCGTGCCGGACGGCCCACCCCGGCGATTTCTCTGGCGCGGCAGGCTGCATGCCGTCACCCGCGCGCAGGGCCCCGAACGCATCGCCAGCGAGTGGTGGCGCACCAGCCCGGACCAGCCGACGCGCGACTACTACGTGGTGGAGAACGACGCCGGCCGCCGCTTCTGGCTCTACCGCGAAGGCCTGTACGGACGCGAGACGGCGGCACCGCGCTGGTTCGTGCACGGGCTGTTTGCGTGATGAGACGATTGAATATCCCGCTGACGACGTAGGTTGGGTCGAGCGAAGCGAAGACCCAACACAAACGATTTCCCAATGTTGCCGTGTTGGGTCTGCGCTTCGCTTGACCCGGGTAAGTTCCATGACCGCCTACGCCGAGCTTGCCGTCACGACCAACTTCTCCTTCCTGCGCGGGGCCTCGCACCCGCAGGAGATGATGGCGGCGGCCGAGGCGCTGGGCCTTGCCGCCATCGGCATCGCCGACCGCAACAGCTTCGCCGGCGTGGTGCGGGCGTTCGATCACTGGCGGAAGCGCAAGGCCGTCAAGCTGCTGGTCGGCACGCGCCTCGTCACGACCGATGGGTTCGAAATCCTCGCCTATCCCACCGACCGCCAGGCCTACGGCCGGCTCTGCCGCCTCCTGACGCAGGGCAACACCAAGACCAAGAGCGGGCAGAAGGGCGAATGCCGCCTCACCTTCGAGGACATCCTGTCGGCCAGCGACGGCCAGATGCTGATCGCCCTGCCGCCGGACGCCCTCACCCCCACCTTCAGCGAGCGTCTCGAAGCACTCGCCCGCGCAGCGCCGGGGCGCAGCCTTCCTCGCCGGCGTGCACCGTCATCGCGGCGACGAGCCACGCCGGCTCGGGCTGCTCGATGAACTCGGCAAGCGCGCCGGCACGCCGTTGGTCGCCGTCAACGACGTGCTCTACCACGCGCCGGAGCGGCGCCCGCTCGCCGACGTGGTCACCTGCATCCGCGAGAAGTGCACCATCGCCGAGGCAGGCTTCCGGCTGGCGGTCAACGCCGAGCGGCATCTCAAGCCGCCCGCGGAAATGGCGCGCCTGTTTGCCGCCTTCCCGGATGCGATCACCCGCACCGTCGAGATCGCCGAGGCCTGCCATTTCTCGCTGGGCGACCTCCGCAACGAATACCCCGACGAACCGGTGCCGCCGGGCAAGACGGCGCAACAGCATCTGGCCGACCTGACCTGGCAGGGCGCGCGCAGGCGCTATCCGCACGGCGTCCCGCAAGACATCCGCGACACCCTGGCCGAGGAGCTGGCGATGATCGCCCGGCTCGATTACGCGCGCTACTTCCTGACCGTGCACGACGTGGTCGCCTTTGCGCGCAACCTGCCGAAGCCGATCCTCTGCCAGGGGCGCGGCTCGGCGGCCAACAGCGCCGTGTGCTATTGCCTCGGCATCACCGAGGTCAATCCCGCCAAGATCAAGCTGCTGTTCGCCCGCTTCATCTCCGAGAAACGCGGCGAGCCGCCCGACATCGACGTCGATTTCGAGCACGAGCGGCGCGAGGAGGTGATCCAGCACATCTATCGGCGCTACGGACGGGAGCGCGCGGCCATCTGCTCAACCGTCATCCATTACCGCTCCCGCCGGGCCATCCGCGAGGTCGGCAAGGCGATGGGGCTGACGCCGGACGTGACCGCCGCGCTCGCCAAGACCGTATGGGGCTATGGCGACGAACTGCCCGACGCCCATGTCCGCCAGGCCGGCCTCGACCCCAGCAACCCGGTGATCGGGCAGGCCGTCGCGCTGGCCAACGCGCTCACCGGCTTTCCGCGCCATCTGTCCCAGCACGTCGGCGGCTTCATCCTGACGCGCGGGCGGCTCGACGAGACCGTGCCCGTCTGCCACGCCGCCATGGACGAGCGCACCTTCATCGAATGGGACAAGGACGACATCGATACGCTGCATCTCATGAAGGTCGATGTGCTGGCGCTCGGCATGCTGAGCTGCCTGCGCCGCGGCCTCGACCTGCTGCAGACGCACTATCGCATCGATCATTCGCTCGCCTCGATCCTGCTCGATGAGGCGAGCGGCAAGGAGGATGCGAAACAGGTCTACGAGATGCTCTCGCGCGCCGACTCGGTCGGCGTGTTCCAGGTCGAGAGCCGCGCGCAGATGTCGATGCTGCCGCGGCTGAAGCCCGAGAAATTCTACGACCTCGTCATCGAGGTGGCGATCGTGCGCCCGGGACCTATCCAGGGCGACATGGTGCATCCCTACCTGCGCCGGCGCGACGGCATCGATCCCGTCTACTACCCCTCGCCCGATCCCGGCGCACGGGCCTGCCGATGAGCTGGAGAAGGTGCTGAGCCGGACGCTCGGCGTGCCGCTGTTCCAGGAGCAGGCCATGCAGATCGCCATCGATGCCGCCAAGTTCACGCCCGACGAGGCCGACGGGCTGCGGCGGGCCATGGCAACCTTCCGCCACAACGGCAACGTGCACCTCTTCCGCGACAAGTTCATGCACGGCATGACCAGCCGCGGCTACGCACCCGATTTCGCCGAGCGCTGCTTCAAGCAGATCGAAGGCTTCGGCGAGTACGGCTTCCCCGAGAGCCACGCGGCGAGCTTCGCGCTGCTCGTCTACGTCTCGGCCTGGATCAAGTGCCTCTATCCCGACGTGTTCTGCGCCGCCATCCTCAACAGCCAGCCGATGGGCTTCTACCAGGCCGCCCAGCTCGTGCGCGACGCGCGCCAGCACGGCGTCGAGGTGCTGGAGGCGGACGTCAATGGCAGCGCCTGGGATTGCACGCTGGAGCCGGCATCGGCCGGCAGCCGGCATCGCTTCGCCGTCCGGCTCGGCTTCCGGCAGATCGAGGGCTTGAGCAAGGAGGAGCTCGGCAAGCTGATTGCGGTGCGCGGCAACGGCTATGCCGGCATCGAGCGGCTGGCCGCGGTCGCCGGCGTCTCGCGCTTCACCATCGAGCGCCTTGCCGAGGCCGATGCCTTCCGCTCGCTGGGCCTCGACCGGCGGGCGGCGCTGTGGGCGGCGCGACGGCTCGATGCGATCGGCGTGAAAAAACCCAACGCCAGGCAGGACACTTCAGCCGACGCGCATCTGCCGCTGCCGCTGCTCGCCCCGCACATGGGCGATGAGCTTTTCCCGGAACCGGAGGTGGCGCTGCCCTCCATGCCGCTCAGCGAGCACGTGGCGGAGGATTACCTGACGACCGGCCTGTCGCTGAAGGAGCATCCCGTCACCTTCTTCCGCGAGCGCCTGACGCGGCTCGGCGTCATGCGCAACGTCGATCACCGCAGCGAGGCGCTGCCGCAGAACCGCAGGATCACGGTGGCCGGCCTCGTCCTGACGCGCCAGATGCCGGGCGCCAAAGGCGTGGTCTTCATGACGCTGGAGGACGAGACCGACATCGCCAACATCATCATCTGGCCGAAGGTCTTCGCCAGGAACCGCCGCGTGGTGATGACCTCGCGGCTGGTGGCCGTACGCGGACGCCTGCAGCGCGCGGGCATCGTCGTGCATGTCCTCGCGGAAAGCTTCATCGACCTCAGCGCGGAACTGGCCCGCCTGCGCGACGGCGATCTGTTTGCCGAAGCCGGCCCCGGCCTGCAGCTCGGCCAGGCCGCCCCGCCTCTACTCAAGAGCCGCGATTTCCATTGAACCGCAGAGGGACGCCCGCACCGGGTCAGTGCGGGTGTCCCTCCGCAACCTGCTCGCACCCACGCCGCGCCATCGCCGGACCGATCGGCGCATGCATGCGGCGCCTTGCAGATCGCCTGCAGAGGCAGAACGCAATGCACCACCGTGCCGCGCAGCGCCGAGCTGATCGTCAGGCCGCCGCCGAACTGCGCCAGCCGCATGCGCATGCTGGCCAGGCCCACGCCGGCACGCGCTTGCGCAGGCTCTGCTTTGCTGCTCGCCAGCCCATTGTCCGAGACGACGATGTGCAGGTGATTGCCATGTGCCCGGCAGCGCACGACCGCCTGCGTCGCCTCGGCGTGCCGATGCACGTTGGTCAGCGCCTCCTGCACGATGCGCAGGATCGCCTTCTGCGCTGGCGGCATGAGCCGGTCGATGCTGCCGTCGCTGTCGAAGCGGACAGCAAGGTCGGTACGGCGCGCGAAGCCCTCGCAATAGCGGCGCAAAGTCAGCGCCAATCCGTCGTTCTCGAGATCGGGCGGATGCAGCAGGTAGGTGGAGACGCGCAGCTCCTGCATCGCGCTGGCGACCGACAGCTCGATGTCGTTGAGGATCTCCTGCGCGCCCGCATCGCCCTTCAAACGTGCCTTGAGCCGCATGAGATTGAGGTCCACCGCCGACCAGGTGCTGCACCGTGGAGTCGTGCAGCTCCTCGGAGATCAGCTGGCGCTCGCTCTCCCGCGAGGCCAGCAACCTGCTGCGCAGATCCCTTGCCGCCAGCTCCGCCTCGTAGGCGCTCGTGACGTCCTCGCTGACGAACAGCATCTGCGCATCGCCGCCGCTCTTGAACCGGATGCCGCTGATGCGGAACCACTGAGCAGCCCCGTGACACGGCAGCTCGACGGTGGCGCTGATGCTGTCGACCGAACCCGACAGGAACGCCGACCATCGCCCGCTGGCGGCGCGCGCTGACGAACGGCAGAGAAGGCTGGCCATCACCTGCAGAAGGTTGCCGTCGCTGTCGTGCCGGCCGGCGACGGCCGCCAGCCAGGCCTTGAACGACGCATTCACGAAGACGATTTCGCCCGCCGCGTCCAGAAGCGCCAGCTGCACAGGCGACCTCTCGAATTGTCGAAGCGACGCGCCGTCAGCCGCGGCGAACTCGTCGCGCAGTCTGCCCACATACATAGGAATGCTCCACCTCTTCCTCCTCGGAGTCCGGATGGTTACCTGTCCTCATGCCGCAATCCATGAGACCCTGCCGGCAGAGTGAAGTTTGCCTTGCCTGGGGGCGCCGAAAATCAACTCAAAATGCATGCACCGCCGGCCTCGCTAGGAATCGGCGAGCACGATGACGGACGGCGGTTATTTCAGGCCTGAATGATGTTGTTGCGAATGGCGTAGCGAACCAGTGCCGCCGTCGAATTGAGATTCAACTTGCGATGCGCGGCAGCGCGATGCGTCTCCACCGTCTTGACGCTGAGATTGAGGATCGACGCGATCTTCTTGTTGCTGTGGCCCTCGGCAATCAGCTGCACCACCGAGCGCTCGCGCGCGGTCAGCGGACAGTCGTTGCCCTTGGTCAGGAAGGACTGCAGCAGCGTCTCCGACACCATGCCGGTGAAGAACGGCTTGTGCTCCGCCACCGTCTCGACGGCCGTCAGCAGAAGCCGTTTGGCATCGGATTTGAGCAGGTAGCCCAGCGCTCCCGCCTGCAGCAGATCGTGGATCAGGCTGTTGTTGTCGTGCATGGTGAAGATGATCACCTCGGTGCCCGGGCTGCGCTGGCGGATCTGCCGCGTCACCTCCACGCCGTTGAGCACGGGCAGCGAGTAGTCGACGATGGCGACGTCGGGCGCGGTCTTGAGCACCTGCGCCACAGCCTCCTTGCCGTCGGCTGCCTCTCCCACGACCTGCCAATTGGGCTGCTCGCTCAGCAGCGCACGCAGTCCGGACCGCACGACATCGTGGTCGTCGGCTATCAGGATCTTCGTCGTTCCCATTTACTCAGCCCCTTCGAGGCGACACCGCTCAAAAACGCCCGGTTCCATTGGTGGGGCGAGGCATTAAGATATGATCACCGGTTGCATTTTCTCTTTCAATGCAATGTCGGATATCCGATATCTTCCATTTATCGAAAATGTGTGCCGTGTCGGCCACCCTGGGACCCAAACCATCGCCATCCCGGCGCACACTGATTGCGCGCCGCCGGGTGACTTCGGATAGGATGCGGTGACTTGGTCGCGTGACCTCCGCATCGACTGGGCCGGCCTGACGCGCGTGAATCTCGACATCGTGCGGGCGTTGACCACTCGGAAGGTGGCGCAATGGCAGCACTGCCAGGCCTGCGGCGGGCACCGCTTTTGCTGTTCGCTCGCCGCTATGGCCTTCGCCGGTTCCGGCACTCAATCCGCACGCGCGGCCGAAGCAGCCACCGGCATCTATCTGCTCGGCTCCAAGACGGCGATGGCGGGCTTCGTGCCGCCTCCCGGCACCTACGTTCAGTCGCTCACCTACTACTACAAGGGCGATACGGCCGATCTCGTCCCGTTCGCGGACCGGTTGACGGTCGGCTTGAACGCCAGCGCGCTTCTGGAGCTCGGGGTCATCACCTGGATCGCACCGCGCAAGGTTCTCGGCGGCAACGTCGGCTTCGGCGTGTTCGTGCCCTACGGCCGCAAGCAGGCCGACGCCAACCTCGAGCTGAGCCTGCAGCGGACGGCGATCGGCATCGACGTCAAGGACGATCAGACCGCGTTCGGCGACCTCGTCGGATCGGCCATCATCGGCTGGCACGCCGGCAACTGGCATTGGAACCTTGGCGCGCTCGTGAACGCCCCGACCGGCTTCTGGCAGCGCGGGCGCCTGACCAATCTCGGCTTCAACCGCTGGGCCTTCGATGCGTCCGCGGCCGTGACGTGGCTGGACCCGAAATCGGGCATCGAGATATCGGGATCCGCGGGCCTGACCTTCAATCTCGAGAACCCTGCCAACGACTACCAGACCGGCACCGAGGGGCACCTCGAGTTCGCGCTGATGCGCCACGTCGGCAAGGACTTCTCGTTCGGCGTGGCCGGATATCACTACCAGCAGGTCACCGGCGACAGCGGCGCGGGCGCCCGTCTCGGCGACTTCAAGGGCCGCGTGTCCGCGGTCGGGCCGATGCTGACCTATTCCTTCACGGTCGACAAAACGCCGATCAGCACGTCGGTGTCCTGGATGCACGAGTTCAACGTCAAGAACCGCCTGGAGGGCAACGCGGGGCTGCTGAACGTGGTCATTCCGCTGGGCGGCAGCCGCTAGCGGGCATCATGCGGACTTACCCGCGCCGCGGTGTGCGAAACACCCGATAGCCGGCGACCGGAGGCGGGTGCTCCCCGCCGTACCTCAGGTCACGCCGAAGTGCCCCTCGGCATCCAATTGCCATGAGATCAGTAGTCCATCCGATGGCGGCGCCCACACGATCTGCTGCACGATAGTTGCCGGGGCCACACGCGGAATCCGCTTTCGCTTCCGCCTCTCCCCCTCGGAACGCTGCTAGCGCGGTGTGGCCCCAACTTCCGCGTGATCGGCACGAGCCAGATCGTGCCCGTCACCATTGCAGCACGCGCCTGCCGGCGATGGCGCCGAGCACGGCGACGATCGCCGACCGCCAGGCTAGTACCAGAGGGCGACGAACAGCGGCGAGTCGTCCGGGCAATGCACGGCGTAGAGCGCAGCCGCAAGCGTGCCTGCCATCAATCCGGCGATCGCACCGGCCGTGCCGGGCGACTGCGGCGCGCCGACCCGCAGCGCCGCCAGCGCGCCAGCCAGCGGCGCCAGCGACAGCAGCGGTATGGCCACCAGGCAGACGCGGGAGTTGCTGCCGATGGCGCGCGCATACCAATCGTCCGGCGCAACCGTCAGCAGCTCGTAGCCGACCGCCGCAGCCAGCAGCACCGGCGCGGCGACCAGGCCGACTAGCGTGTCGCGCACGCCGACCTGCGGGCTCGTAAGCCGCGCGCACGCCCACAGCGCCAGCGCATAAGCCAGCAGCGCGACAGCGACCTTCAACACGAAGCGCCAGGTATGCAGGGCCGAGCCGATGTCCGGTCGCACGCCGAGCAGCAGCGCAAACAGCACGATCGCAACAAGGCCTCCCGCCAGCAGCGCCACCGTCAGGCGCCGGGCCAGCGAGGGGCGACGCGTTGCGCCATCCTCGGCAAGGGTGCGGATCAGATCGTCGGTCTTCATGTCAGGCACTTCGCAACGTCCCCGCAATCGACTTCAGCGCGCGATGCAGGGCAACGCGCACCGCGCCTTCCGTCATGCCCAGCCGATCGGCCACCTGGCGCGCGCTCGCGCCTTCGATGGAGATGGCCTGCACGATTTCGCGCTGCGCGCCCCTTCAGGCTCGCCAGGATGCGCTCGGCATCGACGCCGTTGCTCAACGCGGGCTCCTCGTCCACGGCCAGCGCATCGATGACGTCGTCGATCGGCACATGCACGCGCCGGCCGCGCCGGCGCAGGTTGTCGATCAGCTTGTTCTGCGCGATAGCCCGCACCCAGGGCAGCAGCGCCTGGCGCTCGTCCCAGGTCTGTCGCTTCAGATGCACAGCCAGCAGCGTCTCCTGCACCACGTCCTCGACCTCTTCCGGACCCAGCCCGTATCGGGAAAAGCCGCGCTTCACCAGCCCACGCAGGATCGGCGCAAGGCCCCCGAGCACACGGCGATAGGCATCCGCGTCGCCGCGGTTGGCAGCCCGCATCAGCTCGGTCCAATCAGAGGCCTGATCCGCCACGCAGCTACTGCCCTCGATACGCACGCCAAGGCTGAACCGTTACAGCCAAGCCACCCGGTGGTTAGCGGGGAGCCGGCGCTGGCCCATTAAGCACAAAGCCGTGATGGCTGTAACGGGCAGCAGCCGCAAGCCGAATTTCCTTGCATGGGCGTAACTTGTGACGGGGGTGCTGTTTGACCACGCAAAGCCTGAACCAGCCACGCCGCAGCAATGGCAAGCTCGTCAACGGCAAGGCCTTTTCTCACCCCAGTGATGCCCCCCAGGAACAGGCTTCACGCCAAGCCAACGGCCACCGGAGCCTGACCGCGGAACGCGCGGCATGGTCCGCCAGCTTGAAGCCCGAGACGATTGCCGCGCAGGCCGGAGGTGTCGTCGATGCCGCGACCGGGGCCGTGGTGCCGCCCATCCACGTGGCCACCACCTTCGTGCGTGATGCCGACAATCAATACCGGAGAGGCTACTGCTATGGCCGTTCGGACAACGCCACGGTGCGGCAGGTCGAGGATGTGCTGACCGACCTGGAGCTGGGCCAGGCCACGCTCGTGTTCGCGTCCGGCATGGCGGCGGCGGCCACCGCCTTCCTCGCGCTCGAACGTCCCGCTCACATCGTGGCGCCCACGGCCATGTACTGGGGCCTGCGGCAATGGCTGATGGAGGACGCGCCCGGCCACGGCATCGAGGCGACCTTCGTCGATGCCGGCGACCCCGCGGCCCTGCAGGCTGCCACCCGCCCCGGGGAGACGCGGCTCGTCTGGATCGAGACTCCCTCCAACCCGCTGTGGACGATCACCGACATCGCCGAGGTGGCGCGCATCGCCCATGCGGCCGGCGCGCTGCTGGCGGTCGAACTCGACGGTGCCCACGCCCGTGCTCAGCCGGCCGATCGGGCTCGGTGCCGACATGGTCCTGCACTCGGCCACCAAGTACCTGAACGGACACTCCGACGTCGTTGCCGGCGCGATCGTGTTCGCGCAAACCGGCGCGGCGTTCGAACGTGCGGCCCGGCTGCGCACCATGCTGGGCAGCATCCTGGGCGCGTTCGAAGCCGCGCTGCTGCTGCGGGGCATGCGCACGCTGCACGTGCGCGTGCGCCACCAGTGCGCATCGGCCATGACCATCGCCCGGCATTTCCGCGACCATCCGGCGATCACCCGCGTACTCTATCCTGGACTAACCACGCACCCAGGCCACGCGATCGCGGCGCGGCAGATGCACGGCGCCTTCGGCGGCATGCTGTCGATGCGCTTCAAGGGCGGCGAGTCCGCGGCCATCGCCAGCGCCGCCGCCATGCAGGTCTGGAAGCGGGCGACGTCGCTGGGCGGCGTCGAAAGCCTGGTCGAGCACCGCTCCAGCATCGAGGGCGCGGGCAGTCCTTGCCCGGCCGATCTGCTGCGCTTCTCGGTCGGCCTCGAGGACGTCGGGGACCTGATCGCCGACATCGAGCAATCGCTGCTGGCGTGATCGGTTCTGATCGGCACGGAACACGTAGTAGTAGCGCATTGACGCCCGCGGCATGTGCGACGTTGCCTGCGGGGCGCGGCTGTGGTCCTCTAGCGGTTGCCGGCCGCCAGTGAGACCCGAAGCTTTGCCAGCCGCCAAACCTCCCGCAGCCGAGACGCGTGTCGAGATCGTACCGCGCATTGCCGACGTGGCGGCCGCCGACTGGGACGCCTGCGCCAATCCCGATCCCGCCGTCTTCAACCCGTTCCTCGCGCATGCCTTCCTGGCCGCGCTCGAAGAGGCCGGCTCGGTCGGCGGACGCACGGGCTGGACGCCGCGGCACCTGGTGCTCACAAGCGACTGCGGCAGCGTCGCCGGCTGCGCGCCGGCCTATCTCAAGTCGCACAGCCAGGGCGAGTACGTATTCGATCACTCCTGGGCGGATGCCTACACCCAGGCCGGCGGCCGCTATTACCCCAAGCTGCAGATCGCCGTGCCGTTCACGCCGGTGCCGGGCCGCCGCCTGCTGGCGCGGCCAGGTCCCAACGCGGCCGAGCGCGAGGCTGCTCTCGCCGCCGCCGCCGCGACGGTCGTGGAGCGCGACGGGCTGTCGGGCGCCAACATCACGTTCCTCACCGAAGGCGAATGGACCAGGCTCGGCGAGCTCGGCTACCTGCAGCGCACCGACCAGCAGTTCCACTGGCGCAACGAGGGCTATGCGACCTTCGAGGATTTCCTCGGCTCGCTCGCCTCGCGCAAGCGCAAGGCCATGCGCAAGGAGCGCGAGCAGGCACTCAGCGATGGCCTCAGCGTCGAGTGGGTGACCGGCCGGGACATCAAGGAGGCGCACTGGGACGCGTTCTTCGCCTTCTACATGGATACCGGCTCGCGCAAATGGGGCCGGCCCTATCTCAACCGCAAGTTCTTCTCGCTGCTCGGCGCGGCCATGCCCGAGTGCTGCCTGCTGGTCATGGTCAAGCGCGGCGGGCGGCCGATCGCCGGCGCGCTCAACATGATCGGCGGCGATTGCCTGTACGGCCGCTACTGGGGCGCCGTCGAGCAGCACCCCTGCCTGCACTTCGAGGTCTGCTACTACCAGGCCATCGAGTTCGCCATCCAGAACAAGATTGCCCGCGTCGAAGCCGGCGCTCAGGGCGAGCACAAGCTGGCGCGCGGCTACCTGCCGACCAAAACCTACTCCGCGCACTTCATCGCCCATCGCGGCCTGCGCCGCGCCATCGCCGACTACCTGCAGCGCGAGCGTGCCTACGTCGATGCGGCGGGCGCGCAGCTCACCGAGCTCGGCCCCTATCGCAAATCGATGACCATCGAAGACGCGTGATGATCGAGGTCCGCGCGCGACGTTCGCGACGAGATGATGCGCGAATCTCTCGATCCGAATCATGCCAACTCGCGTGATGCGTCGTCATCTGAGCGCTTGACGCACACCCATGCCGTTGCCATGGATGACACGAGCGACGTGTACCTCGCGCGGGAGACTCTTATGCCGGGCTACGATACCAACAACGTGTTCGCGAAGATCTTGCGCGGCGAGTTGCCGTCGCAGAAGGTCTACGAGGATGCCGATACGCTGGCGATCATGGACATCATGCCTCGCTGCCAGGGGCACACGCTGGTGATCCCCAAGACGCCGGCGCGCAACCTGCTCGACGCCAGCCCGGCGCAGCTCGCCGCCTGCATGAAGACCGTGCAGAAGGTCGCCAACGCCGTGATGAAGGCGTTCAAGGCCGACGGCATTACGCTGACGCAGTTCAACGAGCCGGCCGGCGGGCAGGTGGTGTTCCACCTGCATTTCCACGTGCTGCCGCGCTGGGAAGGCGTGGCGCTCGGCCCGCATACCGCCAAGATGGAAAAGCCCGAGGTGCTCGCGGCCAGCGCCGAGAAGATCAAGGCAGAGCTCGGATAAGAGATGTCCACCCTGCTCGTGATCGGCGCCAGCCAGGGCATCGGCCTCGAGACGGTGAAATGCGCTCTCGCCGGCGGCCACGATGTGCGGGCGTTTGCGCGCAGCGCGGCCAGCATAGCCATCGATGATGCCAGGCTCACCAGGATCACCGGCGACGCACTCGATCCTGCGTCAGTTGCCGGCGCGGTAGCAGGCGCGGATGCCGTCATCCAGGCGCTCGGCGCTCCCAAGACGGCGCTCGCCGTGCTGGCCGGCACCACCCTGTTCTCCAAGGCAACGCGCATCCTGATCGACGCCATGCAGGCGGCCGGCGTGCGCCGGCTGGTCACGGTCACGGGCATGGGCGCCGGCGACAGCCGCGGACACGGCGGCTTCCTGTACGATGCCCTGATGTTCCCGCTGGTCCTGAAGCGCATCTACGACGACAAGGACGTGCAGGAGCAGATGGTCCGCGCCAGCGGCCTGGAGTGGACCATCGCCCGGCCCGGCCTGCTCACCGGCGGCGCCGCGACCGGCCGGATGCGTGTGCTGGCCGATCGCAAGGACTGGCAGGTGGGCTCGGTCACGCGCGCCGACGTGGCCGACTTCCTGGTACGCGAGGCCTTTGAGCGCCGCTACGTGGGCAAGACGCCTGTGCTGATTCAATAAACCGCAACCATGAGCAACTGGCGCAACGATCCGGAAGGCGCGGCCGATCAGCTGATCCGGCGCAGCCTCGACGACATCGAGGTGCGCGGGCGCGTGCTACTCGCCTATCAGGCGGGCGACCTGCCGGCACTTCTCACGCAGCGCGGAATCGACGTCGCGGTCTGGAACCGCCGAGTTAGCGAACCGCACAAGGCGGCGCCGTGGCCGTCGGCGGGACCATACGATGTCGCGCTGCTGCGCCTGCCGAAGGCCAAGGACGAGCAGGAGATGGCGGCGCACGCCTGCCTCAGCGCACTCGTCGATGATGGCCGGTCTCATCGTCTACGGCGGCAACGATGAGGGCATCCGCTCGGCAGCCGGCATGCTGGAGGCCTTGTGCGGCAACGTCGATACGCTGGCGACGCGCGGGCACGGACGCGTGCTGGCCGTGCGCCGGCCAAGCCATGCGTCCATCCTGCATACGCCGCTGACGGCCTGGCGCCGCGTGACGCCGGTCACGATCGGCGGCACGCCGCGCGACTGGATAAGCTACCCCGGCATCTTCGCGGACGGGCGCATCGACGAAGGGACAGCGTTGCTGCTTGCCAACCTGCCGCTCCTGCCCGCGGGATCGCGCGTGCTCGACTACGGCTGCGGCTCCGGCGTGATCGGCGCCACGGCCCTGGCGCAGCAGCCGGACCTCACGCTCGATCTCATCGACACCGACACGGTGGCGCTCGAAGCCGCGCGGGAAAACGTGCCGGGCGCGCACGTCATCGCCGGAACCCGCCTAAGCGATGCAGGCAAGGCCAAGTACGCCGCCATCCTGTCCAACCCGCCGCTGCATGAGGGCATCGCCGAGGACCACGCGCACCTCGCGCACCTCGTCGCGGATGCGCCATCGCGCCTCGCATCTGGCGGCATCCTGCAGATGGTGGTGCAGCGCCGCGTACCACTCGACCGCATGCTCGCCGACCACTTCGCCAGCGCCACCGTCGTCGCCGAGACCGGCCGCTATCGCGTCTGGCGTGCGATTGCGCGAATTAGCGGATGGAAACGGAATTTCGCGCTGTTTGTCATCCCTGGCCGTGTTGCCGGGATCCAGCCATCCCAGGCTCCAGAACGCTGATGGATGGATCCAGTGGCACGAGGCCCGGGATGATAGCGAGCTACTCGCTCGACAGGATGACGTTGCGCACGATCGGGTAGACCTGCTCCTCCCAGCGCCGGCCGCTGAACACGCCGTAGTGGCCGACGCCGGCCTGCATGTGATGGCGCTTCATGTAGGGCTTGAGCTTGCTGCACAGGTCGTGCGCGGCCGAGGTCTGGCCGAGCGCGCAGATGTCGTCGCGCTCGCCCTCCACCGTCAGCAGCGCCGTGCGACGGATGGCGCTGGGGTCGACCTTGCGGCCGCGGTAGGTCAGTTCGCCCTTGGCAAGCCGCATCTCCTGGAACACCCACTGCACGGTTTCCAGATAGAACTCGGCGGTGAGGTCGAGCACCGCGAAATACTCGTCGTAGAAGTCGATGGTCGGCTGGGCCTTCTCGGGACGGCCGTTGGCCAGGTGCTCGTAGAGATCGATGTGCGCCTTGCGGTGCCGGTCGAGGTTCATCGACATGAAGGCCGACAGCTGCACGAAGCCCGGATAGACCTGCCGGCCTCCCCCGGCATAGCGGGCCGGCACGCGGGCGATCAGGTTGCGCTCGAACCAGTCGATCGGCTTGCTCATGGCCAGCTCGTTGACCTTGGTCGGATTGGCGCGCGTGTCGATCGGTCCCGCCATCAGCGTCATGCTGCGCGGTTGGCAGGGATTTTTGGCCTCGGCCATCACCGCCGCCGCCGTCAGCACCTGCACGCAGGGCTGGCAGACGGCCACGACGTGGACCCCCGGCCCCATCTTTTCGAGGAATTTGATGATGTGCTCGACATACTCCTCGAAGCCAAACCGGCCGGCATCGATGCTCGCATCTCGGGCATTGTGCCAATCCGTTATGCAAACATCGTGCTCCGGCAGCATGGTCCGCACCAGACTGCGCAACAGAGTGGCAAAGTGACCGGATAGGGGCGCGACCACCAGCACCTGCGGCTGCGCGATCTCCACGTCCTTGCGGAAGCGCAGCAGCGTGCCGAAGGGGGTGCTCATCACCGCCTCCTCGGTGACGGCCACCTCGCGATTGCCGACTTTGACCTTGTCGATGCCGTAGGCGGGCCGCGAGTGCGTCAGCCCGGCGCGCGCGATCAGCTCGTAGGCGGCGGTGACATTGCGCAGGAATCGCAGCTCCTGGGCGGCCGCCAGCGGTCCCAGCGCGCTCAGACCCGCCTGGGCCATGGCACGCACGGGCACCATGATGTCGGCGTGGGTCTGATAGGCGAGATAGAGCATGGAGTGAGTAGGTGCCCCGGGATGTATCTGCTGGAACGAATGTTGCACGGCGGTTGGGCTCGCCGGCTCGCCCCTGCGATGCAACTTTCGAACCAAACTCTTAACCAGACTGGGGAAACGCCGCGATGGCCAAGGCCACCCTCTCGATCAGCAGCAAGAACTACTCGTCCTGGTGCCTGCGCGGCTATCTGCTGTGCAAGCTGGCCGAGCTGGAATTCGACGAGATAGTGGTGTCGCTGGACGACCCTGGCGCACGAGCCGAGCTGCTGCTGCTGTCACCCTCGTTCCTGGTGCCCTGCCTGACCGACGACGGGGTCAAGGTGTGGGACACGCTGGCGATCGCCGAGTACCTGGCCGAGGCCAAGCCCGACGCCGGCCTGCTGCCGACCGACCGGGCGGCGCGCGCGCACTGCCGGGCCATCTGCGGGGAGATGCATTCGGGCTTCTACAATCTGCGCTCTGCGCTGCCCATGAACCTGAAGGCGCATCATCCCGGCTTCAAGGTGTGGGCCGGCGCGCAGGCCGACATCGACCGCGTGATGACCATCTGGCGCGAATGCCTCTCTGCCTATGGCGGCCCCTACCTGTTCGGCAAGCTCACCATGGCGGATGCCATGTACGCGCCGGTGTGCACGCGCTTCATCACCTACGACGTGAAGCTCGACGCACAGTGCGCCGCCTACAGCCGCGCCATCATGAGCTGGCCGGCCATGGAGGAGTGGATCGCCGCCGCCCGCGAGGAGCCAGCCGAGATGGAAGAACTCGACGTCGAATTCTAGTTTCCACCCGTCATCCCGGACGCGATGCTTGCATCGCGATCCGGGACCTCACCCATCCGGATCGCGGATAGTCTCGGCTGCGCCTCCGCTTCCGGGATGACAAGTGATTCAAGCCCGACGCTGCACCACGAAAGCCGCCGCCTCGCGCAGGATATCGGCGCGCGGGCCGAAGGTCTGCAAGCGCGAGAGCGCTTCGGCTTCGAGCGTCGCCAGCTCCGCCTTCGCGGCATCCACACCCATCAGCGACACCAGCGTCGCCTTGCCGGCGTCCTTGCCGGTCGCCTTGCCGACGGTGGCGGCCTGGCCTTCGACGTCGAGCAGGTCGTCGGCGATCTGGAAGGCACGCCCGAGCCGCTCGCCATAGACGATGAGAGCGCGGCGCTGCTCGCCATCACCCCCGCCGAGCACGGCGCCGGCCTCGCAGGCGTAGCGGATGAGCGCGCCGGTCTTCATGGCCTGCAGGCGCCGCACATCGGCAAGCGTCGGCCGCTGCGGCTGGCCGAGTTTCTCGGCCTCCAGATCGAGGCATTGGCCCCCGACCATGCCGGCACCGCCCGAAGCGCGTGCCAGCCCCAGCGCCAGCTCGGCGCGGACGGCAGCATCGGGGTGAGCCTCGGGGCTCGCCAGCAGCTCGAAGGCAACCGTCAGCAGGGCATCGCCGGCCAGGATGGCGGTCCATTCGTCGAAGGCCTTGTGCACGGTCGGCCGGCCGCGGCGCAGATCGTCATTGTCCATGGCCGGCAGGTCGTCATGCACCAGCGAGTAGCAGTGCACGCACTCGAGCGCGGCCGCGGCGTTCAGCGCGGCGGCGGGTTGCACCTCAAACAGGCCGGCACATTCGATCAGCAGGAAGGGACGGACCCGCTTGCCTCCGCCGAGCGCAGCATGGCGCATGGCCGCGAGCAGCCGAGGCGGCGTGCCGGCCGCCATGCCGTCGAAAAGCCCTGCCAGACGCGTCTCGACCAGAGCCGCCGTTTGCGCCAGCCGTTGGCTGAAGGCCATGCTTCCACCATATCTATCGGCGGCGGTTCGCCGGTGCGGCATCGCGTGGTATTCGCACCGGTTGTTTAGCGGTTCCGGTGGCTGGCGTGAAAGATAAACCGAACGGGGAAGACGGGGCGCCGGTGGCGGACCAGGCCGACAGGGCAGATGCCGCCCATGGCGAGGGGGAAGGTGCCGGTGAGCGCCGGCCGGCGGACACCGGCACCCCGGAAACGCTGCGGGACGAGGGCGTAGAAGGCCCGGCCGGGGCCGACTCTGCCGATGAGTTGGCGCCGCAGGTCGAGGACGTAGCGCACCGCGTTCTGACCTTGCCGGCACCGGGCCTGCCCGATGAGCCGACCTACACCGGCGAGCCGGTTGCATACGTGGCTGAAGCCCCCGACGGGGAGCCGGCGGTGGAGGCTGCTCTGGCATGGCAGCCTGAGATCGAGCCGGACCCCGAGCCGCAACCAGATCCCGAATTCATCGCGCCCGTCCGATACCGGCCCCGCCCAGCCGACGCAGGCCGAGGACGCGACGAACCGTTGCGCAGACACCGGAAGCCGAGCCGACGCACGAGGTCGCGCACGCTCGGGAGGAGCCGCCTGCCGACGAACCGCTAGCTCCCTCCGACGAGCCGCCAGCCGAACCAACCGCGATCGAACAGTTCGTCGCAGAAGAGCCACCACAACAAGCGCCGCCCACCGAGCAGTTGAGCACTGAGCCCACTTCGGTAGAGGAAGAACCCGCCGCACCCATCGCCGAGACACGGGGCGAGGCGCCGTGGCCTGAGCAGTAGCCTGCCGAGCTGCCCACGATAGACGAGCCGATCTCGGACGAGCCTGACGCCCTCGAACCAGTGCAGGATCGCCCCCCTCGCCGACGCAAGCCGAACCGACATCGGTCGAGGACGAAGAACCGCCAGCACAGGCCGAGACACTGCCCATCGCGGAATCGCCGGTCGAGACACCCTGGCCCGAGCATGCACCGGCCGAGCTGCCGACACCGGATGAGCCGACCACCGAGACACCGGCGCACCCCGCGGCCGAGCAGCCGTTGCGCGACCGCATCCCTTCCGTGCTGCCGGTGGAACTCGAGGCGCTCAAGGCGCCGCTCGCAGTGCCGCGTGTTCGAGCCGCCGCCGCGCCCGCCGGAGGCCACGCAGCCGACCTTCACGGCTCCGTCCTACGCTCCCGAGTTTGCTCTCGCAGCCCCATCTGTTGCCGGCACCGCAACCGCCATTCCGCGGCGCGCCGATGCGATCGATGAACCCGCGCCGTCGCGGCCATCGACACGCGACATCACGCCATTGCTGCACCGTGCGTTGCGTCTCGCCGCCCTCACGCTCGGTGCGCTCGCCTGCCTCGTGCTGGTGCTGATCGTGCTCTACCGCTGGGTCAACCCGCCCGCCTCCACGCTGATGCTCGGCCAGTGGCTGACCGGCACGCGCATCGACCAGCGCTGGGTGCCGCTCAATCGCATCTCGCCCTATCTGCAGCGCGCCGTCATCACCTCGGAGGACGGCCGCTTCTGCCAGCATCGCGGCGTCGACTGGGGCGAGATCGAGGAGGCCATCGAGCGCGCCCGCGACGGCATCCCGCGCGGCGGCAGCACCATCTCGATGCAGGTGGTCAAGAACCTGTTCCTGTGGCCGTCCAAGAGCTACGTGCGCAAGGCGCTGGAGTTCCCGCTCACATTCGCCATCGAGGCTGGCCTGGTCAAAACCGCGCATCCTGGAGATCTACCTGAACATTGCCGAATGGGGCCCCGGCGTGTTCGGAGCCGAGGCGGCGGCGCGCTATCACTTCGGCAAGTCGGCCGCCACGCTGACGCCCAGCCAGGCCGCCCTGCTCGCCGTCTCGCTGCCGAACCCGATCGAACGCAGGGCCGGCGCGCCGGGCCCCGGCACGCTGCGGCTGGCCAACACCATCCACGCACGCATGATGGCCAGCCCCGGCAATGCCAGCCTGCGTCCAGGCCCGACGCTAGCCACGGCTGGTCATCCAAGCTGCTGGCAAGCTACTGGCCATGCGCCAGAATTGCCGCTATAAGCCGGCCACCTTTCAGCCTGCAGGTGCGGGCGGCAGGCGCCCGGCACTGTGCGGCAGCCTGATTTTTCTGGATAAACGAGGGTGCGATGGCAGTCCCGAGGAAGAAAACGTCGCGTATGAAGCGCGGAACGCGCCGTTCGGCGGACGCGCTGACAGGCCCCGACCTACGTCGAGGACAAGGAGTTGGGTGAGCGGCGGCGCCCGCATCACATCGACCTCAAGACCGGCAAGTACCGCGGCCGGCAGGTTCTGCCACTCAAGGCTGAGGCGTAGGCGCCCTTCCAAGCGTGGCTTTAGTGTGGCCTTGGGTGTGGCCCGCAGCCGCTGGCGCCGTTCGGCCGCCGTGCTAGAATTTCAGCGTTAACAGACGCGCGGTACCGGATCGCTCGCTACCGCATTGGAGGTTGAACGATGTCGCTCCGGGCGCTGCCGCTGATGGCCATTCCGCTTATTCTCTACAATCTGCTGGTGATGTTCAGCGGCGGAGAGGCGACCCAATTCTTCGCGTCCCCGCTGTTCAAGTTGCCCATGATCAAGGGCGCGGAGTGGGTGTTCACGCGCGGTGACCTGATCATCCTCGTGACCATGCTGTTCCTGTTCGCCGAGCTGGTCAAAGCCACCTACACGACCTCGGTGTCGCTGATCGACCATGGCCTGTCGATGCTGGTGTTCATCGTCTGCATCGTCGAGTTCCTGGTCGTGAACGCCGCGGCCACCTCCACCTTCTTCTTCATTCTGGTCGGCTCGCTGATCGATGTGGTGGCCGGCTTCACGATCGGCATCCGCGTGGCCCGTCGCGACCTCGCCATCGGCGGCGTCGACTAGGCACTCGGCCCCTCAATCAATCGAGACGGTCATCCCGGGCCTTGTGCCCGGGATCCACCCATCATCTTGCTCGGCAGGGTTGTGGAGCGCTGGATCTCGGCGACGAGCGCCGGGATGACACTAGCTGCGGTCGCGCGACAGCTTCTCGAGCTGCGCCTGCATGCTGGCCAGTTGCGCCTTCAGGTCGGAGATGTCGTCGCCGCCCTTCTGCGCGCCGCCGGCTGACGGCTCAGCCTTGGCCTTCGGCTGCTCCTCGGCCTTGGCAGCCACTCCGCCAGGCTTGGCCGCGTGCGTGAAGGGGCTGAACATGGCCATGGCCTGCTCGAACATGGCGAGGTTCTTGCGCGCCTGCTCCTGGTAGACCTCGAACGCTCCGACCGGCGTCAGGACACCGGTGAACTGCTTGCGGAAGCGGTCCTGCTCCTTGGCCAGCGTCTCCAGGCTGACCTGCAGGTAGCTCGGCACCATGCGCTCGACGCTGTCGCCGTAGAAACGGATCAGCTGGCGCAGGAAGGGGATCGGCAGCAGGGTCTGCCCGCCGGTGCGGTTCTCCTGCTCGACGATGATCTGGGTGAGCACCGCGTGGGTGAGGTCATCACCGGTCTTGGCATCGAACACCACGAAGTCGCGACCGGATTTGACCATCGCGGCCAAGTCATCGAGGGTGACGTAGGTGCTGGTCTCAGTATTGTACAGCCGCCGATTGGCGTACTTCTTGATGACGACCGGCTCCTTTTTATCGGATGCCGGGTCGTTTTTTTCGGCGGGCGAGTCCATCTTTTTGAGCATGAGCGTCGATCGGCCGCTTCACTTGACTGCGCCAAAGAGTAGCATGCCCGCTCTGATTAATACCAGACGTTTGTTGCGTTGCGATTGCAGGTGCAATCGTGGCCCACTATCGTACCGGTCTAGTTAAGAGTCGCTCTCATTCGGCCGCACTGGGTCCAGCCGGACCAGGCGCAGCACCCGACGCCACCAAAGCTGGAGCTTACTATGAGCAAGGATGCAGAGACGATCGTCATTGCCAGTGCGGCGCGTACACCCGTAGGGGCATTCAACGGCGCGCTCGCCAGCCAGCCGGCGCATGAGCTGGGCAAGATCGCCATCAAGGCCGCGCTGGAGCGGGCCCGCGTCGAGCCGGGCGACGTCTCGGAAGTCATCATGGGCCAGATCCTGTCCGCCGGCCAGGGCCAGAACCCGGCGCGCCAGGCCTCCATCAACGCCGGCATCCCGGTCGATGCGCCGGCCTGGGGCATGAACCAGCTGTGCGGCTCGGGCCTGCGCGCGGTGGCCCTCGGCGCCCAGCAGATTAAGGACGGCTCCGCCAAGATCGTGGTCGCCGGCGGCCAGGAAAGCATGAGCCAGGCGCCGCACGTGCTCGCACATGCGCGACGGCACCAAGATGGGCGACGTGAAGTTCATCGACACCATGATCAAGGACGGCCTGTGGGATGCCTTCAACGGCTACCACATGGGCAACACGGCCGAGAACGTCGCCCGCCAGTGGCAGATCACGCGCGAGGAGCAGGACCGCTTCGCGGTCGCCTCGCAGAACAAGGCGGAAGCCGCCAAGAAAGCCGGCAAATTCAAGGACGAGATCGTCCCGGTCGTCATCAAGACGCGCAAAGGCGAGACGGTGTGCGCCGAGGACGAGTACATCAAGGACGGCGTGACCATCGAATTGATCGCCAAGCTGAAGCCGGCGTTCGACAAGGAAGGCTCGGTGACCGCCGCCAACGCCAGCGGCATCAATGATGGCGCCGCCGCCGTGGTGCTGATGACGCTCGAGGAAGCGCGCCGCCGGGACATCACGCCGCTCGCCCGCATCGTCTCCTGGGCGCATGCCGGCGTCGACCCCTCGATCATGGGCACGGGCCCCATCCCCGCCTCCAAGAAGGCGCTGGAGAAGGCCGGCTGGACCGTCAAGGACCTCGACCTGATCGAGGCCAACGAGGCGTTCGCCGCTCAGGCCTGCGCCGTCAACAAGGGCCTCGGCTGGGACACCGAGAAGGTCAACGTCAACGGCGGCGCCATCGCCATCGGCCACCCGATCGGCGCCTCGGGCGCGCGCGTGCTGACCACCCTGCTCTACGAAATGAAGCGCCGCGACGCCAAGAAGGGCCTCGCCACCCTGTGCATCGGCGGCGGCATGGGCGTGGCCATGTGCGTCGAGCGCGATTAACCGTCTTTTCGAGCGCTCGGTTTAATATGTCCTCGGCCGGCTATCGCCCGGCCGGGGATTTATTTTACCTTAACGCGCAAACACCAAGCGCAAGGGGAGGGAAAGCCAAATGGCTCGAGTTGCAGTCGTTACCGGCGGTACGCGCGGGATCGGGCACGCCATTTCGACCGCCCTCAAATACAAGGGCTTCCGCGTGGCGGCCAACTACGCCGGCAACGACGCCGCGGCCCGGCAGTTCCAGGCCGAGACCGGCATCCCCGTCTACAGATGGGACGTAGGCGACTACGCGGCCTGCCAGGACGGCGTGACGCGCATCACCCGCGACCTCGGGCCGATCGATGTGCTGGTCAACAACGCCGGCATCACGCGCGATGCCATGCTGCATCGCATGACCAAGGAGAACTGGGACGCGGTGATCCGCACCGATCTCGACTCGGTCTTCAACATGACCCGGCTGGTCATCGAAAGCATGCGCTCGCGCAGCTTCGGCCGCATCATCAACATCTCGTCCATCAACGGCCGCAAGGGACAGATGGGCCAGGCCAACTACTCGGCCGCCAAGGCCGGCATGATCGGCTTCTCCAAGGCGATGGCGCAGGAAGGCGCCGCGAAGAACATCACCGTCAACGTGATCGCGCCGGGCTACATCAACACCGAGATGGTGCAGGCGGTGCCGAAAGAGGTGCTCGACACCAAGATCATCCCGCTGATCCCGGTCGGCCGGCTCGGCACGGCCGAGGAGATCGCGCGCTGCGTGACGTTCCTGGCCGCCGACGAGGCCGGCTTCATCACCGGCTCCTGCATCGACGCCAACGGCGGTCAGTACATTCCCTCGTAAGATCCGAGCCGCGCGCTCCTCCGGATCGAGAGGAATGCGCGGCTCGCTTTAATTCGGCCGGAATCCATCCGTATCAGCCGCACCGCGTTTTCGACGCCTTGTGTTCGGGCTCGCTGAGTCCCGGCTGGCGCGCACCGCCTTGCGGCTCGTGTGTTCCGCGTCTTGAATGCTCCCGAGGCCAATAGCTCAGTGGCAGAGCGACCGGGAAACCGGGAGAGTGGGGTTCGATTCCCCGTGGCTTCACCAAACGACTAGCTCAATGGGTAGAGCATCAGATCTTCAATCTGACTGTCATGGGTTCGAATCCCATGTCGATCTGCTCGTAACAGAGCCAAACATTCGGGAAGCCGGCTGCTTCCCGGCTCCTCCTGCTGACATCGAGGCTCCGGCCGAGATGCGGCCGGGTGAGCAAACGCCGAGGCGCTTTGCGCCAGCGCGGATACCGTTTCGGGCGCCAGGTCCGACGGTTCGGCACCGGCGCGTCCGTTCCTTCGGGAACGACGCGGACGCAGCCGAGCCCGACGGCCTGGACCCTGGGACTCAAGCGCTGGTCCGTGGTCTCGACGTGGGGAGTGGCCGGCGACCTGCCGTTGGGCAAGTCGTGCGTGCAATGAGAATGCATTGAAGAACTGGAGATTGTGTCGTGTTGTTCAAGTTCACGGTGGTGGTCAAGGATGACGAGCGTGCGTTCCTGACGCGCGATGGCCGGTTCGAGCGTGTGCTCGGCCCCGGCCGGTTCACGACCTTCGCCTTCCGTGGCCGCCTGGCGGCCGAGGTCGTGAAGGTGGTGCGCGCGGAGATCGCGGCCGACAAGGCGCTGCTGCTGGCCAAGACGCATCCCGAGGTTGCGGGCGAGCACTTCGAGATCGTGCGCACCGGCGCGAGCGACGTCGCCATCGTGTCCTTCGACGGCGAGGCCAAGCACCTCGTCAACCCGAACGCGACCAGGGCCTTCTGGAAGACGATCACCAAGGTCGATGTCGATCGCATCGATGCCGGCACGGAGGTGCGTGTCGCCAAGAAGCATCTGGACCGGCTCGACCTGTCGCGCATGCCGCTGGTCGTGCATGGCGTGGTCGAGGCGCACGAGGTGGGCCTGCTGTTCGTCGACGGCCGGCTGACCGAGCGCCTGGCGCCCGGCCGGCATGCCTTCTGGGCGGTCGGCCGCACGATCAAGATCCAGAAGATCGACACGCGCCCGACGCCGCTCGAGGTGACGGCCCAGGAGATCCTGACCAAGGATCGCGTCGGCATCCGCGTGACGCTGACGGCGTTCACGCGGGTGATCGATCCGGAGAAGGCGGTGCTGGCCTCGGGCGACGTGTCGAACACGGTCTACCGGCTGGTGCAGTTCGCGATCCGCGAGGCGGTGGCGACGCGCACGCTGGACGAGATCCTGGCGGCGCGCGACACCATCGACCGCGAGGTGCGCGAGTTCGTCACGGCGCGTGCGGGCAACCTCGGCGTCGAGATCGGCGAGATCGGCGTCAAGGACGTCATCCTGCCGGGCGACGTGCGCGAGCTGCTGAACAAGGTCGTGGAGGCGGAGCGGACGGCGAAGGCCAACCTGATCCGCCGTCAGGAGGAGACGGCGGCCACGCGCTCGCTGCTCAACACGGCGCGGCTGATGGAGGACAACCCTCTGCTGCTGCGCCTGAAGGAGCTGGAGGCGCTGGAGAAGCTGGTCGAGAAGGTCGGCCGCATCGACCTGCATGCGGGCGCCGGTGCCGGCGGCTTCGACGCCCTGCTGCACAACCTCTACCGCCTGCGCGGTGAGGCCGACGCGGCCAAGCCGTCGTAACTGTCATCCCGGGCTGAGCGCCAGCTCAGACCCGGGACCCAGGAGCTGCTTGGCGCTGGATCCCGGATATTTCGCTCACTCGAAATTCCGGATGACAAAAGAAGGAGCGGCTCTTGCGGGCCGCTCCTTTTTTGCATTCGCGATGGATGGTCCCGCTGCTCAGCCGCGCAGGCGGTTGCGCACGAAGCGGGGGAAGTCTTCCTTGTCGCCCTTGTCCGGGCCGCCGCTGCGCTCGTTCTCCTTGGCGCGGCCGTCATCCCGCGTCCACCAGCGCGATCCCGAGGGCGCCGGCTCCGGCGCCGACTTCGGCAGCGGCGGAATATCGCCGATCCGGATTGCCGCGGCCTCCGGCAGGTTGCTGGCCGGCGAGGCGATGCTGCGCTGCGCCGGCGCCGCCTGTGTCTGACCTTGCGCAGGGCGTCTGCGTCGGCGATCCGCCGGCAAACCAGGCATCGATCAGGTCGAGCTCGTCGGCCGACAGGTTGAGACCCTGGCCGCGGCAGCGCGCCACCACGAAGTTGCGGAAGCGGCCGGCGAACAGGTTGGCGGACGCGCCCTGCTCGAACCACGGATCGGCCTCGCTCACCACCTCGAGCACGAAGCGCACGTCGTCCTTCTTGACCTCCAGGCCCTTCTCCTGCGCGCGCTGGGTGATGTTGGCCAGCGTCTGCGCGCCGATCAGGTCGTTCTCGCTGATCTCCTTGGCCATCACCTCGAACAGGGTGCGGTACTCGTGCGGCGACATGGGCGGCGCCTGGCAGGCCTCGTGGATGCGGGCGATCGACTGCTGGATGGCCGACGACGGCGACCCGGCGGGTGCCAGCGCCGCGGCCGCAGCCGTCGCCGTGCGGGCAGCCGGCACGGCGTTGCCCATGCGCGGTGTGCCAAGCGTCGGCTGCGAGGTCGGGATGATGCCGTATTGCGCCAGCGGATCGGCGCCTGCTCCCGGTGCGGCGAGCTGGGGAGCCAAGCCCGCTGCCGCGGCCATGTCGGCTGCCGCCTCGCGCAGCAGTGCCGCGGGACGCATGGCATCGAGCGAATGCCGCCTGGTATCCATGGCGAGGTAGGGCGGGTCGTCGGTCAGGCGGATATCGTTGGGCAGGCTCTGGCGCAGCAGTTCGCGGAAGCTGCCGGCACCGGCCCAGCCGGTGGCGATGGTCTTCTCGTGGCCGAGCGCCCGCACCGCCCGGTCGGCCAGTGCCTCGAGCGGCACGGGCGTGTTGGAGGCGCGCACGCCGGCCACCACCTCGCCCAGGATTTCGCGGCGCGCCTCGTCGGCCCTCAGCGAGGGCGTCATGACGCCGGGCGTGAGGCTGCCGCCGTTCTCGGCGCTGCCGGGCAGCTGGCCGTTCAGGATCAGCTGGATGAGATCGGACTCGCGCACCTCGCCGTCGCTGATGGCGGTGTAGGGTGCCGCCGTGAAGTCGTTGGCGAAGATCACCGTGCGACGCGCATGCGCGCGCAGGCGGTGCAGCACCGGCGTGAAATCCGCATCACCCGACAGGATGATGAACTCGTCGAAGTAGGTGTCGTGCGTGAGGTAGTCGCGCACGTCCATCACCATGCGGATGTCGGAGGAGTTTTTCAGCTGGGCGGTGAGCGGCGGGCAGTCCACCACCTCGAAGCCGGCGCGCAGGAAGTGGTGGCGCACGAACGGGAAGGAGTTCATGTCCGTGGAATTGTCATGCGTGTTACGGCGCGGCACCGGGTTGCCGTAGCAGCGGTTCATGACCAGGCGACGGTCATTGCCCCCGAACTGCGCGTTGGTCGCGGTGATCAGGCGGCCGCTCTCGATCTCGTGCAGCCACGCGCTGGCGTCCTTGGCGAAACGCTTGGCCGCCTCCTCGCTCTTGCGCTTGAGCGACAAGTAGATGTTGTCGTAGTCGACGAAAACCGCGCTGAGGCACGGCCCACCCGCTTCCCTCTTCATATGGAACTACCCCCAACGTGCCGTAGTGTTGTTTGCATGACGTGCAAAATCGTACGGCTTACAATTTCCCGCCGCCCGCAAATTCGTACGAGTTGGGTTGGTGCCGCAAGCGCAGCCGAGCGGCGGTGACGGATCAAACGCAATAAGTAGTTCGCGATCAGCTACTTGATGCCAGATTTCGCGGTGGGCAACACGTGGATAAGCAGTGGAGTGGCGCGAGTGTCACGCGCAAGGCCCGCCTTTTGCTCCCTCGATGTTCAATGCATGGTGGTGTCGAAGGGGACCGCTGCGCCGCGAATTGCCCAGCCGCTTCGGCCCGTCAATGACTCTAGGGAGTAAAGTCCGGCGGGGCCATTTCGAAGCCCGCGAACTCGAAGCCGGGCGCAACCGTACAGCCGACCAGCGTCCACGCGCCGAGGCTGTGCGCCTGCTGCCAGGCCCGCACCGGCACCGCGGCTTGCGGGCGCTCGCCGGCGGCTAGATCACATCCGAGTGTCACTGCACGATGTCCTGCATCGTCGGCGATGGATAGGACCAGCGGAGCGCCAGCGTACCAATGCCAGACCTCGACCGCATCGACCCGGTGCCAGCGCGACACCTCGCCCTCGCGCAGCAGGAAATAGATGGCGGTGGACGCGGCCCGCGCTCCGTCGACGCTCGCGTCGCGAAACGTCTCGCGGAAATGCCCGCCCTCCGGATGCGGCGCCAGGCCGAGCAAGCGGATGATTTCGTCGGCGGAGATTTGCGTCTGCGTCATCGCGCAGCTCCCTCTCCCCGCGCCTCGTCAAACCTCTCCTTGCGCGACGACAGCTGCGGGGAGAGGGTCGGGGTGAGGGGCAGACCGTTTACTGCGGCGATCGTGGCTGCCCCTCACCCTAACCCTCTCCCCACGGAAGAGTGGGGAGAGGGAACGCAACATCACCCGCGGTTCTTGCGCTCGCGGATCTCGCCGAAGATTTCCCAGTCGGGCTTGCCGACCATGCCGAGGCGCTGCTGGATGGCCGGCACGCCCGGACGCAGGAAGGGATTGGTCTCGAGCTCCAGGTCCATGCGCGTCGGCAGCGTCGCCTTGCCGGCGGCACGCAGGGCATCGACCTCCTTGGCGCGCTTCTGCAACGCCGCATTGTCGGGCTCGATGGTCAGCGCGAAGCGGATGTTGGACTGCGTGTATTCGTGCCCGCAATACACCACCGTCTCCTTCGGCAGCGCGATCAGCTTCTCGAGCGAGTTCCACATCATCTTGGCGTCGCCCTCGATGACGCGGCCGCAGCCCGCCGCAAACAGCGTGTCGCCGACGAACGCCACGCTGGCCGACGGAATCCAATAGCTGATGTGGCCGGCGGTGTGCCCGGGCGTGTCGAGCACGCGCACCTCGTGCTCGCCGAAGCGGAAGCTGTCGCCCTGGCCAACCATGCTGTCGATGCCGGGGATCTTGGCGGCCTCCGCACGCGGGCCGATGATGGTGCAGCCGGTCGCCGCCTTCACCTCGAGGTTGCCGGCGGTGTGGTCGGCATGGTGGTGCGTGGTGAAGATGTGGGTAAGCTTCCAGCCCTTGGCCTGCAGAGCCGCCATCACCGGCTTGGCGTCGGGGACGTCGATGGCCGCGGTGGCGCCGCCGGGCTCGTGGATCAACACGCCGAAGTTGTCGGACAGGCACGGAAACTGATGAATCTCGAGTTTGGCCATTTGCCGGCGCCTCGTCGCTTTGCTTGCATTTTCGTGGTCTAAACGCTCTTCGAGTTCCGGACACTAACAGGCGATTGATCGAATTCAACCCGTGCTCCGCGCCCACATCGGCCCGGAGCCTTTGCAACCGCTAGCACAGGCCTCATGCACCCCGATGTCCTCGAGCTTCGCGCCTTCTATGCCAGCGCGCTCGGCAGCGTGGCGCGCCGGCTGCTGGCGGGCCGCATCCGCGCCCGCTGGCGCAGCGCGAACGGGGCGCAGCTGATGGGTCTCGGCTATGCGGTGCCCTATCTCGGCATGTTCCGCGGCGAGGCCGCAAGGCTGGGCGCACTGATGCCGGCGAGCCAGGGTGCGGTTGCCTGGCCCGCCTCCGGCAACGGCCAGACGGTGATGGTGGAAGAGGCCCTGCTGCCGCTGCCGGACGCCAGCATCGACCGGCTGCTGGCGGTGCATTGCCTGGAGGCGTCGGAGCGGACCGGCGCGCTGCTGCGCGAGATGTGGCGCGTGCTCACCCCCGAAGGCCGCCTGCTGCTGATCGTGCCGAACCGGCGTGGCGTGTGGGCGCGCATGGATTCCACCCCGTTCGGCCACGGCCGGCCCTACAGCCGCGGGCAGCTCGAGCGGCTGCTGAGGGAACTCGCTGTTCACGCCCATCGAGTGGAGCAACGCCCTCTACATGCCGCCGCTGGATCGGCAATGGCTGATCCGCTGGGCGATGGCCTTCGAGCGCATGGGCCCGCGCCTGTGGCCGGCCTTTGCCGGCGTCATCATGGTGGAGGCGCGCAAGGAATTGATGGGCGCGCTGCCGGCCAAGGGCAGGATGCGCCGCGTCACCCAGCTCGCCCCAGCCGAGGGCGGACTGAAGCGCGATGGATCGAAGACGTCCCGGACGCCCGCGCCGCTGTCATGAAGCGTACACGCATGCGATGGGAACATGGCGGCCAGCGCGTTTAGCGTACGCCGCCACATCTCCGCAGCGGCCGCACAGCATTGCCAGGATGGAGTGAAGATGAGCAAGGACGCCCCCGCCGCCGATCAGCGCATTCGCGAAGAGCTGGCCGACGGCTACGATGAGGAATTCGAACTCGAGCTCGACGATGCCCGGCTCGACGCGCTGGTCCGGGACCTCGAAGGTCGCGACGAGCAAGACACCGTCGAGCGGGCGGCCTACTTCAAGGAGCTGTTCCGCCTGCAGGGCGAGCTCGTCAAGCTGCAGGACTGGGTGGTCGACCAGAAGCTCAAGGTGGTGGTGATCTTCGAGGGACGCGACGCGGCCGGCAAGGGCGGCGTCATCAAGCGCATCACGCAGCGGCTCAATCCGCGCGTCTGCCGCGTCGCTGCCCTGCCCGCACCCAACGAGCGCGAGCGCACGCAATGGTATTTCCAGCGCTATGTCGCGCATCTTCCGGCCGCCGGCGAAGTCGTCCTGTTCGATCGCAGCTGGTACAATCGCGCCGGCGTCGAGCGGGTGATGGACTTCTGCACCCAGGCCGAGTGCGATGAATTCCTGCGCACGGTGCCCGAGTTCGAGAAGATGCTGGTCCGCTCCGGCATCGTCCTCATCAAGTATTGGTTCTCGATCACGGACGAGGAGCAGCACTTCCGCTTCATGATGCGCATCCGCGATCCGCTCAAGCAGTGGAAGCTGAGCCCCATGGATCTGGAGTCGCGCCGCCGCTGGGAGGCCTACACGATCGCCAAGGAGACCATGCTCGCCAAGACGCACATCCCCGAGGCGCGCTGGTGGGTGGTGGAGGCGGTGGACAAGAAGAAGGCCCGCCTCAACTGCATCCATCACTTCCTGACGCAGATCCCCTATCAGTCCGTGGATCGCCCCACCATCGTGCTGCCGCCGCGCACGCACAACCCCGACTACCAGCGCCAGCCCGTGCCGCGCGAGCTGTACGTGCCGGAGGTGTACTGAAACCCGGTGCGCCCAGGCGGATGCGCGCAATTGGCCTAAAATTCTAGCGTCCGCGTCAGCCGCTGATCCACGTTGCACAGAGCATCATCGCCTCGGATCAAACAACCGGAGCGTGCGATGCAGCGACTATGGGGTGGAGTATGCGTGGCGGCGATGGCCGCCGCAGCCGTTTTTCTGCCGGGTGCCGGCATCGCCCAGGAGTCACCCAAGGACATCATCGCCGCCCACATACGCATGCAAGGCTACGCCTGCGAGAAGCCGGTCAGCGCCGAGCGGGATCCGTCGCTGTCGAGGCCGGATGAAGCGGTGTGGCTGCTCAAGTGCGAGAACCACAGCTACCAGGTCCGGCTCATTCCCGACATGGCAGCCAAGGTCAGCCCGATGAACTGAGCTGGCCGCGCCTGTATTGGCGCGACCAACCAGCCATTTCTCCGCAGAGCAGATCAGCCCGCGAGGCCGAGCAGCCGCGCCGGGTTCTTGCGCATCATCGTGTCGATGTCGGCGTCGGAGATGCCTTCTTTCTTCATGGCCGCAATCGCCGCCTCGAGGCCGTCGGGATGCACCATGTTGCCGCTCTGGCCGAGGTCGGACGAGATGACCAGGCTCGCTGCGCCCAGCTCCTTCACCGCCTGCGCGACATGCTTGGCGTTGACCTCGGTCCAATGCGTCAGAAACGGCAGCGGGGCGTTGGGGCCGGCCAGGAACTGCAGGAAACACACCTCGATCACGGCACCCATGTCGGTAACCTGCTTGGCCTGCGCCATCGTCATCCCCGGCACATTCGTGAGGCCATGCGTGACGAGCATGTTCTTGACGCCGAGCTCGCGGCCTCGCTTCACCACCGCGATGATCTCCTCGGGGTGCACGTGGCCGGTCGCCAGCAGCAAATTCTCGCGCGCGATGATGGTCAGGATGGCTTCCATCTGCGGGCTCACCTGACCGTTCGGCGCCACCGTCAGGCCGACCGCATCCGGCTTGGATAGCGTCTTCACGTGCTTGTCCAACTCGAAGGTCGGCAGCCACACCACCTTGCCGCGACCGCCGTAGGTCCGGTGCATCCACTCGACCGCGTCCGGATTGATGCCGCCCACCGCCTTGTTCAGCACGACGCCGCCGAACACCTCGATGCCGGGCACGACCTTCATCACCAGCGCGGCGCGGCTCGCCGTCTCGGCCACGTGGTTCTTGAGCAGGATGCCGCGCATGCCGCGCGCCTTGGCGAGTTGCGCGACGTCGATATCGTCCAGGTTGCGGCCGAACACGTCGGGATGCGAATGCACGTGCATGTCGATGACGCCGGCCGCCGGGCTGGTCTTCGGCGGCGCCGGCGGGAACCCGGCCTGCGCAGCTGCCTCTTCCAATCCAAACAGGGTGAAGATCGACAGCGACGCTACAAGCAGTGCCGTTCTTCTCATCTTTCCCTCCCATTTGAGCAGGATCGCTTCGGATTGAAGCGCCTCGCCTTGACCGATACGTAGCGGCCGAAGCGTGAACCCTGCTCTGTTCCTTCAGTGTAGAGCCGCAGGATGCGGCCAAGCCCCCTGTCCTTGCAGGATTGGAAAGACAGTAGTCGCATGGCTCGAGGGTTGTCGTCGTGCCCGCTTCGCACGTGCAAACGAGCGCAGGCCCGAATCAGCGATAGGCGGAGTGGCGGAGCGCCCGCCAATATGCCGTCGGGACTGCTAGATATCCAGGTCCTTGGCGAACGCGGCGCGCTCCTGGATGAAGCGGAAGCGGGCCTCGGGCTTGGAGCCCATCAGCGCATTGACCGCCTCGGTGATGGCCACCTTGTCGTCCTTGTCGATCATGACCTTGAGCAGGTTGCGCTTGGCCATGTTCATGGTGGTTTCTTTGAGCTGGGGAGCGTTCATCTCGCCCAGGCCCTTGAAGCGGCTGACCTCCACCTTGGCGTTGGCGGCGAACTCCGTCTTCATCAGCTCGGCCCGGTGCTTCTCGTCGCGCGCGTAGACCGACTTGGCACCGTGGGTGAGCTTGAAGAGCGGCGGCATCGCCAGATGGAGGTGCCCGTTCTCGATCAGCTCGGGCATCTCCTGGTAGAAGAACGTGATCAGCAGCGAGGCGATGTGGGCGCCGTCCACGTCGGCATCGGTCATGATGATGACGCGCTCGTAGCGCAGGTCCTCGTCGCGGTACTTGGCTCCGGTGCCGACACCCAGTGCCTGGATCAGGTCCGACAGCAGCTGGTTCTGCGACAGCTTCTGCGAGGAGGCGTTGGCGACGTTGAGGATCTTGCCACGCAGCGGCAGGATGGCCTGCGTCTCGCGGTCACGCGCCTGCTTGGCCGAGCCGCCGGCGCTGTCACCCTCGACGATGAAGATCTCGGTGCCCAGCTTGGAGTTGGACGAGCAGTCCGCCAGCTTGCCGGGCAGGCGCAGCTTGCGCGTCGCCGACTGGCGGCCGACCTCCTTCTCGCGCTTGCGCTTCAGGCGCTCCTCGGCCTGGTCGACGGTCCATTCGAGCAGGCGCGTGGCCTGCTGGGGGCTGTCGGCCAACCAGTGGTCGAAGGCGTCGCGCACCGCGTTCTCGACGATGCGGGTCGCCTCCTGGCTGGCGAGCTTGTCCTTGGTCTGGCCCTGGAACTCGGGCTCGCGGATGAACACGGACATCATGGCGGCAGCTGTGCCCTGCACGTCCTCGGCGGTGACCTGAGCGGCGCGGCGGTTGCCGACCCGTTCGCCGAAATCGCGCAGGCCCTTGCTCAGCGCCGTGCGCAGGCCGTTCTCGTGCGTGCCGCCTTCGGGCGTCGGGATGGTGTTGCAGTAGGAGTTGAGGAAGCCGTCCTCGTCGGCGATCCAGCACACCGCCCATTCGACCGAGCCGTGTCCGCCTTCACGCTCGATCTTGCCGGCGAAGATGTCCTTGGTGACGCGCGTCTGGCCGTTGATGGTGGCTTCCAGGTATTCCTTGAGACCGCCGGGGAAATGGAAGGTCGCCTCGGCCGGCGTGTCGTCCTTGATCAGGCTGGGCGCACACGACCAGCGGATTTCGACGCCGCCGAACAGGTAGGCCTTCGAGCGGGCCATGCGCAGCAGGCGGGCCGGCTTGAAGGTGGCGCCCTTGCCGAAGATCTGCTCGTCCGGCTTGAAGCGGATGGTGGTGCCGCGGCGGTTCTTGATGGCGCCGACGTTCTTGAGCTTGCCCTGCGGCGCCCCGCGCGCGAACTCCATGCGATAGAGCTGCTGGCCGCGCGCGACCTCCACCTCCAGCTTCTCCGACAGCGCGTTGACCACCGACACGCCGACGCCGTGCAGGCCGCCCGAGGTGTTGTAGACCTTGCTGTCGAACTTGCCGCCCGAGTGCAGCGTGGTCATGATCACTTCGAGGGCGGACTTGGTCTTGAACTTGGGATGCTGGTCGACGGGGATGCCGCGGCCGTTGTCGGTGACGCTGAGGAAGCCGTCCTCCTCGACTTTCACCTCGATCCAGGTGGCGTGGCCGGCCACCGCCTCGTCCATCGAGTTGTCGATCACCTCGGCGAACAGGTGGTGCAGGGCCTTCTCGTCGGTGCCGCCCACGTACATGCCCGGCCGGCGCCGCACCGGCTCCAGGCCTTCGAGGACCTCGATGTCGGCGGCGGTATAGCTGTCTGCGGCTTCAGCAGGCTTACGGACGGCACGGACCACGGGCTTTTCTACCTGCTCCTCGGATTTCGGGGCCACGTCTTTGCGTTTGGGCTCATCGGACAGGCCGAAGAGATCGCGCAGGGCTCCCAAGCGGAAGGATGCCATGGATGTTCGAACCCCGTGGGTAGCGATAGCAGGGTTGAGCCGACGAACGCCACGCACAAAGGTTAACCCGCGCCCTGCAAATCCGCAGGCCGCGCGGTCGGGCTCAAGTCGCATGGTCGGGTTGGAATGGCAAGGGTCGCCGGCCTGCGCGGCTATTTGCGCGCGGGATACCTCCGCTCGTGTGATTTGGATCGCTACCGCGCCGCCACCAACTCGATATCCTCGGGCGGAGTGCGCATCCAGGGATTGCCCATGCGGCCCATCTGGTAGCCCACCTCGTACAGCGCCTTCATGTAGGCGGGGTCGAAGATCTCGGTCGGCTTGACGTTGAAGCTCGCCGGGATGGCGGCAAGACGGAACTCGGCGCCGTCGCGCTCGGCTGTCGAAAAGATGCGATTGATGTCGCCGATGCTCTGGCTCTTGGTGATGGTGAACAGCGAGCGGGCGCTGATGGCCAGCGTGTTGGCCTGCACCGCTTCGTACTCGGGGTTCAGCTTGCCGTTCTTGATCACGTAGATGCGCCGGACCGGTGGCGTCGGGTACAGCTTGTCGAAGGTACGCAGCGACAGATTGGCGGGCGCCACGAACACCTGCCGGGTCGGGCCGCCGTCGACGTGCATCTCTTCCAGAATGCGGTCGCCGACGCGCACCTTGATATGCACCGGCGGGAAGGCGCCCGGAATAGAGGCAGAAGCAAGCACCACCTGCTGGAACAGCTCGACCGCGTAGGCATGCGGGTTGGCGGCGATCTCGCCCATGTTCCAGATCACCGGGCGCTGGGCATCGAGATTGGTGGTGCCGATCAGCAGGATGCGGCCGCTGCGATACTCCCTGGCGATGCGGTCGAGCAGCGCGCGGTTCACATACTTGGCGATCAGCTTGCGCAGCGGCGTGGAGTCGGCAAACAACTCGGCGCCGAACAGGCCGGCCAGAATCTGCGGCGTGGCCAGATCCGCAGTGTCGTACTTGCTCCAGATCTCGCGCAGAACCTTGTCGTATTCCGGCCCCAGGAACGCGAACGGCGCGGAGAGAGCGCCGGCGCTCACCCCGGTGACGACTTCGAACTTCGGCCGATCGCCGCGCTTGGTCCAGCCCGCCAGCAGCCCGGCGCCGAACGCGCCGTCGCCTGCACCGCTCGACAGCGCGAGATAATCGACCACCGGCCGCTCTCCGCGCACGCTGCGGGAGACCGCCATGCGCTTGGCAGCCGGCATGTGCGTCTGCACGAAGGCGATGATGTCGTTGGGTGCCTCGTCGCCCCAGAAGCGGGCATGCGATAGCCCCGGGATGGCGGCCGAATCGACGAGCGTGGCCGGTACGGGATCGCGGACGACGCGCGCGGCGCAGCCGCTCAGCGCAATGGCGACGCCACACACGATCAACGCGAGACAGCTGCGGTACGCGCGCAACATGAACCCCCGGAGCGCCGGCGGCGCTTCCCTCCTACCCGAGCACTACTGAGTGCCAGGGCGGCGGGATTGCGTCAACCATCGAGGCGGTCGCTAAAGGGCTGGTTACACAGGTGTTTTCCGGTTGTTGAAGGTGCATGCGGAAAAGCCACGCACCAGGTGGCGCGAAATGCCGGGCGGACTGCTTCCAATTTGGGCAACAGCCCCTATGTTGCCGCCATGACCTTACGACCGACCGATATCGCCGCCGGCATGGAGCAGCCGGGGCAAGAGACCCTTTGGCGCGCCGAGATCATCGACACGCTGCGCCTGGCGTGGCCGATGGCCCTGACGCAGCTCGGCCAGATCGCCATGATGACGACCGACCTGATGCTGCTCGGCCGCCTCGGCGACCAGGTGGTGGCGGCGACCGCGCTGGCGCACACCGTGCTGTTCGCGGCGTTCTGCGTGGGCATGGGCATCGTCTCGGCGGTGGCGCCGCTGGCCTCGCAGGCCTATGGCGCGCGCCAGCCGCGCATCGTGCGGCGCGCACTACGCGTCGGACTGTGGGCGGCGCTGATGATCGGCGTGCCGCTCACGGGCCTGCAGCTGTGGGGTCGCGAGATGCTCGTCGCGCTCGGCCAGACGCCGGACTCCGCGGAGCTCGCCGGCCTTTATCTCGACGGCCTCGCCTGGTGCCTGGTGCCGGCCTGGGCCTTCCTGGCCCTGCGCAATTTCATGGGCGCGGTGAACCGGCCCGAGCCGGCGCTGTGGATCACGCTCGCCGCCATTCCCGCCAACCTGGTGCTGGCCTACGCCCTGATCTACGGCGCCTTCGGCCTGCCGGAGCTCGGCCTGCTGGGCGCCGGCATCGCCACCACGCTCGTCAACATCGCCATGTGCGCGGCCGCGATCTGGGTGTGCTACGCGCGCCACCCGTTCAAGAAATACCGCGTGCTCGGCCGCTTCTGGCGCCCGGACTGGCCGTTGTTCGCCAAGCTGATGCAGGTCGGCGCACCGATCTCGGGCACCTTCCTGCTCGAGTTCGGCGTGTTCGCGGCGGCGGCCCTGCTGATGGGCATGATCGGCACGACGGAGCTGGCGGCGCATCAGATCGCGCTGCAGACGGCCGCCATCATGTTCATGGTGCCATTCGGCATCTCGCTGGCGGCAACTGTGCGCGTCGGCCACGCGGCCGGCCGGCGCGATGCCGGCGCGGTGCGCAGGGCCGGTTTCGTCGCCATCGGGCTCGGCACCGTCTTCATGGCCGCCGTGACGCTGCTGGTCGCGCTGACGCGGCACAGCATCCCGTATGCCTTCCTGGGGTCGAGCGCGGCCGGCGCGGCGGAGGTGGCAGCGCTCGCCGCCACCTTGCTGGTGCTTGGCATGAGCTTTTTCATCGCCGACGGCATCCAGACGGTTGCCAACGGCGCGCTGCGCGGCCTCAACGACACGCGCGTGCCGCTGCTGTTCTCGGGCATCAGCTTCTGGGGCATCGGCTTCACGACCTGCTATGCCCTGGCCTTTTGGGCGGGCTGGGGTGCGATCGGCGTGTGGATGGGTTTGTCGCTGGCGCTAGCCGTCTACGCCGGCCTGCTGATCTGGCGCTTCCACGCGCTCAGCCGCGAGGCCTACCTGCCCGAGTTGCCGCCGGGCGCCTGAGCAGGATCGCTTCGGATGGAATCACTTCACTCAATCGCAACGTCGCGGCCGAAGCGTGAATCCTGCTCTATGCATGGACTTGAGAGCAAGATTTACGTTCCGTGATCGAAGCCAACTGCTTCGATCAGAAACGATCTTGCTCTAGGAGCGCGCGCGGTCGTCGGGCCGCTTCATGCTCTCTTTGCGCTCGATGCGCTCCAGCCGGCGCAGCAGCAGCAGGATGTCCTCGGGCAGCTCCTCGCGCGTGATGTCAGCCGTCGCCTGGCGCAAGGTCTCGCCGACCTTGTCCAGGAAGACCACGTTGGCCAGCTGCGGATATTTCGGCTTGCGCTGCATGCGGATAAAACGCCTCGGGCTGAGCTTTTCCGTCGTGTGACGAGTTCTTAGCGTTGGTGGTAAGTAGCCAACTCTGGCCCTGTGGCGCAGTTCCGCAGGAAACACACTGCCAGCACCGTGCTCGAGCAGGATCGCTTCGGATGGAATCACTTCAATCCAGTCGCAACGTCGCGGCCGAAGCGTGAATCCTGCTCTATGCATGGACTTGAGAGTTCTCGTACCGCGTTGGGTGAATCGATGGTTGACGCGCGTCTCGGGCCGTTTGCGACGGAACGATGCGTGCCGCGCCGTTACCCCCGCATGCAACCCGAGAACACAAAACCAAAGCCGTTCAGCCAGTTCCAGAGCTGGCTTCTGATGGGAACGATCTTCGCGATCGCCGCCGTCGCCATCTGGCTGCCGGTGCTCGCCGGCTTAGACGTTGTCGATCAGGCGCGTTTTGCCGAGCCAGGCCGCGGCCAGCACCCGCAGCGGCCGGCCCGCATCAGGCCGCACAGGCTTGAGCGTCGCCGCGTCGCGCACCTCCACGTAGTCGATCTTGCCGAACCCGGCTTGCGTCAGGGCGGCCCTGGCCACGCTGGTCGCCTCATCGACATCGCCGCCGCCGGCAACCTTGGCCGCCACCTCCCGGATCGCGCGGTGCATCGTCGGGGCAGCGCGCCGCTCCTCGGCCGACAGGTAGGCGTTGCGCGAGGACATGGCCAGGCCGTCCGCCTCGCGCACCGTCGGCGCACCGACGATCTCGAGCGGCAGATCGAGGTCGCGCACCATCTGCGTGACGACCATCAGTTGCTGGTAGTCCTTCTCGCCGAACACGGCGACGTCGGGCAGCACCTGCGTGAACAGCTTGCAGCACACGGTGGCGACGCCGCCGAAGAAATGCGGGCGGAAGTCGCTCTCCAAGCCCTCGGCGGCACCGGCCGGCACGATGCGCGTGGCAAAGCCCTCGGCATACATCACGTCGAGGGTGGGCCCCCACACCGCGTCGCAGCCGACGCCAGCCAGCTTGGCGAGGTCGCCCGCCTCGTCGCGCGGGTAGCGCTCGAAGTCCTCGTGCGGCGCGAACTGGGTGGGATTGACGAAGATCGATACGACCGCGCGCTTGGCCCGGCTGCGCGCCAGACGCACCAGCTGCAGATGTCCCTCGTGCAGGGCGCCCATGGTCGGAATCAGCGCCACGCTCTCGCCGTGCCCGCGCCAGCTGCGAACCTGGGCGCGCAAATCGGGGAGCGCGCGGATGACGGAGATGCCGCTTGCCATGGCCACCAAGCCACATTCAAGAAAGGACGCGCCGCGACCTGAGCCGCCGCACCTCCAGGGATGGGCGCTGCTTATATACGGCCCTGCGCGCCCAGCAAGTCGCAGGGACCGGACCAGGATCGCGATGGCCGCCGCTACTCGGCCTTCATGACCAGGCAGTCCACCTTCGCGCGCTTCAGCTCGCCGCAGGCAGCTGCCGCCGACTGCGCATCGAATCCGGCATAGCGCGCGCGATAGAACACCTTGTCGCCCAGCTTGAACTGGACGGTGACCGGCGTGCGGTTGCGCAGCGCCGTTGCAGCCTTATCGCGCACGGCCGCCAGCTGGCGCTCGGCCTCCGCAACGCTTTGATAGGCGCCGATCTGCACATGGAAGCCGCCCGCAGTGCCGGCAGCAGCCACCTGCGACGACCAGCCAGGCTTGCTGTCCGTATTGCCGAGCGCCTGCGTGGTGACGGACGGGTCCGGGCCGGCCGTCCCGCCGCCGAGCTTTGCCGCCTGCCGCTCCAGGGTCGAGGCCTGTGCGCCGCGCTTGGCCGTATCAGGCAGCGATGCTGCGGGCGCACGCAACAGCGATCCGCCGGACGTAGCGGTTGCCCACTGTTGCTGTTCTGGGGTTGCTGCTGCGCCGCCTCGACCTTGGGAGGCTCCGGCTTCGCAGGCTCGGTTTTCTCCAGCACGGCCTCGATGCTGTCGGGCGCCTTGGCGGCCGGGCGTGGCGTCACAGGTACGGTTCGGACCCGGACGACCTCGATGGCCTGCGTCGAAGTCTGGACCTGCGGCGGCTCGTCGGCAGCAGCGGCCGGCGCGACCGGCTTGGCGGGCGGACGAACCACGCGCTCGGGGCTCGGCACCTCGGCCACCTTGCGCTCCGCGGGCTTCGGCCGGGCGGCTACAACGGCAGATGCCGGCACGCGCGTCTTGACGTGCGAAGCCTTGACCAGGCCGACGTTGAGGAACGTGCGCATGGTGCGGTCACGCGTCGAGGCGCTCTCGCCGCCGAACACCGCGCCGATCACGTGCTTCTGCCCGCGCCGGACCGACGCCACCAGGTTGAATCCCGAGGCGTGGGTATAGCCGGTCTTCAGGCCGTCCGTGCCCTCATAGTTGGCTGAGCAGCTTGTTGTGGTTCTTGTAGGATATCGCCGTTGAAGGTGAAGGCGCGTGTGGCAAACAGCGGGTAGTGCCTGGGAAAATCATCCTGCAGGCGCAGCCCCAGGGTTACCATGTCGCGGGCGGTCGTAACCTGCTCGGCATCGGGCAGTCCCGAGCGCATTCTTGAACAGGGTGGCCTTCATCCCGAGTTGGGCCGCCTTCTGGGTCATCAGCCGCGCGAAATTGGCCTCCGAGCCGCCGATGTGCTCGGCAATCGCCACGGCCACGTCGTTGGCGGACTTGGTTATCAGGGCCTTGACGGCGTCGATGAGAGCGATCTCCTCGCCTTCATCAAGATCGAGCTTGGATGGAGAAGCCGCCGCGGCATTGGCGGACATCCTGATCTTGGTCTGGAAGGTCAGGCGCCCCTGCTCGATCTGCTCGAACGCGAGGTAGAGCGTCATCATCTTGGCCAGCGACGCGGGATGTCGCGGGGCGTCGGCCGAGCTTTCGTAGAGCGTGCGCCCCGTGTTGCCGTCGACGATCAGCACCGCGTGCTTCTCGGCGGCTTGCGCGCGCCCAACCACCGTCAAGGCAGCCAAAAGCGCGACTACTGCAACGCGAACAGCTCGCGGCAGACGGTATTCCAGCTTGCGAACGGCCATTCCCTCTCCGTCCAACACCTCTAAGCCGGCTTCAGCCGGCTGCGCCTCGTCCCCGGCGCCCTGGTGATTTGCCCAAGCCATGGCGACCACCGTTTTGGGGTTTCTTTGAGGCAAGTGCAAACACCCCGGGGACGTTTATGTGTGCGAATCAACATACTGCACGCGGCCTTGTGGTGGGTTAAGCGACCTGGTTAACAAACAGGCATCTGCCTACCAACTTGTCGCATATTGCGGTGCAGCATGAAACTTGACAGTTTTTGTGCGGTGCATATATTCGGCCGTACCGGACACATTCGGTGCAAGCGTCGTACCCGAAAATTAGCCTCCAAGAACCAGGACACGCCAATGATCAAGAACTTCGACGACATCCAGAAGATCAGCCAGACCAACATGGACACGGTCATGAAGGCCTTCGGCGAGTGGAACAAGGGCTGGCAGGCCATCGCCGCCGAGATGACCGACTACACCAAGAAGTCGTTCGAGGAAGGCACCGCGACCTTCGAGAAGCTCGCCTCCGTCAAGTCGGTCGAGCAGGCCATCGAGATCCAGACCGGCTACGCCAAGCGCGCCTACGACGGCTACATGCATCAGATGTCGAAGATCGGCGGCATGTATGCCGAACTCGCCAAGGAAGCCTACAAGCCGGTCGAGAAGGCGCTCCAGAACGGTCGCTAGATCGATCCGCTGATCGGCAGCAGCGCGCCCATTGCGGGCGCGCAACGGGGAAGGCCCGGGTGCATACAACGGCACCCCAGGGCCTTTTTTCGTCGTATTTGACACCTCTTGATATTCGGCGCGGGCGCGCAATATTCAGCGGGTGCGCATGCAAGCAGCGCGTGGCGGGCTGCATGCCTGCCCGGCCCTTGTGATGTTTGCCCACCCTGCCTAGCTACCGTTAAGATGGCGACGATCGGCGTCGCCGTTGCGAACATGCGTCGGCGCGAACTTGCGAAACTCAGCGACATGGACAGGGAACGCCGCATGGCCGGCAAGAACGGCTCGCGAGACGAGGGGGAGGGTAAAACCGGCCTCATCACCAAGACGCGCCCGAAGACCAAGAAGCCCAGCCTCTACAAGGTGCTGATCCTCAATGACGACTACACACCGATGGAGTTCGTCGTGCACGTGCTGGAGCGCTTCTTCAACAAGGGGCGGGAAGAGGCGACTCGCATCATGCTGCACGTGCACCACAAGGGCGTCGGCATCTGCGGCGTATACACCTATGAGGTGGCCGAAACTAAAGTCGCCCAGGTGATGGATTTTTCACGCCAGCACCAGCATCCTCTGCAATGTACCATGGAAAAGGAGTGACGGTCGCCCGTGCCCGCATTCTCGCAAAGCCTTGAAGCTGCCCTGCATCGCGCCCTCGAGTACGCCAACGAGCGTCACCACGAGTACGCCACGCTGGAGCACCTCCTGCTGTCGCTCCTCGACGACCGCGACGCCGCGGCCGTCATGCGCGCCTGCTCGGTCGACGTCGACGGGCTGCGCGCCCGCGTCACCGAATACATCGACAACGAGCTCGCCTCGCTGTTCCTGAAGGGGTCCACCGAGGCCCAGCCCACCACCGGCTTCCAGCGCGTCATCCACCGCGCCGTCGTGCACGTGCAGTCCTCCGGCCGCGAGGAAGTCACCGGCGCCAACGTGCTGGTCGCCATCTTCGCCGAGCGCGAGAGCCACGCCGCCTTCTTCCTGCAGGAGCAGGAGATGACGCGCTTCGACGCCGTGCAGTACATCAGCCACGGCATCGCCAAGCGGCCCGGCATGTCGGACCCCAAGTCCGTGCGCGGCGTCGACGAGGACGCCGGCGCCTCGGAGACGCGCGAGGAGAAGAAGCAGCCGCAGGACGCGCTCAACACCTACTGCGTCAACCTCAACAAGAAGGCCAAGGGCGGCCGCATCGATCCCGCTGATCGGCCGCGAGCAGGAGGTGCTGCGCACCATCCAGGTGCTGTGCCGCCGGCAGAAGAACAACCCGCTGTTCGTGGGCGATCCGGGCGTCGGCAAGACCGCCATCGCCGAAGGCCTGGCCCGCAAGATCGTGCAGGGCGAGGTGCCCGAGGTGCTGAAGGATTCCACCATCTTCTCGCTCGACATGGGCGCGCTGCTGGCCGGCACCCGCTATCGCGGCGACTTCGAGGAGCGGCTGAAGGCCGTCATGAAGGAGGTCGAGAACTACCCCGGCGCCATCCTGTTCATCGACGAGATCCACACCGTGATCGGCGCCGGCGCCACCTCCGGCGGCGCCATGGATGCCTCCAACCTGCTCAAGCCCGCCCTGCAGTCGGGCACCGTGCGCTGCATCGGCTCCACCACCTACAAGGAGTACCGCCAGCACTTCGAGAAGGACCGCGCGCTGGTGCGCCGCTTCCAGAAGATCGACATCAAGGAGCCCACCGTCGAGGACTCCATCGAGATCCTCAAGGGCCTCAAGCCCGTGTTCGAGGAGTACCACAAGCTCAAGTACACCAGCGAAGCCATCAAGGCGGCCGTCGAGCTGTCGGCCAAGTACATCCACGACCGCAAGCTGCCCGACAAGGCCATCGACGTGATCGACGAGACCGGCGCCTCGCAGATGCTGGTGCCGGAGGCCAAGCGCAAGAAGAAGATCGGCATCAAGGAGGTCGAAGCGACCGTCGCCACCATGGCGCGCATTCCGCCCAAGACCATCACCAAGTCGGACGCCGAGGTGCTGGCCGCCATCGACAGGGACCTGAAGCGGCTGGTGTTCGGCCAGGACAAGGCCATCGAGGCGCTGGCCAGCACCATCAAGCTGGCGCGCGCCGGCCTGCGCGAGCCGGAGAAGCCGATCGGCAGCTACCTGTTCTCGGGGCCGACCGGCGTCGGCAAGACCGAGGTTGCCAAGCAGCTGGCCGCCCTGCTGGGCGTCGAGCTGCTGCGCTTCGACATGTCCGAGTACATGGAGAAGCACACGGTCTCGCGCCTGATCGGCGCGCCTCCGGGCTACGTCGGCTTCGACCAGGGCGGCCTGCTGACCGACGGCGTCGACCAGCATCCCGCATTCGGTGCTGCTGCTCGACGAGATCGAGAAGGCGCATCCGGACCTGTTCAACATCCTCCTGCAGGTCATGGACCACGGCAAGCTGACCGACCACAACGGCAAGTCGGTCAACTTCCGCAACGTCATCCTGATCATGACCACCAACGCGGGCGCCTCCGACATGGCCCGCCCGGCCATGGGCTTCAACCGCACCAAGCGCGAGGGCGACGACACGGAAGCCATCAACCGCATGTTCACGCCCGAGTTCCGCAACCGGCTCGACGCGGTGATCCCGTTCGCCGGCCTGCCGCCCGAGGTGATCCTGAAGGTGGTGGAGAAGTTCGTGTTCCAGCTGGAGGCGCAGCTGGCCGATCGCGGCGTCACCATCGAGCTCGACGACGCCGCGGCCAGGTGGCTGGCCGAGATGGGCTACGACGAGAAGTTCGGCGCCCGGCCGCTCTCCCGCGTCATCCAGGAGCACATCAAGAAGCCGCTCGCCGACGAGTTGCTGTTCGGCAAGCTCGAGCACGGCGGCACGGTGCGCATCTCGGTCACCGGCGAAGGTCTCGAGCGCAAGCTCGCCTTCGTGTACCTGCCGGCCGACCCCGCGCAGAAGGCCAAGAAGGCCAAGGCCGAGGAGGACGACGGCGAGGACGAGGACGGCGAGGGCGCCGCGCTGGTGGAGGCCGCCCCGCGCAAGGCCCTGCCCGGCCCGAAAGACAAGAAGGACCGTCCGAAATCGGGCGGCGGCACCGTGCCGAGCGTCCCCCGCCGCAAGGACGATTGAGGTAGTAGGTTGGGTTAGGGCGATAGCCCGTAACCCAACACTTCGCAATCGTCGCCGTGTTGGGTTACGCGCTGACGCGCTAACCCAACCTACGGTCAACAGCGAACGCCCCGATGCCGCCTAGCACGACAGCCGGAGCGTTCGTCCGCGGGCTCGGCCTTGTCATCTCCGTGCCGTCGGTGGTGCTGTTTGCCACCTCGCTTGGCTTCGGCGCGCTGGCCCGCGACGGCGGCTTCGACTTCGGCCACGCCGTGTTCCTGTCGGCGATCGTGTTCGCGCTGCCCAACCAGATGGTGCTGATCGACCAGCTGATGCGCGGCGCCACCTTCGCCGGCGCGGCGCTCGCCGTCACGCTCACCGCCGTGCGCCTGATGCCGATGACCGTGACGCTGGTGCCGCTGTTCCAGGGCGAGCAGCGACGGCCGCTGCTGGAGGCGCTGGCCGCGCACTTCATCGCCATCTCGACCTGGATCGAGGGCCACCGCCGGCTGCCACACATTCCCGTGGCGCTGAGGCTGCCGTTCCATCTCGGCGCCGGCGTCGCCATGGCCTGCATGATGCTGTCCGGCACGATTGCCGGCTATCTGCTGGTGGCGGGCGTGCCGGCGCTCGTCACGGCGGCGCTGCTGTTCATGACGCCGCTCTATTTCATCCTGTCGCTGATCGCCACCTCGCGCTCGGCGATGGACATCGCGGCCGTTGTGATCGGCTGCGGCCTGAGCCCCCTGCTCTATCTCCTGCTGCCGGGCTTCGACCTGCTGGCGACCGGGCTCATCGGCGGCACGCTCGCCTACCTCGTCGGCCGGAGATTGTGAACATGGCGGCGCTCGATGACGGCTTCGGCGGCTACCTGGTGCTGTTCGCGGCCGGCTTCCTCGCCACCGAGATCTGGCGCTGGCTGGGCCTCCTGGTCGGCAGCCGCCTCGACATGGCCGGCGAGGTGTTCCAGTGGGTGCGGGCGGTGGCCACCGCCCTGGTGGCCGGCATGGTCGTGCGCATGCTGCTGTTTCCGGTCGGCGCGCTGGCGGACGTCCCCCTCGGCGTACGCCTCGCCGCCTTCGCCGGCGGCTTCGCGTGCTATTTCGCGGTCAGGCGCAATCTCGCCGTCGGCGTGGCCGGCGGCTCCGCCCTGCTGGTGCTGGCTCAGCTGATGCCGCTGCGTTAAGCAACGCGCCGACAAAATAGAAATGCGACGATCGATGTGACGTTTAGCTTGTTGGTGCTGGATCGCGGGGATGGCACAAGTCCTGCGAACCCACCTCTCGAGCTTCCATCAAACCCGATAGGCCCATATTGCTGTTTCCGACGGACCTCACCTCGTTCCTCGACCTCATCCGTCAGAACGGCGATGCTGCGTACAGCTTCATGTTCGCCTATGCGGCGTCGCACAGCGCGCTGTTTGCGCTATTCGGGGGCTACGCGGCGAGTGCGGGCGCGCTCAGTTTCCGGCCCTCTGATTGTGGTCTGCTGGTTCGGCAGTTTCACGGGCGACGTGATCCGGTTCTGGATCGGGCGGCGGTTTGGCACGCGCTGGTTCTCGTCCTTTCCCAGGCTTGAACGCGCCGTCCATACCGCCGCCAAGCTGGCGAACCGCCACCATGTCTGGATGATCCTGTTCCATCGCTACCCGCACGGCATAAGAGGCGTCGCGGGCTTTGCCTACGGAATGTCGGAGCTGAGCTGGTCCACATTCTCTGTTGCTCAATTTCATTGCGGCGTGGATTTGGTCCTGCGCGCTTGTTTCAGCCGGCTATGCCTTCGGCCAGGTTTCGGAGAAGGTCATGAGCGATGCCTCCTCGGGCCTGGGCCTGGCGATGCTGTTGGCGTTCCTTGGCCTCTCGTGGATTCTCAGCAAGAAGCTCGAGCGCATCGCCGAGCGGAGCTGAAGCGCGCGGCCCTACGAAGCACTCGGATCGCCTGCCAGCCGGGCCGACGCATGCTCACCTGAACCCGGCAACCCGCCCGGCCTGCTCCATGATGACGCGCGAATTGTCGAGGTCGTCCGACCCGCGGGCTCGCCATGGACGATCACCTTGGGGCCGGACCATACGGGCAATCGCGTGCAGCCGCCGCAGCTTTCCTTGTAGCTCATGATGTCGCGCCACTTGGTGCCCCGCACGTAGCCGTGGCCATAGGGAAACGGCGTCTTGCTGTCATCCATGTTGAGATCGTGCCGCGCCCCGATCAGGTGCCCGATCTCGTGGGCCAGCGAGTAGGTCGCCGCCGCGCATCCATGGTGCACGACCGAGAATGCGTCGTCCTCGGACGCATATACGCGCGTCGACAGCCCGCACCCGTTCGCATCGTCGACGATGAGAACGGCGACGTCGGCCTTGTACTTGTTGCGCAGGCCATGGATCTCATCCATGTAGCCGTCCTTGTCGTGGAAGCGCCAGACGTGGTCGAAGTGCGCCGCCCTTCTCCACGTAGTTGGTCTGATAGGCGTTCACGAGCCTGAGCTTGATGTGCTCCAGGCCGCTCTTGCGGAACGATTTATTGGCCTCCTCGATGGCCAGCTCGATGAGCTCGTGCTTGATATCCATATAGTGGCTTGCGGCCTTGGGGGTGTAGGCGACGATCACGTCGATCACCACGTCCTTGGACGAGGGATCGCCCTTTGCGGCCGGTGCCTTTGAAGGCGTCGGCTTGCCAGCCGGGACGTAAGCGAGCTGCTTCTTGCTGTTGGTTTGCGCCTGCGGTTGCGGGCCTTGCTTGGCCGCGGCCGTGTCCCTCAGGATGCTGGCATCGCCCTGCTTCACGAGCGAGTTGTCGCGCAGGTTTGGATCGTCGACGCGCATGCGTTCCGGCATCGGCGCATGCTCCTGCGGCATCTTCTCCTCGCTCATGTCGACGATGGCATAGATGCTGTCCTTGATGTGCCGGATGGCGTGGATGTGCCCGTCGTGGCGCACCATGCCGGTCATCTTGCCGTTCGGCCACAGCATCAGGGTCACCAGCGCGCCGGTGCCTTCCACCGTGCCCCGCCAGATGGCGCGGTCGGGCTTGATGTCCACGCTCGTGCGGTCGATCGTGAGCACCTTGTCGTCGCTGAGCGTGACCGAGATTTTCGGCAAGCCATCCTTCGGATCGCTGGTCAGCGCGTGCTCGAGCATCTCGGGTGCAGGCCCCATCACCAGCTTGACGCCGTTGGTCGACTTGGAGGCCTTGGCCTGGTCCATGATGGCTTTCTGCTTCTTGCTCATGGTCATGGTCTTGTCGGCGGGAGGCGCGTAGAAGAGACGATGCGCTTCCGGACCGATCTCGGTCACCACCGCACCGTGCCGGGCCGCCATTTTCTTCAGCGCCTCGACTTCGCTCTTGGGCACGGACCAGACTTCGGCCTTGGTCATCGACAGCGCTTGCCCGGTCGTCTCCGCGGAATGCTTCTTGAACTCGTCGGCCATGCGCTGCGAGTCCTTGGCGCCCTTGCCTGTGCTCGCAGCCGGCTTCGTGACGATGACCTGGATGCGCTCCGCATCGGCCGGAGACGATCCTGAAGAGAGGGCCTGTGCGAGGACCGGGCTTGCCGCGAAGCAGGCCAGCAGCGCCAACATCAGGGTCAGGAATGGTGCGCGGGCGTGTGGCATGGCTCTATATCGACCTCGGCGACGTGCACTTGCCGCGCGGATTCTGCCCAAAGCATCGAGACGCTTCGGAGGGCGAAATGACGCGCGCTTAATATGGAAAGCAGGAGCAAACGGGATGGGGCTCCCCGGCTGACGGGGAGCCCACCCAACAGGTTGGCGTCGGCAAGATGCCGGAGCCTACCTGGCTTCCTCGGCAAGCTGCTGGAAGAACTTCGTGGCGTTGAACTCGTCGCCGGCGCTGCACGCATCATACGCGCGCAGGGCGAGACGATGCGTTTCGGCCAGCTTGTCGCCCGGCAGGCCCGTGGCTTTCGCTTGCATCTTGTCCAGGGCGCCCTTGTACATGCCGGCGCAGTCCATCTTGCCTTGGGCCGACGCAGCACCGGCGATCAGGCCGATCGCTGCCAGGCCAATGAGAGCAGTTCTGATCATACTATTCTCCTCGTGAAGGTTGGCCGGGGGCAGCAGCCGCCCAGCTCAGCGTGAGCTGGCAAACCGCGCCCCCGCATTGTTCAACGCTACACAGGCGTGGAGGAGAGCAGTATTGGGGAAAACCCCGCTCCGGCTCGTGCGAATACCCTAGGCTGAAAATCCCGAATAGACCTGAGTTGCCGGGCAAACCCCGCCGGCCTAGGCCTTGTTGTTCGGCGCAGCCTCAGCCAAGCCGTAGCGGCGGGCCACGTAGCTCTCGACGATGTCCTTGAACTCGGCGGCGATGTTGGGGCCGCGCAGCGTCATGGCCTTCTTGCCGTCGATGAACACCGGCGCTGACGGCGTCTCGCCGGTGCCGGGCAGCGAGATGCCGATGTCGGCATGCTTGGACTCGCCCGGGCCGTTGACGATGCAGCCCATCACCGCGAGGTTCAGGCTCTCCACGCCCGGATAGGTCTGCTTCCATTCCGGCATGCGCGCGCGCACATAGCCCTGGATCTCGCCGGCCAGTTCCTGGAACACGGTCGAGGTGGTGCGCCCGCAGCCGGGGCAGGCGGCCACGATCGGCACGAACGCGCGGAAGCCCATGGTCTGCAGGATCTCCTGCGCCACCCGCACCTCCTGCGTGCGGTCGCCGCCGGGCTCGGGCGTCAGCGACACGCGGATGGTGTCGCCGATGCCCTGCTGCAGCAGCAGACCCATGGCGGCCGACGAGGCGACGATGCCCTTCGAGCCCATGCCGGCTTCGGTGAGGCCCAGATGCAGGGCGTAGCGGCAGCGCGCCGCCAGCAGCGTGTAGACGCTGACCAGGTCCTGCACGGCGCTGACCTTGGCCGAGATGATGATGCGGTCCGCCCCGAGCCCCAGCTGCTCGGCGCGCTCGGCCGACAGCAGCGCCGACTGCACGATCGCCTCGTGCATGATGGCGCGCGCATCCTTCGGCTCGGGCGAGGCGGCGTTCTCGTCCATCAGCCGGGTCAGCAGCTCCTGGTCGAGGCTGCCCCAGTTGACGCCGATGCGCACCGGCTTGGCGTAGCGCATGGCCAGCTCGATGATGTCGGAGAACTGCCGGTCGCGCTTGGCCTTGAAGCCGACGTTGCCCGGATTGATGCGGTACTTGTCGAGCGCCTCGGCGCAGGCCGGGTTCTCGCTCAGCAGCGTGTGGCCGTTGTAGTGGAAGTCGCCGACCAGCGGCACCTGCACGCCCATCTGCAACAGCCGCTCGCGGATGCGCGGCACGGCCTTGGCCGCCTCGTCGCGATCGACCGTGATGCGCACGATCTCGGAGCCGGCGCGGGCGAGGTCGGCGGTCTGCCGCGCGGTGCCCTCCACGTCGGCCGTGTCGGTGTTGGTCATCGACTGCACGACGATCGGCGCGCTGCCGCCGACGATCACGCCGGCCACATCGACGGGGATGGATGCTCTGCGCTGTGCCGGCTGGGTCATGGCTCGATCGCTGCCGTTAACGACATCGCATTCTACTACACAACCATTGTTACAAACGTCTAGCCACGTTGGCGCAGGATGGTCGGGATGATCGACACCACGAAGAACAGCGCCAGCATCAGCACGATCGACGGCCCGCCCGGCGTGTCGAAGGCCACCGACACGAACAGGCCGAGCACCACCGACAGCATGCCGAAGATGGCGGCGAACAGGGCCATCTGCTCGGGCGTTTCGGACAAAGGCCGGGCGGCCGCCGCCGGCATGATCAGGAAGGCGATGGTCAACAGCGCGCCGACGATCTTGATGGCGATCGCCACCACCAGCGCCAGGATCAGCACGAAGATCAGCTTCAGCCGCTCGGTCGGCAGGCCCTCGGCCGCCGCCAGATCCTCATGCACGCTGAGCGACAGCAGCGGGCGCCACACGAAGGTCAGCGCCACCAGCGCCGCCGCCCCGCCGAACATGATCCAGCGCAGGTCGCCGGTGGTGATGGCAAAGATGTCGCCGAACAGGAACGCCATCAGGTCGATCTGCTGGCCGCCGCGCACCAGGGAGGCGGCGATCACGCCGACCGCCAGGGCCGCATGCGCGAGCAGGCCCAGCAGCGAATTGAACGGCACCACCTGCTGGCGGCTGAGCACCACCAGCAGCAGCGAGATGGCCAGCGTCACGACCAGCACGCTGGCCGTCAGGTTGAGCGAGAAGGCGAGGCCCAGGGCCACGCCGATCAGGCCGGCCTGCGCCACCGTCTCGCCGTAGTAGGCCATGCGGCGCCAGACCACGAAGCAGCCGAGCGGCGCCGCGACGATGGCGAGGCCCAGGCCGGCGAGCAGCGCGCGCAGCAGAAAGGGTTCCGGCACGTCAGCCCCTCGGTTCGCTGTCGCCGCGCGTCACGGTCGGCCGGTCGCTGCTCCGGCAGCGGCTCGCCCGCCAGGTCGTGCCGGTGGTCGTGCTGGTGGTGGTAGAGGCCGAAGGCGCGCGCCGCCTGCGGGCCGAACAGCCGCGCATACTCGGGATGCTGCGCCACCGACTCCGGCACGCCCGAGCAGCACACGTGCCGGTTGAGGCAAATGCACGCGGTCGCTCTGCGCCATCACCACGTGCAGATCGTGCGACACCAGCAGCACGCCGAAGCCGTTCTCCGTGCGCAGCCTGCCGATCAGCGTGTAGAGCTCGGCCTCGCCCGCGAAATCGACGCCGCGCACCGGCTCGTCCAGCACCAGCAGCGCCGGCGAGCGGATCAGCGCGCGCGCCAGCACCACGCGTTGCAGCTCGCCGCCGGACAGCTCGGACAGTTGCCGGTCCCCCAGCGCCTCGGCCCCGACCTGGCGCAGCACGCGTTCGAGGTCCTCGCTGGTCCGCGCGCCGCCCCAGCTTCACGAAGCGCTCGACGGTGAGCGGAATGGCGCGATCGACCTCGAAGCGCTGCGGCGCATAGCCGACCACCAGCCCCGGCTGGCGCACGATGCTGCCGCCGATCGGGCCGCTCGAGGCCGAGCAGCGTGCGCGCCAGCGTCGTCTTGCCGGCGCCGTTGGGTCCGATCACGGTGACGATCTCGCGCGGCCGGATGTCGATATCGACGCGTTGCAGGATGGCCCGGCCCGACCGCGTCACCTCCAGCCCGCGGGCACTGACGAGCGCCGTCGGGTCGTGCGCGGCAGGCGCGTGGCCATGCGGGCCGTGGCCGTGATGGTGGTGGTCATGCTCATGGCCATGACCCGACTGCTCCGGCCGATTGCCGCGCTCCTCGAAGGCCAAGGTCGGCAGGCCGGCCTCGCCTTGCACATCGCGTCCTTCGATCAAACTACTGCCTCCTCTCGGGCGTCGGCGCAATCCGCGCACAGGCCCCCCACCTCGACCACGGCGCCTGGTCGGCGAGAAGCCGGCCGACGCGGCGGCCTTGTCGATGGCGGCGAATGCCTTGTTGCCGTCCACCTCGGCGATGCGCCCGCACGTCTCGCAGCTCAGCACCAGATGCCGCGTGCGCACGTCGTGGCCCGGCATGACAGGCAAAGAACGCGTTGCGGCTCTCGAAGCGATGCACGATGCCGGCCGTCAGCAGCGCATCGATCGCCCGGTACACCGAGATCGGCGCCAGCCGCTCGCCGCGCTGCGGCGAGCTTGTCCAGCACCTCGTAGGCGCCGATCGCCCGGTGCGAGGCGGCGATCTCGCCGAACACCGCGCGGCGCAGCGGCGTCAGCTTCAAACCTTTGTCATCGAACGCCTTGCGCGCCCGCACCATCGCCTCCTCCAGGCATCGGCCATGGTCGTGCTCGGGCGCCGGGAAGGCATCGGGGGGATGGGTTTGTGTCATTTTCGCACTTATAGCACCGGCCAGCCGGCGCGCCACCCGGCAAGCCAACGAGCGGAGCCGGATTTCGCCATGATCCTGTGGTGTCCAGAGTAAGGGATATGGGTCCTTTGCCGGCGCAGCAGGCGGAGCTGCGACCATTCGAGCCAACCCGCCGCGGGATGCATGAGGATATGGCCTCGGCCACTGCCCTGGGATCAGCGTATTTGATTGCGGCGCGCCGTACGGCGCTCGGCCGGCCGGGCGGCCTGCATCGCAGCCGGCGGCTGGAAGACCTCACCGCCCCGATCGTGCTCGCCGCCCTGCAGGACGCCCAGCTCGATGCCCGCGCCGTCGAGGAGATCATCCTCGGCAACACCACCGCGGGCGGCAACCCGGCCCGCCTGGTCGGGCTGGCGGCCGGCCTGCGCGAAAGCGTGCCGGCGCTGACCGTCGACCGCCAGTGCGCCTCCGGCCTCGATGCCATCCTCTTCGCCATGCGCGCGGTGGCCATGGGCGAGGCCGACGTGATCGTCGCGGGCGGCGCCGAATCCATCTCGACCGCGCCCTGGCGCATCGCCAAGCCCAAGAGCCTGTTCCAGACGCCGCGCTTCATCGGCCTGGAGTTGGACGATCGCGATACGGCCGACACCTCGCAGACGGTGGCCGCCTCCGAGGAGTTGGCGCGCCGCCTTGGCATCACGCGCGACCAGCAGGACAACTACGCCCTGCACTCCTTCCTGAAGGCCGAGACCGCGCAGGCCGAGCGCCGCTTCGTCGGCGAGATCGTGCCCCTGAAGATGGCCGGCGCCGAAGCCCGCGACGAGCATTCCGTCACGCCCGAGATCGACGACCTCGCCGCGCTCGCACCGCTGGTGGGGCCTGACGGCACGCTCACCAGCGGCAACACCAGCGCCCTGCAGGACGGTGCGGCCATGGCGGTGATCGTCTCGGAGCGCAAGCATCGCGAGCTGGGCGCACCGCGCGGCCTGCGCCTGATGGCCAGCGCCACCGAAGGCGTCGGCCCCGGCGAGGATGCACGCGCTCCCGTTGCAGCACTGGAGAAGCTGCTCAAGACCTCCAACGGTGCCATCGGCGGCCGGCTCGGCCTCGTCGAGCTGTCGGAGGCCTCCGCCGCCCAGGCACTCGCCCTGCGCAACACCTTCGATCTGGACGACGGCGAGCTCAACCCCGATGGCGGCGCGGTTGCGCGCGGCTATCCACTCGGCGCCACCAGCGCCGTCAGCGTGGTGCGCCTGTTCACGCGGCTGGTGCGCTCTGCCATGCGCCCCAAGCAGACCTTCGGCGCCGTCACCCAGGGCGCCATCGGCGGCCTCGGCGTCGCCGCCCTGTTCGAGGCGGTGTAGGTCGGCCGGCATGCACGTTCCGCGTTAAGACGACAGATGCGCAACGGCATATGCCCTCGCGCAGCATATTCACTCGCGCAACAGGTCTCACCGGAATTTGGCATTGCCGGCATCCGGCGTGGCGCCAAACAATTGACAACACCGCCGATATAACGATGCATTGTGCGAGGCGTCTCGCCCTTCTACGTCTGCTGTCGATCCTGCGGCAGAATAACAAACGCACGCTTTCGCCGGGGGCAAGCCCCGGACGCATAAGGTACGAGGGGCGGGATGCCTGTTCCCGATAGACCGGCCGAGGCCAGTGCCGTTCTTCGACTGTCAGGCCGACCGCTGCAGTCGGCCGACGATGTGGCCAACTATCTCGGCGCGCCGTTCGGCAAGATGCTGTGGACGCTCTATCGCGCTCCCGACGACGTTCGCTACCGCCATTTCGAGATCCCCAAACGCTCCGGCGGCATGCGGCCGATTCACGCTCCGATCGGTCTGGTTCGCGAGTTGCAGGATCGGCTGCACGTCGACTTCAAGCAACTCTACCGCGCACATCCGAACGCGCACGGCTTCATCGACGGCCGCAGCGTCGCCAGCAATGCCGCCGAGCACACCGCCAGGCGCTGGGTCCTCAACATCGATCTGGAAGACTTCTTCCCGACCATCAATTTCGGCCGCATCCGTGGCCTGTTGATGCGACCGCCGTTCGAACTGGGCCTCGCCGCCGCCGCCGTGTGCGCGCAGATCGTCACGCATCGCAACGGCCTGCCGCAAGGTGCGCCGACCTCGCCCGTGCTGTCCAACTTCATCGCCGCCACCCTCGACCGGCGCCTGCTGCGGCTGGCGCGCGGCCACAAGCTCACCTACTCGCGCTATGCCGACGACATCACCTTCTCGACGGACCTGCCGCAGTTTCCCCCGAGCATTGCCGTGCACGAGCAGATCGAAGGCGGCGGCTTCAGGGTCGCGGCCGGCGAAGCGCTGCAGCAGACGATCCGGGCCTGCGGCTTCTCCATCAACGCCAAGAAGGTGCGCATTCAGGGCCGCGGCGTGCACCAGAGCGTGACCGGGCTGTGCGTCAACGCGCGGGTCAATGTCGAGCGCCAGCGCATCCGGCGCATCCGCGCCATGCTGCACGCCTGGCAGAAATTCGGCCTCGCCAAAGCTGCCGCCGAGCATTTGAACAGGTACCGCGGTCCCGGCAGGCGATACCTGCACGAAAATCCCGGCGCGGCGTTCCGCAACATCGTCTACGGCCACCTGTCGTTCGTGAAGATGGTGCGCGGTCCGGCCGACCCGGTGTACCTCAAGCTCTGCGCCAAGGTGCTCGACCTCGACCCGAACCCGTCCAAGTTCATCCGCCAGATGGTGTTCGGCGCCGACGACTACGACATCTTCATCAGCCACGCGAGCGAGGATCGGGCCGCCATCGCCAGGCCGATCTTCGAGGCCTGCGAGCGGCTGGGCCTGAAGGCCTTCCTCGACGAGGAGCACATCGCCTGGGGCGAGACCTTCACCAGGAAGATCAACGTGGCCCTTGGCGCCGCCCGCACGGTGCTGGCGATCGTCTCCAGCACGTCCGTCACCAAGGACTGGCCGCTGACGGAAGTGAACACGGCGCTGGCGCTGGAGGTGGCGGGCGACAAGAGCGTCGTGCCGCTGATCGTCGGCAAGCCCGACTTGAGCCGGCTGCCGCTGATCCGCGGCAAGGACTACCTGGAATGGTCTGGCGACCCGGTGCAGGTGGCGCGCTATTGCGCGAGGTCGGCGGCACGCCACAGCGTTGACGCCCCTGCAATGCCGCGCCCGAGCCGGCCCGAGCCCGCCGCCGGCAGCGTGCCCACTGTTACCGCCGCGACGTGAACCCGCTCAGACGCCCCCCGAACGGCCAGCGCTCGTGGCTGCAGAAAGTATTTCGCAAGCCCGATTGAGCGGCGCAGCCCTCGGTCTCCAGCACACTTGTGACGACGACATCGGAAGCCGCCAACATCCTTTTGCGCCCACCTTTGCATGCTTGCTTGGCGCAAAATACACGCGGACGCATAGAGATTGGGTGGTCCGTCGCGCTAGGGTTGTGTGGTGCGATCAGCTCACGTGCCTTCCAACATATGACTGATATATGCGGAGTGTGGCCATCTGGGCAGTTGCACTGCTAGATAGTCGCGACCACCGCGACTTCGGTGATCCAGAAAAAAATCAACTGATCAAGCGCCTGATTTGAGCATGGCGTGGTTCCGCCGGTGCCTAAGGCGCTGGACTGCGATTTAGGTGAAGCTGGTATTTGTGGGGGAGTGCGATGCGGGGGTTTGAACACGGAAGAGGTGTGCGGTTGCGCTTGCTTGCGGACTGGTTGCCCATTGGCGTTGCGGTGAGCACGACCTTGGGCCTGGCTCTCGTTCTCGGAGCATCGGTGCCGCCGGCATCGGCGCAAGAGTCACGGCGCGTTTTCATCGCTGTCGCGCCGGCCATGCTCGCTGCGCCCGACGCCACGACACACCTTTCGCTCGAGATCGGACCCCCGGGTGTCGTGGTGCACAACAGCTTCATCCGCGTTCGCGGTTTGCCTCCGTCCGCAGCGCTTTCTGATGGCTACGCCGTCACCGCCGGAAGCTGGTCTGTGCCTTTGGCTGCTGCGCGCAGTCTTGCAATCATCCTGCCGTCCGAAGCGGAGGGTAGAGCGGAGATTGCAATAGATGTCGTCAACGTCGATGGAAATGTCCTGGCGCAGGCCAGGACTGTGCTGGTGATTGCATCGGGCTCGGAAGACCTCGATGCGCCTCGGCCCGTGGAAACTCGGCCCGTGGAAACTCGCCCAGTGGAAACTCGGCCCGTGGAAGCCCGGCCCGTGGAAATCCGGCCCGTGGAAACGGCCGCGATTCCGCGACCGGAACTCGATCCTTCACCTTTCGCGGCTATCCAGAGGGGATTCGAAGTATTCCTCGCAAGAACCACAAATCCCAAGAACGAGAAGGGTGACGCGACGACCGCGCTGACGACCGACCAGAGGTCCGACATGTTCCGACAGTTTTTGACCTGGGCGCAGAACCCCGTCCAAGTCGATGTCAATGTCAGACTGACCGCTCTGAAGGGCACCGGAGATTTGATCGGGACCGTCACCGTGGGAAACACCGAAATCATCGTCGCCGGCCGGAAGGAGGCCGCCTTGCTCATCAAGCCGAACCTCAAGGGCCTGCGTCCGGGATCGTATGCATTCCATGTGCATGAGAATGCCAGCTGCGATTCGGCATTGAAGGACGGTGAGCACGTCCCGGGTTTAGGGGCCGGCCAGCCTTTGTGGCTGTCGGGCACTGGCCAGCTGGCCGGTCCAGTCCTCGCCAGTTATCTGGGCAAACTGCCCCATCTCGAAGTTGACGCCAACGGAACTGCTACCAAACCGATTGTTGCGGCGCGCCTGACGCTTGCTGACGTCGCCCACCGGTCGCTCATGATCAATGCAAGCGAAGAGGCTCAATCGCCGCGGATGGCTTGCGGCCGGTTGAACTGACGGCGTCGCGCGCGGCCAACTATTGCGCGAGTTCTTCTGCGACCGCCTTGATGACATTGCCTCGCTCGGCCATGCGCGACCGGTGCTCGATCACGCGCGGCAGGCGTGAGATGTCGACGCCATCGGCCTCCAGCCACTGCGCCAGCGTGAACAGGTAGGGGTCCGCGACCGTATACATTTCGCCCATCACCCATGGCCCCTTGAGCAGGCCGGCCTCGATCACGGCGAAGCAGGCTGCCACGGACTGCGGCACCTTGCGCTGCATGTCGTCGAACGAGGATTGCTCATCGGCCCAGCGATAGCCGCGCATCCGATGCGCATGCGCGACGTGTACCGTCGAGCACAGGTAGCTGTTGAAGGATTGCATCTCCGCGAACGCAAACGCATCATCGAGCGGCGCCAGCCTGGCGTCCGGATACGATTGCGCGATGAACGCCAGCATCGCCGGCGTCTCGGTCAGGATGCCTCGCGACGTCGCGAGTGCAGGCACCCGCGCCTTTGCATTGATGCGCAGATAGTCCGCGGATCGCTGCTGTGCCTGCTTGAAATCGATCCGGCGCAGTTCGTACTTGGCGCCGACGTCTTCCAGCGCGATGTGCGAGGCAAGCGAGCAGGTGTGGGGAGCGTAGTACAGCGTGAGCATTGGATGACCCGTTCGGTGAGAGCTGGCGCAGGATGACTGACGTTGCGTTCGTCAGCAACAGGTCTCCCCCCGATTGGGGATGCGAGCGCCAGTTCGAGACGCTAAGTCGGTGTGCTTGGGCGACGAGAAGGCCATCTCGCGACTGAAGAGGCGATCCATGGCGCAATGGGAGTACCGTACCATGGACCTCAATGCGGTCCCCAGGCGCGGTAGCAGCGAAGATCTTCTCAACGGTGCGGGCAGCGACGGCTGGGTGCTGGTCACGGTCGCCAGTACCGGCATTGCCTACCTCAAACGGCAAATTCCGGAAATTGCCAGGCCGCGGCGGCGCGCCAGCCCCAGCGCCCACTCCGGCACCGAATAAGCCATAGACGCTGTGCGCTCCAGGCAAGCGCGCCCTTCCACTCGATGCGGGCCCTCCTGCACCTGGCGCGCGGCCCGAGCGCGACGGTTCTCCTCAGGGTATCAGGCGCTGGCGCAAAGCCTCGGCGATGGCTTGGGTCTTGTTGCGCACGCCAAGCTTGCATTGCGCCTTGCGCAGATGACTGCGCACGGTCTCTTCGCCGAGGCCCAACTCGTGGGCAACCTCTCGGAACTGAGCCCCGGTCGAAACCAGCCTCAGGACAGCCAACTCCCTGGGCGTCAGGCGCGTGCGTGATCCCAGCATGCTGGGATCGAGATCGACCAGTTGCTCGAGACGAAATGCTGCAACGCTGGCGGCTGCATAAATCAGTATTCGCATCGGCCCGGTGAGGATGTTGGAAAGCTCCTTGCGCGACCAGAATGCGACCACCCAGCGCCCGCCGACAGGACACGTGAAGCCGTCACGCATCCCGTACCGCAAGGCCAACTCATAGGTCCACTTGTCGACGCCGATCGGCTGGAACATGCGCCGGGCCTCGGTCCAGGTGTAGGACGTCAAGCTGGTCACGGCGAGGAACAGCATCGGCCGGAATTTGCCCTGCGCGAGAGCGCGGTATTCCTCCCACCATCCGTCGGGGACGCTGCCGTGAAGGAAGGCCGACTTTCCGAGTTGGAGAGAGTTCCAATCGCCGGTCATCGGGAAGCGTGCAGCTCCCAGGACAGCCAGAGGCAGGTGTTGCGTCGTGACCGCGTGCAGTCCATCCAGGACTTCGCTCGGCGACCTTAGCGCTTCGATGCGACCGCAGTAGTCGATGAGGTCGGTATGCAATTCACGTTGTCGGCTGGCCTGATCACGGTCTGGATTGCCATTGTATCCCTCTCACGTTGGCAACCGAGGTACGCATGACCCGCCGTGCACCGGCCATCGGTCAAACTACCTAGTTGAAGGAGGGACTTTCCTAGTGTCCTGATCGCGAAATCCGCCTGCGCATGCAGCGGGCCGGGCCGTCGAACAGCGTCCAGCGCGCCATGCGGACTACTGGGCCGCGCACTGCACGACAATCATCTCGCCGACCTGCGGGAAGTACCGCTTGCAATCGGCGGGTCTTGCCCGCTCGCCCGATGCAGATGACCTTGCCACCTCCGCCGGCGCGGTTGCGCGACTGCTGACCGCCGGCTCCTGCCGCTGGTTGGCCACCACGAACGCAAACACCCGTTCGACGACCCGGCCGCTGACGACATCGCGCAAGCGCACCGCCAGGTCATAGGCGCCAACGCCGCCGGCGATCCTCACGCTCAGCGAAAAGAAGAAATTTTCGGGCCGGGTTGCGGACACATATTGCATCACCCGCGGCTCCCCTCTGCCTGTGCTGCGGCCGTTGCGTGCGCGCACCTCGATGGTGGCCACCACGTCGAAGCGGGAGTCGTCATCCCTGGCGTGCCAGCCGAAATCACCCGGCTCGCTATAGAGGTGTATCTGGTCTCCCGACTGCAGAACCGGATTGTCAGGCGTGCGTACTCGCCGAAGGTCTTGGTCGGCTCCGCCGTCAGCACCAGGGTGCGGACGGTCATTGCCGGCGCTTGCCGCTCCTGGGCAAGCGCTGTCACGCTCATCCCGATCATGCTGGCCATGGCAACGGCGGCGACAACGAAGCAGTGCACGACAACCTCCTACCGATTGGGCCGCATCCTTGGCCCTACGGCATGGTCGCGCAGTTCCCTGGGGAACAGACGCCAGGCCCGCGGGCAGGCGATCATTGCAGCAGACCGCCGCCGCGGCCCTTGCCACTCAGCCGTGAGGGATTTGCCATGCAGCCGGAGATCACGTCCCGTCCCGAGACGACAAGCCAGATCATTGCGCTCGCCCGCTTTGTCATTCTGTGCACGCTGGCGCTCGCCGCCATTCTGCTGCTCGGCGACTTCGTGGGCAGAGGTTGGAGCACGCCGGACGCGCGCTTCCTGTCGGAGAAGGTCGTCATCACGCTCGTCTATGCCATCGCCGCCCAGGTCATCGCCGCCATTGCCGCGATCACCTGCCTGGCGCTCTGGAAGCCGTAGCTCCCACGCGGGCGGATCAAACTGATTTGCCGGCGCGTATTTTGTCCATGGCGCGGCGGGCGCGGTCGGTGATCGATGCCCAATTGCCCGCGCCGATGTCGCCCCTCGATGCCAGCCACGAGCCGCCCACCGCCGACACGTTGGGCAACGCCAGCCACTCCATGAAATTCTCTTCGCCGACGCCGCCGGTCGGGCAGAAGCGAACCTCGGGGAATGGCCCGCCAAGACCTTGGATCGCCGCCCGGCCGAGCGCTGCAGCGGGGAACAGCTTGACGATGTCGCAACCCGCGCGCCAGCGCCTCCATCAGCTCCGATGCCGACTGGATGCCCGGCATGAACGGCAGGTCCGTTGCGCCACCGCATCCAGCAGGGCCGCCGTGATGCCGGGACTCACGCCGAAATGCGCCCCGCTCTGCCGCGCCTTCGCCAGATCGTCGGGCGTCAGGATGGTGCCGATGCCCACCACCGCCTCCGGCACATCCCTCAGGATGGCTGCCGCCGACGCCAACCCCGCCGGCGTGCGCAACGTCAATTCCAGCGCCGTTACGCCGCCCGCAACCAGCGCACGCGCCAGCGGCACCGCATCTTTGGCGTCGTCGATGGTGATGACGGCCACGATCGGCGACTGCCGCAGGATCGCCTGCAGCCGCGCGCGCTTCGAGCAACCCGTCTCCGGCAGATTGCATCGCTTATCCCTCCACCTATTCGCAGCATATCGGGCGGCATGGCCGCGCGCGGAATGATCGCCCCGCGGCAGCGCACCACCGCGCCTGCCAGCCGATGCCCCATCATCGCGGCCTCCACCACGTCGGCTCCGGCCAGCCGCGCCGCGATGTAGGACGCCGCAAAACTGTCGCCCGCCGCAGTTGTGTCGACGACATCGTGGGCCGCCTCGCCCGGCACGATGCGCACGTCGCCGGCATGATGGATGCGAACCGTCGGATCGGGCAGCTTCAGCACGACCTCCACGTCCGCCTTGTCCAACGGGAGCTCGCCCAACCCATCGTTGCCGAACAACAGCTCGAGGTCTTCGCTGGAGGCCAGCACCATATCCGAGCGCTGCAGCGCCTCGCGATAGGCAAGCCGCGCCACCTCCACGTCCGGCCAGCCGCGCGGCCGGAAATTGGTGTCGAACGCGACCCGCCGCCCTTGCGCCCGCGCCCGGTCCAGCACATCGAACAGGCGGGCGCGTCCGGTCTCTCCGTAGAGGGACAGCGACACCCCGGTCAGATAGATCAGGTCGTAGCGGGGCAAGGCCGCGGCGATCTCGGGCGTCTCCGGCAGCTCGAACAGCAGCCGCGCCGCCGAGTTCTGCCGCCAATAGAAGAAGCGCCGCTCGCCCTTGTCGCCGATATCGATGACGTACAGGCCCGGCAGGCGGCCCGGCACGCGCACCACCCGTCCCGTGCCGATGCCTTCGGCCTGCCAGCGCGCGCACCATCTCGTCGCTCCAGGGATCGTCCCCCAGCGCCGTGACGTAGTCGACCCGCACGCCGAGCCGCGCCAGATAGACGGCCGTGTTCAGCGAGTCGCCGCCGAAGCTCTCCGACAGCACGCCGTCGCCGGTCTTGGACAGCTCGATCATGCACTCGCCGATCGAAGCGACATGAGCGGTCGTGCCTGCTTTCATCCCGCTCTCCATATCGCCTAATCCGGGAGCCCCGGCGGCCCGAGGATCTCGATGCCGTACTCGGCGGCAACCGCCGTCAGGCGCACCGGATCAGGCGGCTGCACCGAGTCCGGCGGCAACGTGCGGCTCCGCGCCGGCTCGGCCAGCGCCCGCAAGAAATCGTCGAACCCGGCCGGCTCGACGCCCACCAGGAAGCGCGCCTGCGCCGACGTCACCATGAACGTCCGCGTGGGCCGTACACGAACGCCCCGGCGGAAGCCTCGATCCGGCGCCCGCCGACCCAGACCGCCAACTCGCCCTCGAGGATGTGGAACCACTCGTCCTCCCGGCTGTGCACATGCAGCGGCGGGGAGTGCCCCTTGGCCGCCAGTTGCTCAATGAGCGCGAAACGTCCCCCGCTCGCCTCGCCTCCCGCCTTGACGATGGACAGCACCCCAAGAAACCACAGCGCCTCTCCCTCGCCCGGTCCAAGGGCGGTCGGCTGGTCCTTGCCGGCAGCGGCATGCATTGGTCTTCCCCCATTCTCAACGGTCTCGCGATCGGCGACCCACAGCCTACATCCCCGCGGCCGCCAAGGCGATGCGGGTAGCGCGGCATCGCTTCCGCCGCAACCAGCGGCCCCGAGGAGCGCCCCAACCCCCGGCAAAAGCCCGCTGCTGCGGCAACGATACCCATCGCCGCTGCTGCTTTCCCTTCCCAGCGGCGTCTTTTGTCATATCATTGCGCTGCGGCATGCCGCCATTCCTTCCGGCCACGGGGCACCACCAACACATGTTCAAGAAGATCCTGATCGCCAACCGCGGCGAGATCGCCTGCCGCATCATCAAGACGGCGCGCAGGCTCGGCATCAAGACGGTGGCCGTCTATTCCGAGGCCGACCGCGACGGCCTGCATGTCGAGATGGCCGACGAGGCGGTGCTGATCGGCCCGGCCGCCGCCGCCCAGTCCTATCTGGTGATCGACAAGATCGTCGACGCCTGCAAGCAGACCGGCGCCGAGGCCGTGCATCCGGGCTACGGCTTCCTGTCCGAGCGCGAGGCCTTCCCCGTCGCGCTTGCAGAAGGCCGGCATCGTCTTCATCGGCCCCAACCCCAAGGCGATCGCCGCCATGGGCGACAAGATCGAGAGCAAGAAGGCCGCCGCCAAGGCCAAGGTCTCGACCGTGCCCGGCTACCTCGGCGAGATCGCCGACGCCAAGCAGGCCGTCAAGATCGCCGACGAGATCGGCTATCCCGTGATGATCAAGGCCTCGGCCGGCGGCGGCGGCAAGGGCATGCGCATCGCCTACATCGGCCAAGGAGGTCGGCGAGGGCTTCGCCTCGCGCGCGCTCGGAGGCCAAGTCCAGCTTCGGCGACGACCGCGTCTTCATCGAGAAGTTCATCGTCAACCCGCGCCACATCGAGATCCAGGTGCTGGGCGACAAGCACGGCAACGTCCTCTACCTGGGCGAGCGCGAGTGCTCGATCCAGCGCCGCAACCAGAAGGTCGTCGAGGAGGCGCCCTCGCCCCTGCTCGACGCCAAGACGCGCGCAAGCCATGGGCGAGCAGGCCGTCGCGCTGTCCAAGGCGGTCGGCTACGACAGCGCCGGCACGGTCGAGTTCGTGGCCGGCCAGGACCGCTCGTTCTTCTTCCTGGAGATGAACACCCGCCTGCAGGTCGAGCATCCGGTCACCGAGCTCGTCACCGGCATCGACCTCGTCGAGCAGATGATCCGCGTCGCCGCCGGCGAGAAGCTGAAATTCAAGCAGTCCGACATCAAGCTCAACGGCTGGGCGGTCGAGAGCCGCATCTACGCCGAGGACCCGTTCCGCAACTTCCTGCCCTCGATCGGCCGGCTGACCCGCTACCGCCCGCCCGCCGAGGGCAAGACGCCCTCCGGCGGCACCGTGCGCAACGACACCGGCGTGTTCGAGGGCGCCGAGATCTCGATGTACTACGACCCGATGATCGCCAAGCTCGTCACCCACGCGCCGACGCGCGAGGCGGCCATCGACCTGCAGGGCAACGCGCTCGATGCCTTCGTCATCGACGGCGTCGAGCACAACATCCCGTTCCTGGCCGCCCTGATGCAGCATCCGCGCTGGCGCGAGGGGCGCCTGTCGACCGGCTTCATCGCCGAGGAATACAAGGGCGGCTTCAAGCCGCCCGTCCCGGAAGGCGAGGTGCTCGACATCCTGGCCGCCGTCGCCGTCGCCATCGACCACCTCAGCAACGCCCGCCGCCGCCAGATCACCGACCAGATGTCGGGGCCGCCGGTGCGCTTCTCCGACCGCCGCTTCGCCAGCGTCGGCGGCACGCTGGTCGCGACCCGCGTCGAGGGCACGCTCGGCAACCCCACCAAGGTCACCTTCGTCGATGCCAAGGGCATCCGCCGCACCACGCTCGACGTCGATGCCGACTGGTGGCCCGGCCAGCCGGTCTGGACCGGCATGGTGCACGGCAAGCCGGTGTCGGTGCAGGTGCGCGCCATCCTCAACGGCTACGACCTCGCCTATCGCGGCATCCGCACCAAGGCCTACGTCTACACCGAGCGCGAGGCGGCGCTCGCCGCGCTGATGCCGGAGAAGGTCGCACCCGACACCTCCAAGCTGCTGCTCTGCCCGATGCCGGGCCTCGTCAAGGCCATCCACGTCGCCGCCGGCCAGGAGGTGAAGGCCGGCGAGGCGCTGTGCGTGGTGGAGGCCATGAAGATGGAGAACATCCTCAAGGCCGAGCGCGACGCCACCGTCAAGGCCGTCAAGGCCAAGCCCGGCGACAGCCTGGCCGTCGATGCCGTCATCATGGAGTTCGCCTGACCGGCGGGCTGGCGGGAGCAATACATGCGCGTCCTAGTCTTGGGTTTGCTGCTCGCATTCGCGGTCGGGGCCTGTGCCACCGATCCGAACGGCGCGCCGGATGTCGACCGCCTCGACCGCGTTGTCCTCGAGCACCGCGTCCTCCGGCCCCGCAGAGGTCGAGCCGGACCACGAGATCGTGCGGGTCCGAGCCCGCAACCCGGCGCTGACCAAGCGGGTGCCTGCGGCGGATACGCGCGACCGATCCAAGATCCCGGCCACCAACGACCTGCGCCAGGCCGAAGTCGCTCAAGCAGCACGGCGAGTGGACCATCATGCGCAGCAAGGATGCGGCCACCGAGGAGGTGTCCTGCACGGCCGTGCACAAGAAGGGCGGCCGCATCCAGCTCGGCAACGACGGCCTCTACCTGAACTTCAAGGGCAACGGCGCCGCCGTCGATCCTATCGCCTGAGCTACGACAACAATCCGGCCATCGGCATCCGCCTGACCGCACCGCTCGATCAGATCGCGCTCAAGGACATCGGCAAGCTCAAGTCCGCCAAGCGCGTGAAGGTCTACGTACAAACCGTGGTGCGCGACAACGTCGAGGTCGACCTCGACCTCAAGGGCCTGCGCGAGGCGCACAGCACCCTGAACGCCCCCGACTGCGCCTCCTAGGCCTGCCGCCAGCGTAGGGTGCAATAGGCGGCAGCCGTATTGCGCCGATCCGCCTGTACGAACGGCGCAATACGGCTTCGCCTATTGCGCTCTACGCATAGCCGCTAACCCCGCGGTAACCCCGCCCCGCATGCTGGGCGCAGAGGTCACCCATGCCGCATCTGCCAGCCTCCGTCCTGCAAGCCTTCGACCCGCGCGGCCGTTGCAACCGCAAGGGCCTGCTGCTGGCCGCCGCCATCCTGCTGGCCCTGCAGGTCGCGATCGGGCTCGCCCTGTGGGGCGCCGGACTCGACCTCGCCAGCCCCCTGGTGCAGCCCTTCAATATCGCGTTCTGCTGGGTCGCCTTCGCGCTGATCTCCAAGCGCCTGCACGACCTCGGCCGCAGCGCCTGGTGGATTCCCGGCGCCGTGCTGATCTGGCTTCTCGCCATCATCAGCCTCGCCGGAGCCATCGTGCTGAGCGGCGACCCCGACATGCTTGCCCCCGGCACGACGACCTACTGGATCACCTTCGCCGCCATGCTGATGCCGCTGCTGGTCGCGGCCATCTGGCTGCACACCGCCAAGGGCCACGCCGGCGACAACCGCTTTGGGCCGGAGCCCACCGCGCACGGCTTCTCCATGCCCACTGACGCCTTCTGGCAGCGCACGCCCCACGCCGGCACCGCCTGATCCGAACGCTTGCGCTAAGGCGCGCTTTTCTCCTTTAGTCATGGCTCCTTCCATCTGGGCCCTGCCACGCCCGACCGTCCTGTCCGGAGCCAACTATGCGCAGCTTCCATTTCCCCGGGCGCTCGCCCGTGTACGGGCGCCGGGCGATGTGCGCGACCTCCCATCCCGCCGCCACGCTGACCGCCATCGAGACGCTGCGCCAGGGCGGCAACGCCGTCGACGCGGCCATCGCCACCGTCGCCGTGCTGTGCGTGGTCGAGCCGCAGATGACCGGCATCGGCGGCGACTGCTTCGCGCTGATCGCCAAGCCGGGCCGCAAGAAGCTGATCGCGCTCAGCGCCTGCGGCCGCGCGCCTGCAAGGCCGCGACCGCCGAGTGGTACGCCGGCCAGGGCATCAAGCGCATCGAGACCACCTCCGTGCATGCCGTGACGGTGCCCGGCGCCATCGACGGCTGGTGCCGCCTCGTCGCCGACCACGGCAGCCTGCCGCTCGATCGCCTGCTGGCACCCGCCATCGCGCTGGCCGAGGGCGGCTTCGTCGTCGCCCCGCGCGTGGCCGCCGACTGGGCCGCCGCCGCCCGCAAGGGCAAGCTCAAGGGCGCCGGCGCCAAGAAGCACCTGCTCACCAAGGACGGCAAGGCGCCCAAGGCCGGCGAGGTCTGGCGCTTTCCCGCCCTCGCCAAGACGCTCAAAGCCATCGCCGCCAAGGGCCGCGAGGGCTTCTACGCCGGCGAGGTGGCGGCCGACATCGTCGCCGAGTTGAAGGCGCTCGGCGGCCTGCACACGCTCGAGGACTTCGCCGCCCAGTCCTCCACCTACGTCGACCCGATCTCGGCCAGCCTACCGCGGCGTCGAGTTGTGCGAGCTGCCGCCCACCAATCACGGCATCGTCGCCCTGATCATGCTCAAGATGCTGGAGCGGCTCGGCAAGCCTCCAGCCAACCCCGTATCGGCCGAGCGCTACCACCTGCTGATGGAGGCCGCCCGCCTCGCCTTCGCCATGCGCGACACCTTCGTCGCCGACCCCGACATGGCCGACGTGCCGGTCGATCACATGCTGGACGACGCGGTCATCGACAAGCTCGTCAAGCGCATCGACCGCAAGAAGCACCGCCCGGAGCTTGCCCCCCTGCCGCAGCCGGCCGGCTCCGACACCGTGTGCTTCTCCATCGCCGACGAGAAGGGCATGGTCGTCTCCTTCATCAACTCGCTGTACTCCGACTTCGGCACCGGCATCGTCACCAGCAAGACCGGCGTCACCCTGCACAACCGCGGCGAGGGCTTCGTGCTCGACCCCGGCGCACCGCAACTGCATCGCCCCGCGCAAGCGGCCGATGCACACCCTGGTGCCGGCCATGGTGCTGCGCGACGGCAAGCCCGCCATGTCGTTTGGCGTGATGGGCGCGCACTTCCAGCCCATGGGCCACGTCTACATGATGAGCAACATGTACGACTACGGCATGGACCCGCAGGAGGCGATCGACACCCCGCGCGTGTTCTTCGAGGGCGACGCCGTGGTGGTCGAGGAAGGGGTCCCGGCCGAGGTCGTCGAGGGCCTGAAGGCGCGCGGCCACCGCATCCTGGTGCGCGACTTCCCCTGGGGCGGCGGGCAGGCCATTGTCTTCGACCGCGACAACGGTACCCTGATCGGCGCCTCCGACGGCCGCAAGGACGGCATGGCGCTCGGCTACTGACCACTGACCCAAGCAAGAGGGAGGCAGCGATGGCTGCACCTCCAGACGAGCACCCGCACGGTGCGCGTCCGCATCGAAGGCCGCGTGCAGGGCGTCGGCTTCCGCTATTGGACCGAGGCCGTGGCAACCAGGCTCGGCCTGTCCGGCTGGGTGCGCAACCGCCGCGACGGCAGCGTCGAGGCCGTCTTCTCCGGCCCCGCCGATACGGTCGCCGAGATGCTCGAGCTCTGCCGGCAAGGCCCGCCCGTCCGCCCGCGTCGACCGCATCGACACCACCGAGGAGACCGACCCACCCCCCGCCGGCTTCGACGTCATGCCCACCGCGTGACCCGCCTAGCGAACCAATGGTGTCAGACCCGAGAGGGTCTGACACCATCACTCAGCGAGCGCAGCGAGCTCGGCGCGCGAGTGCGCGCCCGGCGGCAGTTCCCGCCGGCCATCCACGTGCACACGGGAAGTGACTTCCTGACGCTCGCTAGCCGCAAGTGTCAGCTCAAAAAAGAGGGCGCGGGGCTCAGACAGCCACCGGACCGGAACAAGCAATGCGCGGCTGCCTGAGCCTCGCCGTCGCGCTGGATACCGGCTGATTGGTCCAAGTCCCATCGGCCCGGATGCACGGGTTCGAACCGTGTCACCGTCACGCGACCCTCAGCTCGTGCTGCTCTCAAGGTGACCCTCGCGAGCGGGCACCCCTCCGTTGAGCCGAGGTGCACCTATTCTCCAACGGCCAGGGCCCGCGGGGATTGGATTATTGCAGTTGGTAAATGCGGCTGCTGCGAGGGGTGCAATAGGCGAAGCCGTATTGCACCGATCCGCCCGCGCAACGGCGCAATACGCTTCGCTAT
>CAVTJY010000024.1:0-53337 GCA_963735125.1 uncultured Alphaproteobacteria bacterium | reverse complement strand
GTAGGGTTTGTCGTGACAATCCCGGCGAACAACATGATGCACGATCTCACATGGTCCACTTCCGAGAAGAAGATTGCACGTCGTGTCTATGAGGAGGCCCGTCAGTCCGTGCTTGCGAAGCTCGTGACGGAGTTCAAAGCGAAGGCTGCAGCTGTGACAACACCTTCCGACATTTGGGACATTGAAGCCTACCTGCACGAACCACGGCGCCGGGTCGACGAGGTCTTCGACTATCGCTACTCGCGGCTTCTTTTGGTTTTTGCTCGACTTATTCATGAGGGCCATCTGGATGAGGCCCGGCTTGGTGGTCTGTCGGAAGAGAAGCTGGCAATCGTCCGTCATCTTCTGTCGCGATGAATTGAGCAGAAGCGGGATGACGCCGGTCTGTGGGCCGAAGATTTCCTCAAGCCTCGTCTTGAGAGGGGGCATATGTAGCAATGTTGCTACAAATACTTGATTGGTGGCCTTGTTGGTGGTAGGCGTGTGGGTCTTGGAGATCGCCAATGGCCACCACCACCATTTCGAGCCGCGAATTCAATCAGGATGCCGGGGGCGCCAAGAAGGCGGCGGACAAGGGACCGGTCATCATCACCGACCGCGGCAATCCGGCGCATGTCCTGTTGAGCTTCGAGCATTATCAGAAGCTCATCGGCGCGAAGCGAAGCCTGCTCGAAGTGCTGGCGCAAAAGGAAGCAGGCGACTTCGATTTCGATCCGCCGCGCATGGGCGACGACATTTCGCGTTCTGTGGATCTCGACTGATGTTTCTCCTGGACACGAATGTCGTGTCGGAACTTCGCCGGCCGGAGCGAGCGGATGCGAACGTGCGCGCCTGGGCGTCCAGCACGCCTTCGGAGCTGTATGCGATTTCCGTCGTGACGGTCCTGGAATTGGAGAGGGGAACCCTGCTCATGGAACGTCGCGACGCTGTGCAAGGGGCAATTCTGCGGCGGTGGTTGCAACAGGAAATCTTGACGCCGCTGGCCACACACATCCTGTCGCTCGACGTCGCCATCGCGCGGCGGTGCGCGAGCTTGCATGTTCCCGATCCACGGCCGGAACGCGATGCCCTCATCGCCGCGACGGCTTTGACGCACAGGCTGACCGTAGTCACGCGCAACACGGCCGATTTTGAACCGATGGGTGTTGCCTTGCTCAACCCGTGGCTGGCGCCTGCCGCGTGAGGTTGGATCTGAGTGGGCGTAGGTTGGGTCAAGCGGAGCGCAGACCCAACATGGCAGCCGTACTGCAAGCCTTGTGTTGGGTCATCGCTGACGCTCGACCCAACCTACAGGCGGGAGCGAGGAGGGGCGGATGCCGAACGCGGGCCAGATGGGTCGAGTGCGGGTGCTCAACGCCGGGGACAAGGCGGCCATTGCCGCTGTTTGCGATCGCTTTTTCGCAGAGGTTCTGAAGCCTCGATTTCTGCCCGAGATTCGCCCGACGGAGTTCAACTATCCGGTCGATATCTTCGGCAAATGGCGTGGGAGCAAGTACAGCTTCATCACGCGCTACCGCTCGGGGTTTCCGGATAATCCTGGGGAAGAGTTCGACGCGCCGTTCACGCGCCTCGACCACGTGGAAGAGTGCCTCACGGAGACCCGTTTCGACCTGATGTGGCAAAGGCACAACGGGCAATGGTGGCGCCTGCATACATCGGTCACGCTCGAGAAAGCCTTGCAACTCATCGAGACCGAACCCTTGCTTCAACCGAACGCATGAGCACGAAGACAGAACCGCGGTTCGATCTCCGCACTTTGCGGAATTTGGCGGGCGACACGGTGTTTGCGCGCGGCGAGGCCTACCATCGCGATGGGCAAGTCGCCATTCTCAGCCTCGACACGGGGCGGGTGCTGGCGCAGGTCGCGGGGACTGACGACTATCGGACCGAAATCACCGGGCGCGGCAAGACGATCGACGGGGATTGCACGTGTCCCGCCTTCGAAGATCGCGGCTTCTGCAAGCACCTGGTCGCCACGGCGTTGGCAGCCAACGCAGCCGGCGAAGGGTTGCAAGGCGACAATGTGCTCGCGCGCATCCGGGCCCACCTGCACGAAAAAGGTCCCGATGCGCTGGTCGACATGATCATGGACCTGGTCGAGCGGGACCCGGGGCTGCTTCGCAAGTTGGACATCGCCGCCACCGCTCGCGACGCCGACGATAAGACGCTGGAGGCGCGTCTGCGCAAGGTCGTCGACAGCAACGCGCACGCGGGCTTCGTCGACTATGGCGAGGCAGGGGGTTGGGCCGCGGGCGTCGACGACGCGCTCGATGCCGTCGGCGCCCTCGCCTCGGGCGACCGCGCCGGCCTGGCGCTGAAGCTCGCGGTGCATGCCATTGCGCGAGTTGAACGGGCCATCGAGAGCATCGACGATTCCGACGGCCACTGCAGTGGCCTGCTCGAGCGCGCACGCGACATTCATCTGCAGGCATGCCATGCCGCGAGGCCCGACCCCGTGCCGCTCGCCCGCGATCTCTTCGCGCGCGAGACCGAAGGCGGCTACGACACGTTCCACCGGGCTGCGTCGCTCTATGCCGACGTTCTGGGCGAGCAGGGGCTCGAGGAGTATCGCCGTCTCGCCACCGCCGCCTGGGACAAGCTTCCGGCGCGAGCGGGAGGCGGGCGCGCAACGCGCGGCTTCTCCACCGAGCACTTTCATCTGATCTCGATCATGGACTTCTTTGCCGAGCGCGCCGGCGATGTGCAGGCGCGCATCGACCTGCGCGCCAAGGATTTGTCCTCGCCGTGGGACTACCTGCAGCTCGCCGAGTTCTGCCGGGAGCAAGGCCGGAACGAGGAGGCGCTTGCGCCGTGCCGAGGAGGGCCTGTGGATGTTCGAGGACGAGCGGCCCGATGAACGGCTCGTGTTCTTCGCCGCCGACATGCTGCTGAAGGCCCGCCGGAAAAAGGATGCGGAGGCGCATCTGTGGCGGGCCTTCGGCAAGGCGCCGAGCCTCGAGCTGTACCTGAGGCTTCGCAAGCTCGGCGGCAAGGCTGCAAGCGAGCGTGCGATCAAGCTGCTCGAGGCGCGGCTCGTCACGGAGGAGCGCTCGCCGTTGCAACACACTGCCGACCTCCTCATCCGCATCCTGATGCATGAGGAGATGTTCGACGCGGCCTGGGCTGCCGTGCACAAGCATGGGGCGGCCAGGGGATTGAGAGAGTCGCTCGCGCGGGCGAGCGAGGCGACCCATCCGCGCGAGGCGCTGGAGACTTATGCCGGCCGGATCGAAGAGCTCGCCAGGGGCGGCGGCAATGCGGCCTACGCGGAGGCGGCGGCGCTGATTGCGCGGATGGCTGCGCTGCGCGGCGGCGCCGAACAGGCCGCCTACGTTGCCGGTCTCAAGGAGCGGCACGGGCGCAAGCGCAATTTCATGAAGCTGCTGTGATGGGACCATGCGCCGCCGCCAGCAGGTAGGTTGGGTTAGGGCGATAGCCCGTAACCCAACACCGCAAAGTCGCGCCGCGTTGGGTTACGCGCTGACGCGCTAACCCAACCTACGGGCTACGCCGGACTTGCTCGCGCATCGCCGACACTGCGCCGGCGGCGAAGACCAGGAACGAGACGGCGTAGGCCATCGAGCCGATGGCGGCGAGGGGATCGAACTGGGTCTTGCCCGAGTAGATCAGGTACAGGCCGATCACCAGCACGGCCAGCGAGATCTGCGCGAGCCAGAGGTGCACCAGGGCAAGAACCTTCGGCACGGCGCTGCCGTGCGCGGAATAGAACAGGCCGAAGACCGCGAAGCTGAGCCAGCCGATCACCATGACGTGCGCGTGGGTCGGCATCTGGCCGTGGTTCTTGCGCATGGCCATCTCCAGGCCGAGCAGCATGCCGAGCACGCCGTAGACGAGCGCCGAAATGAAGAATGCCTTGCCGATGCCCTGCATGTGTCCCCTCCCGTTTTTCTGTGCCCCTTGTGCCAGCCCGCGCCGGTGCGCGGCCGGCAGCATGGCGCCGCAGCATTTAGCAGACATTGGCGGCAGCGTCTCCGGGCAGGTTGTCCCGATACCGGTCGCGTAGGGCCGCGCGGGTCTACGGCATCGACACGAATTGGGTTGAATTCTCCGCGTCGGGCGCCCGATTTTCAGGGCAAACGCGAGGCCACGCCATGAGCCAGACCGCACATCACTATCTCGTCTTCGAAACCGCCGGCGGTTTCTGCGGCATCGCCTGGAGCGAGGCCGGCATCGCGCGCTTCCAGCTGCCGACCAAGAGCGCGGAGGCGACCGAGCGGCTTGTGCTGCGCCGCCTGCCCGGTGCCCAGCCTGGCGAGCCGCCGCCGGAGGTGGCCGAGGCGGTTGCAGCCGTGCAGCGCTATTTCGCGGGCGAGGCGATCGACTTTTCGCGCTTCACGCTCGATCTCGGCGAGCAGGACGACTTCTTCCGGCGCATCTATGCGGCGGCGCGGCAGGTGGCGTGGGGTCGCACCACCACCTATGGCGCGCTGGCCAAGGAGCTGGGTGCCGGGCCGGAGGCCGCGCGCGATGTCGGCCAGGCCATGGCGCGCAATCCGGTGGCGCTGATCATTCCCTGCCACCGCGTGCTGGCGGCCGGCGGCAAGATCGGCGGCTTCTCGGCGCCGGGCGGCTCGACCGCCAAGATGCGCATGCTGGAGCTGGAGGGCATTCGCCTCGGGCCGCCGCCGTCGCCGCAGGATTCGTTCGGGTTCTGACTACTACCCCGGCGAACCAGCTTGCAGCCACGCAATGTTCTCTTTATGTTCCTGTGCCAAGTTGGGGCATTTCGAACGGTGCGTCGTGCGCGTGAAGCTATCGGGTGGGCGTGAGAGGACGGCTGCGCCATCTGCCGGCGCGTCGCGCCAGCTGTCGCTCGACTTCGGCGCGGCACCGCTGCTGCGGCCGCCTCACCGACCGGAGACGCCGCATCAGGACGCGCTGTTCTTCGCCGTGCTGCCGCCGCCCGCTGCCGCGCTGCGCATGACCCAGCAGGCGGAGCGCCTGCGCCGGCAATACGAATTGCGCGCTGCGCGGCCGACGGAGCGGCTGCATGTCACCCTGGCCAACGTCGGCATCTTCCACTCCGGTCTGCCCGATGCCGCTGTGTCCGCTGCCATCGCGGCCGGATCGCGCGTGTTCGTGGCATGCCTTTCGAAGTGACCTTCGATCGGGTCTCGACGTTCAAGGGCGCAGACCACCGCCCGCTCGTCCTGCTCTGCAGTCACGGCTTCGCCGAGCTGACGGCGCTCCGCCACGCTCTCACCTCGAGCCTGCGCCGCATCGGCCTGGCGAGCCGGCCGGCCTTCACGCCGCACGTCACCCTGCTGTACGACCGCCGCGCAGTGCCGGACATGAATCTCGACGAGCCCATCACCTGCACCGTGCGCGACTTCGTCCTCGTGCACAGCCTGCAAGGCCTGGGCCGGCACGTGCATCGCGCCTGCTGGCCGCTGCGCGGTTGACAGGCCCGCGCGCGGCGACATGCTGCGGGCCATCGAAGCGGAGCGCGAGCGACATGGCCAAGGCGAAGGCCGTCACCATCTACGGCATCAAGAACTGCGACACGATGAAGAAGGCGCGGGCCTGGCTGGATGAGCACGGCGTTGCCTACGCGTTCCACGACTACAAGGCGGCGGGCGTCGAGAGGGCCATGCTGGAAGGCTGGGCGCGCGAGGTGGGCTGGGAGACGCTGCTCAATCGTGCCGGCCGCACGTTCCGCATGCTGCCGGAGGCCGAGCAGAAGGGCGTCACGGAGAAGAAGGCCATCGCGCTGATGCTCGAGCAGCCGTCGATGATCAAGCGGCCGGTGCTGGATGTGGGCGGCCGGCTGCTGGTCGGCTTCAAGCCCGAGCAGTACGCGAAGACGTTCGGCGCCGCGTGATCAGGGCAGCTGCTTGCTGCGCCGCCGGCGCCACCAGGCCTGCGCGGTGCCGAGGATGCCGTTCGGCATGTAGATGATGAACAGGATCAGCAGCAGGCCGTAGATCAGCTGGTCGAGGGCGAGTGCCGAGCTGCCGAGCAGGTTCTTGAGCGTGGCGGAACCCTGGATGATGACGCGCAGGCCCTCGGCCAGCACCTGCGTGAAGACGGCGCCGACGGTGGGGCCCAGCAGCACCCAGATGCCGCCGGCAATGGCCGCGAACACCATGTTGAGCGACAGCCCGAGCCCGGCGATGGTGTCGGGGCTGATGTACATCTGGTACTGCGCGAAGATCGCCCCGCCGAGCGCGGACATGCCCGAGGACAGCGCCGTGATCTTGAGCCGCTCGCGGGTGACGTCGATGCCGACCGAGGCGGCCGCATCCTCGTCCTGGCTGGCGGCGTCGAGCGCGTAGCGGTCCATGCTGGCATCGACCCGCAGCCACACGTAAAGCCCGAGCACCCACAGCGCGAAGGCGATGTAGAACGCCAGCGTGCGGTTCGGCTCGAACTGCAGGGCGAAGAGCGAGATGCCGTCGGCGGCCCGGGCCGGCTGGGTGCCGAGCGAGCCGCCGGTGTAGTCGCGCAGGCCGACGATGCACAGCCGCACGAACTCGGTCAGCGCCAGCGTCAGCAGCGCGAAGTAGTGGCCGGCGATGCGGAAGCGGAAGCAGGGATAGCCGATCAGGATGCCGACGATGGTGGCCATCACGATGCCGACCGGAATGCCGATCCAGGGCGTGATGCCGCCGAAGTTCCACAGCAGCACGGTGGCGTAGGCGCCGATGCCCGTGAACGCGCCGTGGCCGAGCGAGGTCAGGCCGAAGCGGCCCATCAGCGACCAGCTGGTATAGATGAACGACCAGAGCAGGATCTGGATCAGCAGGTGCAGGTAGTATTTCGCCGAGCCGGGGAACACCAGATGCACCACTACCGGCAGCAGCGCCACCGCCGCCAGCCCGACCAGCGACATCGGCCGCAGGAGCACGCGCATTACGATTTGCTCCCGAACAGGCCTTGCGGGCGGATGAAGATCGCCACCATGAAGAACAGGAAGGCCACCGCATAGCCCCACTCGGTGTGGAAGCAGCTGGAGCCGACGGCGATGAACTGGCTGATGATGAAGGCGGCGATGAAGCCGCCGATCATGTTGCCGAGGCCGCCCAGCACGCAGATCATGAAGATCAGCGGGCCGAACTGCAGGCCGATCTGCGGATAGATGTCGTACTGCAGAACCATCAGCGCGGCGGCGAGGCCGGCGAGCCCGCCGCCGATCGCCGAGGTGATGAGGTAGAGCTTGCGGCTGTCCACGCCCATCAGCGGCATGATCTGGCGGTCCTGCGAGATGGCGCGGATGGCCGTGCCGATGAAGGTGCGCGACAGGAACAGCCACAGCGCCAGGGCGCCGCCGAGCGCGAACAGGAAGGTGATGATGCGCGCCCACGAGAAGCTCATGTCGGCGAACGTGAACGAGCCGAGCCGGATGCCGAGGTTCTTGAACTCGATGCCGAACGCCATGGTGGCGGCGGCCTGCAGGAAGATCAGCACGCCGCCGGTCACCAGCAGCTGGTTGATGGGGGGCGTGTCGAGCACCGGCCGGATCACCAGGAAGTGCAGGATGGCGCCGCAGATCGCCACCAGCACGATGCCGAACAGCGCCGCCAGGATGAACGGCACGCCGCCCTTGTAGGCGTAGTTGATGCCGTACATGCCGACCATCACCAGCTCGGCGTAGCAGATCCACACCACGTCGATGACGCCGAAGATCAGGTTGAGGCCGAGCGCCAGCAGCGCCAGCAGGCCGGCGAGCAGCAGCCCGTTGATGATGGCTTCGAGGAAGAAGATGTCGAGCTGGCAATCCATTCTACGCTTCTCCCTTGCCGCACGCGTTCCCTCCCCCATCGCGCCGGAGGCTGTCCCGACAGGACGTGAGGGGGTTGACGGGTGAGGGGGGATCGCAGAACGGCGGATGTTCGGCGTCCCCCCACCCCTACCCCTCCCCACGAGGGGGACGGGGAATCGGCGCTCAGCAAGACGATGAGCGGTCCAGCATCCCTAGATCCCCATGTAGGCCTTGCGGATGTCGTCGCTGGCGGCGAGTTCGTCGGCGCGGCCGGAGGCCTTCATGCGGCCGACCTCGAGCAGGTAGGCGCGGTCCACCACCTTCAGCACCTGGCGCACGTTCTGCTCGACGATCAGCACCGTGTAGCCCTCGCCGCGGATGCGCCGCACCAGATCGAACACCTGCGCCACGATCACCGGGGCAAGGCCCATCGACGGCTCGTCGAGCAGGATCAGCTTGGGCTCGCTCATCAGCGCGCGGGCGATGGCGCACATCTGCTGCTCGCCGCCCGACATGGTGCCGGCCAGCTGCAGGCGCCGCTCCTTGAGGCGCGGGAACAGCGTGTAGACGTAGTCGAGGCGCTCCGGGAATTTCGCGCGGGCGGCGGGGATGAACGCGCCCATGCGCAGGTTGTCCTCCACGCTGAGGCGCGGGAACAGCCGGCGGCTCTCGGGCACATGCGCGATGCCGGTCTCGACGATCTTGTAGGGGGGCGTCGTGATGAGATCGACGCCCTGCATAGTCATGGCGCCGGCGGTCGGCGCGAGCAGGCCGGAGATGACGCGCAGCAGCGTGGTCTTGCCGGCGCCGTTGGCGCCGATCACGCCGACCGCCTCGCCGGCGTCCACCCGCATCGACACGCCGAACAGCGCCTGGAAGCCGGCGTATCCCGCGTCGATGCCTTCGAGCTGCAGCACGCTGCCTCCTCACGCCACCGCGTCGGCGCCGAGGTACACCTCGACGACGCGTGGATCGGATTGGGCGGCCTTCGGCGCGCCGTCGAAGATCTTCTCGCCGTGATCGAGCACCACCACGCGGTCGACCACGCGCATCAGCACGCCCATGATGTGCTCGACCCAGACGATGGTGATGCCGCGCTCGCGGCGGATGCGCTGCAGCATGTCGGCGGCCTGCTCCATCTCGCCGTGGTCGAGCCCGTTGAGGCTCTCGTCCGCCAGCAGCAGCTTGGGCTGGGTGGCGAGCGCGCGGGCCAGCTCCAGCTTCTTGAGGGCGGCGGCGCCGAGCCCGTCCGTGCCGGTGCGCGGGTCGGTCGGCAGGCCCACCATGCTGAGTGCCTGCTCGGCCTGCCGCCAGCACTCGGCGCGCGTGGTCTTGCCGTCCTGGCCGAACCAGGCCGACAGGGCGACGTTCTCGAGCAGGGTGAGGTTCCGGAAGGGGCGGGGGATCTGGTAGGTGCGGCCGATACCCTTGTGGCAGATGCGGCTGGCCGGCAGGCCGGCGATCTCCTCGCCGGCGAACGTCACCCCGCCGGAGGTCGGCGCGTACATGCCGGCGATGCAGTTGAAGATGGTGCTCTTGCCCGATCCGTTCGGCCCGATCAGGCCGACGATCTCGCCCTCGTTGACGTCGAACGAGACGTTGGACACGGCCGTGAAGCCGCCGAACATTTTGGTGAGGCCGTTGACGGAGAGGAGTGCCACGAGGTTCGCGCTGGTTGTTGGGAGGGGCTTCGAGACGGTGTCAGACCCTCCGGGTCTGACACCATGTCTGGTGACAGGCAGCGGGGAACTGGGGTCAGACCCGGAGGGTCTGACCCCCGTTACTCAGCGCGCGTAGGCGTGGCCGGCGGGCAGCGGCAGCACCGGGTCGGTCGTGGCGATCGACTTCGGCCAGGCGATCTTGGTGACGCCCTTGACGTACTGCATCACCACCGGCGAGGAGCGCTCGTTCTGCCCCGCCATCTTGTGGCCGGCCGGGAAGAACTTGACGCCGTAGCCCTGGATGGTGCCGCCCTCGGGAATGTCGGTCTCGAGAGCCGCCTTGCGCAGCGCTTCGGCATCGAAGCCGCCGTGCTTCTTGATGGCGCGCGGCAGCACGTCGCTCAGGAAGATCCAGGCCTGGTTGAAGCCCATCGAGGTGTGCGGCGGCACTTCCTGCGCGCCGGTGGCGGCCTTGTAGCGCTTGACCATCTCGGCCGTCAGGTCGCCGAGGCCGGGCTTGAGCGACTTGGCGTCGAGCAGCTGCGCCGCGACGGGGTCGACGTTGTAGAACAGATCGACGTCGTCCTTGAAGGTTTCCATCAGCTTGTCGATCTGGCCGTAGCCGGCGCCGTGGCCGATCAGGGCCGCGAACTTCAGGCCGGCTTCCTTGGACTGGCGCAGGAACAGCGTGATGTCGGGATTATAGCCGGTGTGCAGGATGACGTCGGGCTGCGCGCGGCGCAGCTTGGTGACGAGGGCAGACAGGTCGGTGGAGGTCGCCGCGTAGCCCTCCTTGTGCACGATCTGAATGCCAAGCTCCTTGCACTTGGCCTCGTTGCCCATGGCGACGCCGACGCCGTAGGGGCCGTCCTCGTGGATGATGGCGACCTTGATGTCCTTGACGTCTTTCTTGAGCTTGTCCTTGGCGTTCTCGGCGAGGAACATGCAGGAGGCTTCGCCGAACTGGTCGGAGTGCACCTGCGGGCGGAACACGTATTGCAGGTTCTTGTCCTTGAACACGGCCGAGGCGACGCACACGTTGGCCCACAGGAATTTCTTGGCCGCGTCGACCTTGCCGGCCATCGGCACGCACTGCGCGCTCGAGTAGACGCCCATCAGCAGGTCGACCTTGATGTCGTTGAGAAGGCGCTCGGCCTCGTTGATGGCGACATCGGTCTTGGACTGGGCGTCGGCCTCGACGGCGATGATCTTGTGGCCCTCGACGCCGCCCTTCTCGTTGATCAAGTCGATGGCGATCTTGTTGCCGATCGAGGCCGCCTTCGATCCGCCGGCCGCGAACGGGCCGGTCTGGTCGTAGATGGTGCCGATCTTGATATCGGCGTTGGCGGCGGATGTGGCGGCAAGCACGGCGAGCACGGCGGTGGCCACGCCGGCTGATGCGGCACGTATCATGTACTTCCTCCCTGGATCGGTTCTGATTTGTAATGACCGTTGAGGTCTTGCCATCAGTCTGGGGAGGGGGAGGCCGGTCTGTCAACCAGAACCTAGTGTCCCGTCGGTGCGCCTGGTTAGCGTGTCCTCACCGTTTGATCTACGGCGGTGCTGCGTCCACTCAATGTTGCCATGCGATCGAATTCATACACCGTAACGCCCGGAGCCGGCGTGGCGGCCACGGCAAGCATGGCCCGCGCGATCGTTGCGGCCGCGATGGGGCGATATTTCGCCAGCCGGCCGACCATGGCGAACGAGAGGGCAGCCGCCACCACCATCCCAAGCCGCTCGCCTGAACGGGACTCCTCGCGCGGCCCGAGAATGAATGACGGCCGGAAGATCGAGACGCACTCGATGCCGAGCTTGGCAACCGCGCTCTCAGCCTCGCCTTTGACGCGACTATAGAACACGCGCGAGCGCGCATCCGCCCCGACCGCCGACACCATGAGGAAGTGGTGCGCGCCGTGGCGCTTGGCGAAGCTGGCGGCGTTCACGACGTAGTCGAGGTCGACGCGTCGAAAGGCCTCCTGCGAACCGGCCTTCTTGAGAGTCGTGCCGAGGCAGCAGAAGACATCGTCCACCGTGTCGAGCGTCGGGTCATCAAGAGCCTCGACGGTATCCAGCGCCGCACGGCGAACCACCAGTTTTGGATCAGATTGCGCCGGCTCTCGCCGGCCGATCGCAATGATGCGACCGTAGCGTTCATCAGCAAGCAAGAGATCCAGGCACGCGCGCCCGACGAGCCCAGTCGCGCCGAAGATCGCCGCGGTCCGCCTCTCTGCCATTCCTCACCCTCGCACCGAATATTGTTCAGCCAACTCATGGAGATACCGCTAGAATGCAGCTGCGTGAAGGTAGATTTCGGACGCTTGCATTCCGCTCATCTTCGTCTCGTTGCGAGATGCTCCCGAAGGTGCTGCGCAAGAAGGCTTGCGGGCGCATCTGCAGAAGGGGAGACGTGTAATCGGATATTCGCCGCGGGCAAAGGCGGCAGGCCTGCCTCAGCGCCAAGGATCTTGAGTGATCGCGGCAGCGTGCCTTCTTTTGTGACCGTCACAGCCAAGCCCTGAGCAGCGAAGGCCTCCACGGCCGCAAGGCTCGGACTTACGAACGCGAGACGCCACTTCTTGCCTGCGCGGTCCAAGGCATCTAGCGCCCACCTGCGGAAGAGGCACCCTTGGGGATAGAGAGCCACGGGCAGAGGGTCCAGATCACGAGGCGACATCGCGTCGGTGCCGGCCCACACTGTGCGCTCACGGCGCAAGAACTCGCCGGAGGCGTCCCCTCGCGCGTGCATTGCAAGCACGACATCGTGGGACTTGGCAACGCGGGCGATCATGCCCGAGGTAAGGCCGGTCTCCATTTGCAGCTCGATGCCAGGATAGGCACCGCAGAATGTCTTCAAGATCGGCGGGAGTATCGTCGTTCCATAGTCGTCCATGACACCCAGGCGAACGCGTCCTGCAACGTCGTGCTGGCGCAGCCGCTGAACCGCTTCCTCCCCAAGACTGAGTATGCGCCGGGCATATCCAACGAGCTCCTCGCCTGCCGGATTGAGGTCCACCCGCGTCGTCGATCTCGAAAAAAGCTCGAGCTCCAGCTCCTCCTCCAGGCGCTTGATTTGCGAGCTGACGGCCGACTGCGTGAGATGCAGGCCCGTAGCGGCACGCGTGAACGAGCGCTCCTCTGCGACCGCAAGGAATGCGCGCAACAGGCCGGGGTCGAGGCGTGGCCTACTCATAGCGATCCCAAATAACGCTCATTCTCTTTATGCGTTTCTCTAATGAATAGGCCATGACTACTGTCCGCGCAACACCGCGCGATGCGCGGATTGGCCAGGGCGTGGGTTCAGGGCATGGGCGAAATCATCGGGGTGCTTGCAGCGATCGCGTCGAGCTCGCTCGGCGGGCTGTCAGTCGGAGTGACGCGGCTCTTCGTCGGCGCCACAGACCCGATCACTCTGGGCGCCTTCCGGTTCGGCATCGGGTGCCTATTGCTGCTGCCATTGGCATGGCGTGGCAGGGAGCGATGGCCGCCTGTATCGGCTCTGCCGGCAATCGCGGGGTTGGGTCTCCTATTCTTTGCTCTGTTTCCCATTCTATTCAATGCGTCGCTGATCTACACGACAGCCGCACGCGGCTCACTTGCTCTCTCGACATTGCCCGTGTTGACGATGCTCGTGGGGGCGTTGCTGCGCGCGGAGATTCTCACACCGCGCAAAACTGCGGGTGTCGTCATCGCGACTGTTGGCGTGGCGGTAGCCCTGCTGACCAATCTCGGTGCGGCGCCGGTTGGTGCCTGGCGTGGCGACCTCCTCATGGTGACGGCGGCACTGTGCATGGCCTTCTACACTGTGTGGTCGCGTCCCATGGCCAAAGCGTACGGAACGATCGCCTACACCGCCATCGCCATGACCTTTGGCGCCACGGTGTTGGTTGGGCTTGCTTGGGCACGGGGCGGATTTGCAGTAGCGGCGGCATTCGGATCGGCTCAATGGAGCATCGTGGCGTTTCTCGGAATCTTCGGAGGGGCAGCGACGTTTCTGCTCTGGTCGTACGCGTTGGAACGGACGACACCGACGCGGGTCGCGATCACAGTAACGGTCAATCCGATCGCGTCTGCACTCTTTGCCGCCTACGCACTCGATGAAGCCATAACGATCAATCTGGTTATTGGGCTCCTTCTTGTCGTCGTCGGCATTGCAATAGCAACGTCGAACGCGAGCAAATGAGCGGCATAAACTCTACCGTTCACTGCATTGCAGCGAATTGAGTCCTACGCCCTACTCGGCGGCGTGCTCGATCGCGACGCCGCGGCAGTCCATCTCGTAGTCGATGTCCACGACCGGCGGGCGGCAGTAGTGCCAGGTGACGCCGGCTTGCGCAGCGCCGCGAGGCACGATTTCGCTGGCCATTAACCGATGGAAATCGTGCACGGTGTAGACCTGCACTCCGGTCGTGGAGGACCAGCTTGCGCCTAGCGCTGCCAGGCGCCGCTCCATCTCGCCGAGCACCCAGCGCGTCTTCTCGGCGAGGCCGTCCGCGCTCAGATCGCCGCGGCGCACGATGTGGTCGCGGTAGTTGCCCTTGCCTTCGGGGCATTCGCCGCTGCCGGCGACGCAGAAGCTGGGCGCGGCATCTGCGGCGGGGACGGTGAATGCGAACGCGTGGAAAGAAGGCGCCGGCGGCTTGTGCAATTCGGGGCACACGTTGCTGCGCGCGACGGGATTGGTCTGGCCGTCGAACAGGCCCCATTCGCGCAGGGTGCCGACGTACAGCTCGTTGAATTCTTGAACCCGGCCTCGGTGAAGGGCTCGGGCGATCTCAGCTCGCAGGCACAGAACGAGGTCAGCGGGCGACCGCGGCCTTCGATGATGCTCTTGATGCGGGCAAATCCGGCGGCCAGCGGCACGGGCTTGCGGAAGGTGACGCGCTCGATGCGGTAGCCGGGCTCGGCAGCGACGCCGCCCGAATACTGGAACACGGCCGGGATGAAGCGGTATCCGCCCGGTGCGAACAGCTGCGTGGTCACGGTGTGGCGTCTCCCGGCATCGCGGTGGGGACGCCATCATTCAGCGGTTTGGGGCCGCAGCGCAAGGGCGCGCGCGGCAAGTCGACGAAAGCGAGTTTGATGGAGCCGAGGCAGGCGTTTCAGGGGTTGGCGCTTTGCACGATCTGGCCGGCCGCAAGGATCAGAAGGAAGATGGTCCATCCCCAGTTGCGGTCTTCGATGAACTCGGCATCCGTGCGGCCCCGGCCGGCCAATCGATTGATGATGGCGATGGCATAGCCGACGACGGCCGGCGTGAAGGCGTAGGCCAGGCAATAGAGCAAATAGCGGGTCGGATCGCCGAACTCGCCGGGTTTGGCGTGAGCCAACGCGACAAGCGCGAGAATGAGCGAGGCACCAACAAGGATGAACGTCATCGCGATACTCGGTGGCTGTGGCGGTCCCGCAATCCCTCCGGCTTGATCAGGCTTTCTGCTGCACGAGTTGCAGCACGATTCGTCGCTGTCGCATGCCAGCGTCGCTGTGAGCAGCCGAGTACCACGTGCCCATCGATTGCAACATGGACGTTCGTCCGCGACGATCGTCTGCGGACCCGCGATCGGACCGCCGAGTTGCCTGTGAGAAACGAAAAAGCCGAGCAGCGTGTCGCTGCCCGGCTCGAGTATTGCGTCGGTGTGCATGCGCGACTAGAACGTCGTGCTGAAGATGATCGTGCCGTAGGCACCCTTGCCGCCGCCCGTGCTGGTCGAGTCGTCGCCGTTGCTCGAATTCGTTCACGAACTGATAGCCCGTGGACAGCGTGACCTCGATCGGCATGCTGGGACGCAGCGGAAAGTCAAACGTGAGGAAGCCGCCCAGCCGCTGCGCGTTGTAGTCTTCGTTGCCGAACGCCTGGCCTTCGATGCCGTAGATGATGCGATTGCGGTTGTGCCCGACCCTGGCGCGCGTCCAGTAGCTGTCGAACGCCGTCGAGTAGCTGCCGGCGAACGAGAGGTGCAGGGGCCGGTCTGTCCGACGTGGCGACGTCGCCGGCCACCTTGAAGCCCCACTCGGTGCCGCGCACGGGCGAGTTGAGATCGTCGGGCGAGAGCTTGTAGTTCTCGTAGTCGGCGCCCGTGTAGATGCCGCCGCTGTAGCCCATGCGGTGGAACAGGTAGCCGAGCATCACGTCGCCCTGCCAGCCGCGGCCGTCGCCGGTCGGCTCCTGGTCGAAGTCGACGCGGCTGCCGTAGGCGCGCAGCGCCCAGCCGTCCTTGGAGATGTCGCGGTTGAAGGCGACGATGACGCCGTCGAACGAGTAGGTGGCGTCCTTGGCCGCGTCGAAGCCGCCGAACCAGATGCCGCTGGCGGTGTCCTGGGCGGGCTGAGCCTTCGCCTTGCGGCTGCCGTCGGCTGCCGCCTGTCCGCCCATCGCAAGCACTGCCGTCAGCAGGCCGGCGGTCGCAATGCAAGCGCCGATCTTTCGCGCAATCACCATTCGGAAACCCCCAAAATTGCAGGTTCGGAGCGCCGGACGCGGTGCTCCAACGGTTATCTTTCGGAGGTTGGAGGAAGTGGTGATTCGCGGGCGCCTGCAAAGTGGGCAGACGCTGCGCAGCCTCGCAAATGCTCTCCACGATGCAGACTGCAGGTCATGTGTTGCAGGAATGTCGGCATGCAGACGCGAGTTGATCGCGCAACGCAGGTTGCGCGCCGCTAGTCGAGCCGAGTTTTGCGTGGTGAAGCACCTGAGCCAGTCGGCGGACGGATGGTCGGGACACTCGGATCGAGTCCGAGTGCAGGCAAGCCCGACCATGACACGTGGCGCAAGAGCCGTAGCGGTTAGAACCGAAAGCTCTCAGTCGAGTGCCAGCGTCAATCCGACGGCGAGGCTCTGCGCCAGGCACATGGGCGCCACCATGGTCCGCAGTGCGGCTTCCGGCATGTCGGGAATCTCGAACACCACGTCGGCGCCTTCGACGATCGGGCTGAGCAGGCTGTCGGTGATCGATACCGCCGGCACGCCGCGGGCGATCAGGTCGGGAAACATGCGCGCCGTGTCGGGATTGTAGGTCCTGAAGCTGATGGCGATCAGCGCATCCTGCGGTGAGGCCGACACGGCCTGCTCGCCGAGCGCGCTGCCGAGCCCGTCCAGCAGCACGACGCGCCGCCCGAGCTTGCGCAGCACGTAGGTGAGATGCGCGGCGACCGGAAACGAGCCGCCCAGCCCAAGCACATAGATGGTGTGCGCGGCGCCCAGCAGGGCGATGGCGCGGGCGAGGTCCTTCTCGCGCACGGCGTCCTGCAGGCTCTCCAGCGAGACCATGCCTTCGGAGGCGAAGCGCGCCAGCAGCGCGCGCGCGTTCTTGCTGTCGCGGAAGCGGCCGTCGCGCCGGAGCCCGGCGATGCGCTCGCGGTAGCTGGGCGCGATGCTGGCCACCAGGCGTGAGCGGAACACCTGCTGCATCTCGGTGAAGCCGCCATAGCCCAGCGCGCGGGCGAAGCGGACGATGGCGGAAGGCTGCACCTTGGCCCGCTGCGCCACCTCCGCCACCGTGCCGAGCGCGATCTCGGTCGGGTGGTCGAGGGCGAATTCGGCGATCACCTGCAGGCGGTCGGAGAAGCTCGGATGGCGCCGGGCGATCTCGGCACGCAGGGCCTCGTAGGTCTCGTGCTGTGGCGTCTCGGTTCGGGTCGACATGCCTGCGGCCTGATCGCGCTCGCGTCTATTTGGTTCGTTTATTTCACTTCACAACGCGCATGGAATGTTTATTCTATGGCCCAACAACGAGCTGTCGTCAAACGGCGGCGGCCGGTCTCAGGAGGAGGAAGCCCATGAAGAAGCCGCGCAATTCCACGCCTGCACTCTCCCGCCGCACCGTCATGAAGGGCAGCCTGATGGCGGCTGCGCTGGGCGGAACCGGCACGTTCTTTGGCCCATGGACACACAACCGGGTGTGGGCGCAGGGCGCCAAGCCGATCAAGCTCGGGCTGACCTGCGATGCCAGCGGCCAGTACGGCAACAGCGGCCAGGACGACTTGCGCGGCATCCGCATGGCGATCGACGAGTTCAACGCCAAGGGCGGCGTGATCGGCCGCAAGGTCGAGTGGGTCACGGCCGACACGGAGACCAACCCTGCGACCGGCACGCGCGTGGCCGAGCGGTTCATCGCGCAGGACCAGTGCGGGTTCCTGATCGGCGCGCTGCACTCGGGCGTCGCCAACGCCATCACCCAGGTCGCCAACAAGTACGGCACCATCTATCTCAACACGAACTCGTCGGCGCCCAGCGAGGCCGGCGAGAACTGCTCGCGCGTCAAGTTCGTGTTCGACGGCAACGGTACGAACTTCTCCAAGGCCGCCGTGCAGAACGCGGTCGAGAAGATCGGCAAGAAGTGGCTGCTGCTCACCAACGACTACGTCTGGGGCCACACCACCTCGGCGGCGACCAAGGAGCAGGTGGAGAAGGCCGGCGGGCAGATCATCGACAACCTGCTGATCCCGCAGAACACGCGCGACTTCGCGTCCTATCTGCTGAAGGTGCAGCAGGCCAAGCCCGACGTGGTGGCGACCGCGGTCGGCGGCGACGACATCAAGGCGCTGCGCCAGCAGGTGGCCGACCTCAAGCTGGAAGACAAGGCGGCCTGGATCAACAACCAGCAGGACTGGCCGGATATCTGGGGCGCGCCCGAGACGCTGTTCGGCGTGTTCGGCACCACCTGGTATCACTACCTGCCGCTGCCGGGCGTCGAGGAGTTCGTCAAGCGCTGGCAGACCGCCTATCCGCAGTCGCCGATCCCGGTGCCGGGCAACGTGTCCTACAACGGCTACGTGGCGACGCGCGAGCTGCTGCGCGCCATCGAGCGGGCGGGGTCGACCAACAACCTGAAGGTCATCAAGCAGCTCGAAGGTGCCAAGATGACGGCCGCCGACCGCATGCAGCACTTCGATGCCTACATCGATCCGGTCACGCACCAGGTGCAGCAGACCATCTATCTGGCGCGGCGCAACACCAAGCCGAAGGACAAGAGCGACCTGTTCGACATCCTGAGCTGGACGGAGCCCAAGCACGCGCTGGACGATGCGGCGCCGACCAAGTGCAAGCTGAAGCCCGACGCCGAGGTGCCGAGCTACGAGCTGTAGAGTACGGTCCCTCTCCCCGATTCTTCATCGGGGAGAGGGTTAGGGTGAGGGGCCGCCGACTCGCGCTGGTGATTGTTGCTGCCCCTCACCCCGACCCTCTCCCCGTGAAGGACGGGGAGAGGGAGAAGGAAGCGCGCGAGACAAGACCGATCATGTCGTTTCTCAATCTGCTGCCGCATCTGGTGAACGGCATCACGCTGGGATTGCTGTTCGCGCTGATCGCGCTCGGCTTCATGCTGATCCTGGGGCTGATGGAGCAGATCAACCTGGCGCACGGCTCGCTGTTCGCGCTGGGCGCCTACTTCGCCTACACGATCTGCGCGCCGCGCCTGCCGCTGCCGCCCGATATGGTGCAGGCCTGGGCGGGCGTGCCGCTGCCCTGGCGCTTCGCCACCGCGGTGGTGGTGGCGCCGATCCTGGTCGCGCCGTTCGGGCTGGTGCTCGAGCGGCTGATGCGGCGTACCTATGGGCGCGATCCGCTGTACGGCCTGCTGCTGACGTTCGGCGTCGCCATGGTGCTGGAGGAGCTGATCCGCGTGGTGTGGGGCACGCGCGACTACATGCTGCCGGTGCCGCGCGAGATGTCGGGCGGCTTCATCATGCTGGACCTGATCTGGTCGACCTACCGCTTCTGGGCGGCGGCGCTCGCCATTGCCGCCATGGCCGGCGTGTGGGTGATCGTCGAGCGCACGCGCTTCGGCGCCATGGTGAAAGCGGGCGCGCATGACAGCGAGATCGTGCAGGCGCTCGGCATCGATCTCGCCCGGCTGCGCGTGTGGGTGTTCGTGCTCGGCACCATGCTGGCGGCGTTCGCGGGCGTGGTGATGGCGCCGCTGTGGGGCATCCGCCCGCACATGGGCGTCGACGCGGTGGTGCCGGCGTTCCTGATCATCGTGCTGGGCGGGGTGGGCAGCTTCTGGGGCGCGGTGATCGGCGGAATCCTGGTCGGCATGGTGGTGGGATTGTCCGGCGCCTACGCCTCCGAGTGGTCGATGCTGTCCATGTACCTGCTGCTGATCGCCGTGGTGACGTTCCGCGCCCGCGGCCTGTTCGGCAAGAAAAGCATCCTGGAGGCTTGAGGTGGTTGCCGGCCGTTCCGTCCCGACCTTCACGACCGCCATGCTGGCGAGCTGGCTGTTCTTTGCCAGCGTGCCGCTGTGGATCGAGCGCGTCGGGCTCTACCAATATCTGGGCGTGGAGATCCTGATCTTCGCCACCTATGCGCTGGCCTTCAACCTGGTGCTCGGCCACGCCGGCCTGCCCTCGTTCGGGCATGGCGCCTTCTTCGGCGTCGGCGCGTACGCATTCGGACTGGCGCAGTTCAACATCGTGCCGAACCTGTGGGTGTGCCTCGGCGTCGCCACGCTGGCGGCGGCCCTGAGCGGGGCGCTGGTCGCGGCCTTCATCTCGCATCGGCGCGGCATCTACTACGCGCTGATGACCATCGCCTTCGGGCAGATCTTCTGGTTCGTCGCCATCAAGGCGCACAGCATCACCGGCGGCGAGGACGGCCTGCTCAAGATCGAGCGCCTGCCGGCCTCGCTCGGCGTCGCCGCGTTCGACCTCAAGGGCAACGTCGCGCTCTACTACTTCGTGCTGGTGATCTTCATGGCGCGTATCGCTGCTGCTGTGGCGGCTGGTGCATTCGCCGTTCGGGCGCATCGTCAAGGCCATCAAGCAGAACGAGACGCGCGCCCGCTTCGTCGGCTACGACGTGTGGCGCTACAAGGCCGCGGTGCTGGTGATCTCGGCGGGCCTGTCGGGCCTTGCCGGTGCGCTGTTCGCCATGGCGCAGAGCTCGCGCGTTCCCGGACGTGATGAGCCTGCACTACTCGGGCTATGTGGTGATGATGACGCTGGTCGGCGGCGGGCTCGTGTCGTTCTGGGGGCCGGTGATCGGCGCCGGCGCGTTCTTCCTCGCCCGCGACGTGATCGGCGCGCTGACGACCGGCTGGATGCTGTGGTTCGGGCTGCTGTTCGTGGTGCTGGTGCTGTTCAAGCCGGAGGGCCTTGCCGGCATGTTCGCGGGCTTCACCAAGCGCGCGCGCAAGGCCGCGCCGATCAGTGCCGGCCGCGCGCAGCCGCAGGCAGGGGAGTGACGCCGTGGCCCTGTTCGAAGCCCACGATCTGCACCTGCGCTTCGGCGACCGCGTGGTGCTGGAGAACGTCTCGCTCGCCTTCGAGGCCGGCAAGCTGTCCGGCATCATGGGCCCGAACGGCGCCGGCAAGACGACCTGCTTTAATGTGCTGACCGGCCGCTACAAGCCCGACCGCGGCCGCGTGCTGTTCGACGGCGCGCGACATCACCGGCCGCTCGCCGCAGGCCATTGCCCGGCTGGGCGTAGCGCGCTCGTTCCAGCTCATGACGCTGTTCGACGAGTTCTCGGTGTTCGAGAACGTGGCCATCGCGCTGCCGGCCACGCGCGAGCGCGGTGGCGATGCGCTGGGCCAGGCCTATGCCGATCCGGCGCTGGTGGCCGAAGCGCTCGACATTCTGGACAAGGTCGGCCTCGCCGACCGCGCCGACGACGAGGCGAAGTCGCTGCTCGTATGGCGCGCGGCGCGCGCTGGAGATCGCCGTGGCGCTGGCCTGCCGGCCCAAGCTGCTGTTCCTCGACGAGCCGACCGCGGGCCTCGGCAGCGACGGCCGTGCGCGGCTCGCCGACCTGGTGCGCAAGCTGAAGGGCCTGCTCACCATCGTCATCATCGAGCACGACATGCAGTTCCTGTTCTCGCTGGCCGACGAGATCTCGGTGATCCACTGGGGCCAGGTGATCGCGCGCGGCACGCCGGCCGAGCTGAAAGGCAATCCGTGGGTGGAGGCCTCCAACCTCGGGAGGCTCAACTGATGCTCGACGTCGCCGCCATCGACACCTACTACGGCGAGACGCAGGCGCTGTTCGGCGTGTCGCTGTCGGTGCGCGCCGGCGAGGTGCTGGCGCTGCTCGGCGCCAACGGGGCCGGCAAGACCACGGTGCTGCGCTCGATCCTGGGCCTGACGCGCGCGCGGCGCGGGGATATCCGCTTCCAGGGCCGCTCGATCCTGGCCGAGCCGACGCATGCGATCGCCCGCTCCGGCATCGGCTGGGTGCCGGACGACCGCCGCCTGTGCCCGACGCTGACGGTCGCCAAGAACCTGTCGCTCGGCCAGAAGCGCACGGCGTTCCGCGGCTGGTCGATGGGCGAGGTGACCGACATCTTCACCCCGCTCAAGTACCTGATGACGCGCGAGGCCGAGACGCTGTCGGGCGGCGAGATGCAGATGGTGGCGATTGCGCGCGCGCTGCTCGGGCGCGCCCGGCCTCATGTTGTTCGACGAGCCGAGCCAGGGGCTGGCGCCCAAGATCGTCGACGACGTGCTGGGCGTGATCCGCAAGCTGAAGGGGGCCGGCATCGCCTCGGTGGTGGTGGAGCAGAACGCCGACGTGGCGCTTGGCGTGGCCGACCGCGTGGTGGTGCTGGCGCAGGGCCAGGTGGCCTGGTCCGGCGAGGCGTCGGCGCTGGCCGCCGATGCCGGGCTCAAGCGTCAGCTGCTCGGAGGCCTGACATGAGCGCTGACACGAGCACCGGGCCGCTGCTCGCGCTGGAGAGCGTGTCGAAGGTTTATCACCGCGGGTTGTTCGATCGCACGCCGGCCTTCCGCCTTGCGGCCAACCGGCGCCTTCGACCGCCCGGAGATCGTCGGCGTGATGGGGCCGAACGGGGCCGGCAAGACCACGCTGTTCGAGATGATCGCCGGCTCCAATGCGCCGTCGGCGGGGCGCATCGTCGTCGCCGGCCAGGACATGCAGCGCGTGCGCTATCGCCAGCGCGACCGGCTGGCGATCCACTACCACCAGTCCTACCAGGTGCGGCGCTTCAAGAAGACCAAGCCGTCGTTCCTGCTGGAGCCGGCGGGCAGCGCCTATCCGCATGGTGCACCTGTTCGACGAGCCGCAGTTCAACACCCAGGACGGCTACATCGGCTTCATGCTGGATTTCTTCCGCCGCCTGCGCGGCGAGGGGCGGCTGGTGTTCGTGTGCCTGCACCCGACCGCGCCGTTCCAGCTCGAGATCCTGCGCGAGATCTGCGAGCGCTTCCTGTTCGTCAACGGCGGGGAGGTGGCCGAGTATCCGGATTTCGAGCGGCTGACGGCCCAGCCGGCGGTGCGCATGTATCTTGGCGCGCTGGCCGGCTGAGAGTTCGGGCCGGGTCAGGCGGTGCGACGCCCGCGTCGCGTCGCCGTAGCGATGCGCATAGTCGTACAGGTTCACGAGGACGGCCGGCGAGTCCTCCACGGAAGCGGCCAGCGCGGCGCCGGTCACCAGCGCACGTACGTTGTCGGCCTGCGGCAACCTGTCCGAGGCGGGTGCGTTCTCGTTGCCGGCGGTCAGGTCGATCGGGCGGCTGCCCCAGCTCAGCATCTTGCGCAGCATTGTTGTTATCCCTTGGTTGGTGGGCCGGCGTGGGGTGTCAGCCGCTGTCCTGCCGGTAGATCGCGCCGAACGTGCTGCGCCGCAATGGGACGGGCCTTCACTTCGGCGCACGAGCGTGTGAATAAAATTTGACGGGACGGCTTGGCCGGGGACGGCCTGCGGCCTGGGGCAAGATCGTTTCTGATCGAAGCGCTTGGCTTCGATCACGGACGTGAATCCTGCTCCCAGATATAGGAGTAGAGCAGGATTTACGCTTCGGCCGCGACGCTGCGAGGGAGGGTAGTCATTCCATCCGAACCGATCGCTCTAGTGTCCGGCGACAACAAGGTGCGCGGGGCTCTACACAGGGATGGAAACGGCGATGCTCGATGCGGCAGACGGCAAGGCGCGCGACGTGCCGACGGCAATCGCTGTGCTGCGGCAGCGCTTCGGCGACCGCCTGCAGACGGGCGAGGCGATCCGCCGGCAGCATGCCAATACGCTCACCTGGCTCGAGAACCAGCCGCCCGACGCGGTGATCTGGGTGGAGACCGCCGAGGAGGTGCGCGAGGTGGTGCGGGTGGCCAGCGACCACCGCGCGCCCATCATCCCGTTCGGCGCCGGCACCTCGCTGGAAGGCCACGTCAACGCGCCGTTCGGCGGCCTGTCGCTCGACTTCTCGCGCATGAACCAGATCCTGGCCGTCAACGAGCGCGACCTCGACTGCGTGGTGCAGCCGGGCGTCTCGCGCAAGCAGCTCAACGACTACCTGCGCGATATGGGCCTGTTCTTCCCGGTCGACCCCGGCGCCGAGGAGGCGACCATCGGCGGCATGGCCGCCACGCGCGCTTCCGGCACCACGGCGCTGCGCTACGGCACCATGCGGGAGAATGTGCTCAACATCACCGCCGTGATGGCCGACGGCTCGGTGGTGAAGACGGCGCAGCGCGCCCGCAAGTCGTCGGCGGGCTACGACCTGACCCGGCTGATGGTGGGATCGGAAGGCACGCTCGGCCTCATCACCGAGCTGACCGTGCGGCTGTACGGCATCCCCGAGCTGATCCTGTCCGCCGTCTGCCCGTTCCGCACGCTGGAAGGCGCCTGCAACACGGTGATCAGTTCCATGCAGCTCGGCCTCGGGGGCGCCCGCATGGAGGTTATGGACGAGGCCGCCATCTACGCCGTCAACAAGTACGCCAAGCTGGGCCTGGAGGAGGCGCCGACGCTGTTCCTGGAGTTCCACGGCACCGACGTATCGGCTCGCAACCAGGTCGAGCTGTTCCGCCAGATCGCCGAGAGCGAGGGCGCCATCCGCTTCGACTGGGCCGAGAAGGAGGAGGATCGCCGTCGGCTGTGGAAGGCGCGCCACGAGTTCTACTGGGCCGTGAAAAGCACCTGGCCCGGCAAGGACACCTTCGCCACCGACATTTGCGTGCCGATCTCCCGGCTCGCCGAATGCGTGGTGGAGACGCAGGCCGACATCAAGTCGCTGGGCCTGATCGCGCCCATCGCCGGCCACGCCGGCGACGGCAACTTCCACACCCAGCCGATGATCGACCGCTCCAACCCGAAGGAGGTGCAGGCGGTGGAGACCTTCATGGAGCGCCTGATCGCGCGCGCCATCCGCATGGAGGGCACCTGCACCGGCGAGCACGGCGTCGGCCAGGGCAAGGCGAAATACCTGAAGGCCGAGATCGGTGCGGGCCTCGCGGTCATGCGCGCCATCAAGACGGCGCTCGACCCGCAGGGGATCTTCAATCCGGGGAAGATTTTGGTGGGGTAGGTTGCGCAGGCGAACAACTGACGCTCCTTCCCCAGTTGGTCACCGCGCGCGTAACAGCCAGCTTGGCCGCCTGCCGGACGCGCCGCCCCGTCGCGGCTTGAAGCCGGCGCATGCAGCGGCTGGTTCGCGCGGAGGGGCTCGTGCCTCCGGAACCAACTCGACCATGGCGAGTTCTCTCTCGTACAGCGCAGGCCACGCTTGCGATCACCCGCGAAGGAGCACGGCATGGGAAGCACCACCGACAAGATCAAAGGCTATGCCAACGAAGCCGTCGGCAAGGCCAAGCAAGGCGTCGGAAAGGCCATCGGCAATGATCGCCTGCGCGCGAAGGGGGCCGCCCAGGAGATCAAGGGTGATGCTCAGAAGACAATGGGCAAAGCCAAAGGGGCCATCAAGGACGCGGCCGACAAGGTCGCCGACCAAGCTCACAAGAAGCTTTGAGCATGGGCCGCAGCCTGGTCCGGCCGCGGTGCCGGCGCAACGCGAATACGCAACTCCAGGATGGGAGAAGCCATGACAATTTCCAATGAAGGTCTGATCGTAATTCTGCTCGTAGGGCTCGTCGCCGGCTGGCTTGCCGGGCAGCTCGTGCAAGGCACGGGCTTTGGTATCGTCGGGGATATCATCATCGGCATCATCGGCGCCTTCATCGGCGCCTGGCTACTGCCGCAGTTGGGTATTCGTATCGGCGCTGGGCTTGTCAGCGCCATTGCTTCGGCCACCATCGGCGCTGTCGTCCTGCTGGTTCTTCTCAGGGTTGTCCGGCGAGGCGGTCGCTGGTGACGGTCTGATTTCGGACGGGCTTGCGCAATGGGCGGAGTTTCCCGCCCATTGCGTTGTTGCGGCAGACCCCAAGTGCGCACCTATGTGCATCATGGTCGTCGTGGCCCGGTCGCGGTACCTCCGATTGTGGAACAGCCGCACGTCAATACAGGCGCGCGGTACCGGCATCGATGATCGCCTGCACGTCCTTGACGGTCTCCGTTGTCTTTGCGTGCGCCACGATCGCCTCGGCGAGGGACGGCACGCTTGATCGATCTGGCCAGTGGTCGGGGCTCCAGAGCTTGGAGCGGATCATGCACTTGGGGCAGTGCATGAAAGCCTCCTCGACCGTGACGATGAGGACCAAGTTAGGCTCCTTGCCGTTGACCGAGAGCCGCGCCTGCAAGGCGCTATCGCGCACAATGCGGCCCGTGCCGCTGATGCGCAGCGTGTCGCCGTTGCCCGGGATCATGAAGAACAGCGCGACCTGCGGATGGGTGAGCAGGTTCTCGAAGGTATCGAGGCGATGGTTTCCCGGTCGGTCCGGGATAGCGAGCGTCTTGTCGTCCAAGACAGCCACGAAACCGGCTGGATCGCCTTTGGGTGAGAGTTCCATTCTCCCATCGGCTCCTCTCGAGGCCACGATCACGAAGGGGCAAGCGGCAATGAAGCGTCGGCAGATGTCGTCGACGTGATCAATGACCTTGCTGCTGGCCCGCTGGCTCGGCTGCCTGCTGAGGTCCCGCAAGCGCTGCCTGGTCGTGATCACCTCTTCGAAACGCGTCTCCACACCAGCCTCCCTCACGATCAGCCTCAATCCGGCTTGATGTTGGCGGTCCGGATCACCTTGGCCCATCGGTCGGTCTGTTCGGCGATGAGCTTTGCGAAGTCGGCGGGCGTGCCCGCAAGGGGCGCGCCACCCAGTTCGGCAAGGCGGGCTTTGATCTTGGAATTGGCAAGGCCTGCGTTGGTCTCGCGGTTGAGCTTGTCGATGATCTCGGTCGGCGTGGTTGCCGGCACGCCAATGCCGACCCATCCGAACGACTCGTAGCCTGGCACGGACTCGCCCACGGTTGGGGTATCAGGCAAGGTCTCCGAGCGGCTTGCCGTCGTAACCGCCAGCGCACGCAGCTTGCCGGCCCTGACGTGCTCGATCGACGAGAGCATGGGGTCGAACGAGACGTGCAGCTCGCCACGCAGCAGGTCGGTCAGCATGGCTGTCGATCCGCGATAGGGAACGTGCACCATGTCGATGCCAGCCATCGTCTTGAACAGCTCGCCGGCCATATGTTGCGGGCTGCCGTTGCCGGCCGAGCCCATGTTGAGCTTGCCCGGATTGGCCTTGGCATAGGCGATGAACTCGGCAACGGTCCTGGCCGGAACCGATGGGTTCACCACCATGACCAGGGGATTGCGCATGATGCCCGCTACGGGCTCGATATCCCGGATGAAATTGAAGTTGAGCTTGTCGTAGAGCGTCGCGTTGATCGCATTGAATGACCCGACCAGCAGCAGAGTATAGCCGTCCGCGGGTGAGTTCACGACCACCTCGGTGCCGATGTTGCCGCCGGCGCCAGGCCGGTTCTCGATGATGATGGGCTGGCCGAGCCGCTCCAACAGCCACTGACCCACCAGACGAGCGCTGGTGTCCGCCGCACCACCCGGCGCCTGTGGGACGACCCAGCGTATCGACCGGGCAGGGTAGGTTTGCGCTCGGGCGATGGGCGCAATGGCCGGGAGGGCGGCAGCGCCCGCCACAAGATGCAGAAATCGACGGCGCGGAATATTCATGGCCTTGCTCCTCGCGATTGCACCGCTCTTGTCAACGAGAGACTGCCACGATGCCGGCTGGCGCGCTTCACAAGCGGCTTACATTTTCCTTACCGGCGTCATGATTCATCGCTTGCTTGGCCATGCTAAGGTGGCCGTGAGCAGTCGGTGCGCCCGGAGGCGGCAGCTTGCGCTATCTATTCGAGGACTATTCGTTCGATACGGACCGGCGCGAATTGCGTCGCGGGACCGACCTCGTTCCTCTTACACCCCAAGTGTTTGACTTGCTGGCCTACGTCATCAAGAATCGCGAGATCGTGGTGAGCAAGGGCGATCTCATCGCCGCGGTCTGGGGTGGGCGCGTCGTCTCCGAATCGGCCCTGACTACCCGCATCAACGCCGCCCGCAGCGCCATCAGCGACACCGGCGAGCAGCAGCGCCTTATCAAGACCTTGCCTCGCAAGGGTATCCGTTTTGTAGGCATCGTGCGTGAAGAGCACAAGCCCGGCGGGGCGGATGCAACGGAGCACATCACGCAACCTATAAATGCAAGCCTCGCACTCCCGGACAAGCCTTCGATCGCGGTGTTGCCGTTCACGAACTTCGGCGGCGATGCGCTGCAGGACTATTTCAGCGACGGTGTTGTCGAAGACATCATCACGGAGCTGTCGCGCTTCTCTGAGCTGTTCGTCATCGCGCGCAATTCAAGCTTCACCTACAAGGATCGGCCGGTCGATGTCCGCGACGTAGGACGCGACCTCGGCGTGCGCTACGTCCTGGAGGGCAGTGTTCGCAAGGTCGCCAATCGCGTGCGCATGACAGGACAGCTCATCGATGCGGCCAGCGGGGCGCACATCTGGGCAGATAGATTTGAAAGTGCGCTCGACGACATCTTCGCTCTTCAGGATCAGATGACCGAGAGCGTGGTAGGGGCAATCGCGCCGAAACTGGAGCAGGCCGAGATCGAGCGGGCCAAACGGAAGCCGACGGATAATCTCAACGCCTATGACTGCTTCCTGCGTGGCATGGCTGGATGGCACGACTGGACCCAGCCAAGTCACAACACTGCGCTGAAGCTCTTTTATCGGGCAATCGAGCTCGATCCCGAGTTCGCAAGGCCGTATGCGCTGGCGGCCGGCTGCTATCTGATGCGCAAATCGAACGGCTGGATTGTCGATCGAACAGCGGAAATCGCGGAAACGGAGCGGCTCGCCAGGCTGGGTGCGGACCTTGGGCGTACCGATGCGGTTGCCCTGGCCTGGAGTGCGCATGCGCTTGGCCTGGTCGTTGGCGATATCAAGACCGGCATCGCTCTCATCGACCACGCTCTGCGACTGAACGCAAATCTTGCCGTGGCTTGGCAACGCAGCGGGTGGCTTCGGATCTATGCCGGAGACTGCGAGCTGGCAATCGAGCATCTCAAACGTGCAATGCGCCTCAGTCCCTTGGACCCCTTGATGCACCTGGCACACAGCGCAACGGCATCGGGATACTTCTTTCTGGGAAACCTCGATGAGGCCTCCACTTGGGCCGAGCGCGCGCTGTACTTGCGATCGGATTGGCCCCCCGCTCTCCGGGTATTGGCGATGAGCAATGCACTTGCGGGACGGGAGCAAGCCGCGCGGACAGCCATGACCCGCTTGCGGCTGATCCAACCGAAATTGCGCGTTTCGAATCTCCACGAGCAGATCTTTCTGCACCGGCCCGAGCACATGGCCAAGTACGTAGAGGCCATGCGGAAGGCTGGCCTGCCTGAGTAGTGGCATACAGCACGCGGTGTTTATCGGCGTGTAGCACCATCGGTGCAGGGCGACGCCTCGCCTCGCCTCGCCGCGTCGCAACCCCGCCTGCGTTCTTCAGCATGCATCGGAATACGACTAGCTTAGCGTGATGGCGCAAGCACAGGTGACTGCGTTTCGCTGATCCGCCACTAGGACTTGGCGAAGATGCGCGTTAGACAGGCGCGTGTTGCGCAAACCTGCAAATCAGCCTGCATGCTCCGAGACAGGCCATGGCACATTTCGCGCTGACAATTCCGGTCATGACGGCGGTGCTGCTCTTGTGCCAGGCCGTCCGAACCGCCAGTGCCGACTATGAGCGGGCGCATCCGCCGCGCATGCTCGCGGCAAGTGCGCAGGCGACGGCGTTCTACATAGAATTCCGCGCCCGCGAGGAAGCGGGTGGATATGGTCACTCCTACGTGACGCTCGGCGAAATCGATGCCAGCGGCGGTACGCGCCAAACGATCGTAGCTGGCTTCCTGCCCGATGGTGCCGACAGCGACCGTTGGAGCAAGGTCGGATTGCCGGTTGCGGGGACCGTCGGCGTTACCCGCTCGGACATTGCGGGGCGGCACCATGCGCGGTTTCGCGTTTCGATCAGCCGGGCACAGTATTTTCGGGTGGTGCGGGCCATTCACCGTCTGCGCAGAACCTGGACGACGTATGAGCTGCTGCTGCGCAACTGCAACGGCTTTGCAGGCCAGATTGCTGGCTCGATCGGCCTGCGGACGCCCATGGTGACGGCGCAGTATCCCGTCCGCTATGTGGCGGAACTGCGGAGCCTCAACTCGCGATAGAGTTTGCCGACTGTTGGCAGGTTGGCTGGGACGACGGCGCTCTGGAAGCTTGCAGGGCGTTCAAGCAATCTGAAGCCGCGTGGTTCTGCGCCCGGGTCCGGGAGGATTTTGGCGGGGCAGGGTGGCTGGCGGCATGCCGGGCAATCACACCTCCATTGCCATGGAGCTTAGCTCGCCGGTCGCGTTGGCGGATCGCGTGCAGTTGGCGTGCTAAGCTCGTGGGATTACGTTCTCCAGGGGGAGGGCGATCGCGACCAGATTATTTCTGCTTGGACTCAGATTGAGATTGATGGCCATGCAGGAGCAGCGCAACGTCTCGGGTTTGGGCCCCTTCGGCGAGATGGTAATCGGCGATCCGCACTTGTCGCACCAGAATTGAGACAAAAGTTTCCTGAAGGCAGCCACCACCGGCACGAAGTCGTTCTTTCCGAAATTCGCCCACTCGTTAAAGTGAACGGCCTTGTTGACCGCCCAATCCTCTTCGCCCTTGACAGTGTTCGCGTCCTTGAGAGCGGCCTTGCGCTTCGCGGCTTCATCGCGTTGTCCCTGATTGTTCCAAGAGTTCGCAGCCTCTGCGGCTTTGCCCAGTAAGGCGTTCAACTGACCGATCACACCCGGCAACAGGTCGCCCAAATCGTAACTTCCATCCGCCTTGAAGATGGCCCGCGCACAAAGATCATCCGCGATCATTGGCACGACAAACTCGACGTGATTGCGCAGCATGGCCGCTGCCTCGGAAATCCTGTTCTTGGCGACGAGCTGGTCGATTTCGTCCCAGATCCCCTCATCGGACTCGACCACCGGCCCCATCTCGACCGACCAGTTCTGGAACACGAGCGCCGTCTTGCGGCTGACGAGACCGGCCTTCTCCATTTGCTTGGCCCACAGCCGGTCATGCGTGGTGATAACGAACTGCGTGTTTGGAAATTTCTCTTTCAGAAGCCGGCAGAACTGGCGCCACGTCCACGGACATCACCACGTCGTCCATCAGCGCGAACGTGAAGCGCTCGCCCAGCAAGCGTTTCATCAAGGCAAGGTACAGGCAAACGCCCATGCCGTCCTGGTGGCCTTCACTGTGAAAGGCGCCAGGCGGATACATGCCGCGGTCATAGAAATTGACGTCGAGATCGAGCTTGCTCGCCTCGGGCGTTAGTTTGGCCGTGAACTGCTCTTCGTCGCCTTCGTTGATGAGGCGATAGAAAGCGCAGAAATCCTCCAGCACATCCTCGTAGAGCTTGTTCAGCTCTGCTTCCATGACGCGGCAATACCCATCGTAGACGGTCTTCGCCTGCTCTGCCGCGCGGGTGGCAGCGAGCAGGCTGCGCGTAGCCTTGCGGTATTCCTCGATGCGATCCTGGGCTCTTGTCAGGAAGGTCTGGGCATCGAGCCGTGCGCTTTGATCCGGCTTCGCCTCGACCTTCGCAGCCATAGCCTTGAGCGCGTCGGGCACATCGGCGGGCAGCTCGGCCCAACCTCTGGTGATGCGGTCCTTGAGGCCTGCGATGCCTTCGAACGTGGCCAATGATGTCCGCAGCTGCTCAAGATCCTTGCTCCATGCCGACAAGACGGCAGCACGCTCCGCCTCCTCTTCGCCGGTTGCGAGCTTAACGATGGGCGCCAGAAGAGAGGTAATGGTGCCTGCCTCGCGGCCGATGTTGGAGCCGGACCGCAACAGCGTTTCGTTGAGTTTGCCGGCCTCCCTCGATTTCTCCAGTTGGAGCGAAGATGCTCGCGCAAAGCGCCCTCGTTCTCCCACTCGTGGTCACAAAGCGGGCATGCGGGTCCCTCGACGAGTTCAAGCCCCTTATCGATTAGCGAGCGGCGTTGCAGTGCGCTGAGCAGCGCAGGGTCGGCCTCAAGCCGCGCAAATCCTTCGACGATGACGCTAGCATCCTTCTTGCCCATGGCCGCGATCCCGGCCACCGCATCGGCAGCGGCCTTCATCTCGCGGAGCGCGGATTGCTTGTTGAACTCAGGGGGCTTGTCGCCGCCCGCAACACCGGCATCGAGTTGGGTTTGTAGCCTCCAGCTTGTCGATTGAAGGCAGGTCGAGCGCCTTGCGTCGCGCGTTGGCGGCGGCGAGCACGTCCACCGGGGCGAACTCATCGATCTGCAGATGAAGCATCATGGCCCTGCGGCGCTGCACTACCGCATCCTCGGCAGCTGTCTGCGCAGTCTTAAGCCGGTTCTGAGCCGTATTGAGAGACGCGCGGGCATCGCCGATGCCGTCGAGCTTCAGGATGATCTGGATGTCCTGAGACCGTTTGGCAGGCTCGGTGATTATGTATTGGAGCACTTCACGCCGGGAGAGCGTGATTTCGGGATGGTCAGCGACCTCTTCAAACGCAGCCACGATGTCGGGTTCGCTCGGCTCGTAGGTCGGGGCTTTCGGCGCGGATATCTTGCGCGTGATCGTCCCGCTCTTTTTCAACGCCGGGAAGAAGACCTTGAGGGTTACGAACGCCGCGCCAGGAAACTTTACCTTGTCGACGTGAGGGCCGTGCTCCTTGACGCTGAGCTGCTTCGACCCCTTGCCCGAGAGCCGTCCGATATCGCCGGTCAGCCCGAACTCGACGGCATCGATCACGCCGCTCTTGCCCGAGCCGTTCGGACCGGAGATCGCGAAAGTCTTGCCCGCAAAGTCAACGTCGAGTTTGCGGATGCCGCGAACTTCCTCGATATGCGCGAACTCCAGCCTGATCATTTGACCTCCTTGTCGGGAGGCGAGGAGAAAATCTTGACCAATTCGTCGGCCTTGGGCTTGCCTTCCGCGGCGAGCACCGACCGCAACTGATCGATCACGTGCTGATCGACGTGCTTCGTCTCGATTAGGGCAGCGAGGAATTTCTCAGAGATGCTGTCCTGCAATGCGGACATTGTCCCACCCTTGTCGTGCAGTGCATCGGTCGTCGATGAATAAGCTCAGATGCGTACGACTTCGCTCTGCCAATCATGCACTATAGCCCCAACCCCCACGTTCGGTTAACGGGGTGTTTATCCCCGTGTGGCACCATGGGGGCAGGGAGACGCCTAGCGGCGTCGATGCCACCGGTAGTGTGTATGCGTACATCGGACAAGATTTTGCGGCAGGTGGGCTGGGCGCTCGCGGCCGTTTTCCTGCTGTCGGGGCTCGCCAGCCTGCTCATCGTGCTGCTGGCCCTGCATGCGGTTCCCCTGCTCGCCAATGATTTCGCCGCTGGGCCGCGATCCGGGCAGCTGTGGCTGCTGGCGGCTCTCGGCAACGGCGGCGGCGCTCGGTTTGCTGTGCATCGATGCGGCGCGCGAGCGCATCCTGCAGCGCGCCGGTCTGTGGCTCGATCATACGCTCGCGCATCAGACGCTGCTGGACGGCGCGCGCCAGTCCGTGACGCCGAGCGCCCTGCGGGCGGATGCCGGTGCGATCGGCCGCCTGCGCGACGCGCTGCTCGATCGCGCCGCCCTTCCCGCGCTCGAGGCGCCCTGGGCGCTGGTGCTGCTTGCCGCCCTCGCGCTGCTGCATCCGGCGCTCGGCGCGCTCGCTGCGCTGGCCCTTGCCGTGCTGCTGACCGCCGCCTGGGTCGAGGCCGCTCCCGTGACGCGGCTCGACCAGCAGCGCCTGCGGGCGGCGGGACGCGTCGCCATGTGGTGGCACGCCCTGCCCGCGGAGTCCGTGTCGGCCGATGCGGCCAGGCGCTGGGAACGTCTCAATGCGCCGCACGTGGCGGCGGCCTACCGGCTCGACTGCCGGGTGCTGGTGTTGCGCGACCTGGCGCGGGCCGTGCGTGTGACCGTGCTGCTGGCGGGGATTGCGCTGGGCGTGTGGCTGGTGGCGCGCGGCGAGCTGACGGCTGGTGCGCTGGTGGCTGCCATGCTGCTGCTGGTCGGCATGCTGCTGCCGCTGGAGCGGCTGCTCGCCAATCTGCGCCCTGTCCGCCGTGCCATGCTGGACTATCGGCGGCTGGCCTCGCGGCCAGAGCATCGCACCTATCCGGCCTACGCCGCGGCCGATGCGCAGGCCATGCCGCTGCCGGCCTTCACCGCGCCGGTGCCGCAGCTCAATCTGGGCGGGCCGCTGGCGCTGGGATTCGGTGCGGCTTTGCTGTTGCTGGTCGTCGGATCAGGCGCGGTGGCGCTGCTGCCGCAGCAGGTGGCGAGCCTCGCCGGCAAGGCGCCGTCGGCTTCGCATGCGGTGGCCGTGCGTCATGCCAAGGGCGGCGTGGCGGCGCGGGTGCATGTTGTTGCCGGTGCCGAGGTGAAGGCCGGCGATGTGCTGGTCAGCCTGGACACGACGGCGCTCGACCGCCAGATCGCGGCGCTCCGGGGTGACGCGGAGGCGGCCCGCAAGGAGCTGGACGCGGTGGGCCGCGAGGCGGCGTCGCTGGCCGCGCTGTCGCCTGCCACCATCGCCGATCGCGCCAAGCTGGCCGCGCTCGAGGACCGCATCGCCGAATTGCATCAGCGCGCCGATCAGCTCATGGCCCGCACCGGCGAGGCCGAGCTCGATCTCGCCCGCAGCGTCATCCGCGCACCCGGTCGCCGGCTACGTCGTGTCACTCGGCGTGCGCGCGCCCAACGATACGATCAATCCTGGGGCCGCCGTCGCCGAGATCGCCGCCGCCGAGCCGCAGGGCGAACGCGCCGGCCTCGCCGAGCCCGTTTCTGCGCGCCGTGCACCGCATGCTGCGCAGCCTGTCCTGGGAGAGCGCGGCATGAAGCTGCCGGCTACCAGGGTGATCCTGTTCAACGTGGCGGCTGGACTGGTGACGATTGCGGCCGTGGTGGCGGTGGTGCGCTCGCTCGTGCGCACGCCGGAGCTGGCTCCCTGCGCCGAGCGCTATCCGTCGGGAACCGCTTTCGCGCTGGAGCAGGGCGGCGTGCTGTTGACCTCCGCCGATCTGCAGGCCCGCTTGAGCGGCAAGGACATCGGCCTCGGCGACAACGTCAAGATCGCCCGCATGAAAGATGCCCCGACCCCGGTGGCGCTCGGCGTGACGCTGGCCAAGGGCTCGGTCGCCCCGCATGTCCACGACGTACCCAGAGGCGGGGTTACCTTCGCCTGGGACCCGCGCTCGATGCGCGGCAAGACGGCGGCCTGCCTGGCCTACAGCGTCCTGCTGCCGGCCGGCTTTCAATTCCATCACGGCGGAGTGCTGCCGGGCATCCGCGGCTCCGAGGACGCCGACCAGCTCAAGGAAGGCTTCATGGCGCTGCTCGCCTGGCGCCGCAACGGCCGCCTCGGCGTGACCACCTTCATCGACAACCGCTCCGGACCCGTCGAGGTCGAGCCCATCACGTTCCCCGAGGGCCGCTGGGTGAAGCTCGAGCAGGAGGTGGTGCTCAACGATCCGAAGAAGGCCGACGGCGTCCTGCGCGTATGGGTCGACGGCAAGCTCGCCATCGACCGCGGCGACCTCGCCTACCGTGACCGCCCCGAGGTGACCGTCACCGGCGTCAGCGCCAACGTGCACTACGGCCACGAGGACCCGGCCCACGGCGCGCCGAAGGATACCACCATCTGGCTCACCCCCTTCGAGATCCGCTGGAAGTAGGCCGCTCGCTACGCCCAGCCGCAAACCTGACGGATCCGCTTCAAGAATTCCCCTGACAAGCCCGCCGCCTGACCCTATGACACTGCGCAAGCGGCAGGCGGAGGGCCGGGGACAGTGTAGCAGCATGCGAACCGGAGGCGGCCCAACCCGAAGCTTGTCCGACAGCGCGGCCTCACTCGCAGGTTGGCTCGCGAGCCTGCCTGCGCATCTGCGCACCTGGCGGGCCAGGCAGCGCATCTCGCCGGGCTGGACCGCGGCCGTCGCCGGCCTCGCCGCCATCGTGGCGCTGCCGCTCGCCACCATCGTCGTGCTCGCGCTCACCGCACCCGACAACGCCTGGCCGCACCTGATGCGCACCGTGCTGCCGGGTGCGCTGCGCGATACGGCGCTGCTGATGTTCGGAGTCGGCGTGCTTTGCCTGGCGTTCGGCACCGGCACCGCCTGGCTGATCACCATGTACCGCTTCCCGGGCCGGGCCATCCTCGACCGCCTGCTGGTGCTGCCGCTGGCGATGCCGACCTACATCAGCGCCTACTGCTATGTGGAGCTGCTCGACTTCTCCGGGCCCGTGCAGCGCCTGCTGCGCGCGATATTCGGCTGGCACACGGTGCGCGACTACTGGTTCCCCGAGATACGCACGCTGCCGGGCGCCATTCTCGTGCTGTCGGCCGTCCTCTACCCTTACGTCTACCTGTCGGCGCGGGCGAGCTTCGTGCAGCAGTCGGTGTGCGTGCTGGAGGTGGCGCGCACGCTGGGCCGTACCGCGGCGCAGACCTTCTGGGCGGTAGCCCTGCCGCTGGCGCGGCCGGCGCTGGCGGCCGGCGCGGCGCTCGCCTTGATGGAGTGCCTGAACGATCTGGGCGCCGTGCAGTACCTCGGCGTGCAGACGCTGACGGTGAGCGTCTACACCACCTGGCTGCAGCGCTCGAGCCTCGGCGGGGCGGCGCAGATTGCACTGGTCGCGCTGCTGTTCGTGCTGGCGCTGATCGTTGCCGAGCGGGCCGCGCGCGGCGGCAGCCGCTTCCATCACACCACCGGCCGCTATCGCTCGATCCCGTTCTCGGACCTGGAAGGCTGGCGCCGTTATGCCGCCACGGCCTTCTGCTGCCTGCCGGTGCTGGCCGGCTTCGTGGCGCCGTTCGCGGTTTTGCTGGTGCAGGCGACGGCGCACGTGTCGGATGCGCTGGCGGTCGGCTTCTGGAGGGCGGTGCGCAACAGCGTCAGCATCTCCGTGGTGGCGGCGGCGGTGACGCGTGCTGATCGGCCTGCTGCTGGCCTACGCGCGGCGCCTGGTGCCCGGCGTCTTCGTGCGCGCGGCGGTGCGGGCGGCGAGCCTTGGCTACGCACTGCCGGGCACCGTCCTGGCCATCGGCCTGCTCATTCCGCTCGCCGCCTTCGACAACAATGTCGATGCATTGGCGCGCAGCGTGCTCGGCGTGTCCACCGGCCTGCTGCTGTCGGGCAGCCTGTTCGTGATCGTGCTGGCCTACGCCATCCGCTTTCTCGCCGTGTCGATCGGTGCGCTGGATGCCGGCTTCGAGCGCCTGTCGCCCAACCTCGACGCGGCCGCTCGCACGCTGGGCGAGACGCACGCTGTCGGCGCTCTGGCGCGTGCACATGCCGCTGCTGCTGCCGGCGCTCGGCGCCGCCGGGCTGCTGGTGTTCGTCGATGCCATGAAGGAGCTGCCGGCGACGCTGCTGCTGCGCCCGTTCAACTTCGAGACGCTGGCCACCCACGTCTACAGCTATGCCGCCCTCGAGATGTTCGAGCAGACCGCGCTCGGCGCGCTGACCATCGTCGTGATCGGCCTGATCCCCGTCCTGCTGCTGCACGAGGCCGTCGCCGGCGGACGCGCGGGCTCGGGAAGCCCGCGCGCGCGTTGAGACGCTACGGTTGCGGCTCCAGCAGGGCGTTGACGGTGGCGAGCATCACGCCCATCGCCAGCGCTTGGCCCGGGCAGGCGTGCTGCGGGTGCGGAGTAGCGGTCCGGTCACCCCCGAAGATCGGGAAAGACATCGGTGTGGCCGGCCTTCTCGTCGGCCTGCGTCGCCTGCATGATATTGATATGGATCATGTCGCCCGGATTGACCTCGACGTTGCCGAGCGTGTGTTGCTTGACGGCGGTGCGCCAGACCGCATCCGGCATCGGCCTTCTCTGCATCGCTTGTATCAACGGCTTCTCGAGCACGGTGCGGGCGCGGAGGAATGGCTGGCTCGTTGTTCTCCTTCAACCGGTTCTGCAGGTCCTTGAACATTCCGGGGGTGTCGCACCACTGCTTCACGGCGAAGTACAGGTTGAAGTAGGTGGTCGGCAGGAAGCCCATCATCACGCCGATGATGGTGCGGCCGATCAGATCGTCGTCATCGGGGAAGGCCTCGAAGATGGCGCGCGAGAGTGCGGCCTCCGGGATGGTCTTGGCGGCGCGGTGCTTGGCTATGAACTGCGTCACCGCGTCCTTCAGGAGCCGGCCGAGTGTCTGGCCGGCGATCGCCACCATGCACCCCGGGTTCGGCTTGAAGACGGCCGCGGACGTATACGAAAAGTCGCCCGGGCAGCGCGCCGGAGGCACGATGTCGCTCTCGCGGATGCGGCCGGTGACCATGATGATGTCGTCGGGCAGGCCAAACCAATACGTGCACAGGTCTGCCAGGGTCTTGTTGAGGATGACCACGAGATCGGCGATGGCGAATTCGCGCGGGTGTTGGGAGGTGGCAACCGCGCGGCGCGCGATGCCGAGCGTCAGGTCAAATGCGTCCTGCGTGGTTATGCTGCGGATTGCTTCGTTGGGTTTGGTCGCTAGCCGGTCGTAGTCCTCCCCCTTGTCCATGCCGAGGTAGATCTTGCCGAAGGAATTTTCCAGGCGCGTGTTGTAGCCCTTCACCGAGTAGTTGCCGGCTTCATCCAGGTAGACTTGGTTGATCACGCCTGTACTGGTCAGCGTGATCTCGCTGAATGTTCGGGCGACGCCTGCGCTATCGCCTTGAGCAGCCTTTCCGGGGTCTGGTTCGCCGGCCAGCTGTGGCCGGACCTCCGCGAGCACCGCCTCCATTACGTCGGCGAAATGCTGCAGGCCCTGCTTTTTCAGGGCGCTCAAGGCATGCATCAATTGCACATGGTCAATACGATCTGACGGCATCGGTTTTCCCCATCAATGACTTTTCAGTGAGCAATATCGAGCTGTGCCGGCTCAGGCAGCCCGCTGCTGCGCGTCACCGGAGGACCGCCTGCCCGATCAATGGGCAGGCATCCAGGCTGGCGAAAGTCGCCGGCGACCATACGTGTAGAGCGGGTGCATGGGTGTGACAACACGCGACCTGTGGGCCGGGCGAAGCGGTCGGGTCCGCCTGCCAGCCACTTCCACTCCATCGCTGGCTGTGGGATCATGTGCATGGCTACACAAGACCAGCGAGCTCCTGTGTCAAAGTCCGAGCGCCTGAAGCGTGTGCCAGTTTTGGCTGAGCTTCCCGAAGCGAGTGATTGAGCGGATCAGCCAGGCCTGCTCTTGGCGCGAGGTCGCGCCCGGCTCGCGAATACTTGGCTACCTGGAGCCCTCCTCGGACGTCTGCTTCCTGGTTGCCGGCAAGGTGCGCGTCATCGTCTATTCGTTCGAGGGCAAGGCCGTCCTGTTCATCGATCTCGCCGCCGGAGCCATGTTCGGCGAGATTGCGGCCATCGATGGCAAGCCGAGATCGGCCAGCGTGGAAGCGCTCGAGGCGTGCACCGTGGCCCGCCTGTCGAACGACCAGCTGGAGAGCCTGCTGATCGAGGAGCCGCGCCTGGCACTTGCCATGCTGCGCCATCTTGCGGGCGACGTGCGCCGGCTGACGGACCGCGTGCTCGAATTCAGCACCCTGGCGGTGCAGAACCGCATCCACGCGGAGCTGCTGCGTCTGGCGCGGGCCGTCGCCGGTGCCGACGCGCACGAGGCGCTGCTGTCGCCGGCGCCCTCCCTGTCCGACATCGCCGGGCGCATCAGCACCCATCGCGAGGCGGTGTCGCGCGAGATCAGCCGGCTTGCCAACGTGGGTCTTCTGCGTCGCGAGGGGCGCGACCTGCGGGTCGCCGATATTCGCCGGCTGGCAGCGCTGGTGGCCGAGGCCAAGGGAGATTAGCGCCGGCCAACATCGGCTCGACTTAGCCCGAGATTGAGTTTTACCAACGCCAAAGCTTGGCCGGAGCAGCTTGAATGGTGCCGGGGAGTGGCACGGTGCGGGCATTGCCGTCCAAAGTCCGGTTTTCGGGGTCCGCTGCCGCTCCTCATGGGTAGCGGATCGCCGCGCGCGCCGCCCTCGCCCAACCCTGCCGTTGCACCCCTTGCCTCCGCCACAAAGTCCGGCGCCCTGCCATCCACAGCCTTGCGGAAGGCGCACTATATTTTTTTGTCGGGCTGCCTCTTTCAGGCCACTGGCCGGCGGCGTAGTGTGTGCTTGGGGGCGCGGCCGACGGGGGTTGGCCGGCTAGGGTGATAGCAATCTGTAGGGAGTTGGCTGATGCTATCGGAGGCTGGAGCCGGGCTTGCCCGGTGTGATCGCACGATTGAGGAAACCGAGCGCAACGTACGGGTGCTCGAAGCCATGCTTCCCCAGATGGTCGCCAAGGGGTACCCGACGGACAAGGTCGAAGAGCAAATTCACATGCTCACCCAAATGCTTAGCCACCTTAAGACGCAGCGCTGGGAAATCGAAGGCATGCTGGGCGAGCCCTGAGAGCGCAGTCTATTGACCACCCGGTAGCTGCGTGCCACCTGCTCGGCCGTGGCGAACACCAGATCGAGAAGCTTGGCACACCGCCTGATCGAGGCGGACAGCGACCTGCACGAAGGTATCAGGTCACTACGGCGCAAGTGTGCCGTCATGCGCCGCGTACACGACGCGGCAGGTCATCCGCCGCTGCGGCGCCGGCCGGGCGGCTTCGAGGGGCTGGCGCGCATCGTCGTCGGACAGCAGGTGTCGGTGGCGAGCGCCGAGGCGATCTGGGCGCGCACGGCGCTGGCCGTCCAGCCGTTCGAGCCGCAGGTCCTGCTGGCCCTCGAGGACGGCCAGCTCGTCGCGGCCGGCCTGTCCCGCCCCAAGATCCGCACCCTGCGGGCCGTTGCGACCGCCGCCACCTCTGCCGACGGCCTCGATCTCGCCCGTCTCGACCTCTTGCCCGAAGCCGAGGTGCATGCGGCCCTGACCGCCGTGAGCGGCATCGGCCCGTGGACGGCCGACATCTACCTGATGTTCTGCCTTGGCCGCGCGGACGGCTGGGCGCCGGGCGATCTCGCGCTGCAGCTGGCCGCCCAGCATGCCTTCGACCTCGACGAGCGTCCGGACGCGAAGGTCATGCTGGAACTGGCTGAGCGCTGGCGTCCGTGGCGCGGCGTCGCTGCACGCCTGCTGTGGTCCTACTACGCGCTGCTGAAGGCCCGCAAGAAAGTGGTGCCCGTGTAGGCTTGCCGTACTCCCCTACTGATGCCGCCAGAATGAGGCTTGGCAAACATCGCCCCGGTCCTATGATCAGCGCGGCAGATTAGCTGATCATCATTATCAAGACCTATTTCGGGGTGGCGCTATGGCGGACAAGGTACTGACCGTATTGGGCGTGCATGGTTTGGGCGACCATCGGGCTTCGGACTGGACGGTGAAATGGCCCGAGGCGGTCCGCGCGGCCTTCCCGCAGATGCAGGGGCTCGAGCTGGACTTCAAGTTCGTCACCTATGACGACATCTTCGACAAGACGGAAATCTCGCTGGCCGAAAGCGTCGCGGCGCTTTGGAAACTGACCAAGAGCGGGGTTTCCTCGCTCGGGCGCCGCGAGCGCGGCGTGGTGTCGGAGATATCCGAGAAGATCAAGTGGACCGCGGGCTATGTGGTGGCCTGGGTCGAGGACGAGGGCTTCAAGCGGCAAAGCCGCAAGCTTGTGCTGGACGCCGTGCGCAAGCACAAGCCCGACGTCATCCTGGCGCACAGCCTCGGCTCGCTGGTGACGTACAACGCCTTCACCCATGCCGACGCGGAGAAGAACGACGTTGGCCCGATACTGGCGAAGGCGCACTACGTCACCTTCGGCTCGCAGATCGGCAACCCGTTCGTGGTGCGCAACCTCACCAACGGCCGCGTCCAGCCGCTGCATGTCGGCTTCTGGCACCATCTGTTCAATGTGCACGACGACGTCTTCACGGCGCGTATCAGCCTGCCGGAGGCTGCGAACTTCGAGCAGACGGAGACGCCCTTCGACGACGACGGCTTCGGCGACCACGCCGCCGAAAGCTACTTCCGACATCGGGCGACCGTCGCAAACGTCTGGCAGCGGATCGGCGCCACCCGGCTCAATGCCAGGTCGTTCGGCTCGGCACCGCCGGCAAAGGCCCGCATGGCGGTCACCAAGGACCGCAAGAAGCAGAAGGCGCTGCTGATCGGGATCAACGACTATCCCGATCCCGCCCAGCGGCTCGAAGGCTGCATCAACGACGTCTTCACCATGAGCGCCGTGCTGCAGGACTGCGGCTTTCCGCCGGAAACGATCCGAACCTGCCTCGACGGCCGGGCCACGGCGGACGGCATTCTCAGCCGCATGAAGTGGCTTCTCGACGATCCCAAGCCCGGCGACGAGATCGTCTTCTACTTCAGCGGACATGGCGCTCGCATCCCCGAGTACGGCGACGACTTCGAGCCCGATCATCATGTCGAGAGCCTGGTGCCGTGGGACTTCGACTGGTCACCCGCGAAAGCCATATCCGACGATCAGATCTTCAGCCTGTACAGCCAGCTCCCCTACGACTGTCGCCTGGTGATGATCTTCGACTGCTGTCACTCGGGCGGCATCCATCGCGACGGCGGCATGCGCCCGCGCGGCATCGCCCCACCCGACGACATCCGCCATCGCGAGCTGAAGTGGGACAGCAAGACCGGGATGTGGGTCAGCCGCGACTTCGCCCGCCTCGACAACAAGTTCACGCCCAAGAAGGATTTGTCGGCCGCCTACTTCGGACAGGACGGCGCCACCAAGCGCCTGGGTCGCGCATCGATGCTGCGCGGCCTCTCGTCCGCTCAGTACGCGCGCCTCAAACGCACCGACGAGATGAAAGCGCGCGGACCCTATCTGCCGGTCATCATCGAAGCCTGCGCGGAGGCAGGAATACTCCTATGAATACCGGCACGGCGCCGCCAGCCACGGCGCCTTCACCTACAGCCTGGCCGCCATCCTGAGGAAAGAGAAGACGATCACCTTCGAGGGGCTCGTCGGCAAGGTCAAAGACCAGCTTGCCGAGCTCGGCTACGCCCAGGTGCCGAGCATTCTCGGGCCGAACGCGATCCTGCAGCACAAGGTGCCCTATACGGCCGGCTAGTTGCGGACAGGAATTGGTCGCGGTCAGGAAGATGCGTGGTGCAGCGACCATCTGACTGATGCAAATGCGCATCCGGTGGCTGCATTCGCGCGCTGATAGCCCTCCGCGCGGGGGCGAATTGCCACGCCGCGCGGGCTCAGCCTCATTTTCAGCAGAATTGCCTATCCCCCTCACGCGCTTCGACAAAAGCAGTGCAGGGAAATGCGTACATGAGCATGAAAGTGAAGCTGTTCGGCGTCGTGGGGGCGCTCGTCCTGTTTGGTGCTAGCACCTCCGCCGAAGCGCGTCGCCACGAGTGGTCCGGTGAACGCGAATGGGAGGACTCCGACTCCCGCCAGGCGCACCGGCGATACCGATCCCGCGAAGCGTCGGCGCGACGTTACGAGCGCTCGGAGTATGACTACGACGCAGCTCCGAGGCGCGCGCATCGCAAGCATCGCGCAGCGCGAAAGCCGGTTGTCAAGGCCAGCCGTAAAGCAAGCCGACCTGGGCAGCCACCGCGGGCTCGGACCACGGCCGGGCGCGTGGTGCGGCTGGTGGATGCGTTCGCAGAGAGGCGGCGGGCCGGAGTACAACCTGGCTTGGAACTGGAGCCGCCGAGGCCAGGCGACCGCGCCGAAGGTCGGCGCCGTGGTGGTCTGGAGACATCATGTCGGCGAGATCACCGGACGCGCCAAGAACGGGCAATGGATCGTTCGCTCCGGCAATGACGGCGGACGCGTGCGCGAGCGCCCACGCTCGGTCGCCGGCGCCGTATTCCGCATCCTATAGGCCAGCTTGGTACGGCAGCGTCGGGAGGTACTCGCCTACTCGACGGCCGTGACGGTGTAGCCGGCCTCGCGCAGCAATGCGACGAGGCCGTGCCGTCCCGGCAGATGCAGGGCGCCGACGGCGATGAAGGCGCCGCCCTCGGCCAGATGCCGCGCGGCGTTCTCGCGCATGCCGATGTTGCGCGTCGCCAGCAGGCTGTGCTCGAGCGAGGTGAAGGCTTCCGGCGCCACGCCGACCTGCTCGGCAAGCGCCAGCTGCAGCGGCCAGATGGCACCGGTCTGCCGCCCCAGGTAGAGCTGCACGGTGGTCTCGAGGATGTCGTCGATGCGATCGTAGGTGCGCAGCGCGGCCTTCAGGATGGCGATCTGGTCGGCCTCGGGCACGCTGGCCATGGCCCTGAACTGCAGCTCGAGCGTCTCCAGGCCCGCGACGACGATGCCGAGCGACTGGGCCTGCCGTGCCAGCTTTGCGTCCAGCGACAAGAGGCCGGTGCGCATGCGCGCTTGCTCGCAATCCGACAGCGCCATCAGCAGGGTTGCCACCCACGGCCGCACGGCGCCGGCCACCTCCCGCGGGAAGCCCGAGCGCTGCAGGATGCCGGACACCTTGCTGTACTCCTCGGCGGTCAGCAGCTGGTCGAGGCGCCGGCGGTCCGTGAACATGATCAGCTCGCGCGCCCGCGCGAAGGCTTTCAGGAAGCTGTCGGGCGAGAAGTCGTCGATCTCCAGCACCAGCCGGCGCGAGGTGCCGAGCGCCGCCAGCAGGGTCGGCGAGTGCTCGGTGATGCGTTCGTCCGTCAGGTGCACGGTGCCGAACAGATAGGACGGGGCCAGGTCACCCTGCTCGATCTTCCAGAGCAGCGCCTCGGTGTTCTCGGTCGCCGAGGCGGCGGCCAGGATGCGCTCGTGCGCATCGCTGCCCTGCATCTCCTGGAGGATGTTGAGGCCACGGCAGGACGGCGCGGCAGGCTCGTCGCTGGCAAGGGCCGGATGCCCGAGCAGCAACGCCAATCCCAGCACGAGGAGACGGATCACACGCACGCGGTGCCCTCCACCGACGTTGCCACGACTTTGCATGCTTATTGGCATAGACCCCGCTCGGGGCCAGTCATGATGCGGCATGATGTCAGCAGCGTGACCTTGCGCAAACTTCAGGCACGCGGATGCGCTTGCTCGTACACCTTGAGCAGGCGCTCGCGATCGACCTCGGTATAGGCCTGCGTGGTCGACAGGCTGGCGTGGCCCAGCAGTTCCTGGATCTGGCGCAGGTCGGCGCCGGCCGACAGCAGATGCGTGGCAAACGAATGCCGCAAGGCGTGCGGCGTCGCGGTGGCGGGCAGGCCGAGGCTGGCCCGCAGGTCCTCCATCAGCCGCTGCACGATGCGTGGGCTTAGCCGTGCGCCCTTGGCGCCGAGGAACAGCGGGCCGTCGCGGTCGAGGGGATAGACGCACAGCCGCGATGTAGCGGGCGATGGCTGCCTGCGTGATCGGCAGCACGGGAACCAGGCGCTCCCTGCCGCCCTTGCCGCGGATGTGCAGCACGTCGCGGCCGGCCGCAGGCGCATCCTTCGGCGTCAGCGCCCAGGGCCTCCGAAATGCGCAGGCCCGAGCCGTACAGCAGCAGCAGCACGGCGGTGTCGCGGGCGGCGATCCAGTCGAGCTCGGCCTCGGGCCGCGCGTCGATCACCTCGGCCGCCTTGCCGACGGTGAGCGGCTTGGGAATGCCGTGCGGCACCTTGGGCAGGCCGACCTGCATGACGCCGCGGTTGTGGGTGATCTCCTCGGCCTCCAGCCAGCGGAAGAAGGTGCGCAGCGCCGACATGGTGCGCGCCAGCGACCGACCGGCGAGGCCGTCGCGGCGGCGCGCGGCCATGAAGCGGCGAAACATCTTGGCATCGAGGCGGGCGAGGTCGGCCAGGCACGGCGCGTGGCCGAGGTCGCCTTTCAGCCAGACCAGGAACTGGCGCAGGTCGCGCGCGTAGGCTTCCAGCGTCTTGTCGGCGGCGCCGCGCTCGTGCGCCAGATGCGCGAGCCAGGCGTCGACCGTGCGACGCAGGTCGTCGCCCAGCGGCAGGCCGCCGTCGGCCAAAATCTCCTCGAGTGGCGGCGTGCGCATGGCGTTCCGTTCGATTCGCTGGTCCGCGAACACTCGGCGGCTTGCGGTTAACACAATGTTAAGCTGGTGCTAACGATGCGCCGGTACCATATGCGGCTCGGTTTGGCGGAAGTTGGAGGAACCCATGGGCACGGCAGGCTGGATCATCCTTGGCGTGATTGTGCTGGTCGGCCTGTGGCTGGTCATGACCTACAACGGCCTGGTGTCGCTGCGGCAGCGCTGCCGCCAGGCCTTCTCCGACATCGACGTGCAACTCAAGCAGCGCCACGACCTGGTCCCCAACCTGGTCGAGACGGTGAAGGGCTATGCGGCGCACGAGAAGGGCACGCTGGAGGCCGTCATCAAGGCCCGCAACGCGGCGGTGACCGCGCAGGGTCCGGCCGCGCAGGCGCAGGCCGAGGGCATGCTGCAGGGCGCGCTTGCGCCAGATCTTCGCGCTGGCGGAGGCCTATCCCGATCTGAAGGCCAACCAGAACTTCCAGCAGCTGCAGGCCGAGCTGTCCGACCTCGAGAACAAGATCGCCGCCGCGCGCCGCTTCTTCAACAACGCGGCGGCCGAGTACAACGCCACGCGCGAGTCGTTCCCGGCCGTGCTGTTTGCCGCCTCCATGGGCTTCGGGCCGCAGGAGTTCTTCAACCTCGACGAGACCGAGCGCAAGGCCGTGCAGACCGCCCCGCAGGTGAAGTTCTGAGTTCCGGGTACTCCACTCTCTCCCGGATATTGCGGGGAGAGGGAGACTATGGGGCGCGACATCCATGTTCCAGGCCTATGGACTGTACGGCCATATCCGGGCGAACCGGATTCGCTCGGTTTGCTGCTGGTCGGCTTCGTCGCGCTGCTGCACGCCTTGCTGTTCTCGATCCTGCTGCTCGGTCAGCGCCTTCATGGGCGGCACGTTCGACGAGATCTTCGCCTGGGCTGGTCGCACGCTTCGCCAGCGCCGTGGCCGATCGCCATGATCGGCGCGCTGGCCTGGTTCGTGATCGCCTGGTTCGCGCACCAGACGCTGATCAACATGGCGACCGGGGCCAGGGGCGTGTCGCGCAGCGAGGCGCCCAAGCTCTACAACACGCTGGAGAACCTGTGCGTCTCGCGCGGCCTGCCCATGCCGGCGCTGCAGATCATCGACAGCCCCGCGCTCAACGCCTATGCGTCCGGGCTGCGCGAGGGCCAGTACGTCGTCGCCGTGACGAGCGGCCTGGTGCAGACGCTCAGCGACGACGAGCTGGAGGCGGTGCTCGCGCACGAGCTCACCCACATCCGCAACCGCGACACGCAGCTGATGGTGATCGCCGTCATCTTCGCCGGCATCTTTGCCTTCTTCGGCGACCTTATCATCCGCGGCTGGGACTTCCCCTACGGCTGGGCGCCGCGCTCCAAGAGTCAGGGGCCGTGGGGCAGCTCGCGCGGCACGTCGGGCAGCTCATCGCGGCGGCGACAGCGACTCGGATAGCGGCGGCAGCGGCGGGCGCAGCCGGGACGGCGGGGGCGGCGCCTTGATCGCCATCGCCGTGGCGATGGCGATCATCCTCATCACCTGGGGCGTCTCGACGCTGATCCGGCTGGCGCTGTCGCGCTCGCGCGAGTTCCTGGCCGATGCGGGCTCCGCGGAGCTGACCAAGAACCCCGATGCGCTGGTCCGCGCGCTGCGCAAGATCGAGGCGAACGCCGCGCTCGACGTGCCCTCGCGCATGGAGGCGTTCTTCATCGAGAACCCGGTGGCCGAGCGCGTCAGCGGCCTGTTCTCCACGCACCCCTCGGTCGGCGATCGCGTCGAGGCGCTGCAGCGCTACGCCGGCGCGGCGCAGGGTAGGGTGCTTCCGAGTTGACGGAGTCACCTCGGTAGCTCATTTGTCATGGTCGGGCTTGGCCCGACCATCCATCCTCAACTCGCTCAGGCGCTTGTGGATGGCTGGATCCTCGGACCAAGTCCGAGGATGACAGCTTTGCTCGGCCGTTCGGGCGCCGCGCGCATATATGGAATTTTTATAAAACAGTTCCGGCGGCGCACTCGAATTCATATGGCGCTCCGGACAATTATCCCGCTGCATCGACCCGGAGCCGGCTGAGCCGCGCCGGGTCGTCCGTGTTCGCAGGAGCAAACCATGCTGGACCTGATCTTGCTGGCCGCCGGCGTCGGCTTCTTCGTCGTGTCGGTCGCCTACGCATATGGCTGTGAGCGCCTCTGAACCTCGAGGAGAATTCCCATGCTGCTCGAATACATCCTGGGCGGCGTCGTTACCGCGGCGCTGCTCGTCTACCTGACCTACGCCCTGCTGCGGCCAGAGAAGTTCTAAGCAAGTTTCGAAATTCTGAGAGGCGTGCCATGACCCTGATCGGCTGGATGCAAATCCTGCTCTTTTGCGCGCTCGTCGTCGCGCTCGTGAAGCCGCTTGGCGGCTACATGACGCGCGTGTTCGCCGGCGAGCGCACTTTCCTGTCGCCTGTTCTGCGCCCCGTGGAAGCCGCGCTCTACACGGTCGGCGGCGTCGACGAGCGCCGCGAGCAGCACTGGCTGACCTATACGGTCGCCATGCTGCTGTTCAACCTGGCGGGCTTCCTGCTGCTGTATGCGCTGATGCGCCTGCAGGGCGTGCTGCCGCTCAACCCGGCGGAGCAGTCGGCGGTGGCGCCCGACCTCGCCTTCAACACGGCCGTCAGCTTCGCCACCAACACCAACTGGCAGAACTACGGCGGCGAGACGACCATGTCGTACCTCACCCAGATGCTCGGCCTGACCGTGCAGAACTTCGTGTCGGCGGCCACCGGCATCGTGCTGGCCGTCGCGCTGATCCGCGGCTTTGCCCGGGCGTCCGCCAACACGATCGGCAACTTCTGGGTCGATGTCACGCGCTGCACGCTGTACGTGCTGCTGCCGATCTGCGTGATCTTCGGCCTGTTCCTGGTGTGGCAAGGCATTCCGCAGACGCTGGGCGCCTATGTGGACGCGACCACGCTGGAAGGCGGCAAGCAGACCATCGCCATCGGTCCGGTCGCTTCGCAGATCGCCATCAAGATGCTGGGCACCAACGGCGGCGGCTTCTTCAACGCCAACGGCGCGCATCCCTTCGAGAATCCCACCGCGTTGTCGAACTTCGTGCAGATGATCTCGATCTTCGCCATCGGCGCGGCGCTGACCAACGTGTTCGGCCGCATGGTCGGCAACGAGCGCCAGGGCTGGGCGATCCTGGCCGCGATGGGCGTGCTGTTCATCGCCGGCGTCGCCGCCACCTATTGGGCCGAGGCGCACGGCAACGACGCCTTCACCGCCATGGGCCTGACCGGCGGCAACATGGAGGGCAAGGAGGTGCGCTTCGGCATCGTCGCCTCCGCGCTGTTTGCCGTCATCACCACGGCCGCCTCGTGCGGCGCCGTGATCGCCATGCACGACTCGTTCACCCCGCTCGGCGGCATGATCCCGCTCATCAACATGCAGCTCGGCGAGATCATCGTCGGCGGCGTCGGCGCGGGCCTGTACGGCATGCTGATCTTCGTCATCATCGCCATCTTCGTGGCCGGCCTGATGGTGGGGCGCACGCCGGAGTACGTCGGCAAGAAGATCGAGGCGCACGAGGTCAAGATGGCCATGCTGGCCATCCTGATCCTGCCGCTCATGTACCTCGGCTGGACCGCGGCGGCGGTGGTGATCCCGTCGGCCGTCGCGTCGATGGCCAACGCCGGTCCGCACGGCTTCACCGAGGTGCTCTATGCCTACACCTCGCAGACCGCCAACAACGGCTCGGCGTTCGGCGGGCTGACCGGCAATACGCCCTGGTACAACGTCACCGGCGCCATCGCCATGCTGGTCGGCCGCTTCTGGATGATCATCCCGGCCATGGCGATTGCCGGCTCGCTGGCCGCCAAGAAGACCGTTCCGGCCTCGGCCGGCACGTTCCCGACCACGGGCGGGCTGTTCGTCGGCCTGGTGGTCGGCGTCATCCTGATCGTCGGCGGCCTCACCTTCTTCCCCGCCCTGGCACTCGGGCCGATCGTCGAGCATTTCGCGATGCGCGCCGGCACGGTGTTCTAAGCAGACCGATTCATCGGAGCACTCCACATGCAAACCTCTACCCTTCGCAAACAGATGCCGGTGTCGGCGCTGCTGGATACCAAAATCATCCTGCCAGCCATCGGCTCGGCATTCGCCAAGCTCGATCCGCGTACGCTCATCAAGAACCCGGTGATGTTCGTGCTCGAGGTCGTCACGATCTTGACGACCATCATCCTGGTTCGCGATCTGGTGACCGGCGGCGAGAACCTCGGCTTCACCTTCCAGATCGTCTTGTGGCTGTGGTTCACCGTGCTGTTTGCCAACTTCGCCGAGGCGATCGCCGAGGGCCGTGGCAAGGCGCAGGCCGACTCGCTGCGCCGCCAGCGCACGGAGACGCAGGCCAAGCTGCTGAATGCCGCCAACAGCCGCGACTACAAGCTGGTGCCCGGCACCAGCCTGAAGGTCGGCGACGTCGTGCTGGTGGAAGCCGGCGACACCATCCCTTCCGACGGCGAGGTGATCGAGGGCATCGCCTCCGTCAACGAGGCGGCCATCACGGGCGAGTCCGCGCCCGTCATCCGCGAGTTCGGCGGCGACCGCTCGGCGGTGACCGGCGGCACGCAGGTGCTGTCGGACTGGATTCGCGTGCGCATCACCTCGGCGCCCGGCTCGACCTTCATCGACCGCATGATCAAGCTGGTGGAAGGCGCCGAGCGGCAGAAGACGCCCAATGAGATCGCGCTCAACATCCTGCTGGTCGGCCTGACCATCATCTTCGTGTTCGCGACGGCCACCATCCCGAGCTACGTCGCCTACGCCGGCAGCGCCGTGTCGATCGTCGTGCTGGTGGCCCTGTTCGTCACGCTGATCCCGACCACCATCGGCGCGCTGCTGTCGGCGATCGGCATCGCCGGCATGGACCGGCTCGTGCGCTTCAATGTTCTGGCCATGTCCGGCCGGGCCGTGGAAGCGGCCGGCGACGTCGATACGCTGCTGCTCGACAAGACCGGCACCATCACGCTCGGCAACCGGCAGGCCACCGAGTTCAAGCCCCTGCGTAACGTCAGCGAGCAGGAGCTGGCCGATGCGGCCCAGCTCGCCTCGCTCGCCGACGAGACGCCGGAGGGCCGCTCGATCGTGGCAACCAGCATCCGCCTGCTTGTTCACAAGCGTCGCAAAAGCCTTATCGATGTCGATATCCGTCCTGGCCGCGACGACTTCGATCTGCCGGCCGATTACCGAAGCCGCCGTCTGCACTTCGGTGACGAAGGGCTCGGTAATTCCCGGATTGCCGGGATTGACAAGCAAGCCAAACCGCGCGGCTCCAGGCTGCAGTTCGTGCAAGAGTGAGAGCCGTTTAGCCGCAAGCTGCACGCCAATGTCGCTGACCCCGGTAACGTTGCCACCCGGCCGGTTGAGGCTGGCAACGAGGCCAGTTTTGACCGGATCGACAGCGCTCAAGAAGACGATTGGAATCGTCGCGGTTGCCGCCTTGGCCGCAAGCGTTGCGGCGGTACTGCCCGGTGTGACGATGATAGCCACCTGCCGCTGAACCAGCTCCGCCGCCAACGCCGGCAGGCGCTCATTGCGGTCTTCGCCCCAACGAAATTCGATCGCAACATTCTGACCTTCCGAGTACCCGGTTTCGCTCAAGCCCTTGCGGAATGAAGCCACCAGCCCCGTATAGGCCGTCGCCGACGAACTATGGAGGAAACCAACAACTGGCACCGCCGGCTGCTGCGCACGCGCCGCTAGCGGTATCGCCGCCGCGCCACCGAGAGCCGTAATGAACTCGCGCCGCTTCATTCGATCACCTCGTCGACGCGAGCCAGCACGGACGGTGGTATGGTGAGGCCGAGCGCTCTTGGCGGTCTTGAGGTTGAGCACTAGCTCGAAGCGCGTGGGCTGCTCAATCGGCAGATCGCTCGGCTTTCTGCCATCGAGAATGCGATGAACGAAGCGAGCCGCCTGTCGGTATTGCGCGGGAAAATCTGTGCCGTACGAAATAAGTCCCCCGGCCGCGACGTCCTCGCGGAATGCGAAAATCACCGGCATTTGATGCGACAGCGCAAGCTCGACTGTGCGCTGTCGGAAAACACTCGTCAGGGGATCGACCATCCGAATAGCGGCTTTGGCGCCAGCGCCAACCATGGTTGCAAAGCTCGGCCCCAGATCCGAGGCTTCGCGTAGCGGCAGAACCGGATCTAGCAAAATTCCCAGAAGCTTCGCAGCCGCACGTGCGCCCTGCATCTGAAGATCGCTATTCTGATCATTGGGATTGATCAGTACGGCTACCCGAGTCACGGTCGGGAGAAGCTCCTTTAATATCTCAAGCCGTTTACTCGTCAATTCGGCAGTGCTGTTGGTTATGCCCGTGATGTTACTGCCCGGCCGCGCGAGACTGGTGACCAAACCAAGCCCGATGGGGTCAGGACCAACCATCACGATCGGCACTGTGGATGTCGCAGCCTTCGCGGCGAGATTGCCGGGAGTGGTTGATACCAGCAACACGTCGGGATTGCTCCGAAGCAGTTCCTCAGCGAGCTGCGGCAGACGGTCGAAATGACCGTCGGCACCGCGTAGGGTCAGGTTCAGATTGCGTCCTTCCTCGTAACCGAACTCACGCATCCCGACCCGGAACTCATTCAGGAGATTGGAACGGGCAGAAAGGACGCCGCCCGTCAGATAGCCTACTTGGGCGGTGCGGCTCTGTTGCTGCCCGCGCACGCTAATGGGGTACGCGGCAACTGAGCCCAGCCCTGCGATAAACTCCCGCCGCCTCATGCCCGCCCCTTGGCTCAGGAGACGGCATCGTATCGGCTCGGCCGAGTACTTTGATAGGGGCTGAAACCGGCTTCGCTACTGCAACATGAGATGCTCGCCGATGTCCGCTTTGGGTCAAAAGGCGACATCCCGCCATGTCAGGGGAATGCCCGCTTTACCCCGAAAGCGGACATCAGGCGGCTGTGTTGCAATGTCTGCTTAAGTGCCAAGCATGCACAGACCTACCAGACCCGACCGATAGCTTCGTGAGATTTAGGCATCACGTGTGCAATGTAGCGAGCTCCGATCCGCTGCGGCTGCACCTGTCGCTTCGCCTTCTTGCTTGGTCCGCCAGCCATCTTTTTGGCAGATTGCTTTATCGGCTCATTATTTCGCGCCATTGTCGGGTAGTCTGCCGAAGTGAGAGCCCATACCGGAGGTGCGGGCGCCTCACGCACCGTGAGGATTGGCAATGAGTGGCCACTTGTACGCGACTGCCAGGTAGGCGGATGGGTGCCGCTATGGCCGTTTGGAGCACCGGAGCATCAAAAGCTTCGGCAACGATAAGAAGAAGGGCAAGAAGGCATGGCGTCACCACTGCCAGATACCCGAAAAGTGGCATCTGCACCCGAGGCCGACACCCACGCACCGTCGGCAAATGCCCGACGAAACATTTCCCAATCATCACAAGCTTCCAAGCAAACGGCTTTTAGTCTCTTTTAGGCCCGCTTTATTCTGTCTCGTTGTACGACCCGCAAGATAATGCATCGGACGAAGAGAGTAGCAAACGGCAGATGAAGATGCGGCGACGTGTGACCGACTGCGACGCGAGGGCTTCGCATCAAATAGGCTTACGTCGCTACGGTAGTAACCGCCCGATCCATCACGTCGTTTGCTGCCCGTCAGAAACTGCTCGACCACTAGGGGAGGAAAAAACCGAGCGCCCCCCTATTTCGGTGCCGTGCCGCCGCTGCCGGTGTCTGTTGTGGCGGGGGTGTTGCCGCGCCGCACGTCGCGCCGGTCTTGGCGTCCTGTCCGTCGAGCGTCACGACGGTCGCGGCGTCCGGTTCGTCGATCCTG